>NZ_JAEKKT010000284.1 GCF_019510245.1 Streptomyces sp. | reverse complement strand
CTTGACGACGGTGTCGCCTTCGAGCCTGTACTCGTTCCAGTAGTAGTTCTGCCTCCCGTGGCCTTTCCACTCCTGGGTCGTGTAGATCGTCGTCATGAAGTGGGAGTGTAGCCAGGGCGCTGATCCGGTTTGACGGCGTAACCCGGGCAGGCCAGCGCGAGTTGGGAGGCGGTCGCCGCCGGCGCCGGAGTACGGGCCCCAGTAGCGAAGGGGACGGCGTCCTCGCCGAGGAGATCCGCAGAGGGTTTGGGAAGCAGGAACCCCTGCTCGACAACGTGTGACTGAGCGCTTCGGCTTGCCAGGCGTCCCCACGCGCGGGTGCTCAGTTCGCCAACTCAACCGCTCATCCGCCAAGTAAAGCGCTCAGTCACACCTGCTTGCTGTGACTGAGCGCTTCAGTTCGCCACTGAGCGTGACACTTGGCGAGCTGAGCGTTCAGTGTCGACCTTTGCCGCAAGGCGGTTGGCGCCCTCGACTTCTGTGGGGCCGGCGCAGAGGTCGGCGGTGTGAGCGTTCGGCATCGAGGACGGCCCGGCTCCGATGGGGCTCCGGCACGTCTCTTGCCTCGCCCGGAGCGCCGCGCCGACAGGAGGACAGATGCAACTGATCGCCGGCCATACCTCTCGCTGTTGGACGACACCGGACGGGTGACGGGATTGTCGGCGGCGGACGACATAATCACCACCGTCATGATCACCGAATCGGCCGGAGGCTGCTGTTGTCCTCGCTGCATGATTTCGCCACCTGGGAGCCTCTGCTGCGGCTCCTGCGGACAGCCCACAGGGAGAGCCTCGCGGCGCCGGGCGGCAACGTGGCGGGGAGTATCGGTCGGGGCTCGTGGAGCGTGCCCCTACGGCAGCGGCGCCCGCAGCCCGGGCGTGCCCTGCTGGTGTCGGACATGCAGGAGGAGTTCGACGCGATCGAGCGGGTGCGGAACGCGCTCACCGCGGCGGAAGTTGCCCACATCGCGTTCACCGTGGAGATCGAGCCGAGCGGGAAGGCTGTGCTTCATCTGTTTGATCCCAGCCCTGCTGCGGATCCCGGCCTCGGAAACGCTCACCCGGGGGCGCTGCTCCTGGTCGAGGGGGCGGTGCCCGAGCCGTGGCGCCGCCTGCCCGAGGCCGTGCCCGGGGCGCGGCCGGCTCCGTCCGTGGATCTGGCATGGCTGGAACGGACGCTGCGCGAGCGGATACCCGAGGCGATCGGCGCCACCGAGGCGGAGATCGTCGCGGCACAGGCCCGTCTGGGAGTGGCGCTGCCCGGGGAGATCAAGGTGCTCTACCGGGTGACGCGCGCGCGGTGGGCGGACTGGGGTGACGACAACGAGGCCGCGCAGCGCGTCTTCGACGCGGTTGGCTTCGAGCTGGGCTGCCTGGACGACGTTTCCATCGCCGACAGATCGTGCCGTCCCTTCCGTTGGGAACACGCGGCGATGGAGGCGGCTGTCACCGGGCCGGACGCCGCCGTGCAGGACCTGGTCGGCTCGCCCGGATGGATCGTCATCGGCGACACCGGCGGCGGGGATCGGGTCGCCGTCGACCTGACGCCGGGCCCGTGCGGCCACACCGGACAGATCATCGTGCTCGACCACGAACAGAGCGTCGGAGCCCAACTGTTCGCCGAGTCCCTCACCGCCCTGGTCCAGGATCCGGAACGGGACTGGTACGCCGGGCACCGCCGGGCCGGACTTCCCCACGTGGCGTGGGTCAACCACCAAAGCATCAGGAGCATTGAGGCCGCGGCCCACTCCGAACTGGAAGCGCTGAGCCTTGGCGTCTGGGACGGTGAACCGTTCAGCCTGGCACCCGTTACCGGGCTGCCACGCCTGCGTACCCTCTCCTGCTACGGCGGGACGCTTGCCGATCCACTGGAGATCGCCGGGCTGACAGGGCTGGAGTTCCTCGAACTCACGCCGGAGGACTGGCGAGTCCTGCTTGACGCCGGTGCTGTCCCGCGCGGCCTGGCGGCCGCCGCTATCAAGGCGTATGGCGACCGGGACACGCGCGCGATCGTCGCCATGGCGAACGAGATCCTCGCTCTGTGGGACCGCCCCCCGATCCCCGAGACCATTGTCCACGGCGACCTTGGGCCTCTGCCGTAGTGACCGTGACAGCAGTTGCGCTTCGGTTGGCGAGTGAGAGGTCGAGTCGGCCAGTTGGGTCTGGAGGGCGTGCGGACCCTCCTTCGGGGCCTCTCGATCCGTTCAATTCGTTGGTCGGTCCCCAGGGAGATCTCTAGGGTTGAGCGCATGGCTCATGCGAAGACCTCGTACGTCTGTCTGTCTTGCCGGGCCTCCTACAAGCAGCCCTACGACAGAACGCGACAGCGGGCCTGTCCCCGTTGTGCGCAGCCGCTGATCCACGCAGGTTCGGCGTTCGCCGCGCCACGACGGCGGGATACTGCGGCGTGGCGGACACTGACGGTGCTGCTGAACGCCGGCGTGGGCTTCCACAAGAGCTGCTGCGGCGGCGGGCCTGGATACCGCCCCCGGACCCTGCGTGAAATACGCGAACGAATGACCTACGCGCAGCGCAGCGGCGAGCCCATCGCGCACGCGCTCGTCCGACGCGACGCGGGATAAGGCACGGGCTGCGGACCGGACATTGAACTGGCCAACTGAAGCGCTCAGTCACACCTCTGGTGAGTCCAAGACGGCAGGACGGGCCCCGCTCAGGGCGACTGACGGCATGAGGCTGAACACGTCGGCTGGCGCCTCCTGCGGTAATTCGCTTGCACCACAGCCGGGTCGACGTGGCAGGCTTGCGCGGTGATTGTCGAGCTGGCCCCCCGTTTTCTGACCTGGGACGATGTAAATCCCGCCCAGCATTTCTTCGACAGCGCGTCAGCACCGCAGGTAGTGCGGTCGCTCGGGCCCGCCCAAAGGGTGCCCGGCCACGCCGACGTCCCCTTCGGTGACCCAGCGATGAGTGACTGGAGCTGGAGCGAGGGACAGCCCTGGGCCGACGCCATGTCGCAGGCACTCGCCGAGCACTACGGCCGCTGGACCGTGGGCTGGCGCTGGTCGCACGACGAAGGTGACTTCGACGGAGGGCCCATCGGGAACTGGTGCTGCCCCCAGGACTCGATCACCACACCGCAGGAGACGCTCGCTCGTGTCGTCGCGGCGCTGCGCGAATGGCGCGAGTGGCTGGAGAGTCTCGCCGGGTGGTTCGACGCGTACCCGCTGGACCTGGCCGGCATCGAGGACCAGCGGATCCTGTGGGAGCGTGCCGCCCGGAACCTGATCCTGCAGGTGACCGACCGCACCGGCTGCGGCAGCGGTTGGCACGGACACTGCCGTCAAGTGCTCACCTGGTTCCTCAGCCGCTGGGGCGTCGCGCCCGGCCTCGCGCAGGAGCTGGTCGACGAGGCGATCGGCGGGCGGTTCGCGAGCTGGACCGGCCCCGACATCGTGCTGGTCGAGGACGTCGCGGAGCAGCTCGCGCTGTCACTGCGCCCCGACGACGGCGCACCATCCGCCGGACCCGCGCCGGACCACCTCCAGCGCTGGCTCGCGGTGCGCGAGACCGTGCCATGGCAGGACGCTCCGGACGGCGGCGGGCACGAACCGGTGGTCCCGTCGCGCGACGGCGTGGCGGAGGACATACGCGCCTTCGACGGCGCCTTGGACCCCGCCCGCGCACAGGGCCTGCTCACCGCCCTGGAACTGTTGCGCACCGACGCAGCACGCGGCGCCATGCTCGACTTCGAGCTGCTCCAGCGCTGGCAGCAGCACGTGCTGGGCACACCGCAGCCGCCGCCGTTCCGCGACCTGCCGGCCTTCGCCAAGGGAGGCCGGGAACGCTACGGCATCGGCCCGGACACCCGAGCCCGCCTCGACGCCTGCCTGGCCCAGAGCGCACGCCACACCGACCCGCCCGTTCCCCTCATCGCCCGCGCCGCACGCGCCTATCTCGACGTGTGCTTCTTCCACCCCTTCCACGACGGCAACGCCCGCTCCGCTCTCCTCACCCTCGTCTTCATCCTCGCCCGCGAGGGCATCGCACTCAACGGAGTCACCCTCCTGCGTCGCGTCACCTTCCAGGCCGACGAGCCACAGGACGCGCTGATCCTCACCCGGTCCATCAACATCCACCTCGCCGAAACCCGACACAACACCGCCTCCCCCAACCCCTACTGATCTTTTCGTAAGTTCGGTGGGTGTGGTGGCTGTGTGGGTGGGAGGCTGTCTGGGTGGCTTATCAACCTTCCCCTTCGGTTGCCGGCTCCTCCCTTCCTCCTTTGTCGCGGCCTCAGTTGGCGGAGGCACGTCGTGTTCGGGCAGTCGAGTTGTTCGAGGACAGCGTTTCGAATGCGGACATCGCGAGGGCGGTGGGGGTGTGTGCCGAGAGCGTGCGGCGTTGGCGGCGGGTGTGGGAGCAAGGCGGTGCTTCGGCCCTGCGGCGAAGGGCAGCTACCGGACGCCCACCCAAGCTGGACGACGCCCAAGTCGAGATGATCCGGGCCGCGTTGGAGCAAGGTGCCCAGGCTCATGGTTTCGAGGCCGACCTGTGGACCCTGGAACGAGTCGGCGCGGTCGTCACCCGGGCAACGGGGGTGGTGTTGTCGAGGGCATCGGTGTGGCGGCTGCTGACCGGCCGGCTCGGATGGAGCCTGCAACGGCCCGAGCGGCGGGCGGTCGAGCGGGACGATTCGGAGATCGCCCGCTGGATCGCGCACGAGTGGCCGCGGATCAAAAAGGGGCCGTGAACACACGTGCCTGGATCGTCTTCCTCGACGAATCAGGCGTCTCCCTGCTCCCGCAGATCCGCCGCACCTACTCGCCCCGTGGGCGGACTCCGCTCCTGCGGCACCGCCTGAACTGGAAGCGTGCGTCGATGGCCGGGGCCTTGGGCTACCACTCCACCGATCCCGATCGCGGGGCTCGGCTGTGTTTCCACCTCAAGCCCGGCAGCTACGACACCGCCGGACTCATCGAGGTCCTGGAGCAGATGAAGGTGTTCTACCGCGGCGAGCGAGTGGTCCTGGTCTGGGACGGCCTGTCCGCCCACTGGAGCCGGGCGATGCGGGCCTGGGTCGCCGAACAGGACTGGCTCACCCTGGAACGATTACCCGCCTATGCTCCCGAGCTGAACCCGGTGGAACTGCTGTGGTCCTCGCTCAAGAAACGTGAACTCGCCAACCTCGCCGGCGACCACCTTGCCGATGTCGCCGACGCTACCGAGCAAGGCATCCACCGCATCAACGCCAACCCCCGACTGCCATGGTCATTCCTCGCCCATACCGGCCTGACCATCAGCCCACCACACCCACCGAACTTACGAAAAGATCAGTAGGACTTGTCGTTTGGATCATCTGGTAGTTGGCCAAGGCTGCTGACTAGAGAGTCGATCGCGGCGTACACGTCGGCGCGGAGGACTTCTGCGAGGGCTCACTGGACCAGTTCGATGTGGGGATGCTCCGGGGACGCAGGGCAGACGTGGAGTTGCAGGCTGTAGGCGCCGGCGATGTCGAGGAGAGTGAAGTTC
>NZ_JAEKKT010000283.1 GCF_019510245.1 Streptomyces sp. | reverse complement strand
AGCGGACGATCAACGCGCTCAAGGGCTTCCGGGCCGTGGCGACCCGGTACGACAGGAGAGCGTTCGTCTTTCACGGGACGGTCGCTGTCGCCGCGATCCGGCTGTGGATCCGTTAGTGATCCGCCGGACAGTCCTTAGGTCGTTCATCGGCGAACGACCGCACCGAGCCCGGGTGCACCGCACGGACCGAGTCCGCCCCGAAGCCGACAAAAGGTGCATACACCTCACCCGTTCGCCACACTGAGGAGAACGGACGGCCGACGGAAGGCGGTGCCGCGATGACTGCCGATCCGTTCACCATTCTGCGGGTCGAGGACATGCTCCTGCTGCATGTTTCGGTGATCAACCTTGAGCGCGACGGCTCTCGGCTGGTGCGCGAGAACGCGGACGAACCGGCGGTGCTGCTCTTCGGGCTTCCGCCGCAGCACGTCGGCGAGTCGGACGTGCGCGGTGCCTTCCCACCGACGGTCCCGGCGGTCTCGGCCGGGACGAGCAGGCTGGCGTTGCTGCTCCCGGACGGCGAGGACGGCATCGACCTCGCCTCGGAGGCGCTGCTGGCCTGGGAACTCCTGCAGAACACCTCCGTACCGGTGTCCATACCTCCCGACGACGGCGAGATCTCCGTCTTCAGCGGACTGCCACGCACCGCGATCGAGTTCCCCGCCCGCCTCCTGCTGGGGACCGAGGGGGACAGCGGATGGTCCTTCGCGCACGGCCCGGTGTCCGAGGACGGGCACGCACCGCTGTGGCGCGCGGCGTTGACGAGACAGGACGGAGCCGAGGGGCGGCTCAAGGCATTCGCCGCCTTCACGGACACTCCGCAGCGCATCAGCTCCCCCATCAGTGACGACAACCTGCGGGACCTCATCAAGGTCACCAGCGCCGGCGAGCTGATCTTCAACGGCGTGCCGGTCGAGGGATTCCAGCGTGAGCCGCTGCGCGCCGAACGCTTCATCCTCACTCCGCTCGGCGCGTGCGTCCGGATGAGCGGCGACTTCGCGCCGCTGCCGGGGATCTCTCTGCAGGGCTACCACCACGAGGCGGAACTGGGCCGGGACCAGTACGTACGGGTCGTCGAACGCGGCTTCCTGAGCTCGGGCCACGCGGCGGTCCGCACGAAGACCGCCAAGCGCAGGTTCGTGGCCCAAGGGGACGGCACGGTGGTCGCGTACCTGGTGAGCGAGGACCGCATCACCGTCACCCAGCCCGAGCAGACGTACGGGGAGGGAGTCGACTATCACCATGTGGGCCAGAGCATGCCGTTCGCGGCGCTGCGCATCACCGACACCATCACTCCACCGCTCGCCCCCGCCGACAACACCCACCAGGTGAAGCTGGAGGGGTCCGGTGAGCCGTTCCGCTTCACCGTCGTCGGCACCGACAGCGAGCAGCGCCACGTCACGTTCACCATGCCGCTGATGTTCTTCACGCTGAACGAAGTCTCCAGCGTGGACGTGGCCGGGATCTACGGCTCCGCTCCCGAGGACCTTCGCCGGGTCACGCTCCAGGGCCAGACCATGGCCCTGACGCCGCTGCCGGACGGCGTGGAGTCCGGTGCCACGAGCATGCCGGTCGGGTCGCTCACCTTCACGATGGCCCCCGTGTCCGGTCATCCGCTGGGCGCACTGCCGGAGATGCAGCTTGCCACGGCCCGGGTACACGCCGTGGAGCAGCTCACCGGTTCGCCCGCCGAGCGGCAGGTCGCCCTGCGCCGGGATTACGTCGCCAACGGGTTCGCCGCCGCGGGTCCCAGCTCCGCCTTCCTCGACCTGGTCGACCCGCTGGCCGTGAGCTTCGCCGCGGAGAAGGCCGGCGGTCTCGCGCAGCCGTCCTCGGTGGTCCAGACGATCACGGCGAAGGCGGGGCTGCTGCCACAGGACTTCGCCGGTGCCGCGACCGCTGTCAGCGTGGACCAGCTCCAGCACATCTTCGGCGACGCCAAGCTGCTCGGCTCGGTCGATCTGTTCAAACTGCTCGAGCCGGTCGCTCCCGCCGGAATCAACGGTCTGGCCCAGCTGACCGGCCCGCACGCCGACGAGATCATCGCCGACCGGCTGGCGAGGGGTCTGCTGCCCGTGCCGATCCTGCGGGCCCGCGAACTGGCGAACGGCCGGGAACTGCGCTACTTGTGGACGCCCGCGCTCCATCAGGGCCGGACCCCGTTGGTGCCCGGGGCCGACTTCGCCGCGATCAACCTGAAGAACGCCTCCCTCACGCTGGAGGCCACCACCGTCTGCACGCCGGACGCCGCGCAGAAGTCGACCGTACGCGGCGTACTTACCGGCTTCGGCCTGGACTTCGCCGGCCTCCTGACCGTCGACTTCGGCCGGATCGAGTTCGTCACGAAGCCGGGCAGCCGGCCGGTCCTCAACGCCTCCGGTCTGCAGGTCGGCTTCAAGAGCGCGCTGGAATTCATCAACACGCTCAAGGAACTGCTCCCGAAGGATGGCTTCGGCAAGGGCGCCTATGTGGACGTCGACCAGAGCGGGATCAAGGCGGGATACACCCTCGCCGTTCCCGCCGTGCAGTTCGGCGCCTTCAGCCTGAGCAATGTGTCACTCGGCGCGGAGCTGCGGATCCCGTTCGACGACCGGCAGGTGGTCACCTTCCGCTTCTCGGTCGCCGAGCGGTTCCACCCGTTCAACCTGAGCGTCGGCATCTTCGGCGGCGGCGGGTTCTTCTCGCTGACGGTCAGCCCGGCCGGTATCCAACTCATCGAGGGGTCACTGGAGTTCGGCGGCAACACCTCGCTCGATCTCGGGGTCGCCAGCGGCGGCGTCCATCTGATGGCGGGGATCTACTTCGCGTACAGCGATCAGGCGGTGCAGCTCGCCGGGTATCTGCGCTGCGGCGGCTATCTGTCCGTGCTGGGTCTGGTCAGCGTGTCCGTGGAGTTCTATCTGAAGCTCACGTACGTCAAGTCCGGCAACCGTACGGAAGTGTACGGCGAGGGCACCCTCACCGTCAGTGTGAAGGTTGCGTTCTTCAGCAAGTCCGTCTCCCTCGGACTGCAACGCCGCTTCGGCGGCTCGGGCGACCCGAGCTTCGCCGACTGTGTGAAGCCGGGCCACTGGGACACCTACTGCCTGGCCTTCGCCCCCTGAGCCGGGCGCGCCACGGGATCCGCGCGGGACGAACGAGACGAAGGGGAATCCACTCGTGACGATCGAACAGCGCATCCAGTGGGTCGTCCTGCCGGCCGGCCTGTCGCCCGACGGGACCCAGGCCCTGGTCTCGGTGTTCGTGGCGCCCCGGCTGAGCGTCGACGGCGACGGCCAGGGGGCGACCCTCGCCCCGTTCGAGGACTTCCTCGACTGGCCGGCGCTCCTGGCGAACGCCCGGTTCATGCTCGACACCGCGACCGTGGACGAGGGCACCGGGCGCAGCACGGCGGCCGGTGCGCCGTTCGGTCCACTCACCCTCGCCGGGAATCCCGCCGACTCGAACCTCTGGAAGCGGTTCTTCCACCCGGACACCCCGCTGGATTCCTTCGCCTTCGACGACTACGCGCCACGGGCGAAAGTGACCTATGCGGCGGCGGACCTGGCCAGAGCGGACCGTCGGGCCTACGCCGACATCGCGTCCGCCTCGCCCACCGAGCTGCCGGACCCCGCGGCCATGAGCGGGTTCGCCGGATTCCCCTCGAGCGAGGACATGCCCGACACCCTGCAGAACGTCGCCGGGAAGCTCGACGACGCCGACGCACGAGCCGCCGACGACCCCACCGGCAACGTACAGCCGGATCTCTCCTCGGCCCAAGAGCAGTTCCTCTCTTTCCATCCGCAGATACGGGACGGGTCCACCGGGGCGGGCGAGCTGCCGGAGCCGCCGCCGCGGCCCGATAAACCCAAGCCCGACTTCCACCAGATGCTCTCCGCCCTCGGCGACCATCCGGCGCTGCTGCGCCGCCTCGGCCTGGTCATCGACCTGGCCCTGCCGGTCGACCAACTGCCGCGCACCCATGGGGGGCTGGGCCTGGTGCTCGTCCCCACCGTCCCGTCGGCGCTCCCGGACTCCGCCAATGTCCCGGACACGCCGGCCACGTTGTACGTCCTGGACCAGGACGGAAACTTCTGCGCCGCCGCCTCCGGATCCGATCCGCTGGGTCCGCCGGCCCGCGGGCTGCTCGCGCTGCCCGTCAGCGAGAGTGACGACGGCGTCGAACGGCCCGACACGTACCGCATCGAGCAGACCGACACGGACGGTACGAACCTGAAGCTGCTCGCCGCGTCCGCCGCCGCCGATGCGCCGCCCGAGGGCTCACCCGCCCCCGCCGCGCCGCCGACCGTACGGACCACCGGCCTCGCCCTCGTCCACACCGGCCACGCACAGGCCCTCCAGTCCGATCTCCTGCACGCCGCGGACCAGAACCGGCAGCGGGACGATGACGGCCTGACCACGTTCACCTCGGAGGACCTGGTGCGGGGCTACCGGGTCGACGTCAACGACCGGGGGAAGTGGCGGTCCTTGAACGAACGCATCGTGAGCTACAACCCGCCCGGCGCGCAGGCGGGCACTCCGCCCATCGTTCCCCCCGTCACGGACGAGGGTTTCGTGCAGACCGGCCTGATGCAGCCGGACGGGCGCGACGGCCGCGTCCATGTGCACGAGCACATGGTCACCTGGAACGGCTGGGCCCTGTCGGCTCCTCTGCCGGGCAATGTGATGGTCGACGGTTACGACCCGAACGGCGGCCCCGGTACACCGGACCCGACGGCGGGACCGCAGCCCGTCCGCAATGAGGCATTCACGAAGCTGCCACTGGAGATCGAGACCGCTCCGAAGCCGGGCAGCCTGCCCCGGCTGCGCTTCGGTGCTCAGTACAAACTCCGTGTCCGCACCGTCGACCTGGCGGGCAACGGCCCCACCGTGGACCAGGCGACGGACCGGATGGACCAGGACGATCTGGCGCTGCCCGTCGGCGGGACGACCTTCCGGCGGCACGAACCGGTCCCGGCCCCCCTGCTGCTGCCGCGCTCCCCCTTCCTGGAGGGAACCGGCGCGCACCGGATGGTGATCCGCAGCGACGACGGGCAGTCCACCGCTGCGTACGCCGCCGCCTTCAACGCATCCCCGCTGGTCGCCGGCGGGACGCATCCGGCGTACCTGCCCGTCGACGAACGGCATCTGGTGGCTCCGAAGGCGTCGCTGGAATGCGTCGAACGCCACGGCAAGCTCGACGACGCGATCGCCTCCGGCAACTCGACGACCCGGCAGGCGGTGTACCAGCTCGCCGTACGGGAGTCGGGCAGTCTCGACGATCCCGGGCTGCCCGGCTTCCGGACGGCGCCCGATACCCCGGGGCACCCCGGCGGCTACACGCTGCACACCGGGGAGTCGATCCAGGTGCCGTACCTGCCCGATCCACTGTCGCTGGGCGTGGTCTTCCGTTGCGGCTGCGGGTCGTCGAGGGGTCCGGGCCGCCGGTTCTCGACGCGGCCGCCCGCGTGCTGACGGTCTCGCTGCCCAAGGCGGCGGTGGCCGTCGTACGGGTCAGCTCCAAGGTCCGCGTCGACGAAGGGATCATGGGCATGCTGCGCTGGTGCCACGACGAGCTGGGCGACAGCAGCGACGGCTTCGCCGCCATCATGAACGCGGCCCGGAGCGGCCGTCACTGGATGCTCACGCCCTGGTACGAGCTCACTCTGGTCCATGCCGTGCAGCACCCCCTGATGGCGCCCGTCCTGGAGATCCCGGACCTCGCGGGGCGTGATCACGGCGAGACCGCCGAGCACCTGTCGGGAACGGTCGGCGTGGACCCCGCGAGCACCGACCGGATCGATCTGTTCGCGGAGTGGACCGAGGTGACCGACGACCCGGCGCAGGAGGAGCCCGGTACGCCGCAGGAGCGTGCGGCGCCGGTCTTCGGGCTGACGCTGCCGAAGCCGCCGCTCGAGGGGAGCGACGTCCCCGACGAGCCTGCCTCCCTCCCCTTCGTCCTGGCCGGCGGCACGCTGTTCTTCAACACCCGGGCGGCCGAGCAGGCGCGCGCCGACGGCGACAGCAGCATTCCGCCGACCTTGCAGAAGCAGGAGTTCGGCGATACGAAGCACCGGACGGTGCGGTACCACGTGGTGGCGACCACGCCGTTCGCCGACAGCTTCCCGGCCGATTTCGGGGACCATCCCGAGCAGCAGTTGCTGTCCCGGCCGGGTGAGCAGCCGGTCGACGTCACGCACACGGTGTTCAGCAGCGCCAAGCCGGCGGCGCCCAAGGTGATCGACGTCGTGCCGACCCAGTCCTTCGACGCGTCCGGTTCCCTGCCCGGCACGCTCACCCGCCGTCGGCTCGGCGGCCTGCGGGTCTATCTGGAGCGGCCGTGGTTCTCCTCCGGCGAGGGCGAGTTGCTCGGGGTGCTGGTCCGCGACGAGGGGAGCGACGCGCCGGAGTCCTCGTACCCCTTCATCAGCGTGCTGGGCCGCGACCCCATCCACGTCTCGGCGCCCGTCAGCACGCCGACGGCATCCGCCTTCCCCGGCGCCGCGACGGTCGCGGCGGGCCTCCCCTTGCCGGAGCCCTCGGACTTCACCGCCGGCTTCACGGTCACGGCCGTCGGCTACGAGCCGCGGTTCGACCGGGATGCCGGCCGCTGGTTCTGCGACATCGACCTCGACACCGGGGGCGCCTACTTCCCGTTCGTCCGGCTGGCGTTGACGCGCTTCCAGCCCGACTCCCTGCCGGGTGACCATCTGTCGCAGATCGTGCTCACGGACAACCTGAGGGTCCTCCCCGAGCGCGTCCTCACCGTGGCCGGCACGGATCCCCTGCTCGTCCAGCTGTCCGGTCCCAACTACACCGTGCCCGGCGGGGCCGACACGGGCGTGCGTCCCGCCAGGGCGACGGCGTTCCTCCAGGAGCGCGATCCGGAACTCGACGACGACGCCGTCGCCTGGTTCACCCTGGAGGACAGCGCGTCCCCACTCGACCGCGTCGACGACGTCTCCCTCTCCGCCTCCGACTACACGGGGCAGCTGCCCCTTCCGGGCGGTGGGCCGGACAGCGGGGCGGCCCGGAGGCTCCTGGTCGTCGAGGAGGCGGTCACGGTCGCCTACCATCCCGAGGATCCGGAGTCGGGGACGCAGGGCAGCGTCGTGTACATGGACACGGTGGATGTGGAATCACCGCACCACGACGGCCCGCACCCTGGCCCGCACGGGCCTCACGATGGGCCACATGACGGGCCGCACGGCCCGCACGACGGTCCCCACGGCGGACCGCATGACGGTCCCCACGGCGGACCGCACGGTCCACATGACGGTCCCCACGGCGGGCCCCACGACGGTCCGCACGGCGGCCCGCACGGAGGGCCTCACGGCGGGCCGCACGGTCCCCACCACTGAGGAGGCGGCCATGGGGCTGTTCCCGGATCTCAAGGACGACCTGCTGGAGCGGGACGCCGGTCTGGACAAGGCGTTCCACGACGCGAAGGAGACCCCGTCCGGGCAGGCGCTCGGCAGCGAGCCGGTCGTCGTCGTGGCCCTCAACCAGCAGGAGCCGCACTTCTTCACCGGACAGCTCGAACTCGAGGTGCACTACTCCGCGAGCCTGCTGAAGGCCACCGCCATGTGGGCGGCACACGAACTGCTGCGCGCCGCGAACGAGCTGGTGGATTCCTTCGACGCGCGACCGCCTCCGGCCGACGTCATCACCATGCTGCGCGCCACGTTCAATCCGCTCATCGACGCGCAGCGGGTGGCCCAGCTCCGAGGGGTGGACATGGGAAACACCCTGCTTCCGCGCTGGGACGACGTTTTCGACGTGCGAGCAGATTCCTTCGTGGAATTCACTCCCGCGTTCTCCGACGAGCTGTCGGACGCGATCGCCAACGGCAGCAACACTTCCGCCGGCACGGTGATCCACGGGCTGGGCTTCGGCTATCTCACGAAGGCCGCGGCCTCGGCGGGGTTCTTCGATGACAGCGCCACCGGCAGCCCGGAGACGGCCGACGGCATGTGGCTGTGCGGCGACTTCGCCAACGGATTCACGCCCCGGCGCATTCCGTGCGTCAACGACACCGGGCCCGTGGCGCAGGCGACCTCCGCCCGGCAGATGGCGCGTCTGTTCACCTTTCTGGGCGGCCGGAGTCTGGCCGGTGCGCAGAACACCCCGCTTGTCGACGGGGACAGCGACGAAGCCATGCTGGCCCTGCTGCGGCAGGCGGTGCTGAATCGTCATTCCATGCTCGACCAGGACACCACGGTGAACTTCGACATGGTGTTCTCGAAGGTCGGGCAGGGGCCGCTGAACACGGGAGCGGTCGTGTGCTCGGAAGCGGCGATCATCGACGAAAGGTCCACCGGCAGACGCTTCGTCGCGGTCTTCCAGAACCGCGTGGGCACCACGTCCGCTCAGCTCAAGCCGGTATCCCAGCTCGTCGACACCACTCTCGTCAACTTCCTCTTCCCGTAGGGGCCATACGCACAACCTCGTCGCCCTATCGCCCTCCTCTGCGTCGCCTGCGACGCAGGCGGCGTCACGGCCCCGCCGACGCCCCACCAGGCGTACGCACCGCCGCAGGCGTCCGCACCGGCCGCGCGGCGGCCGGCCTCCCCCACCGGGTCCGTCTCATAGAACTTGTCGTGATCTGTCGAACCGGACGAAGTCACGTTCGCGGCCCCTCAGCCGAGGTCGAGACAGAGCTCGTTACCCCCGGCGAATGTTCATTCCCTCACGGCGTGACGATCCGAATCCGGTTGCCGTCAGGGTCGCAGAGCTCGGTCTCACGCGCCCATGGAGCGTCCTTCGCCTGCACACCGAACTCGGAAGCGATGGCATCGACATCACGAACGCGGAGGTAGACCAACGTGTCCGGATGGGCGTCGCCCTCATGCTCCGACAGGAACAACCGCACTCCGCCCCGGGCGACCTCGACGAACGCGGGAAGTCCCGTTTCGAAGCGGTGCTCCCACTGCTTGGCGAAATGCCTGATGCGGCACTGGGCGTGGCCTAAGGCCACACCGTCGAGAACCCCAACTGTGCCTGGACGGTGCGGATTTCGGTGAAGTAGCCCGTTTTTCCGGCCGGCGCGAATGCACTCTGTTTGTTGCGGCCCCAGAGCAGGCCCACCGCTGTCGGCCCCGTCTCCTCCAGGACCAGGGATCCTGAGTCGCCCTGATCGCAGAAGACGCCGTCACCCAGTACCGCGACCTGGTCGATCAGAAAGGCGTTGGGGCCGCCCGGCTCCCAGTTGACGGTCAGGAAGCGGTGGTAGGCCAGTCCGTTGGTAGGACCCGTGGCGAATCCGCGTTTCCGTATGCAGTGCGGCAGCCAGGCGGGCGCGTTCAGGTCCGCCGTCGCGGTGACCGCCCCGACCAGGTTGGGCTGTCCCGGGCCCTGGTCGGCGATCGCCGGGGACGGGAGTCGTCCGACCGCGGCGGCCACATCGAGGTGGATCAGGGCCGCGTCGGACATCCCGGCAAGTATCGGGGAGAACGGCAAGGGGGCGGTCTGCGGGAAGTCGACCCGCTCCACCCCACCGAGATTGTCGTCCTTGACGATGCTGACTCCTACGGCGATCGGCGGGTTGTCGGGCTGCCAGATCGAGTGCGGGAACGCCTCGTGGGCGTTCCCGGTGACGTGGAAGCAGCTCAAGCCGAGCCGCTCCAGGCTCTGCGCGTCCACCACCACCGCACCGAGCGTCCCCGTCCCCACGTGCGGTTTCCTGATCGCGATGCCGCCCCGCACGTCGCGATAGCGGGCGACGTCGGGGAAGCCGCAGGGCTCGACCGACCTCTCGACGATGCACACGCCCACATCGCCGATCCGTTCCGGAAGGCCGTCCGGCACCTGCGCCATGTCCTCGACGTAGATGACGACGGAAAGCTCGTCGAACAGCTCGCCGTTCTCCTCGCGCATGCCGAGCCCCACCGCGTTCACCCCGGGCAGGGCGAGCAGGCCGAATTCCACGGCTCTCTTCGCCTCGACGAGTTCTGGAGGGATGTCCATGACGCTTCCTCGTGCTCTTGCCGAAGTGCCGGGTCTGACACTTCCAGGGAAACGCGCCGGTCCCCCTGCCGCGAATCGGGGCGGGCGGCCCTCAGCGGTCCCCGGGGCCGAAGCGGCGTACGTACCGCTTCTGCCAGGGCGTCTCGACGGCGCGGCTGTCGTAGTGCCGGCGCACGTACGCCACCGCGTCCTCCGTGGGGACGCCGTCCAGGACCGCCAGGCAGGCCAGCGCCGTGCCCGTCCTTCCCCGGCCTCCGCCGCAGGCGAGCTCGACGCGTTCGGTGGCAGACCGCTCCCACGCCTCGCGCAGGACGGACCGGGTCTCGCGGTCATCCGCGGGCAGCCGGAAGTCGGGCCAGCGCAGCCAGCGCGCCTCCCAGGGGACTTGGGGAGGCCGCTTGCCCAGCAGGTGGAAGGCGAAGGCCGGTTCGGGACCGGTGGGGAGAAGGCGGCGCAGGCCGCGACCACGGACGAGGCGACCGGAGGGCAGCTTCATGACGCCGGGCGCGCCGTCGTCCCAGGTTTCGCTCACGTGTGCACCCTAAGGACTGTCCGGCGGATCACTAACGGATCCACAGCCGGATCGCGGCGACAGCGACCGTCCCGTGAAAGACGAACGCTCTCCTGTCGTACCGGGTCGCCACGGCCCGGAAGCCCTTGAGCGCGTTGATCGTCCGCT
>NZ_JAEKKT010000061.1 GCF_019510245.1 Streptomyces sp. | reverse complement strand
CCTGGAAGCACACTGAAGGGAGGTGGTCCGAACACTTGAGTATCCAACGGACTCGTGAGGTGGCTGTCCGCTAGACGCCGTCGAGACGACGCGGACCACCGCAGGCCTCAGACGGCCTACGGCGAATCCACGACAGGCACCCGAACCCCTGGGCGCCGGCTCAGTCCAGCCGGCCCTCGACCACTTCGGTGGAAGAGGAAGTGCCCAGGGGTTCGCCCTTTCGGGGGTGAAGAACGGGCTGCGCGGCGAACGGCGCAGCCGGGTGGTCGCTTCGGATCATCTGAAATCCACCCGCTTGACCGTCAACTCGGGCACACGGTCCGGCCGACGTTCTGGGTGTGAACACCCGACAGCTGGAGAACCCGATGTCGCCGATGGCGCTGCTCGCGCACGGCATCCCGCTGTCACTGCTGCTGGACCTGGCATGGGGACCGATGTCGGCCGACCTGCTCAGCCACGAGTCGCCGCGCAGGACGCCGAACGACTACGACCGCAGCAGCGCCTCGTAGCTCGCCTGCAGGGCGAGTGACTGCTCGGTCGGCAGCGCGCAGCCGTCGAGCCGCGTCACCGGGGCCACGCCGCGCACCGAGGACAGCAGCGCCACGTCGGCGGTCAGCTCGTCGACAAGCAGCGGCCGCTGCCGCACCTCGGTCGCGCGCTGCACCGCGAGCAGGGTGGTCCCCGGGAGGATGCCGGTCTCGGCCGGCGGCGTGACCCACTCGCCGTCCACGTGCGCGACCACCGTCGAGGTGGGCGCCTCCAGGACGAACCCGTCGGTGGAGACCCAGATGACGTCGTCCGCGCCGAGGTCGTGGGCGTGCCGGAGGGCGGCCATGTTGACGGCGTACGAGGTGGACTTGACGCCGCCGAGGGCCCAGGCCTGGCCGGCGCGGTAGTCCGAGGCGATGCCGAGCTCGAGCGTCACGACGCTCACCCCGGCGCGGCCGGCGACCGTCTCCGGCGCCACGTCGAAGAGCACAGCGAAGCCGACGCCGCCCTTGGTCAGCGTCAACCGCAGCCCCGCGTCCTCCGCACCGGCGGCGGCCGCAGCCGCGAGCTGCTCGAACCCGTCGGGCAGCACCATGCCGAGCCGGGCTGCTGACCGCTGCATCCGCGACAGGTGCTCGGCGAGGAAGCAGGGGCGGCCGTCGAGCACCCGCATCGTCTCGAAGACCGCCTCCCCCCGGACCACGCCGAGGTCGTCGGCGCGGAGAACGGGGGCGTCCGGCGGGACCTCCCGCAGGCCGTCGAGGAGCAGCACCCGGGTCACGCGACGAGGCTAGCGGCCGTGAAATCGCCCGATAACAGGCGAAACCGATTCTCAAACCTGCTGCGACGCAGGAGAGAGGGCGACGGCGGCGAATCCCGAAACGACCCCGGAACGGCGTCCGATACGCCATCGTGGTCGCCAGCAAGAAGCCTCCCACCCAGCAATGGAGCAGCATGTCTCGCACCCGCCGCGTCCTCGGCGTGCTCGTCGCCTCCGGCCTGATCAGCACCGGCCTCCTCGGCGGCACCGCACTCGCGGCCGATCAGGACCTCAGCGTGAGCCCGAACTACGGGCCCAACAACAGCTCCTCGGCGCAGACGCTGACCTTCACGACGACGGGCAGCAGCTTCCTGCCGGGTGCGAGCGTCGTGCTGACCTACCACGGCGTCCCGTCGCGGACGATCACGAACAGCTCCCCGGCGCAGGTCGACCCCAGCGACTCGAAGAAGCTCACCGCGCCGGTGACGCTGACGGCCGCCGCACCCGGCCTGTACGACGCCAAGGTCACCAACCCGCCGCTCGACGGCAGCGTCTACTCCTGCGCCAGCTGCTTCACCGTCACCGGCGCCGTCCCCACCGCCAACGGCTTCGGCCGCACGTCGAACAGCGGCAGCAACCCCGCCAGCTTCACGCTCACGGGCACCAACTTCGCCGTCGGCACGACGCTGAGCTTCCTGCAGGCCGGTGTCGCTGACCCGAAGGTCGTCTGGACCACGACCGGCACGTCCGGCAGCAGCGTCGTCGGCACCCTCGCCATCGACCCGACCGCCAACGGCGGCACGTACGACGTCGTCGCCACCAACACCGACGGCAAGAAGGCGACCTGCACCGGCTGCCTGCAGGTCCCGAAGGTCACAGCGGTCCGGCGGACCGACCAGTCCGTGGGCACGCCGGCCAAGCTCGGCTACGGCGTCCAGCACGCCTCGCTGCTCGTCACCGGTGTCGGCCTCACCCCGACCACCAGCTTCGGCTTCTACTCCGAGGCCCTGAACCCGAACGCCACCAAGGTCAACAGCAAGACCTACGACGCGGTGGCCAAGAGCGTCACGCTCGACGTCACGATCTCCGACCCGTCCAACACGACGATCGCCTCGACGGTCGACCACTACGGGATCATCGCGCTGGACAAGGGCGACGGCTACGGCAACGCCGCCAGCGTCCTCACCCTGAGCCCGCGGCCGGCCCTGGACAGCAACGCGCCCTTCGACGACGACAACCCCGGCCAGGGCAGCGTCAGCTTCCCGGTGACCCTCAAGGGCGCCGGCTTCCAGACCGGCATGACCGCGGCCTTCAGCCCGAGCACCGGCATCACGGTGAACAACGTGCAGGTGACCGGCCTGACCTCGGCCGTGCTCACCCTGACGCTCGCCGGTGACGCGCCGCTGACCGCGCGGGACCTGCACCTCGCCAACCCCGACCTGGGGGTCAACGCCGGCAGCACGCAGATGACGCCCAGCGCGGCGCCGGTCATCACGAGCAGCAGCCCGACCTCGGTCGGCATCAACACCTCGTCGGTGACGATCACCCTGACCGGGTCCGGCTTCCAGACCCAGTCGCTCGGCAAGGACGGCACCGCGAGCACCAGCAACAGCTACGTCACGCCGAAGCTGTTCGTCTTCGGCCACCCCGACTGGACGATGAGCGGCGCGGCCGTCGCCACCAACAGCGGCAAGACCCTCACCGGGACCCTGGACATCCCGGCGGGCGCGCCGGCCGGCACCTACCGGCTCGGGTACCTCGACAAGAACGGCTCGATCGTCGAGTGCTTCACCGCCTCGCACGGCTCGTGCCTCACCGTCGAGGACCTGGCGGTCAGCACCGTCTCGCCGACCATCGTCACGAACGACACCACCTCGCAGGCGCTGACCATCACGGGCGTCAACTTCGCCGCCGGCGCCGTCCCGGTGCTGCAGCGCGCCGGTCAGCCCGACGTCGTCGGCACCAACGTGCGGAACCTGACGGCCACCTCGCTGACCGCCGACTTCGACGTCGACGGCATCGCCCCCGGCAACGGCGCGTGGGCCGTGCGGGTGACGCTGCCGGACGGCAGCACCGGCCACAAGGCCAACGCCCTGACGGTCGCCGGCGCGGTGCCGCACCTGACGAGCATCTCGCCGAGCACCATCGCCGCCGGCAACCCGGCGTACGTGCTCACCGTCAACGGCACCGATCTGGCCCGCGGGGCGACGCTGACCTTCAGCGGTATCGGCTCCACCGGCCCGACCCAGGTCAGCAGCCAGTGGATCAGCCGCAACCAGATGAAGTTCACGCTGAACACGGTCGGCGCGAGCGCCGGCCCCCGCGGGATCGTGCTCACCAACACCGACGGCGCGTCCACGCAGACCGGCGAGTGCTCGGTGCTGAACTGCCTCACGGTCAACGCCGCGCCCACGGCCACCGGCGCCAGCCCGGCCAGCCGCGCCGCCGGCTCGCCGACCGTCAACGTCACCATCAGCGGCAGCGGCTTCAACGGCACGCCGTCGGTGGCCTTCTCCGGCACCGGCGTCACCGCCGGCACCGCAACCTCGGTCGCCAGCGGCAGCTTCGTCGTGCCGGTCACGGTCGCGCAGGACGCGGTCGCCGGCGCCCGCTCCTTCACCGTCACCAACGGCGACGGCGGTATGGCGACCTGCAGCAGCTGCTTCACCGTCAAGGCCGCGCCGACCATCGACACCGTCTCGCCGGACGTCCAGCGGATCGGTACCGGCCCGACCACGGTGACGATCACGGGCACCGGCTTCAACACCGGCGGCGTCGCGATCGCGTTCGGACCCGGCATCACGACCGGCTCCCCGACCATCAGCGCCACGACGATCACCGTGCCCGTCACGGTCAGCCCGACCGCCAGCCCGCTGGGGGCGCGCGACGTCACCGTCACGAACACCCCGGCGAACGACGGCGGCTCCGCCACCGCTGAGCAGGCGTTCAGCATCGGCGACCTGCCGAGCGTCCCGCGCAACCTCGCGGCGACCCGCGGCAACGGCGTGGTCAACCTGAAGTGGGACGCGCCGATCTCTGACGGCGGCCTCGACGTCAGCGGGTACGACGTCACCGTCAACAAGACGTCGGACGGCTCGGCCCCGGACCCGACCCCGGAGGTCACGGTCGAGGGCACCACCGCGCAGGTCACCGGCCTGGTCAACGGCACCAGCTACTCCTTCACGGTGGCCGCGGTCAACCCCGTCGGCACCGGTCCGGCCACCGGCCCGGTGGCGGCCACCCCGGCCAGCGTCCCCGACGCCCCGAAGGACGTGACGGCCACCGCCGGCGACGCCTCCGCAGCGCTGACCTGGACCCCTCAGGGCAACGGCGGCAGCCCGATCACGTCGTACCAGGTGTACCTCGCCGACGGGACGCTGAAGAAGACCGTCGCGACGACGTCGACGACCGTCACCGGGCTGACCAACGGCACCGCCTACTCCTTCTACGTGGTCGCCGTGAACGCGGTCGGCAGCTCGCCGGCCTCGGCCACGAGCGCCCCTGTCACGCCGCTGCCGGCCGTGCCGGGCGCCCCGACCGGCCTGGTCGCGAGCGTCACCGCCGCGGCCGGCCAGGCCGACCTGTCCTGGACGGCACCGTCCGGCGCGACCCTGACGCCGATCAAGTCGTACTCGGTGTCCGTCACGCCGAACAGCGGCACCGTCACAGGGACGACCACCTACCCGGCGGACGGGACGGCCACGACGGCCACCGTCACCGGCCTCGCCAACGGCGTCGGCTACACCTTCACCGTCCGCGCAGCCACGACCGCGGGCGCCGGTCCCGCCAGCGCGCCGGCCACGGCGACGCCGTACGGCGTGCCCGGCGCGGTGACCGCCCTGACGTCAACCCCCGGTGACAAGGCGCTCACCACGACGTGGGCGGCTCCTGCCAGCAACGGCCGGCCGGTCACCAGCTACACCGCGACGCTGAACCCCGGTGCCGTCACGAAGACCGTGACGGCCACCTCGGTCGGCTTCACCGGCCTCGTGAACGGCACGGCGTACACCGTGTCGGTCCGCGCGACGAACCTGCGCGGCGCCGGCCCGTCCGCCAGCGCCCCGGCGGTCACGCCCAGGTGGACGTCGACGGTCAGCCTCGGGTCCCTGCCGGGCCGCGTCCTGCGCGGCAACCCGATCACGCTGACCGGCACCGTCACCCGGACCGACAAGAGCGTGGCGGCCGGCAAGGTCGTCCTCAAGGCCCGCAGCGACTCCGGTGTCGTGACCACGGTGGCGACCGTCGCCACCGACGCCACCGGCAAGTACAGCTACCGCTTCGCGCCGGTGCACAACGCCACCTACACCGCCACGTACGCCGGTGACAGCCGCAACGGAGCGTCCCTCTCCGCCGCGCGGCGGACCCTGGTGGCGGTGCGGATCTACGTCAGCGCCCCGACCGGCTCGCACACGGTCAACCAGGTGATCAGCGGCACCGTGCTGCCCAACAAGGCCGGCTACGTGGTGACGCTGTACTCGGTCAGCAGCACCGGCAAGCTGACCCGGCTGGCGGCCGTCCGGGCGTCGTCGAAGAGCACCTACTCGTTCTCGATCCGGCTGTCCGCGGGCAGCCACCTGCTCCAGGTCGGGATGGCCGCCACGCCTGGCAACGACCACGGCGAGGTCCGCTTCGCCGCACGGCGCTCCTAGCCTGGGACACTCGGGGTGTGGGCAAGCAGACCGGCACCGGCGAGGCGTGGCAGCAGGAGCTGCGCGCCCGTGGGTACCGGCTGACCCCGCAGCGCCAGCGGGTGCTCGAGGCCGTCGGGGTGCTGGGCCACGCCACCCCTGAGGCGATCAGCGAGCAGGTCGGCGACGGGGTGAACCTGTCCACCGTCTACCGGTCGCTCGAGCTGCTCGAGGACCTCGGGCTGGTCCGGCACACCCACCTCAACCACGGCTCACCGTCGTACTCGGTGGCCGGGTCGGCCGACCACGTGCACCTGGTCTGCCGCGACTGCGAGGCGGTGCTCGAGGTGGGCGCCGAGCTGCTCCAGCCGCTGGTGGCCACGATCGCCGACGAGCAGGGCTTCTCGGTCGACGTCGGCCACGTCGCGCTCTTCGGCCGGTGCGCGGCGTGCGCGAACCGCTGAACCAGGCAGGAAACGCCCATCGGGCGTCGAAGTCCCTGCCACGAAGCCCAGCATCCGCCAAGATGGTCGCGCTCTCCCCCCAGATCCGAGAAGAGAAGACATGCGTCTCGCTGCCCGCCGCCTGATCGCCGCTACGGGTGTCACCGCCCTGGTCGCCGCGGGAGGCATCGCCCTCGCGCCCGCCGCGTCGGCGGAGGCCCTCGCGTCCGTCAACCCCACCGGGACGACCAACGACGGCGTGAAGTCGTTCACCGTGACGTCGAGCAGCACGCAGTTCTACCCATCCGCCCAGGACACGGTGACGCTCACCCGCACGCCACCGGTGACGGGGCAGCCGGTGATCGACGGCACCATGATTGCCACCGGCACGTGCACCGGAGGTGTACCGGTCCTCGGCACCGACGGCGACTGCGGAACCACGCTCACCTTCAAGGCTGATCTGGCGAACGCCGCCCCCGGCAGCTACGCCATCAACGTGACCGGCACCGCCGGCTTCCCGGGCGACACCGACCGGACGTTCACCGGCGGCACCACGGTCGCCGACACGAGCAACCCCACCGTCGACGGCAGCGCGCTGTGGGCCGGCACCACCAACCCGCCGGACGGCCAGCTGACGATCACCGGCAGCCACCTGTCCAAGGGCTCCACCGTCAGCTTCCTCAAGGCCGACGGCAGCCCCGAGGACCACATGTCCTTCGTGCCGAACGTCGACGGCGGGACGGCGAACGGCTACATCAACTCGACCACGCTGCGGGGCACCTACAGCAAGGACCCCAGCGCCACCGTGGGCGTGCACCACATCAAGGTCACCAACGCGGTGGGCCAGGCCGGCACCGAGGTCGCGTCCTTCTACCAGCCGGCCGTCACGGGCACGACGCCTGCGTCGCTCGTCATCGGCCAGGGCGCCTCGGCCGTGCCGTTCACCTTCACCGGCCCGGCTGCCAACACCTTCAACCCCACCACCACGCTGTTCGTCCCCGCCAGCGGCGGCGGCACCGCAGCCACCGACGTCACCGCCTCCAACCAGGTGGTGAACGTGACGAAGGACGTCTTCACCACTGACGTGAGCGCCACCAACGCCGCAGTGACCGGCACCCGCAACCTCACGCTGCGCGGCGCCGACGGCGGCTTCGTGACGCTGGCCAACGCGCTGACCATCAACCCGGCGCCGTCGATCGCGAGCATCAGCCCCTCGACCCGCGGCCAGGGCTACGCCGGCACCGTCGACATCACCGGCAGCAACCTGTCGACCACCTCGGTGTTCGACTTCGGCGACGGCATCGACGTCACCGCTCCCTCGGCCATCGCCGGTGGCGTCCGCGTGACGCTGGCGATCGACCCCGACACCGCCCTCGGCGCCCGGTCGGTCACCGTGACCAACGCCGACCACGGCACCAGCACCAAGAGCAACGCCTTCACGGTCACGCAGAACCCGGTCGTCACCTCGGTCCTGCCGGCCTCGGCCTCGCGCGGCACCACCGACGCCGACGTCACCTTCAACGGCTCCGGCTTCCAGGCCGGCGCGACCGTCACCGCCTCCGGGACCGGCGTCACCTTCAGCTCGATCTCCGGCAGCGGCAGCACGCTCACCGGCAAGGTCACCGTGGCCGGCGACGCCGCCTACGGCCCGCGCGACGTCACGGTCACCAACCCCGACGGCGGCACCAGCACCTGCACCGGCTGCTTCGGGGTCCGCAACCTCGACGTCCTCACGCCGCTCGTCAGCAACGCGCACGCGCAGGACGTGACGGTCGCCCCCGCCGCCGGCGAGCCCGCCCTGACGCTGCAGTCGACGGTGACGGCGTACCTGCCGGGGGTCAGCGACCAGGGGGCGCTGCCCGGCGTCGTCAAGACCCTCAGCGGCGGCCAGCTCACCGTCACCTTCCCGCTGACCAACGCGGCCGTCGGCTACTACACCGTGCAGACGTCCACCCCGACCGCCGACCCCGAGAGCCCGACGGTGCTCACCTGCACCGGCTGCCTGCGGGTCATCGCCAACTCCACCCCGACCGGGCTGACCGTCGCGCCGACCAGCGCCGGCCAGGGCGCACTGCAGAAGTCGGTGACCATCACCGGCACTGACGGCATCTACCCGGGCCAGACGGTCTCCTTCAGCGGCTCCGGCATCACGGTGGAGAGCACCACGTTCTCCGCCGGCCACCTCACGGCCGTCATCGACATCGCCGAGGGCGCGGCCACCGGCGCCCGCGACGTGATCGTCACCAACTCCGACGGCACCAGCGGCACCAAGGCCGGGGGCTTCACCGTCAACGCCGGCCCGAAGGTCACCAACGCGGCGCCGAGCAGCCTGGGCCAGGGCGGCACCGCCGACATCACCCTGACCGGCACCGGATTCACCCCGACCAGCACGGTCAAGATCGCCGGCACCGACATCACCGCCACCGTGGTCCAGAGCGCGGCGCCGACGGCCACCTCGATGAAGGTCACTGTCACGCTCGGCGACGACACAGAGGTCGGCACCCACGACATCACCGTCGTGAACCCGGACGGCGGCCGCGGCACCCTGAGCGACGGCCTCACGGTCACGCCCGCTCCGGTCATCACCGCGATCACGCCGGCCAAGGCTCCCCGCGGGACGACGGACCTGCCGGTCACCATCACCGGCACCGGTTTCGCGAAGAGCGGCGAGCAGCTGCCGGCCATCACGCCGTCGAACCAGCTGAGCATCACCATCACCGACGTCAGCGCCGACGGCACCCAGCTCACCGGCACGCTGACCGTCCCGTCGACGGCCACCGACGGCAAGAAGACCGTCCAGGTCACCAACCCGGATGGCGGCAGCAGCCGGTTCGGCGACTCCGTGGACGAGGCGGGCTTCCTGGTGGCCACGCCGCCGACCGCCCCGTCCACCGTCGCGGCCACCGCCGGTGACACCAAGGTGCTCGTCGCCTGGTCGCCCGGTACCCCCGGCGGCTCGACCATCACCGAGTACACCGTGCAGCGGTACACCTCTGGCGGCGTGCCGATCGACACCAAGGTGGTTGCCGCGCCGAACCGGCAGGTGCTCTTCAGCGGCCTGACCAACGGCACGACGTACCGCTTCAAGGTCAAGGCCAAGAACACCACCGGCGGGTACGGCGAGTACTCCACCGCCACCGGTGTGGCGACGCCGAAGTACGCGACCCGGCTCACCAGCACCTCGACGCCGCGGGCCACGACCAGCGGCAGCAGCGTCACCTACTCCGGGAAGCTCACCCGGGTCACCGGCGGCGCCGGCCTCGCCGGCGTCACCGTGAAGCTGACGCTCGTGCCGGCGGTCGGGAGCGCGCACACGTACGCGACCACGACGCGCAGCGACGGCACCTGGCGGCTGGGCCCGGCGGCCGCGGTCTACAACACGTCCGTCCGCACCTCGGCGCTGGCCACCGCCGTCAACGCGGCCGCGAGTGCCCCGACCTACTCCGTCAGCGTCGGCACCCGCATCACCATCACGTCGCCGAGGTCGGGCTCCTCGTCCGGCGCGACGACGCTGCTGGTCATCCGGGGCGCCACGTCGCCGAACAAGGCCGGTCACACGATCGGGCTGTTCCGGCGGTACGCCGACGGCTACCACGGGGTCGCGAGCGCGAAGATCGCCAGCAACGGCACCTACGTGTTCAGCATCCGGCTGCCGCGGGGCAGCTACTCCCTGAAGACCGGCCTCGGCGCGATGAGCGGCAACGCCGCCGGCTTCAGCCCGGTCATCGTGGTGACGCGGACCTGAGGCCTACTTGTAGGCGATCGCCGCGCTGGTCGGGCCAGTGAGGGGCAGGATCTCCACCTTGGTGAAGCCTGCGTCCTCGCACCAGCCGCGGTAGTCCTCGCCGGTGAAGTCGAACGCGTCACCGAACTCGATGAGCATGTTCAGCGACATCATCAGCCCGAAGACGTTCTCACGCCGGTCGTCGTCGATGATGTTCTCGATGGCGATGAGGGCGCCGCCCGGTGGCAGCGCCTCGTAGGCCGACCGGATGAGCTGCTGCTTGCGCTCGAGGTTCCAGTCGTGAAGGACCATCCCCATCGTGATCACGTCGGCGGACGGGAGCGGGCCGTCGAAGAAGTCACCCGACGCGGTGGAGACCCGGCCCGCAAGGCCGGCGGCCGCGATGCTGCGCTGAGCAATGGGCTCGACCATCGGCAGGTCGAAGCTCACGCAGCTCAGGTGCGGGTGCCGCTCGGCGAGGATGATCGACAGCTGCCCGGTGGCGCCGCCGACGTCGCACAGGGTCTTGTAGGAGGAGAAGTCGAAGGCGTTGGCAAGCGCGTGGAAGTTGCCGAGGGAGATGCCCGACATGGCACCCATGAACTGCTCGAGCCGCGCCGGGTCCGCGTAGAGCTCCTCGAACATCGAGCGGCCAGTGTGCTTCACCTCGTTCTGCGGCTCACCGGTCTGGAGCGCCTCGGTGAGCCCGCCCCAGAAGCCGTAGAGCCGGGCGTTGGCCATCTCGAGGATCCCGCCGATGTACTGCGGGCTGGCGGTGTCGAGGAACAGCGCGGTGGCCGGAGTGTTGGCGTAGTGCGCGCCCTCGCCCGAGCCCTGGCGCTCGAGAAAACGGAGGGCCACGAGGCCGTCGAGGAAGTCGAAGACCGCCCGCGAGCGCAGCCCCAGTCGATCGGCGATCTCGCCGCCTGTCAGCGGGTCCGAGGCCAGCAACGTGAACAGGCGCAGCTCGATCGCGCTGAGCAACGTCTTGGACGGCCAGAAGCCGAGTCCGACCTGCATGATCGCTGAAGGGTCGGGTGTCACTGTCGGTGTGGCGGAGTCGAGCGCTTGTGTCATGTCCGTGTCCTTAGTCGGAAGAGGTCATGCGAGCCGCGTGCTCGGAACGGTTGCGAGGGTTCCGGTGGATCGGAGCTCCTGGAGAGCGGCCACGGGGTTCGGGTCGCCGAAGAGCTCGTTGTCGTACGAGGCCGGTCGGCCGGTGACGTCGCGAACCCACCACGACGCCTCGAGCGCGATGCCGTTGGGATCGGTGAAGTACACGGAGCGGACGCTGCCGTGATCGATGATCTCGGTGACCTCGCAGCCGGCACCGATGAGCCGCTGACGCAGGTCGTGGAGCGCGTCCTCGTCGGGAAGGTTCAGGGCGAGGTGGTCGAACTGCACCGCGCGGGGATCCGCAACGCCGGCCGGCTTCGCGAAGGGCTCGAGGGCAAGGTCGACGTACTCGAAGAACGCGACGGTGCAGTGCGGCCCGAAGTCGAAGAAGTAGTGACGGAACGTCGAGGTGCCCACGGTGGAGGCGAGTCGCGCGCCGAGAACGCCGTGGTAGAAGCGAACCGTCGCATCCATGTCATTGGTGATGAGCGCGAGGTGGTTGATCCCGCTCCACGCCGGAGACGTCGAGACGTGGGCTCGCTGAGCTTCGGTGAGGGTCATGACTGTGGTCCTTTCGCTGTGGCGGGACGAGCGGTACGGCGGCGGCCGTCACCCTGGGGCGCGGGCGCCGATCGCGCCTGGATGGCGGCCTGCTGGAGCTTGGCCAGGTAGCGCAGAAGAGCCCGTTGCTCGGTGAAGGTGAGGGCGTCGCCGATCACGTCGCGTTCCCTGGCGTGCAGAGCCGGGAGCAGCTCGTCGACGATGAGCCGGGCCTCCGGCGTGATGTCGATCAGGAGCCTGCGGCGGTCATGGGGGTGCGGCAGCCGCCGGACCAGACCTCGCTTCTCGAGGTTGTCCAGCAACGAGGTCATCGAGCCCGTCGTCACCATGAGTCGCTCTGCGATGACCTTCGGCTCGAGCGGTTCTCCCGCGCCCTCGACGACGGCGAGCACCTCTCGGGCGCTGGGGGAGAGCTGGTGCCGGTCCATCGTGTCGCGATTGTGCAGCCCCATAAGCAGCTCAGCCGTCCGCCACAGGTTGGCGAAGCACTCGGTCGCCAGGGCCTCGGCGCCGGGGTACTCGCTCTCGAAGTCGGTCCCTACGCGGATGAGCGGCGGGATGGCCATGCTCTCGCACCTTCTTCGGTTCGCTAGAACTCGAATAACTTGGATTCAAGCGACCTAGCGCCAGCTTGTCAAGAGGGACCTAGGCTGCGACTCGTGCTCCGGGTCTCGGCTCTCTGCGTCGCGAACCGCCACGTCACCTGCGGAGCCATGACCTACGCCGGTTGCCTCTGCGAGTGTCACCCTGAGGCGGGTACGCCGCGCCGCCCAGCAGAACCGGCCGGGCCTCTGCCCACGTCACCCGTCCTGCCGGCAGGCCCACCCAGCGCTCCAGGGGAGATTCCACGAGGCGCGGCTCGCGCAGCCAGCTGGACCCTGGTCACGCAGGGAGTCTTGCTGGCCGTTCTCGGCGCGGTGCTGATCACAGAGGTCATCGTCTCCCCTGCCACTGGCGCCGAGGCGTCCCTTGCCAACGGCCTCGGTGTGGTGGTCGGTGGTTGCCTGATCGGCGTCGCCGCGATGCTGCTGACGTTCGGCCTTGTCGCACGCGGGAGAGGCTTGATGGTTCCGGTCGTCGGTGTCGTCGTGCACTCCTGCGTGGCGCTGACAGTTATCGGGGGCGGCGGTGGCTACGCGGCACTCGAGGTGTTCGTGGCCGAGTTCGTGCTGCTCTTCAGCTTCTTCGTGGGCCTGCCGTGGTGGCGCAGTACGGCACTGTTCGATGAGCCCGCGCGCAGGGGTGAGACGTGAGCGGCGTGGGCCGCGTCAGTGATGGCGGGCGGTAGCGAGAGTCGGTCGGCCGTCGAGCAACGGCGACCGCTGTGGCGACTGCTGCACGAGGCCGCCGTGCTGGGTGGCCTCTGGCTGCTGTACACGCTTGGTCGCGCCCTGGCAGGACGGCGTACGGGTCATGCGAGCGGCCATGCGAGCCAGGTGTGGTCGGTGGAGCGCGACCTGCACCTGCCGGACGAGGGCCGAGTGCAGCGGGCCGTGTTGCACTGGAGCTGGTTGGTTCACGCCGCGAACGACTACTACAAGTTCGAGCACTTCCTCGGCCTGGTCGTCGTGACGGTCTGGCTGCTGCTGTGGCGGCCGAGCCGTTACCTGTGGTTCCGGCGGGTGCTGGTGCTCACGACGGCGATCGGTCTTGTCCTTCATCTCACCTATCCCTTGGCACCGCCGAGGCTGCGACCAGACTTCGGCGTCGTGGACACGGGGGTGCGTTACGGCGAGTCCGTGTACGGGGGGAATCCGCGCAATCACGGGCTGCTGAACCAGTACGCCGCGATGCCGTCCCTGCACGTCGCCTGGGCCGTCCTGTTCGCACTCACCGTCGTCCTCGTCTCGAGGAGCCGCTGGCGGTGGCTGGCGGTGGGCTACCCAGCTGTGACGACGTACGTCGTGGTCGTCACCGGGAACCACTACTGGCTGGATGGCATTGTCGGGATCGCCGCCCTGTGCCTGGCACTGCTGATGTCTACCGGGCGATCCCTGGAGCTGGCTCGCTTGCGCACGCGGGGCTGAGTCGAAGCGGAGACCAAACGCGAAGGAGCCCGTCAGGATGAGCAGGTTTGACGAGGCGTCACGTCGAACAAGGTCACCATGAGGGTGCCCGTTCTGTCCTGGTGGCGGCGTCGCCGTTGGGAGCTCGCACAACAGCAGCTCTTGGCCGGCAAGTCCGGCGACATCGAGCTCGAAGACCTCGCCCAGGAGCAGCCGCTCTTTGCCGGGACGGCCAACGAGCACCGCTTCTTTCGGAACATCTTGAGAGCGCGGACAAGCACCGAGTGGCGCGGTGACTGAGTCGGCGGCAGGCGCCCGGAATGTCGTGGCACTCGAGCGACCCGTCGCCACTCATGGACCGGGCAATGCCTCCAGAAGGGCCTGGTAGCTGTCGAGTCCGAACTCCGCCCCGAGGCTCTCGCGCCAGGTCGCGTCCAGCTCGGCGAGGAACGCCTCGGACAGCTGGCCGCGGTGACTGCCGCTGCCGCCGGTCCCCACCTTGCCCGATGCGCCCCCGGGCGGCAGGTCGCAGTTGCGCTCCGACAACGCGCGCATCATGAGGTCGTCGTACTTGTCGTGGTTGGCCTGCATGGTCGCGAGCGAGGACTGGTCGAGTGCGGTCGCGAGGCGCTCATCGGTAGCCTCGACCCCGATGAAGGCCGCCACGCGCCGGACAGTTGCCTCCGGAGCGGCGAGCATGTGCTCGTAGGCAAGTAGCAGGACCTCTGGGTCGTCCCGGTGCGACCACCACGAAGCCAGGTGCCGGTAGTAGTCGCTGTTCTCGAGGAAGCGTGCGCGGCCAAGGGTCTCGACGTCGATGCTGCCCGGTTCGAAGAACCAACCCTCGAAGAACCGGTGGACTGACACCAGGGCATCACGCGGGTCCCGCACCGCCACCAGGTACCGGCCACCCTTCGGGACCTGGGTCCATGACAGATGGCTCTTGAACGCCCGCGGCTCGGCCCGCTGCTCAGCGTCCAGGTCGAGGCCAAGGTCTGCGGCGGTCTCGATCCACGGCACGACCCGCGAGATGTCATCGAAGTCGAGGTCCCCGCCGGTCCGCAGGCTGTGCACCATCTGCTGGCAGCCACGTCGTCCCGCACTTGGGGAACGGGGCAATGATCACGTCGGTCGGGCGCGGTCGAAAGGCCAGCCCGGCGGCCCTCCCCTCGGCGGAAACGAGGCGGGCCACCTTCGCCTGCAATTCGTCCATAGTCGTAGCCCGGCTGCCCACCCCGTCCTCCGCTCTCGGGCTGCCGCTCAACTGGCGCCCTAGCGGTTCAACCTAACGTCATGAGAAGAGCCGGAGTCAGAGCAGTGAGCACCACAGAGACATACATCGGCATCACACCGGTGACCGAGTCACCGCGAACGAATCGCACAATGTCCAGATGATGAGTTAGCCATCGAGGCTCGGCAACCGCCTTTGGCCGAGAGAGGCGCTAGCCGCCGTTCCCTGCGTGGCGGGCGAGCGTGCCAAGCCCCGGGTGATGTCCCGACGGCTCAGCTGCGCGTCAAGCCTTCGGCATGAGAACAACCAGGAAGCCGGTGACGAACAGCGAGGTCAGCCAAGTGGCCCACGCCACGGCATAGAAGCCCTCTTGGTTCTTCATCCGAGTGAGTAGCCAGGCCAGCCCCGGGATCAAGGCGAAGAATCCCCAGGCCATGACGGCGCCACCAGGGCTACACGGCAGATCGTCCGATCCGAGTTCGCCGCAGATGGCGCCGCTGTTGAAGGCCCCTGCGGCCACAGCAGCGATCAGTCCCAAGACACCACACGCAACGTAGGTCGCCAGAAGGATCCCCTTACGAGCGCCACTGCCCGAGGCAGATCCCGAATCCATCCCGGCACGATAACTTCGTACGGTTGCGCAAGCGCGGCCTTCGTCGAAGGGGCCGTCTCAATCGCGAGGACGCGGCGCTCTCTGCACTCGCGCCGGATGCAGACCGACGGCGTTACCCTCCGTCGCATGAAGTGGCTTCGGCGACAGCAGATCCGGCCGGAGAACTACCCGAACGTGCCGCGCTATCGGCTGGCCATGGGGCTCTATCTCTGCTTGGCCGTCCCGTTGATCTTCCTGAACATCTTTGGACCGTCCACCCTTCACACGTGGTTGTCGGTGTCCGCCCTCGGGGTCTTTTTAGTCATTGACTTCGGTGTTCTGCGTAGGCAGTGATCGGTGTGCGGGAAGCGGCGCTATTCGTCATCAACCGATGAGTTCAGCGAAGCTTGCTGCTGCCTTCGCGCGAGATCCCGCATACCGCGGCGGGCGTCCTCAGTACCGATCCGGACGATGTTCTCGGGCGCCGGGGGTGCAAGCCACAGTTGGATCACGTAGAGGTCGATGACGGCCTCAGCGATGTCCACTTCGCCAGCCGCTTCATCACGGCCCTGGCAGCACACGCGCACCCGGTAGCTGCCACCGGGAACGGTCGGAAGTTCACCCGAAGTCTCGCCGCCCCAGGAAAACCACGTGACTCTCGCCTCCGGCGGAATCACGATTGATACCTCCACCACGTCCTCGAACGACGGGGGTGGCACGGCCGGCTCCTCCGCGTGCAGTTCGATGACAACGGGCGATGCGCCATGCGGGCGCGCCATGCACAGATGCAGCCCATGTGGGTTCCCGGCACCAACGAAGCCGTTGACATGGCCGTCATCCCAATCGACGGGGCAGCCCACCAGGTAGTCCGTCTCGTCGCCCCAAAGCAGATCGAACTGCCCGAAGTCGGTGTCAACGACGGCATTGAACAGTTCCCGCATCATCAAGCGAGCATGCCCCAGACGCCTGCGGCCAAGGCCCGAAGCGGCGAGCAACGCCCGCTGCAAGAACCGGCCTTACCTATGCACCAGGTGACGTTCGATGGCGAGGGTTGCGAGCCCAGCAACAAGCGCGAGCGTTCCGAACGTGAGAAGCCAGACGAGTTGGCCCGGGCCCGTGAACGGCAATGTGGAACTGGCTAGATACACGCGCCCGTAGTCGGTGCGGAGGCCGCTGCCACTGGCAGAGGTGGACGAGAGAAACAACTTCGCATAACGAGCGGCAGGGGCGCGGAAGTCTTCATAGGCGTAGGAGGCGCAAGCGGTCCCGTCCGGTCGCACGCCAGCGTGGGTTCCCACCAGGCCGTCGATGCTGGACGACACAACTTTGTCGGAGTTCTCGTAGGCGAAGCCACTGCCGCAGAAGGTCACCGTCTGGCCCGGATGCAGAACGGATGGGGTGACGCGAAGCGTCCCGGACGATGCTCGGGCGGGTGGAACTAGCACCATGCAACCGACGATCGTCAACGTCACCAACGTGCAGAAGCGACGGCTCAGTCCGCGCATGTTCCGGACTATGCACCCGGAAGTGATGCCGGGACCAGCGCGAGGCCCGATGGTCGCGCAGGCTCACCAGCCGGTCAGGCCGCTCCCGAGCGCGAAGAGCCGAGTCGTCCGTTCATCCCAATCGCCACGCGCAGGCGGTTAGGTACGACGCGCTTCGCGGAGCGAAGAGAAGGGCCACCGTTCTTCGCTGTCAGCTCGGTCGACGCCTGTGGATGGTGCGTTACCGCGGTAACGCACCATCCACAGGGCTACTTCGTGATGCGGGAGCAGGTGCCGATCCGGAGGACGGCCTCCGACTGGGTCTCGCCGGCGTTGAGCGTCCCCCAGGCGCGGACGAGATCGGTGAACTCCTCCGTGCTGAGGTCACGGATGCCGAAGCGGTACTCATCGATCAGGCGAAGGAGCACCGCGAGCAGGGCTTCGCGAGCCTCGTCGTCGGCGTGACGTTCGGCGGCGGCGCGCTTGAGCAGGGACCGACGCTGGTCACTTCATGTGTGGGACATGTGAGGAGCGTAGAGACGTGCGCACGCCAATATTCGGCGGCTGGCGCGTTCCAGCGGGAATCCCGGTCAGGTCCTGCGCTTTGATGAAGGTGTGACCGCCGTTCCCGCCGACCCGCCGGACGCTGCCGTCGCGGGCCACTACGGAGACCCGTACGCGGAGCAGCGCGCCCTCGTCGGCGGTACCGGTGTCGTGGACCTCTCGCACCGGGACGTCGTACGCGTGGCTGGTCCGGACCGGCTGTCGTGGCTGCACTCGCTGGTCTCCCAGCACGTCTCCGACCTTCAGCCCGGCGACTCCACCGAGGCGCTCCTGCTCAACCCGCAGGGGCACGTCGAGCACCACCTGCAGCTCGTCGAGACCGGTTCGGAAGTGCTCGCGCACGTCGAGCCGGGCACTGGTCCGGCGCTGGTGGAGTTCCTCGATCGGATGCGCTTCATGCTGCGGGTTGAGGTGGGCCTGGCCGATCTGGCCGTGTCCTGGGTGCCGGGGGAGGCCGAGGGCCTGGGGACCCGTACCGGGTTCGGGACGTTCCTGCTCGGCGAGCCGGCCGCAGGCACCGCCGGGATGCAGGCCTTCGAGGCGCTGCGCGTCGCAGCAGCCAGGCCACGGCTCGGGCTCGACACCGACCACCGGACCCTCCCGCAGGAGGTCGGCTGGCTCGGTGCAGCGGTGCACCTCGACAAGGGCTGCTACCGCGGGCAGGAGAGCGTCGCCCGCGTCTGGAACCTCGGCCGCCCGCCGCGCCGGCTCGTGCGGCTTCACCTCGACGGCTCTGACATCGACCTCCCGGCGGTCGGGTCGGACGTCCTGCTCGACGGCCGTATCGTCGGGCGGATGGGCAGTGCCGTCCGTCATTTCGAGGAGGGCCCGATCGGTCTCGCCCTCGTGAAGCGCACGGCTCCCGAGGGCGCCACGGTGACGGTTGACGGCATCGCCGCGAACCTGGAGGAGCTAGACCTCGCTGTGCCGGAGTCTCCGGCGCGCGCGGCCGCCGAGTCACGGGCCGGACTGCTGCGGCACCGCTGACCGGCTAGCGGCCGAACAGGCCCTTCTTCTTCTGCTT
>NZ_JAEKKT010000060.1 GCF_019510245.1 Streptomyces sp. | reverse complement strand
TGACGGTGTGGGCCCACCACATGTACGTCACCGGTGGTGTGCTGCTGCCGTTCTTCTCCTTCATGACCTTCCTGATCGCGGTCCCGACCGGTGTGAAGTTCTTCAACTGGATCGGCACCATGTGGAAGGGCTCGCTGTCGTTCGAGACGCCGATGCTGTGGGCGTCCGGCTTCCTCGTGACGTTCCTGTTCGGTGGTCTGACCGGTGTCATCCTGGCCTCGCCGCCGCTGGACTTCCACGTCTCCGACTCGTACTTCGTCGTCGCCCACTTCCACTACGTGGTCTTCGGTACGGTCGTCTTCGCGATGTTCGCCGGCTTCCACTTCTGGTGGCCGAAGATGACCGGCAAGATGCTCGACGAGCGGCTCGGCAAGATCACCTTCTGGACGCTGTTCATCGGCTTCCACGGCACCTTCCTGGTCCAGCACTGGCTGGGCGCCGAGGGCATGCCGCGCCGGTACGCCGACTACCTGGCGGCCGACGGCTTCACCACGCTGAACACGGTCTCGTCGATCGGTTCGTTCCTGCTCGGCCTGTCGATCCTGCCGTTCCTCTACAACGTGTGGAAGACGGCCCGGTACGGCAAGCCGGTCGGTGTGGACGACCCGTGGGGCTACGGCCGCTCCCTGGAGTGGGCGACCTCCTGCCCGCCGCCGCGGCACAACTTCGTCACCCTGCCTCGGATCCGCAGCGAGTCCCCGGCGTTCGACCTGCACCACCCGGACATCGCCATGGCCGAGGCCGAGGCCCACAGGCTCCACACGTGACCGGGGCGGGACGTCGCAGGGGCGGCGGACACCCGCCGGGAGCCGACGGAGACCTCGCCAACCAGGTCGAGGGATACCTGCTGTGGCAGGCCAGGATCGCCGAGGCCGAACAGCTGGCACGGGAGTTCACCGGCCGCATGGACTGGCTGACCACGTCCCAGCGCGACGAGGTCGAGCACCACTACGTCGACGACAGCCTCCGGCGCGCCCGCCAGGACCTGGAACGGATCGCCGCCCGGTGCGTGTCCCTGCGGGGCGAGTACGAGCGGCGCTACCGGGTGCTGCGGGCGCGCTGCGTGGGCTGGGCGGTGGCCGTGTGCGGGGGCGCCGCCTTCGTGGCGACGACGGTGACGGCCGTGACGCTGAGCCGGTAAGACGGTGAGCCGGTGAGCTGCTGAGCCGGTGAGCTGCTGGAAGTCCTCTCCTACGCGGGCGTCTTCGCCGGCCCGCCCTTGTCCCCCGCCGCGGCCGTCAGCGGACGCGCGATGTCCTCCAGGGACCGGCGTTCCGCGTTCACCGCGCACGCCGCCGCCACCAGCCCCGCCGCGCACATCAGGCCCGCCCCGATCTGGAACGCCAGCACCGTGTCGGCCACCTTGCCCGTCCCCGTGAGGTCGGCGAAGAGCAGGGGGCCGCTGATGCCGCCCGCGGCCGTGCCCAGGGCGTAGAAGAACGCGATGGACATCGCCCGCGTCTCCATCGGGAAGATCTCGGAGACGGTCAGGTAGGCGCTGGACGCTCCCGCCGAGGCGAAGAAGAGGACCGCGCACCAGCATGCCGTCAGCGTCCCCGCCGTCAGCACGCCGCGGTCGAACAGCCAGGCCGTGAGGAAGAGCAGCAGGCCGGAGAGGAGGTACGTCGACGAGATCATCACCCTCCTGCCCACCGTGTCGAAGAGCTTGCCCAGGAACAGGGGGCCGAGGAAGTTGCCGACGGCGATGACCACGAAGTAGTAGCCGGTGTCCCCCGTCGGCACGTCGAAGAACTTCGTGAGGATCGCGCCGAAGCCGAAGGTGATCGCGTTGTAGAGGAACGCCTGGCCGACGAAGAGGGAGAAGCCGAGGACGGCGCGGCGCCGGTAGTCGTGGAAGACCGTGCGGGCGATCTCGGCGAAGGTGACGCTCTCGCGCTGGTGGATCACCAGCTCGCTCTCCGGTGCCGTAAGCGGCTTGCCCGTCTCCTCCTCCACCTTTGCCTCGATGGCGGAGACGATCTCCTCGGCCTCCCGTTCCCTGCCGTGGATCAGCAGCCAGCGCGGGCTCTCCGGGACGTTGCGCCGTACCAGCAGGATGACCAGGCCGAGGACGACGCCCAGCGCGAAGGTCAGGCGCCAGCCGACGTCCTTCGCCAGGAAGTCGGTGTTCAGCGCGACGATCGAGAGCAGCGAGCCGCCCACCGCGCCCACCCAGAAGCTGCCGTTGATGATCAGGTCGACGCGGCCGCGGTAGTGCGCCGGGATCAGCTCGTCGATCGCCGAGTTGATCGCCGCGTACTCGCCGCCGATGCCGAAGCCGGTCAGGAAGCGGAAGACGAAGAACCACCAGGGGGCGAAGGAGATCGAGGTCAGGGCGGTGGCGGCCAGGTAGACCGCCAAGGTGGTCATGAAGAGCTTCTTGCGGCCGTACCGGTCGGTCAGGCGGCCCCAGAAGAGGGCGCCGGTGCAGGCGCCGGCCACGTAGAGGGCCGCGGCGGTGCCGGTGACCTGGGAGGAGGAGATCGCGAGGCCGCTGCCCGGTTCGGAGAGGCGGCTCGCGATGTTGCCGACGACCGTGACCTCCAGGCCGTCCAGGATCCAGACGGTGCCGAGGCCGATGACGATCGTCCAGTGCCAGCGGGACCAGGGGAGCCGGTCCAGGCGCGCCGGGATGCGGGTGGTGATCGTCCGGCCGCCGCTTTCGTCCACGCCCATGTCCGTAGCCGTACCCAACGCGCGCCTCCTTGCCCGGGAGTCCAGAACCGAAGCCGCCCGTTCGGGTGCCCCGGCCCGCGCGGTCTACGCCCCCAGCGCTCGCGACACCGTGAAGATCAGCACCCCGGCCAGCGACCCCACCACCGTGCCGTTGATCCGGATGAACTGCAGGTCGCGGCCGATGTGCGCCTCGATCTTCCGGGTGGTGTGCTCGGCGTCCCAGCCGGCCACCGTGTCGGTGATCAGCGAGGTGATCTCCTTGCGGTAGGTCGACACGACGTGCACGGCCGCGCCCTCGACCCAGCTGTCGACCTTGTCCTGGACCTTGGGCTCCTTCGCCATCCGGGCGCCCAGGGAGATCAGGGAGGCGCGGACGCGCAGCCGCAGCTCGCTGCGCTCGTCCTCGGCCGCCGCCACGATCATGGAGCGTACGGCCGTCCAGGCGGACGCGATCAGGTCCTGGACCTCACCGCGGCCCAGGACCTCGCCCTTGAGCCGCTCGACGCGGGCGCGGGTGTCGGTGTCGGACTGGAGGTCGTTCGCGAAGTCCGTGAGGAAGCGGTCGAGGGCGCCGCGGGCCGGGTGGGAGGGCATGTCCCGCATCTCGGAGCAGAAGCGCAGCAGCTCCTTGTAGACGCGCTCGCCGACGCGACGGTCGACGAACCGGGGGGTCCAGCCGGGGGCGCCGCCCTGGACGGCGTCCATCACGGAGTCGCCGTGCAGCACCAGCCAGTCGTAGGCCCGGGTGACGACGAGGTCCACGACGCGCTTGTGGCCGCCGTCGGCGACGACCCGCTCCAGCATCTTGCCGATGCCGGGGGCGATCTCCTGGGCGTCGGCGCGGCGGGTGATCGCCTCGCCGACGACCGCCTGGACGTCGGAGTCCCGCAGCACGGTGAGCGCGCCGCGGAGCGCTGTCGCGAGTTCGGCGGTGACCCGGTCGGCGTTCTTCGGCTCGGCCAGCCAGGCGCCGAGGCGGCTGCCGATGCCGACGGCGCGCAGGCGCTGCCGTACGACGTCCCGGGAGAGGAAGTTCTCGCCGACGAACTCGCCGAGCGAGACGCCGAGCTGGTCCTTCTTGTTGGGGATGATCGCGGTGTGCGGGATGGGCACGCCGAGGGGGTGCCGGAAGATGGCGGTGACCGCGAACCAGTCGGCCAGCGCGCCGACCATGCCCGCCTCGGCTGCCGCGGCCACGTAGTCCGCCCAGGCGCCGGCGCCCTCGCCGGACGCCCACTTGGCCAGGGCGTACACGAGGGCGACGAACAGCAGCAGGCCGGTCGCCGTGCGCTTCATCTGCCGGACGCCGCGCTGACGCTCCTCGTCGGCAGGCGTGAAGGCGTTCATGGACTTGTACGACGGCTCGGCGGCCGCCCGGCCGTCAGCCCGGCCGTCCGTCGTCTCCGTAGGTTCCGCCATCTGCTCCACCCGTTCGCAGCCGGTCCACCCTCACGGTGATCCCGCACATATTGTCCCTTGCTGACCTACTCCCGGAACGGAACAAGAGTTCCCACCGTCTGTAATGTTCGGGGAACTCCGGCAGGACCTGTACGTCAGAGGCCGCCCACAGGTCGAGGAGACCGCATCCGCATGACCCGGCGTCACGAGGGTTTCGCCCTGCTCGGGGCAGTAGTGGCACTGATCGTGGCCCTGTCCGCCGCCCTCTCCCTCGTCGTCGCCCCCGACGACGGCGCGTCCGCGGCCACCGGCGTCCCGGGCGGCGGCCTGCACGGCGTCTCGGCCGCACCCGTCTCCGCCGGGACCTGGGTCGGCTCCTGGGCCGCGGCCACGGGATCCGTGGGGTCGGGGCGACCCTGATGCCGTTCCAGGGGCACGCCGGGTGGACCCCGGCCAGGGAACGGGTCCGCCGACAGATCAACGAACGGGATCCGGTCGGGCCGGGTGTACGACGCGGTCACCGACTTCGACCAGGCACTCCGCGACCCGTACGCCCCGAACCGTCTCCGCCCCTCCTACGACTCCGGAGACCACCTCCACCCGAGGGGAGGCCCTCCCTCAACCGACACGCACCATCCATCCGCCGCAACGGTGATCAGCCACGGCGACGGTGTTCGGCGGTGCCGGGCCGGGCGGTGGGCACCTGCGGGCCGGTGGGGGCTGATCGCGCAGTTCCCCGCGCCCCTTGGTTGGCTGCCCCGGCGTCGGTCGACAGCCACCGCCCCCCTTGGTTGGCTGCCCCGGCGTCGGTCGACAGCCACCGCGCCCCTTGGTTGGCTGCCCCGGCGTCGGTCGACAGCCACCGCGCCCCCTGAGCTGGCTGCCCCGGCGTTGCTCAGTAGTTGCCGTGTCTGCGGTCGTGGCGGTTCTCTCGGCGGTTCTCTCGTTGTTCTCGGCGTTCCTGGCGCCACTCGTGGCGGGCCTCGTGGAGTTCGTGGCGGGCCTGGCGGCGTTCCTCCTTCAGGCGTCGGCGTTCCGCCTTCGTCACCTTGTGTTCCACCTCGACGCCGCCCCAGAACGCCAGGCCCGTCACGATCACCCTGGGGGCGCCCGGGTCCGGCAGCGTCTCCTCCTCGTAGTGGTCGAAGCCGCCCATGATGCCGATGCCGCGCATCACCACCTCGACGCCCGGCGGCACGATCACGCTCACCCCGCCCATCACCGCGACGCAGTTGATCTCCACCTCGCGGTCCGCGAAGTTCGCCTCGCGCAGGTCGATCTCCCCACCGCCCATGAACGCCAGGCAGTTGAAGCGCCTCGGCACCGTCCAGCGGCCCTTGCGCTGGAAGCCGGACATGACGGCCACCGCCCAGGTGGAGGTGCCCTCACCGCCGACGAACCGTCCAGCCCAACTTCCGTCGTCCACCGGGGGCTTGGTAAGCGACACCGTGGGGGAGCCGGCCGCCGGCAGATCCCTGGTGATCGGCGTCAGCTCACCGTACGTGCGGGCCTGGTACGTCGCCTCCAGCCGCTCCTCGAACTCCGCCATGTCGAGCCGCCCCTCCGCGAGGGCGTCCCTGAGGATCTCGGCGACTCGTTCACGATCGGCGTCGGAGGCGCGCAGCTCCGGGGCATCCTCGGTCATGGTGAGCAGACTACGAGTTCGCGGCCCCGGGGACCACGGGGCTAGGCGGTGGCCCTGTCCGCGTACATCTTCGCGATCACCGCCTCGATGTCCGGCTCCCGGACCGACAGGTCGGCCAACGGGTACTCCGCCGCGATCCGCGCCACCAGCGGCGCCGCCGACTCCGACGCCGGGAACGCCAGCCACTGCCGCGGGCCCTCCACCTTCACCACCCGGGCCGCCGGGCCCGCGTCGATTGGCGGGAGCTCCCGCTCCAGGTCGACCACGAGGGTGCGCTCGCTCTCCCCCGCCTCGTGCAGCCCGGCGAGCGGACCGTCGTACATCAGCCGCCCGTGGTCGATGACCATCACCCGGGAGCACAACTGCTCGATGTCCTGGAGGTCGTGGGTGGTGAGCAGGACCGTGGTGCCGCGCTCCGCGTTCAGCTCCCGCAGGAAGTCGCGGACCCTGGCCTTGGAGATGACGTCCAGGCCGATCGTCGGCTCGTCCAGGTAGAGGACGTCCGGGTCGTGCAGGAGCGCGGCCACGATGTCGCCGCGCATCCGCTGACCGAGGGAGAGTTGCCGTACCGGGACGTCCAGCAGCGTGTCCAGGGACAGGAGTTCGACCAGGCGGTCCAGGTTCTCCCGGTAACGGGCGTCCGGGATGCGGTACATGCGGTGCATCAGCCGGTAGGAGTCGACGAGCGGGAGGTCCCACCACAGGGTGGTGCGCTGCCCGAAGACGACGCCGATGCGGTGGGCCAGCTTCGTGCGCTCGCGGGACGGGTCGATGCCGGCCACCCTCAGCCGCCCGGCGCTCGGGGTCAGGATGCCCGTCAGCATCTTGATCGTCGTCGACTTCCCGGCGCCGTTCGGGCCGATGTACCCCACCATCTCGCCCCGCGCCACCGTGAACGAGAGCGAGTCCACCGCACGTACCTGCCGGCGCTCCCGCTTCAGGAAACCCGCCTTCTTGCGGACCTCGAAGACCTTCTCGACCCCGTCGACCTCGATGAACATCGTCAACTCCCCGTACTCCGGTACGACCTGAGACCCGCCCGCCACGCCAGCCCCGCCAGCGCGCAGCACACCGCCGCCACCAGCGGCGGCGACCACACCGTCCACTCCGGCAGCCGCAGCGGGTACGGCCGCCCCAGTACGTACGCCGCCGGCACCCAGTTGACGAAGGCCAGCGGCAGCATGAACGTCACCCCGCGCACGAAGTCCTTCCCGAACACCGTCGGCGGATACTGGAGCAGCGTCGTACCGCCGTAGGTGAACGCGTTCTGCACCTCGGCCGCGTCCTGCGCCAGGAACTGGAAGGCCGCGCCCGCCACGAACAGCGCGCAGAAGATCACCGCACCGCTGCCCAGCATCAGCGGCAGCAGAAGCAGCTTCGCCGCCGTCCAGTGGACGTCCACCGACACCGTCGCCCAGCCGAGGACCACCGCGCCCTGGGTGATCCGGCCGAGCCGGCGCAGCGCGAAGCGGTCCGCGCCCACCTGGGCGAGCACCGGGGCAGGACGCACCAGCAGCGTGTCGAAGGAGCCGTCCCGGATCCGGGAGCCCAGCACGTCCATCGAGCCGAGCACCAGGTCGGCCGCCCCGAACGCGGTCGCCGACAGGCCGTACAGGAAGGCGACCTCGGGCAGCGACCAGCCGCCCAGCGAGTCGACCCGGGTGAACATCAGCAGGATGGTCGCGAAGTCCAGGCCGGTCACCAGCAGGTTCCCGGCCACCGTGAGGAGGAAGGAGGTCCGGTAGATCATCGTCGAGCGGACCCACATCCCGGCGATCAGCCGGTACGTCCGCAGCCCCTCCAGGGCACGCTCACCCACCCTGCACCACCACCCGTCGGGTCGCCACCGACTGCACCAGCCGGCCCGCCGCCAGCAGCACCACCGCCCACCCGGCCTGGAAGGCGAACGCCCCCGGCGCGCCGGTCTCCCCCATCAGCACGTCGGCCGGCATCTGGATCAGCGCCGCCCACGGCAGGGCCCGCGCGATCTCGCCGAGCGCGCCCGGGAACACGTTCAGCGGCAGGGTCATCCCGGAGAAGAACACCCCCGTGATCATCATGACCTGGTTGACGCCCATGCCGTCCATCAGCCAGAACACGCTCAGCGCGACCAGGTAGCGGATGCCGAAGCTGACGGCCATCGCGAGGAGCAGCGCGACCAGGAAGGCGGCCCAGGTGCCGGCGTCCGACGGCAACGCCGTCGGGAAGAACAGCGCGCCGAACAGGAAGGGGATCACGCCCCGGCCGAGCATCTGGAAGAGCGAGCGGCCCAGATCCGTCGCCAGCCACCACAGTTGCAGATCCGCCGGACGGTACAGGTCGATCGCGATCGCGCCCGTACGGATACGCTCCATCAGGTCTTTTTCCACGCCCCCGCCCTGGATCGCGAGCGTCGCGTACAGGCACTGCCCGAGCCAGACATAGGTCACCGCCTGTGCCTGGTCATAGCCTCCGAGGTGCGGTTTCTCGTCCCACAGCGCCAAGTACGTGTAGACGAGGATGATCCCGAAGGCCGTGTTCGTGAACACCCCGGCGGCGGTGGCCGCCCGATACGTCGCGTACCGTCGGAAACCCCCCGCAGCGACGGCCGTGTACAACCGTCCCGCGCCCACGCCAACCGACCTCCCGGACCGCCCGACACCGAAGCGCAGGAGCCTACTGCGCCGACGGCACCGCAGGCCACGCAATTTCCGTGACCGAAGCGTGCCGGAATCCGGGAACGGAACGCGCGGTGCGAGAGTCTTCACCAGGGGGCGCAGAAGCGTACGAGGTCGTACGGGAACGATGTACGACGCGAAACAGGAGTCCGTGCACGACATGAGCGACGAGCCGCAGCCGCAACAGCCGAACCAGGGCGGCGGAGGCCCGACGGAGCCGCCGGCCGCGGCCGAGGGGAAGAAGATCCCGGCGCAGCCGACGGCCGGGACGAAGCAGCCGGAGCCGCCTGCGGCGGCCGAGGAGAGGACGACGACGGAGACGCCCGGCACGAACCCGTCCCGTACGGAGGCGTCCGGCACGAACCCGACGGGCACGAACCCGTCCCGCACGGAGCGGCCCGGCACACAGCCGTCCCGCACGAATCCGTCCCGCACCGAGACGCCCGGCACGCAGCCGTCCCGCACGGACGCGCCCGGCACACAGCCGTCCGGCACAGCCCCGTCCGGCACGAACCCGTCGTCCCGCACGGCGGCGCCCGGCGCGCAGCCGTCCGGCACGAACCCGTCCCGCACGGAGTCGCCCGGCGCGCAGCCGTCCGGCGCCGAGGCGTCCGCGGCGGCGAGGGCGGAACGGTCGGTGGGGGGTGAGGACGCGCAGACGCGGCAGCTCGCCGCGGTCAGGGTGCCGAAGGCACGACCGCCGGTGGCGGCCGGGGACCGGCAGGACCCGCAAGGCGGGCCGCACGCGCCGGACGGGCAGGACACGCAGACGCGGCAGCTCACGGCGGTCAGGCCGCCGAAGGCGGCGGCACCCACCGCGGCCACGCCGGCCGGGGCGGCACCGCCCGGCGCCGAGCCGCCCGCGGCCGCCGCGCAGACGACGGGGGGCGGGAAGAAGATGAAGCGGCCCAAGCGGACCGGATGGCGGCGGATCATCCCGACCTGGCGGATGGTGCTCGGCACCTTCGTGCTCGGGGTACTGCTGCTGATCGGCCTGTTCTTCCTCGGCTACTCCATGGTGAAGATCCCGGCCGCCAACACGGTCGCCATCAAGCAGTCCAACGTGTACCTGTACGCCGACGGCTCCCAGCTCGCCCGCGACGGCGAGGTCAACCGGGAGAACGTGGACCTCTCCCAGGTCTCCGTGGACGCCCAGCACGCGGTGCTCGCCGCCGAGGACCGCGACTTCTACACCGAGTCCGCCGTCGACCCCAAGGCGATGCTGCGCGCCGCGTGGAACACCGCGACCGGCAAGGGCACCCAGTCCGGCTCCACGATCACCCAGCAGTACGTGAAGAACTACTACCTCGCCCAGGAGCAGACCGTCACCCGCAAGGTGAAGGAGTTCTTCATCTCGGTCAAGCTGGACCGCAGCGAGCCCAAGGACCAGATCCTCGAGGGCTACCTCAACACCAGCTACTTCGGCCGCAACGCCTACGGCATCCAGGCCGCCGCCCAGGCCTACTACGGCAAGGACGCCATCGACCTCGACCCGGCCCGCGCCGCCTACCTCGCCGCGCTCGTCAACGCGCCGAGCGAGTACGACGTCGTCGCCCACCCCGAGAACAAGGCGGCCGCGGTCGCCCGCTGGAACTACGTCCTCGACGGCATGGTCAAGAAGGGCTGGCTCAGCGAGTCCAAGCGGGCCGGCATGAAGTTCCCGATGCCCAAGGAGCAGACCGTCTCCACCGGCATGTCCGGGCAGCGCGGCTACATCGTCAACGCGGTCAACGACTACCTGATCAAGAACAAGATCGTCGACTCGGACGCACTGGAGGCCGGCGGCTACCGCATCACCACCACCCTGCAGAAGAGCCGGCAGAACGCCTTCGTCAAGGCGGTCGACGACAAGCTGATGTCGAAGCTGGGCAAGAGCAACAAGGTCGACACCTACGTGCGGGCCGGCGGCGCCTCCGTCGACCCGAAGACCGGCAAGGTCGTCGCCATGTACGGCGGCATCGACTACGTGAAGCAGTACACCAACGGCGCGACCCGCGGTGACTTCCAGGTCGGCTCCACCTTCAAGCCCTTCGTCTTCGCCTCCGCCGTCGACAACGGCTCCACCACCCAGTCCGGGCAGACCATCACCCCGAACACCTACTACGACGGCACCAACAAGCGCACCGTCCAGGGCTGGCCCGGCGGCGCCTACGCACCGGAGAACGAGGACGAGAAGTCGTACGGCCAGATCACCGTCCGCAAGGCCACCGACCTCTCCGTGAACTCGGTGTACGCGCAGATGGCCGTCGACGTCGGCCCGTCCAAGGTCAAGCGGACCGCCGTCGCCCTGGGCATCCCCTCCGACACCAAGGACCTCCAGCCGTACCCGTCGATCGCCCTCGGCACCGCCACCGCCAGCGTCCTCGACATGGCGGAGGCCTACGCCACGCTCGCCAACCACGGCAGGCACGGCACCTACACCATGGTCGACAAGGTCACCAGGGACGGCACGCAGGAAATCAAGCTGCCGGAGTCCAAGACCACCCAGGCCGTCAGCCGGCAGGCCGCCGACACCACCACCTCCATCCTCCAGAGCGTGGTCGACAACGGCACCGCCACCGCCGCCCAGGCCGCGGGCCGCCCGGCCGCCGGCAAGACCGGCACCGCCGAGGAGGACACCGCCGCCTGGTTCGCGGGCTACACCCCGGACCTCTCCACCGTCGTCTCCGTGATGGGCCAGGACCCGGTCACGGCCGCCCACAAGTCGCTCTACGGCGCGCTCGGCCTCGAGCGCATCAACGGCGGCGGGGCCCCGACCGAGATCTGGGCGCAGTACACCAAGGACGCCCTGAAGGGCACCACGGCCTCCGACTTCGACCTGGACCTCCAGGCCGGCGCCGAGACCGTGGCCCCGCCCACCCAGAACACGGCCACCCCGGGCACCGGCGGCCAGGACAACGGCGGCACCACCGGCGGGAACCAGGACAACGGCGGCACCACCGACGGCGGCCAGGACAACGGCGGCACGACCGGCACCACCACCAACGGCACCACGGACGGCGGCACGACGGACGGTTCCACCACCGCCGGTACGACCACGTCCGGTACGACGACCGCCGGCACCGACTCCGGTACGACGACCTCGGGCACCGACTCCGGCACCTCCACCGGAACCACGACCGCCGGCACGAATGCCGGGACGACGGCCGGCACCGACACCGGCACCAGTACCGGCACGACGGCGGGCGACGGGGGCGGCGGATTCGGGTTCGTTCAATGACCGCTGGTCGCCTTGAGTCCCACCACGGCGACCAGCAGCAGGCACACGAAGAAGATCCGGGCGGCGGTGGCCGGCTCCCCCAGCACCGCCATCCCGAACACCGCCGCCCCGGCCGCCCCGATCCCCACCCACACGCCGTAGGCGGTACCGATGGGGAGCGTCCGCGCGGCGTACGACAGCAGCAGCATGCTGGCGACGATCCCGCCGCCGGTGAGCAGACTGGGCAGGGGCCGGGTGAACCCGTCCGTGTACTTCATGCCCACGGACCACCCGACCTCGAGCAGACCGGCGACGACAAGCAGAACCCAGGCCATGACGGCACCTCCGAGACGTCTCGCTGACGTATCTCCGACAGCGGGGGGTGCGTCGTCTTTGCCTGCACAGTCCCGGTACGGCGCGTCTCGTCGGGCTGGTCCTTCGAAGGTAGCAAAGGAATGACAAAGGGGCCTGGTGACCACAGTCACCAGGCCCCTCCAGACCTCTGAATCAGAGATACAGGCCGGTCGAGTCCTCCGAGCCCTCGAACCGGTCGGCGGCCACCGCGTGCAGATCACGCTCCCGCATCAGCACGTACGCCACCCCCCGCACCTCGACCTCGGCGCGGTCCTCCGGGTCGTACAGCACCCGGTCGCCGGGCTCCACCGTGCGCACGTTCTGCCCGACCGCGACCACCTCGGCCCAGGCCAGCCGGCGCCCGACGGCCGCCGTGGCGGGGATCAGGATGCCCCCGCCGGACCGTCGCTCGCCCTCCCCGGTTTCCTGCTTCACCAGGACCCGGTCGTGCAGCATCCGGATGGGCAGCTTGTCGTGCTGGCTGCTCTGCTCGTCTCTCTTGGCGCTCACGCCTGTGAACCTACCTGCCTCTGATCAGCTCTTACGCCGTCGGGTACCGCTGAAGACCAGCAGCCCGACCACGCCCACGGCGACGAGCGCGACCGGCACGACCCGCTCCAGCCGCGGCGCGCCGTCCTCGTCCACGAACTGGGCCTTCACATCGCTCACCACCCGGTTGACCTGGACGTAGGCCCGTCCGAGCGTGTGATCGACGTTGGCCGCGACCTTGGCCTTCGCATCGCCGACGATGGTCTTCGGGTGTACCCGCACCCCGATCTCGTCCAGCGTCTCGGCCAGCACCTCGCGGCGGTGCTTGATGTCCGCCTCGATCTGCGCCGGGGTTCTGGTGTCCGACGTCTCCGCCACCGTAGGCCCTCCGAAGTCTGCCGTACTGCCGTACTGCCTGTTCTGGACAGTCTGTCAGCTCTCGCCGCCACCGCACGGCCAGGACCCCCCGTTACGCTAGACCGATGAGCGAGCGACTCCAGCCCGGGGACGTAGCCCCCGACTTCACCCTCCCCGACGCCGACGGCAACGAGGTGTCCCTCTCCGCCCACAAGGGCCGCAAGGTCATCGTCTACTTCTACCCCGCGGCCCTCACCCCAGGCTGCACGAAGCAGGCGTGCGACTTCACGGACAACCTCTCCCTCCTCGCCGACGCCGGCTACGACGTCCTCGGCATCTCCCCCGACGCCCCGGAGAAACTCGGCAAGTTCCGCGAGAAGGAGAACCTGAAGGTCACCCTCCTCGCCGACCCCGACAAGAAGGTCCTCGACGCGTACGGCGCCTTCGGCGAGAAGATGAACTACGGCAAGACCTACCTGGGCGTCATCCGCTCCACGATCATCGTGGACGAGCAGGGCAAGGTCGAGAAGGCCCTCTACAACGTCCGCGCCACCGGCCACGTGGCCAAGATCATCAAGGATCTGGGCATCTGAACGCCCTCCCGCAGGGACGGCCCGCACCGACGCCTCCGGCGCGGGCCGTTCCGACGGCCGGTCACGGCGAGCGAGGGCTTGGCTCGAACTGCCGTGCGGCGGCGGGAATGTGGTCTCGCGAGTAACGGCAGGCTCTCGCAGCAGAACCCGTCGGCCCCGTAGACTGAGCGCCGGCGGTCAGCTGCGATGACCGCTTTTGAGCGGCCGTGATGGAATTTGGCAGTCATGCTGGGTTTAGGTCCCAGTGGGTTAACACCCGTGTGGGTTCGAGTCCCACCGGCCGCACATCTGAGGGGTCGCCCGTTCCGGACGACCCCTCTTCGCGTCTCAGCCCAACAACTCCCGCACCACCGGCACCAGCGCCCGGAACGCCTTCCCCCGGTGGCTGATCGCGTTCTTCTCGGCGGGGGTCAGTTCGGCGCACGTGCGTGTCTCGCCCTCCGGCTGGAGGATCGGGTCGTAGCCGAAGCCGTTCGTGCCGGAGGGGGCGTGGCGGAGGGTTCCCCGCAGTTGGCCCTCGACCACGCGCTCCGTGCCGTCGGGCAGGGCCAGCGCCGCCGCGCAGGCGAAGTGGGCGCCGCGGTGCTCCGCGGCGATGTCGGCGAGCTGGGCGAGCAGCAGGTCCAGGTTGGCTTTGTCGTCGCCGTGGCGGCCCGCCCAGCGGGCGGAGAAGATGCCGGGGGCGCCGTTCAGGACGTCGACGCAGAGGCCGGAGTCGTCGGCGACGGCGGGGAGGCCGGTGGCCTGGGCGAGGGCGTGGGCCTTGAGCAACGCGTTCTCGGCGAAGGTGACGCCTGTTTCCTTGACGTCGGGGATGTCGGGGTACGCGTCCGCGCCCACCAGTTCGTGGGGCAGCCCCGCCTCCGCGAGGATCGAGTGCAGCTCGGTGATCTTTCCGGCGTTGCGGGTGGCGAGGATCAGGCGGGTCGTCATGCCCAGCAGTATCGCAAGGGCCGGGGTGGCGCCCTATGGCGTGCAGACCTTGGTCAGTTCGCCGGCCGCGTCGGTGACCGGGGTGACGTCGGGGGTGGAGTCGCCGTTCTCGACGGCGGTGCGGACGTTGTCGACGGCCTGCTGGAGGTGGTCGACCGCCTTGTTGACGTCGGCGTCGTCGGTCTTGTCGCCGATCTTCCTGAGGTTCTGCTGGATGGAGTCGAGGGAGGCCTCGGTGCGGGTGGGGTCGTTCGCGGCGTTCTCCACGGCCTGTTGGAGGGCGGTGACGCTGTCGGCGATGGAGTCGGCGGTGCGGACGCAGTCCAGTGCCGTGTCGACCGAGTCGCAGCCGGTGAGGAGGGCGGTGGTGAGTGCGGCGGTCGCGGCCACGGCGGCGATGGTGGTGACGCGACGGCGTCCTCGGCGTCGGCTGGCGGCCATGGTGGTGTCCCTCCCCGTGGTACGGCTGGCCGGGCGCACGGTTGTACGTGCCGTGCGCCCGTATTCATAGGGACGCGGGGTCGGCCGCCGGGGTTGCCCCCTTCTTACCTCGTCTTTTTCCTTCCCTTTTACTTCTTGAGCGCCTCTTCGAGTGCCGCCTGCTGGATCGTGGCCAGGTCGGTGCAGCCGGCGACGGCGAGGTCGAGGAGGGCGTTGAGTTCGTCGCGGGCGAAGGGCTCGGCCTCGGCGGTGCCCTGGACTTCCACGAAGCGGCCGTCGCCGGTGCAGACGACGTTCATGTCGGTCTCGGCCTTGACGTCCTCCTCGTAGCAGAGATCCAGCAGCGGCACTCCGCCGACGATGCCCACCGAGACGGCCGAGACGGTGCCGGTGAGGGGCTGGCGGCCGGCCTTGACGAGCTTGCGTTCCCTGGCCCAGGTGACGGCGTCGGCGAGGGCGACGTAGGCGCCGGTGATGGCGGCGGTGCGGGTGCCGCCGTCGGCCTGGAGGACGTCGCAGTCGAGGACGACGGTGTTCTCGCCGAGGGCCTTGTAGTCGATGACTGCGCGCAGGGAGCGGCCGATGAGGCGGGAGATCTCGTGGGTGCGGCCGCCGATCTTGCCCTTGACGGACTCGCGGTCGCCGCGGGTGTTGGTGGCGCGGGGGAGCATGGCGTACTCCGCGGTGACCCAGCCCTCGCCGCTGCCCTTGCGCCAGCGGGGGACGCCTTCGGTGACGGAGGCGGTGCAGAAGACCTTGGTGTCGCCGAAGGAGACGAGGACGGAGCCCTCGGCGTGCTTGCTCCAGCCGCGTTCGATGGTGACCGGGCGGAGTTGTTCGGGGGTGCGGCCGTCGATTCGAGACATGGCGACGAGCCTATCCGGAGCGTGGGAAGGGGCTCCTCCCGCGGTGGGAAGAGCCCCTGTTCCGGTGAGCCGGTGGCTCACATCATGTCTTCGATCTCCGCGGCGATCGGGTCGGCGTCGGTGCCGATGACGACCTGGATGGCGGTGCCCATCTTGACGACGCCGTGGGCGCCGGCGGCCTTGAGAGCGGCATCGTCGACCAGCGAGGCGTCGTGGACCTCGGTGCGCAGCCGGGTGATGCAGCCTTCGATCTCGTCGATGTTCTCGATTCCGCCGAGGCCGGCGACGATCTTCTCAGCCTTGCTGGCCATGTTCCTTCTCCCTGATCCGAACCGCTTTGTCGCAGTAACCCACAGTTGGCCCATCTTTGCGAGCGGCCGTACCGCGTGTGCCGCATGATGGCGAGCAGCGCGGCGGAACCGTCTGTCGACTGGTCTACACCAGCTGGTGGGCGGTCGACAAACCCCGGAGGAGGCGCCCGTGAGTGCCGAGAGCGCCGAGAGTGCGGTCGGTCCCGCGCGGGCGCGGTGGCACGCCCTGTTCCAGGGGCTGCAGAAGATGGGCCGCAGTCTTCAGCTGCCGATCGCGGTGCTGCCGGCGGCGGGGATCCTCAACCGGCTGGGCCAGCCGGACGTGTTCGGTGAGCAGGGGCTGGGCTGGACGGCGGTCTCCAAGGTGATGAAGGGGGCGGGCGGGGCGCTGCTCGACGGTTCGGTCGGGTTGCCGTTGCTGTTCTGCGTCGGGGTCGCGATCGGGATGGCGAGGAAGGCGGACGGTTCGACGGCGCTGGCGGCGGTGGCGGGCTTCCTCGTCTACTACGGGGTGCTGCACCAGTTCCCGGAGGACTGTCCGGGCGGGTCGAGGACGTTGCCGGGGGTCGGCTGCCAGGTGCGCGACGGGTCGGTGTCGACGTTCACGTTCCAGAATCCGGGGGTGTTCGGCGGGATCGCGCTGGGGCTGCTGACCGCGTTCTTCTGGGCGCGGTACCACCGGACGAGACTGGTGGACTGGCTGGGGTTCTTCAACGGGCGGCGGCTGGTGCCGATCATCATGTCGTTCGTGGCCATCGTGTTCGCCGCGTTGTGCCTGTGGGTGTGGCCGCCGGTCGGTGGCGGGCTGGAGAGTTTCAGTCACTGGCTGCGGGACGCGGGGGCGTGGGGTGCGGGGGTGTTCGGGCTTGCGAACCGGGCGTTGCTGGTGGTGGGGCTGCACCAGTTCCTGAACGTGCCCATCTGGTTCCAGTTCGGCAGTTACACCACGCCCGGGGGGCAGACGGTGCACGGCGACATCAACATGTTCCTGGCGGGTGATCCGAGCGCGGGCCAGTTCACGTCGGGGTTCTTCCCCGTCATGATGTTCGCGCTGCCGGCCGCCGCACTCGCCATGACGCACTGTGCGAGGCCGCACCGGCGCAAGGAGATCGGCGGTCTGATGCTGTCGGTGGCGCTGACGTCGTTCGTGACGGGCATCACGGAGCCGATCGAGTACTCGTTCATGTTCATGGCGCCGTTGCTGTACGGGGTGCACGCGGTGTTGACGGGGGTGTCGATGGCGGTGACGTGGGGGCTGGGGGTGCACGACGGGTTCAGTTTCTCGGCGGGGCTCATCGACTACGTCATCAACTGGAAGCTGGCGACGCGTCCTTGGGCGATCGTCCCGATCGGGCTGTGCTTCGCGGCGGTCTACTACGTGATCTTCCGGTTCGCCATCACGCGGTTCGATCTGAGGACCCCGGGCAGGGAAGCGGAGGACGAGGTGGAGGACGTCACGGAGGCCTGAGCAGCGTGGCCGACTGACATACGCCGCGTAGCGCTCCGGTTGCGGAATTGACGGGTTCCTTATATCGCCCCCATCGTGTACAACAGGTCTACACCACTGAGTGGTGTAGACCACCACCGATGGAGGAAGTATGACAACCGCCACCGCGACGGCGGCCCCCACAAAGAAGTGGGGATCCGGTCTTTTCCAGGGCCTGCAGAAGATCGGCCGCAGCCTTCAGCTCCCCATCGCCGTGCTGCCGGCGGCGGGTCTGCTGCTCCGCTTCGGCCAGCAGGACATCCACGACAAGCTGCATCTGCCGGACAAGGTCACGGCGGTGTTCGCCACTGCGGGTGGCGCGATTTTCGACAACCTCCCGCTGCTGTTCTGCGTCGGTGTCGCGATCGGCTTCGCCAAGAAGGCGGACGGCTCCACCGCACTGGCCGCCCTGGTCGGCTTCCTGGTCTACAAGAACGTGCTCACCGCGTTCCCCGTCACCGACGCGAAGGTCCAGGCGGGCGCCGACATCGCCGCGACGTACAACAACCCCGGTGTGCTCGGCGGCCTGGTGATGGGTCTGCTCGGCGCGGTGGTCTGGCAGCGCTTCCACCGGACCAGGCTGGTGGACTGGCTCGGCTTCTTCAACGGCCGCCGGCTCGTCCCGATCATCATGGCCTTCGTCGGCACGATCATGGGTGTCTTCTTCGGCCTGGTCTGGAAGCCCATCGGTGACGGCATCTCCGACTTCGGCAAGTGGATCACCGGTCTCGGCGCCTTCGGTGCCGGTCTGTTCGGTCTGATCAACCGCGCGCTGATCCCGGTCGGCATGCACCAGTTCGTGAACACGGTCTCCTGGTTCCAGATCGGCGACTACAAGACCGCGACCGGCACGATCGTCCACGGCGACCTCACCCGCTTCTTCGCCGGTGACCCGACGGCCGGTCAGTTCATGTCCGGGTTCTTCCCCATCATGATGTTCGGCCTCCCGGCCGCCGCCCTCGCCATCGCGCACACCGCCCGCCCGGAGCGCCGTGCCGCCGTGATGGGCATGATGCTGTCGATGGCGCTGACCTCCTTCGTGACCGGTGTGACCGAGCCGATCGAGTTCACGTTCATGTTCATCGCGCCGCTGCTGTACGCGATCCACGCGGTGCTCACCGCCCTGTCCATGGCGATCACCTGGGCGCTCGGGGTGCACGCGGGCTTCACCTTCTCTGATCATCCCGATCGGCCTGGTGTTCGCGGCGATCTACTACTTCGTCTTCCGCTTCGCCATCATCCGCTTCAACCTCCCCACCCCGGGCCGCGAGCCCGAGGAGGAGATCGAGGACCTCACGAAGGCGTGAGCCCCCTCCACGGTGTGGCGAAGGCCCCCGCAGCCCGGCGGCTGCGGGGGCCTTCTCGTCGTACGGCCCTGAACGCCGTACGACCGTCAGATCTCGTACGCGGTCCTCGGCGCCGCGAGTTCCACCGGGCCGTCGAAGACCTCGCGGGCGTCGGCGAGGTTGACGGCGGGGTCGGTCCACGGCGGGATGTGGGTGAGGACCAGACGGCGGGCGCCGGCGCGGGCGGCGGTCTCACCGGCCTCGCGGCCGTTGAGGTGCAGGTCCGGGATGTTCTCCTTGCCGTGCGTGAAGGCCGCCTCGCACAGGAACAGGTCGGTGTCCCGGGCCAGGTCCTCCAGCACCGGGGTGAGGCCGGTGTCGCCGGAGTACGTCAGGGACTTCCCGGCGTGCTCGACGCGGATGCCGTACGCCTCCACGGGGTGGCGGACCCGCTCGGTGTGGACCGTGAAGGGGCCGACGTCGAACGTGGACGGCTTGACCGTGTGGAAGTCGAACACCTCGCTCATCGAGGAGGCGGTGGGGGTGTCGGCGTAGGCGGTGGTGAGACGGTGCTCGGTGCCCTCGGGGCCGTAGACCGGGATCGGGGGGCAGGGGCCGCCGTCGTGACGGTAGTAGCGCGCCACGAAGTAGGCGCACATGTCGATGCAGTGGTCGGCGTGCAGATGGCTCAGGAAGATCGCGTCGAGGTCGTAGAGACCGCAGTGGCGCTGCAGCTCGCCCAGGGCGCCGTTGCCCATGTCGAGGAGCAGCCGGAAGCCGTCGGCCTCTACGAGGTAGCTCGAACAGGCCGATTCCGCGGACGGGAACGACCCCGAGCAGCCGACGACGGTGAGCCTCATGAAGCAGAAACCTCCGTTGGCGGAGACCCAGATGCGCTGGGAACTGGAGTCGGGAAAAAGGGCATGACGGGGGTCGTGCGGTTTGTCGAGCGTAAGGCGCAAAAGAGCCGGTCGCTCCTCCGCCAGGGGCCGTTGTGGGCGAACTCACCTGTGGTGTCACCGGTTCGGCTGGACCGGGGGCGCACAAGGATCGTGCAAGGGCGCGCATTGATTATCTCGCGCCGGTAACGTCGTCGTATGGACACGTCTTGGTGGCTCGCACTCGCGGCAGTCGTCCTGCTGGCGCTGGTCGCCACGCTCGTCGACGGCTGGGGCAGAGGCCACCGCCCGCGCGGGCACCGCACCCGCCCCCCGGGTCATCCGCGCGGCACGCGCACGCAGACCGGCCGGCCCCATCCGGGGGACATCTGGTGGGCCAACGTGCCCTACGAGGACAGCCCCGGCGCCAAGGACCGGCCCTGCCTGGTGCTGGCCGTGCACGGCAACCGGGCGACGATCGCGAAGATCACCAGCAAGTACCACGACGAGCGCGCCGGGGTGATCCCGCTGCCGCCGGGCTCGGTCGGGGACGCCCAGGGCCGGCCGAGCTTCCTGGAGACGGACGAGCTGCGCGAGATCGCGGTGTGGGAGTTCCGGCGCCGGGTGGGCGTGGTCGACCCGGTGCTGTGGGACCAGGTGCGGCACCTCGCCTAGGGCCGCCCGGCTCAGCTCACCCGCACGGTGACCTGCCACTCCTGGATCCCCTTGCAGGAGACCCCGCCGGGCGCGGTGGGCTGGGCGCACAGGGGGCGGGTGGAGGAGAGGGTGACGGTCCCGGCGCCCACCGCCCGGTAGGCGGATCCGGCGTCGCCGCCGCGGAGCATGATCCCGTAGTTGGTCTCCTCGAGGGCGGCCGTGTCCCCGGCCTCGGTGATCTTCTTCCAGGGACGCTGCTCGGAGCCGGTCAGGGTGGCCCGCAGGGTGCCGCCGTCGGCCAAGCAGAAGGTACGTCCGCTGTCGGCGGCGGTGAGTTCGGAGGTCAGGGGCGTACAGCCGGCGGCGGAGCCACCGGCGGAGGGGCTCGGGGTCGAGGTGGGGGTCGGAGTCGGTTTCGGGGACACCGCGCCGCTGCCCTTGTCGCCGCCCCCGCTCTGGGAGCCGCAGGCCGCCAGCAGGAGCAGGCTCGCCGCGGCGAGCGACGTGCGGTGGAACGTCGTACGGCGCATGGGGTGTCCGCCTTTCCGTCGGGGAACGGACCCTTGGTGCCGATATGACGTATCCCCCGGTCATACGGAGCTGAACTTCAGGGTGACGGTCGAGCCCGCGTAGGACCCGAGGCTGAAGGACTTCTGCACGTACCCGGAGGCCGCGTTGAGGTTGGAGTACGTGGCCAGCGTGGTCGAACCGGCGGTGACCGTCAGCTTGTCGTACTGGCTGCTGGTGGTGGTCTCGGCCGTGTCGACGTGCAGGTAGAAGGTGAACGTGGTGGCGGTGCAGCCGGCCGGGATCGTCACCGACTGGGACAGCGTGTCGGTGTGCGAGGAGCCGTAGCCGTCGAGCCACGCCTTGTACGAGCCCGCGTGTGCGGCCTCGCCGCTGTCATTGGTGATGACACCGCTGGACGCGGTCCAGGTGGTGTTGCCCGACTCGAAGCCCGGGTTGCCCAGCAGCTGGGTCGAGGTGCAGGTGCCCCCGCCGCTGGTGCTGACGGTCCAGGTGAAGGAGGCCGAGCCGGAGGCGCCGGTGGAGTCGGTCGCGGTGACGGTGGTGCTGTAGGTGCCCGCGGTGGACGCCGTACCGGAGATCAGGCCGGTGGAGCTGGAGATGGACAGGCCGGTGGGCAGGCCGGAGGCGCTGTAGGTGAGGGTCGCGCCCGCGCTGTCGGAGGCCGAGATCTGCAGGCTGACCGAGGAGCCGGTGGCGGTGGACTGGCTGCCGGGGTTGGTGACGCTCACCGTGTTGCCGGTGCTGGTGCCGGAGGTGAAGGCGGCCGTGCCGTTCGGGGTGCCCCAGCCGGTCGGGCCGTCGTAGCCGGTGCCGGCGGTGCAGAAGTACGACGTCGAGCAGGAGCCGTTGTTGCCGCTGGTCACGTCGTACAGGTTGCTGGTGTGGGAGTACGGGTACTTCGCGGGGTAGTCACTCGACCCCGGGGTGCCCGCGAGGGCGTAGACGCCGGCGATGATCGGGGACGAGGCGCTGGTGCCGCCGTAGACCGCCCAGCCGGAGCCGCCGTAGGTGTCGTAGACGGCCACACCGGTGGCCGGGTCGGCGACCGCGGAGACGTCGGCCTCCATGCGCTTGGTGCAGCCGGTGTCGGTCTGCCAGCTCGGCTTCGGGTCGTAGGAGGAGCAGCCGGAGCCGGTGCCCTCGGTGGAGCTGGTCTTCCACACGGACTCGGTCCAGCCGCGGGAGTTGGACGAGGTGGACAGCGCGGTGCCGCCGACGGCGGTCACGTACTGGGAGGTCGCCGGGTACTCGGCGCCGTAGGCGCTGTCACCGGAGGAGACGGTGATCGCGACGCCAGGGTGCTTGAAGTACGAGGTGTCCTCGCTGGTCTGGGAGGAGGACTCTGAGCCGCCCCAGCTGTTGGAGACGAACTTGGCGCCGAGCGCGACGGCCTCGTTCTCGGCGGTGCCGAGGTCGGAGTCGGTGGCCGAGTTGGCCTCGACGAGGATGATCTTGCAGTTCGGGCAGACCGCGCTGACCATGTCGATGTCGAGCGCTTCCTCGCCGGCCCAGCCGGAGTCGTTCGTCGGCAGCGAGGTCGTCGAACCGGTCTGGCTGACCTGCTTGAAGCAGCCGTTGGCGACGGTGCACGCCGACAGGCCGTACGTCGAGCGGTAGGTGGCGAGGTCGGAGGCCGCGTTGGGGTCGTTGTAGGCGTCGACCACGGCGACGGTCAGGCCGGAGCCGCCCGTGGAGGGCAGGTTGTAGGCGCTGTGCAGGTTGGTCGGGCTCAGACCGGAGGGGGCGGCGGCGAGCGCCGAGGCCAGCTGCTGCTTGATGTCGGTGCGGCGCTGCGCGAAGCAGCTGGCCTCACCGGGCTTGGTCGCGGTGGCGCACAGGTGCTTGGTGGGCACCTTCTGCCCGGCTTTGCCGGTGCTGTGCACGGCCTGCCGGGCGGGGTCGGTCAGGGCCTTGGCGTTCTGGGCGGCCCGGGTGGTCTGGGCGGTGGCCCGGGGGGAGACGGTGTGCGCCTGTGCCTGTGCGGCCGGTGCCGCGACGAATCCGGAGACGGCGAGGGCGAGGGCGGGGAACGCGAAGGCCAGAAGTCTTCGCAGGCTCCGTCGTGATTCACGCATGGGGGTACTGCCTCCATCGGTGGGGTTACCAGGCAGGCCCGTGACGCGCGTAGCGGCGGCAGAGTGCGGCGTCATGAGCATGACACTTCGAACACCCTGGGATGCCGATGAGCGTGGCATGACAGGACGGTGAGGAACCTAGCGGGGTTCGCCGGGGTCCGGTTCCCCCGGACGAAGATCTTTGCTCCGGCATTGGCAGCGCTTAGCCCCCTCATAGAGGGGGGTTGGCGCGTACATGATGAGCGCTATGCCCAGAGCTGACCCTGGAGGGTCTCGATGGCTTCCTCGGTCGTGGCGGCGGTGTACACGCCGGTCGACAGGTACTTCCAGCCGCCGTCGGCGACGACGAACACGATGTCCGCGCTCTCGCCGGCCTGTACGGCCTTCTTCCCGACGCCGATCGCGGCGTGCAGCGCGGCGCCGGTGGAGATGCCGGCGAAGATGCCCTCCTGCTGGAGGAGGTCCCGGGTCCGGGTCACGGCGTCCGCGGAGCCGACGGAGTAGCGGGTGGTGAGCACGGAGGCGTCGTACAGCTCGGGCACGAAGCCCTCGTCGAGGTTCCTGAGCCCGTACACGAGGTCGTCGTACCGGGGTTCGGCGGCGACGATCCTCACGTCCGGCTTGTGCTCCCGCAGGTACCGGCCGACGCCCATCAGCGTGCCGGTGGTCCCGAGCCCCGCCACGAAGTGCGTCACGGACGGCAGGTCGGCAAGGATCTCCGGGCCGGTGGTGGCGTAGTGCGCACCGGCGTTGTCCGGGTTGCCGTACTGGTAGAGCATCACCCAGTCGGGATGCTCGGCGGACAGCTCCTTGGCCACCCGTACGGCGGTGTTGGAGCCGCCCGCGGCCGGGCTGGAGATGATCTCCGCGCCCCACATCCCCAGCAGGTCCCGGCGCTCCTGCGAGGTGTTCTCGGGCATCACGCACACCATGCGGTAGCCCTTGAGCTTGGCCGCCATGGCGAGCGAGATGCCGGTGTTGCCCGAGGTCGGCTCCAGGATGGTGCAGCCGGGGGTGAGCCGGCCGTCCTTCTCCGCCTGCTCGATCATGTGCAGGGCGGGACGGTCCTTGACCGAGCCGGTCGGGTTGCGGTCCTCCAGCTTGGCCCAGATGCGGACCTCGGCGGACGGCGAGAGCCGCGGCAGGCACACCAGGGGGGTGTTGCCGACCGCGGCCAACGGGGAGTCGTAGCGCATGCCGATCTCAGGCCATGCCGCCGGCGACCGCCGGCAGGATCGTCACGGTGTCGCCGTCGGTGAGCTTGGTGTTGATGCCGTCGACGAAACGGACGTCCTCGTCGTTCAGGTACACGTTCACGAAGCGGCGCAGCTTGCCCTCGTCCACGATGCGGGCGTGGATGCCGGCGTGCCGGGTCTCGAGGTCGTTGAAGAGGTCGGCGAGGGTGTCACCGCTGCCCTCCACCGCCTTCTGACCGTCGGTGTACTGGCGGAGGATGGTCGGGATGCGGACCTCGATGGCCATGGCTCAGGGCTCCTGTCGGAAAGTCTGGGTGGGTGGGCGCGCAGCGGCACGCCGCGGCTCACGGCCGTACGGCGGCAGGCTCGCGTCAACAGATGGCGCTGTTCAGCCTTGCAGCCGTCGCAGGTGCGCCGACGCTGCCTGTCGGTGCCGGGCAGCACCGCCAACCCAGGGGCGCGAGGAACTGCGCGACCAGCCCCCACCCGCCCGCGGGTCCCCACCGGCCGGTCCGGCGCCGCCGAAATCCGCCGTCACGGCCGAGCGCCGCTGCGGCGGGAAAAAGGTGGTGGGCCGTGCAGCCGTCGCAGGTGCGCCGACGCTGCCTGTCGGTGCCGGGCAGCACCGCCAACCCAGGGCCGCGGGGAACTGCGCGACCAGCCCCCACCGGCCCGCGGGTCCCCACCGGCCGGGCCCCGGCACCGCCGAAATCCGCCGTCACGGCCGAGCGCCGCTGCGGCGGAGAAAAGTGAGCGGCGGAAACAGGGCACCGAGGAAGACGGGCCACGGGGAGGAAAGCCGACGGAGGGGAAGGGCGACGGAGGAGAAGTCAGTACGTCGCGATGATGTTGACCTCCTCCTCTGTCACCTCGCCCTCCACGATGCGGTAGGAGCGGAACTGGAAGTCGCCGAGGCCGTCGGTGTCTGCGGTGGAGACGAGGACGTAGTGGGCACCGGGCTCGTTGGCGTAGGAGATGTCGGTGCGGGAGGGGTACGCCTCCGTCGCCGTGTGGGAGTGGTACACGACCACCGGCTCCTCGTCGCGGTCGTCCATCTCCCGGTACAGCTTGAGAAGGTCCCCCGAGTCGAACTCGTAGAACGTGGGGGACATCGCCGCGTTGAGCATGGGGATGAAGCGCTCGGGGCGGTCGGAGCCGGCCGGCCCGGCGACGACGCCGCACGCCTCGTCCGGGTGGTCCTTGCGCGCGTGGGCGACGATCTGGTCGACGAGGGCCTGGGTGATGGTCAGCATGCTCGCCAGGATAAGCAAAGGGCCGCCCCGTACCGGTGGGTGGTACGGGACGGCCCGGATGCCGGACGCCCTGAGCGGCTGCCGCAGGGGGGCGCCACGAGTGCTCCCCGCGGCGGGCGTCCCGGAGGGGTGGTCAGTTCACTTTCTCCAGCGGCGCCGGCTCGCGGCGCTCGGCGACCTCGGGGTTGCGGTTCTTCAGCACCAGCCAGCCGGCACCGAGCGCGGCCGCCCAGCCGGCCATCACGTACAGGCAGACCCGGGAGTCGCCGTCGTACGCGATCAGGCAGGTGACGAACAGGAGGAAGGCGATGGCGATCCAGCTGCACACCGCCCCGCCCGGCGCCGGGAAGGAGGAGGCCGGCAGGCGGCCCGCGTCGACCGCGCGGCGGTAGAGGACGTGGCTGATCAGGATCATCAGCCAGGTCCAGATGCCGGCCGCGGTGGCCACGGAGGTGACGTAGCCGAACGCCTTCTCCGGGACGACGTAGTTGAGGACCACGCCGATGCCCATGAAGAGGACCGAGACGGTGATGCCGAGCGCCGGGGTCTTCGACGCGGACAGCTTGCGGAAGACGGCCGGGGCCTCGCCGCTGTCGGCCAGGTTCCGCAGCATGCGGCCCGTGGAGTACATGCCGGAGTTGCACGAGGACAGGGCGGCGGTCAGCACGACGAAGTTGACGATGCCGGCGCCGGCCGGGATGCCGATCTTCGCGAAGGCGGCGACGAACGGGGAGACGCCCGGGGCGAACTCCGTCCACTTCACGACGCAGAGGATCACGGTCAGCGCGCCGACGTAGAAGAGGGCGATGCGCCAGGGCAGGGTGTTGATCGCCTTGGGGAGGGTCTTCTCCGGGTTCTCCGACTCGCCGGCGGTGACGCCGACCAGCTCGACCGCGAGGTAGGCGAACATGACGCCCTGAAGGGTCATCAGGGAGGAGCCGACGCCCTTGGGGAAGAAGCCGTCGAACTGGTAGAGGTTCGCGACCGACGCGGTGTCACCGGCGCTGCTGAAGCCGAAGGTGAGGACGCCGAGACCGATCACGATCATGCCGATCAGGGCGGTGACCTTGACCATGGAGAACCAGAACTCCAGCTCTCCGAAGACCTTCACGGAGATCAGGTTGACCCCGAAGAGGACCACCAGGAAGACCAGGGCCGTCACCCACTGCGGGACCTGCGGGAACCAGTAGTTCACGTAGATCGCGGCGGCCGTCAGCTCGGCCATGCCGGTGACGACCCACATCAGCCAGTACGTCCAGCCGGTGAAGTAGCCGAAGAACGGGCCGAGGAACTCCCGGGAGTACTCGGCGAAGGAGCCGGAGACCGGACGGTAGAGCAGGAGCTCGCCGAGGGCCCGCATGATGAAGAAGATGATGCCGCCGGCGAGGGCGTACATCAGGATGAGGCTGGGGCCGGCCTTGGCGATGTTCGCCCCGGCGCCCAGGAAGAGCCCGACGCCGATGGCGCCGCCGATGGCGATCATCTGGACCTGGCGGCTGCCGAGCCCGCGCTCGTACCCCTCTTCGGAGGCTTCCGGGGAATTCGCGGAGTTCCCCGACGTGTCGACCTGAGCGGAGGTCATGTGTGATGTGCGCCTTTCTCCATGCCGACCCGGGCCTCTCGTCGGCCTCGGATCGGGTTTCGATCCCCCCGGATTGCTGGAGCGGTGCCTGACCGGTGGTGGCCGGTTCGGTGGCGCACCCGGACGTACACGTGGGTGGTGTTCGCCGGGCGGTCGTGAAGATTTATCACGGCCGCAACGCTGATCACCGGGTTCCGCCGAGAGGGATTGTGGCGCACACCACAGGAAGAAGTGGACAAAGTGCGGCCGAAAAGGTCATAACAGGCCGCAAGGGTGACGGGATCGTTATCCGGATTTGAGCGTCCTCTGAGCGAACGCGAAACCGGGACGTAATCGGGACGGACTACGCCATAAGGGTCGCGACCAGGGTCTCCTGGAGACCGCCGAGCCACAGGTACGCCATCACCATCGGCTTGCGCGGGTCCTCGTCCGGGAGCCGGTAGAGGAGGTCGGTGTCGTCCTCGTCGGTGATGTCGAGGCGGCAGCCGATCGCGAGGCGCAGGTCGTTGAGGGCGCCGAGCCACTGCCGGGACTCCCCGGGCGCCAGCTTGAGCACCGCCTCGCCCTTCTCCCCCGGGGCGAGGGCGTCCAGGGAGCGGATCACCGCGAGGGCGCTCTCCCGCTTGCCGGCCCTGAGGTCGTTCTCGGTGTAGCGGCGGAACTCGGCGGAGTGCGCCTTCCGCTCCTCGGCCTCCTCCGGGGACTGCGGGAGCCGCTCGGGGTCGCTGTAGGCGTCCGGGAAGAGCCGGCGCAGCACGGGGTCGGCGGGCGCCTCGCTCGGGCCCTCGGCGAACAGCTCGGCGAGCGGGTCGTCGGGGGTGTCCTCGGCGGGGCCGGGGCCGATGAGCTCCAGGAGCTGGACGGCCAGCGACCGGATGATGGAGATCTCGACGTCGTCGAGGGCGACGGCCGCGCCGCCGCCGGGGAGCGGTTCGAAGATTCCTGGCATGGAGTGGATTCGCTGCTTCCGGAGCTGATCGAGGGGCCGGGCGGAGAGGGTCGCTACTTCCGGTCCTGCTGGAGGGTGGCCCACAGGCCGTAGCCGTGCATCGCCTGTACGTCGCGCTCCATCTCCTCACGGGTGCCGCTGGAGACGACCGCGCGGCCCTTGTGGTGGACGTCCAGCATGAGCTTGGTGGCCTTGTCCTTGGGATAGCCGAAGTACGTCTGGAAGACGTACGTCACGTAGCTCATGAGGTTGACGGGATCGTTGTGCACGAGCGTGATCCACGGGACGTCGGGCTCTGGGACGGCGAAGGCCTCCTCCGCCGACTCGGTGCGTTCGATCTCTACGGGAGCGGGTGACGTCACATGGCCCATGCTGCCACGCGGCCCCTAAATCGTCACACTGACGCGAAGGGGGTGTAGCATCTGTCGTCATGAACACTGCGGACCTTGGGCTGCCGGTGGACGTCCCGTCGACGGCACTCTTCACGGACCAGTACGAGCTGACGATGCTGCAGGCCGCCCTCAAGGCGGGTACGGCCGAGCGGCGCAGCGTCTTCGAGGTCTTCACCCGGCGGCTGCCGGAGGGGCGCCGCTACGGCGTCGTGGCGGGCACCGGGCGGGTCCTGGACGCGGTGGAGAACTTCCGCTTCGACAGGGCCGTCCTCGACTTCCTCGCGGAGCGGGACATCGTCGACGGGCCGACCCTGGAATGGCTCGCCGGCTACCGCTTCAGCGGCGACATCTGGGGCTACCCCGAGGGCGAGGTCTACTTCCCGGGCTCGCCGATCATGCGGGTCGAGGGGTCCTTCGGGGAGTGCGTGCTGCTGGAGACCGTGATCCTCTCCATCCTCAACCACGACTCCGCGATCGCGGCCGCCGCCTCCCGGATGTCCTCGGCCGCCGGGGACCGCCCGCTGATCGAGATGGGCGCCCGCCGCACCCACGAGCTGGCCGCCGTCGCCGCCTCCCGCGCCGCCTACGTCGGTGGTTTCGCCACCACCTCGGACCTCGCGGCCGGCTTCCGCTACGGCATCCCGACGGTGGGCACCAGCGCCCACGCCTTCACCCTGCTCCACGACCACGAGCGGGACGCCTTCCGGGCCCAGGTCGACTCGCTGGGCCGGGGCACCACCCTGCTGGTCGACACCTACGACGTCGCCGAGGCGGTCCGCACCGCCGTGGAGGTGGCCGGGCCCGAGCTGGGCGCCGTCCGCATCGACTCCGGCGACCTGCTGCTGGTCGCCCACCGGGTGCGCCAGCAGCTGGACGAGCTGGGCGCCACGGCCACGAAGATCGTCGTGACCTCCGACCTCGACGAGTACGCCATCGCCTCGCTCGCCGCCGCGCCCGTGGACGCGTACGGCGTCGGCACCCAGCTGGTCACCGGTTCCGGGCACCCCACCTGCTCCATGGTCTACAAGCTGGTGGCGCGTGCCGAGTCCGCCGACCCGCAGGCGCCGCTGGTGGCGGTCGCCAAGAAGTCGACCGGCGGCAAGACGTCCGTCGGCGGGCGCAAGTGGGCGGCGCGGCGGCTGGACGCCGGCGGGGTGGCGGAGGCCGAGGTCGTCGGCACCGGGGAGGTACCGGCCGGCCTGGCCGACCGGCAGCTCCTGGTCGAACTGGTGAAGTCGGGCGAGGTGGTCGCCCGCGAGCCCCTGGACGCGCCGCGCACGCGGCACGCGGCGGCGCGCGCGAATCTGCCGCTCTCGGCGACCCAGCTGTCCCGGGGGGAACCGGTCATTCCGACGGAGTACGTACAGGGGCGCTCGGGTAGCTAGAGCGGGTGCCCGCGTACGCGCCCTGCAAAGCCCCCTCCCCTACGCCCCCGTAAGTCTCTACGCTCGGAGGTTCAGGCCGGGCCCGCACCCCTTCTTTCCGCGGGCAGGCGCCCGCCGGCTACCGCCACGTGGTGGCGACCCGCGACCACCACATCGCGCCGGGCGGACACTTCGCCGACAACCCCGACTATGTCCACAGCTGGCCGGCGCACTGTGTCGCCGGCACGGAGGGGGTGGGCTTCCATCCGAACTTCGCCCCGGCGGTCGCCTCCGGCGCGGTGGACGCGGTGTTCAGCAAGGGGGCGTACGCCGCGGCGTACAGCGGCTTCGAGGGGGTCGACGAGAACGGGGTCAAGCTGGCGGAGTGGTTGCGGGCCCGCAAGATCGACGAGGTGGACGTGGTGGGGATCGCGACCGACCACTGCGTGAGGGCTACCGCCCTGGACGCCGCGACAGAGGGTTTCCGCGCCCAGGTCCTCCTCGACCTCACGGCGGGCGTCGCCGAGGCGACGACGGACCGCGCCCTGGAAGAACTCCGCGAGGCAGGCGTGGAACTCACCGGCAAGCCGGTGGTCTGAAGGGCTGACGCCCTTCCGGACCGGCCGGTGGGCACCCGCGGGCCGGTGGGGGCTGATCGCGCAGTTCCCCGCGCCCCTGGGTTGGCAGCGCTGCCCGGCTCTGACCGGCGCGTCGGCGACCCTGCGACGGCTGCACGGCCCACCACCCTCTTCCCCGCGGGTCAGGCTGCTGTTCTGTGGAGGAGGGATTTGATGGGTCTCCACAGTTCCAGGCAGGTGACACCGTTGTCAGGGGCCGTTCGCCATATGAGGCCGTCGGGGTGGTGAAGGACGGCGGTGATCTCGTCCGGGGTCGGGGGGGCGGCGTTGCCCCGCAGGTAGACCGCTCGCATGCCCAGGTTGCGGAGCCGTGTCAGGGCTCGGGCGCGGTTCTGGGCGTGGACCAGTACACGGACGGCGGACGAGCTGTCCGCGGCGGTCGGACTGGGCAGGTTCAGCGCCACCACCACTCTGCCGTTCGGCAGCTTGCAGAACCCTCCTGCGGCCATGCGGTCACACCCCCGTGTGCGTCGGTGTCAATAAGAAAGCCACAGGACGCACCTAAGCACGAGCGGCGGCGACCCGCCAAGGGGTCGCCGCCGATACGTGTCTGACCTGCGGGAATGCGGACTACTTCACCGCGGGGCCGACCTGGAGGGAGATCGTCGAGGCGTCCCGGACCTCCGTGACGATGTTGATCTTCGTGTTGGTGTCAGTGATCTTGACGCCGCCGACCGGGCTCGAGGCGTCGCAGTAGTCACTCTTGTGGTCGTTGAAGACGGACATCCCGAAGGACTGCCTGATCTTCGTCGCCACGTCCGCCTTGTGGAGGGTGACGCCGTCCGTCGCGTAGAGGCTGAACGGCGAGTCGTAGGCCTGGACGCGGTTGCGCATCAACATGCCGTCGGACCACTTCAGCACCGCCGGGTGCGAGTCGATCGGGAGGATGAGGCCCGTGCCGGGGTGGACGCCGGTGTTGTCGTCCGCCTCGGAGGTGTCCCACTTTCAGATCAACAGACCGTTCTGGTACGGGTAGTGCTCCACCCAGTCCGGACGGGTCGTCGAGAAGCCGAAGTTGTACGGGCCGGTCTTGAGTGTCTTGTCGTACGACACGTACTGGCGGTTCTCCGCGATGTAGTACTGCACGTAGTCCTTGGTGAAGGACGCGCCGATGCGGGAGAAGCCGGCGGCGGTCCAAGCCGCGTCCGCGGACTCGGCGTTGTCGGAGAAGACAGTGGCGCCTCCCCCAGAGGGGGTGCCCCCAGCGGTCAGGGCGATCTCGTCGGCCGCGAAGCCCTTGAGGGGGACCCCGCCGTCGGTCTGGTAGCGGAAGCGGAGCTGGATCCTCTGGCCCGCGTAGGCGTCCAGTGGGTAGGACAGCTTGGCGTACGCGGCGATCGAGCCGGTGAGCGCGGGCTTGTCGCTGCCGTCGCGCGGGATGGCCGCCCCGTTCACCGTGCCGTCCAGGGCAGTCCAGTTGGCGCCGCCGTCGGTGGAGACCTCGGTGTAGAGGTAGTCGTAGCCCGACTCGATGTCGTACCAGCCGTCCAGGTTCAGTGTCGCGGACGACTTGCCGGTCAGGTCGACGTCACGGGTCAGCGTGTTCTTGAGGTTGTCGCCGCTGCCGCTCCGCCACTGGGCCGAGCCCTGGGCGGGAGTCACGACGGTGGTGGTGACCGCCTTGTCGGGCAGCGAGACCACCGTGGCCTGCTTGTCCTTCGTGTTGTACTCGGCGACGCCCAGCTTGTGGCTGGACTTCGTACCGAACCCGGCCACGTCGTAGTTGAGCCAGCCCAGCTGGAGCTTGTCCCAGGCGTTCATGCCACCGGGCAGGTCGCCGATGGCCTCCTTGCCGGTGCCCAGCCAGGAGCCGGACGACATCAGGGTCCAGAAACCGGTATGGCGGCGTCGGACTCGCCGGCCGCCTTCTGGTCGGCGACCCATGCGTTCAGGCCGTCGCGTACCAGGTTCCAGACGTTGGACCAGGTGGTGGAGCCGCAGGCGTTGTTGCCGTAACGGGCTTCGTTGTGGGGGACCTTGCCCCAGTCCGTGACCTCGCCGTCGCCCGAACTTCTTCAGCGACTCGCTGTTCTTGCCGGTGCCGGAGTAGAGGTCCTGGAAGTGCTGCTGGTTGCAGCCCGCCTGCCAGGCCGTGGAGTTGTCCTTGGTGCGGTCCGGCTCGGCTAGTCGCCGAACTCCACCGGGATCGTGAAGATCTTGTCCGTCTTCTCGCGGCCGAGCTCACGTACTTGCTGTCGCCCTTCTCGCCCTTGAGCTGGACGACCTTCGGTTGGGGGTCCGTGCGCGCACGTTCAACGCGTCGATTCAAGTGACGACATTTGACTACTGGTTTACGAGAAAAGACAGATCTTGACTCGGACCGTTCAACTGCACTATGCGGAGTCGAAGTTCGCTTTACGAACACCGGACGCGGCGGTCCCTCCGAAGCGCCCCGCCCAACCGGCGCGCATATGCCTCCGGTTGCCGTATGCCATGCGACCGTGCGCCCCCTGTGCACCGGTACCGTGGGTTAGGTCACGCTTACCGGACGTTCCTCTCGGGCATGCACGCGAATAGAGTCGAACGGTGGAACGTCCGGAAGCCGGTGGAAACCAAGGCCGGTTCCCCGTCTCACCCCCACATCTTCCGAGGACACGATTGCCATGCCTCGTCCGACCCCGGCACAGCTCGTCTACGGTTCGGCCACCGTGATCTGCTCGACGCTCGCCATGCTGCTGCTGTCACAGACGAGTTCGGGCATCGGGATCGCGGTCATCGCGCTCGCCGCGCTCGCTCTGGGACTGCTGGTGGCCATGACGGTCCCGCTCCCCCGGCCGCACACGGTCGCACGGTCACAGCCCGCCCCGATCGCAACGCCCGAGGTGCGGGTCCCCGTGCACCGGGAGACCGTGGCGGCCGCCACGGCCGAGCCCGTCCGGGAGACCACCGCGCCCTGACGCACGCACACGACCGAAGTCGGCGGATCCGTGAGACTGACGGACCCGCCGACTGCTTGTGCGCCCCTGTACCGACCCGCTACGAACCCGTGCTGACCACGACCGTCTTCGCGGCCTTGTCGTGCAGGCCCTGTTTGTACGGCTTGTCGAAGAAACTCCAGCCGCCGCAGATCACCGTCCAGACGCAGGCGCAGCAGAAGGCGAACGGCACCCACAGCACCAGGGCGCGCAGCAGCGAGGTCTGGGCGGCGGGCGTGGCGCCGTCGGACAGGTTGGCGACCCGCATGCCGAGCCACTTCTTGCCGAGGGTCTGCCCCCACTTGGCGGTCAGCAGGGTGTCGTAGGCGACGAAGAGGACGGCCGCGACGAGCGACTGGGCGAAGGACCGGCCGGCCGAGATCCTGTCGCCGTCCATCTGGTACTCGCTCACCCCGAACGCCAGGGTGAGCAGCACGACCACGATGCCGACCAGGATCATGTCGATGATCCGCGCGAGGGTGCGCCTGCCGCTGTCGGCGAGCGGCGGCATCCCGGCGAGGGGATCGGCCGGGTAGCCGCCGGTTCCGCCGCCGCCTCCGTAGGGGCCGCCGCCGCCCGCGTCGTAGGGGCCGCCGCCGTAGGAGGGCGGTGGGGGCTGCGAGCCGCCGTACGGGGTGTCGTACGGCGAGCCCGAACCCGGTCCCTGACCCTCTCCCTGGCCCTCGCTCCGGCCAGGCGGGGGCTGCTTCCTGAACGGATCGTCCTCCGGCGGCTCTCCCGAGCCCGGGGGCGGGGGCGGTTCGGTGCTCATGGCCCGAGTGCACCGCGAAGCGGCCGGGCCCGCATCCGGCGAGCGGCCGTACGGGGGACGGCCGCCCCGGTACGACGGCCCGTCAGCCGGCGACGAACGTGTGCGCGGCCTTGTCGTGCCAGCACTGGTGCCAGGGGCGGTCGAACAGGCACCAGGCGACGCCGACGATCCCGATGCCGAGCAGCCCGGGCACGGTGTACACCAGCCAGCGGCGCAGAGCGGCGCCGAAAGCGGGGGGCTCGTGGCCCTCGATGTCCCGCACCTCCAGGCCGAACAGCTTCTTGCCGAGCGTGCGACCCCACCTGGCGGTGGGCAGCACCTCGTAGAGGACGCCGGCGGCGAGCAGGACCGCGAGCACGATGCCGAGGTACAGGCCGGTCGTGCCGTCCAGCAGCCAGACGGTCTCGGTACGGCCGGAGAGCCTGGCCGCGTCGATCTTGTCCTGCACGTGGTCGGCGGCCTTGGTCCCGAACGGCACGGCGGCCGCCGCGGTCACCGCGCCGACGACCAGGCTGTCGACGAGGCGGGCCGCGAACCGCTTGCCGAGGCCGGCGGGACGGGCCGCGGCCTGCCGCCGGGCGGCCGCCTGGAAGAAATCCTCCACCGGCGGCTTCCAGGGGGCCACCTGCTGGTCACCGGCGAGCTGGTGCACCTGCTGGGCCCAGGAGGACTGCCCGCCGCCGGCACCGGAGGCCATCGGGGTGGCGGGGGCCATCGGGGACTGGGGCGCGAGGGACTGCTGCGCGGGGACGGCGGGGGCGGCGGGCTGGGGAGTCGCGGCGGGCGCCGGGGGCTGGGCAGCGGGTGCCTGGGCCCCGGCGGCGCGGGCGGCGGCCGCCTTTCCGGCGCCGAAACCGGGGCGTGCGGAACCGGCGGGACCGGCGTTTCCGGCGGAACCGGCGGTGCCGGGAGCGCCGACCGGGCCCTGCGCACCGGGTCCGGCCGCGCCGCCGGAGCCGCCGGAACCCGGGGCGGCCGCGCCGGAGCCGCCGGTGTTCGGCGTGCCCTCGCCGCGGATCGGCCGGAAGGTCAGGGTGCCGTCGTCCATGGGCGGCCGGGCCGCGGGCGGGGTCCCCGCCGGACCGACCGTCGGCCTGCGGAAGATGAACGTGCCGCCGGAGTCGAGGTCCCCCTGGTCCGCCTCGTCCGCGGGCGGGATCGACGCCGTGCCGTCGGTGCGGGCCGACCGGCCGTCCGGCTGGGCCGGAGAGCCCGCCGCCCGCGGGTCGCTGCCCCAGGCGCTCCCCTCCGCCGTCCAGCCGGAGGCACCGCCGGGCTGCGGGTCCTCGTCGAAGAAGTGCGGACCGGTCTCCTCGACCGCCGGGGCCGCGGGAGCAGCGGGAGCCGCCGGATGCGAGCCGGGCGGCGCGACGAGCGGCTCGCCGTCGGACGGGGCCGGGCGGCTGGTGCCCGGCACCCACGCGGCACCGTTCCAGTAACGGACGTAGCCGGGGATGGACGGGTCCGGGTAGTAGCCCTCGCGGGGCCGTTCGTCACCGGGTGCCGGGGTTGGGGCGGTCATGTCCGTCATCCCGTATCTGCTCGGGGGTCATGTGGGAGGCTCCACATCTATCAGACCCGGGTGCCCGCCACCGCCAGTCCCGCAGGACCCACCCCTTTCCGGGCAGCCCTGTGCACCCCCTCCACCGCACCCGGAAAAATTTTCCCCGAACCCGCGTAATGCTCCCGGCCCCCGCCCCTCTCCACTCGTACGGGCCCACCCGAAGGCGCCCGTACGACCGGCCGAGAGAGGAACCAGACGTCATGCAGCACACCGTGGTGGAGCGCGAACTGGAGCTGCGGCTCATCCTGTCCCCCGAGCGGAGCATCCCGGTCCCGGCCCGGCTCAGCTACCGCTCCGACGACCCCTACGCCGTCCACGTCAGCTTCCACGTGAACTCCGGGCAACCGGTCGACTGGACCTTCGCCCGCGACCTGCTCGTGGAGGGGGTGTTCCGGCCGTGCGGGCAGGGAGACGTGCGGGTGTGGCCGACGAAGACGGAGGGCCGCAGCGTCGTGCTGATGGCGCTGAGTTCACCCGCCGGTGACGCCCTGCTCGAAGCACCGGTCCCCCAGGTGTCCGCCTGGCTGGAGCGGACGCTGCGGGTGGTGCCCCCGGGGAGTGAGGGCGGGCGGCTGGGGATCGACGAGGCGCTCGACCAGCTGCTCGCCCGGTGAGGGCCCCGCCGGATGGGATCAGAACAGTTTGCCGGGATTGAGGATGCCCAGCGGGTCGAAGACCTGCTTCACGGCCCGCTGCATCTCCACCCCCACCGGCCCGATCTCGCGGGCCAGCCACTCCTTCTTCAGGACTCCGACGCCGTGTTCGCCGGTGATGGTGCCGCCGAGTTCCAGGCCGAGGCCCATGATCTCGTCGAAGGACTCGCGGGCGCGGCGGCACTCGTCGTCGTCCTGGGCGTCGAAGCAGACCGTGGGGTGGGTGTTGCCGTCGCCGGCGTGCGCGACGACCCCGATGGTCAGCCGGTGCTTCGCGGCGATGCGCTCGACGCCCTCGATCATGTCGCCGAGCCGGGAGCGGGGCACGCACACGTCGTCGATCATCGTCGTGCCCTTGACGGCCTCCAGGGCGACGAGCGAGGAGCGTCGGGCCTGGAGGAGGAGTTCGGACTCGGCGGCGTCGTCGGCCGGGACCACCTGGGTGGCGCCGGCGGCCTCGCAGAGCTTGCCGACGGCGGCGAGGTCGGCGGCCGGGGCCGGGGTGTCGAAGGCGGCGAGCAGCAGTGCCTCGGTGGACTCCGGCAGGCCCATGTGGGTGAGTTCGTTGACCGCCTTGACGGTCGTACGGTCCATCAGTTCGAGCAGGGACGGCACATGGCCGCCCTCCATGATCCGGCACACCGCCTCGCAGGCGGCGGCCGCGGAGCCGAACTCGGCGGCCAGCACCAGCTGCTGCGGCGGCTTGGGCCTGAGCGCGAGCACGGCCCGCACGACGATGCCGAGCGAGCCCTCGGAGCCGACGAAGAGGCGGGTGAGGTCGTACCCCGCGACTCCCTTCGCGGTACGGCGGCCGGTGGACATCAGGCGGCCGTCCGCGAGGACGACGTCCAGACCGAGGACGTACTCCGCGGTCACTCCGTACTTCACGCAGCACAGGCCGCCCGAGGCGGTGCCGATGTTGCCGCCGATCGTGCACATCTCCCAGCTGGAGGGGTCCGGCGGGTAGTAGAGGCCGTGCTCCTCGACCGCGCGGGAGAAGGTGGCGTTGACGACGCCGGGTTCGACGACCGCGATGCGGTCCACCGGCGAGATCTCCAGGACTCGGTTCATCTTGGTCAGGGAGAGCACGATGCAGCCGTCGGTGGCGTTGGCGCCGCCGGACAGGCCGGTGCGGGCGCCCTGCGGGACGACCGGGACCCGCAGTTCGGTGGCGACGCGCATGACGTGCTGGACCTGCTCGACGGTGCGCGGCAGCACGACGACGGCCGGGGTGCCGGCCGGGCAGAAGCTCGCCATGTCGTTGGCGTAGGAGGCGGTCACGTCGGGATCGACGAGGACCGCGTCGGCCGGCAGACCCGCGAGGAGCCGGTCGGCGAGGTTGCTGGTGGCCTCGTCCCGAGGCGCTTCGATACGGCTCATGATCACAGCGTCGCACCCGGGGCCATCGGTGTGAACCCCACAGGTGCCGTCCTTGGGCCGCCCGGATGTGGTGGTCGTAT
>NZ_JAEKKT010000282.1 GCF_019510245.1 Streptomyces sp. | reverse complement strand
GCCTGGAGGGTTCGATTCCCTTCCGCCTCCGCCAAGCCTCTGACCTGCGGGTTTCCGTTACAGGCCGGTGCTGACAGCGGTGTCGTTCGGCCCGCCGAACAAGATCACGTGCCAGATCCGTGCCAGATCGGGGTTACGGCTCCCCGAGCTGCATCTCGGCGTAGGTCGACAGCAGGTCCGCGATCGCGGCGTCGCGCTGATCCGCGGCGTGCTGGTAGAGCAGCGCGGCGCGCGAGCTCACGTGGCCAGCGCGCCGCATGACCTCGGCCAACGTGGCGCCGGACTGGGCGGAGAGAGTCAGCCCGGCGTGCCGCAGGTCGTGGAAGTGCACGCCGTCGAGCCCCACACCCTTGGCAGCCTTGGACCAGGCGTGCTGCACGTGCGCGGCTCGGAGCGGCCGGCCCCTGCGGCCGGTGAACAGCGGTGCCGACGGCAGACCGGGACCGAGCTGCTCGAGCTGCCTGGTCACGGCAGCGACCGCGGGGCGGGGGAGGTGCGTCGTTCGGGCGCTGCCTGCCTTCGGTGGCACGATCCGCACGCCGCCGCCGGCGAGCTCGATCTGCTGACGCTCGATGCGCAGCGTCCCCTGCTCTGGGTCGAAGTCGCCACGGCGCAAAGCAAGGGCCTCACCGATACGGGTGTGCGCCCACAGCGCCACGACGACGAGCTCCTGCAGGTGCTCGGGCATCGCTCGACGCAGCTGCTCGACCTGCCGAAGGTCGAGAAGCGGTCGCTCCTTCATGACCGGCTGCCCGGCCCCCTTCACGCGGCAGGGGTTGCGGGCGATGACCTCGTCGTCGACGGCAGTGTTGAGGATCGCCCGCAGCAGCGCGTAGGCCTGACGGGTCGCGGTGGGTCCGGTCCTGCCCGCGAGCTCGCTGTGCCACTTCCGCACGCGAGGCGCGGTGAGGTCGCCGAGCGCGATGTCGCCGAGGTCCGGCAGCACCCACCGGTCGAGGCTGTTGCGGTAGGTGTCGACGGTCCGCTGCGCGAGAGGACGTCCGCGCACGGTGCGGTGCAGCAGCCAGTTCTCGGCGAAGGGCCGCAACGCGACGCGGGCGCGTGCGGGGTCCTGCCACACCTGGGCTGCGATGCGCGACTCGACGTCCGCCAGGTAGCGGCTGGCCTCGACCTTGGTCCGGAAGGTCGTCGGTGCCGTAATCGTCTCGCCGCTCGGCGCGGTGTACCTGGCCTGCCAGCGGCCAGAGGCAAGCTGCCGCATCGAGCCGAAGACTCGTCGCTTGCTCACGGACACCTCACAACAGCAGCCCAGATATGACAGCGCACTTCGGCCGCGGCCGCGACGTCATGCCCGCCAGCCTGTGGACACGCGACTCACCGCTCGAGCCCTCGGCTCAGGTCCCGGCTCGAGATCTGAAGCTCAACGACAGGCTCGTAGTGCCGGGAAGGTTGCGCGACGCGGGGGAGGGCGAGGCGGTCGCTGCCCGCGACTTGCAGGTCTTTGATGAGCTGCTCTCGTGGGTCGCCGTCGCTGGTCCGGTACAGGACGTTGGTGTGCCGGCCGCGCGAGAGGGCGGTGTAGGCGGCGTGGGCGGTGAGGTCGTCAGCAAGGACGAGCGCGTGGTCGACGGTGCCGCCTTGGGCTTTGTGGATCGTGGTGGCGTAGCCGTGCTGCAGGACGGCGCCGGCGGTCGCGGTGTCGAGGACGTGCCGGTCGGTCCCGTCATCGACGGTGACGCCGCGGGTGACGGCGGCGGTGACGGTGAGCCGGGTGCCGTTGAGGAGCTTGCGGCCGGCGGCGGTGGTGAGGTTGCGGGTGTTGAGCAGCTGGTCGCCGACGGCCAGGGGGAGGGGGCGTCCATCTGTGTCGTGCAGGACGAGCGTGTCGGCGGGGAGCCGCCCGGTGGCTTGCAGGCCGGTGCGGATGAGGCTGTTCAGGGCCGCGACGTCGTCGCGCCGGGTGGCGAGCACGATCGTGCTGGTGCGGTCGGCTTTCAGGTAGTCGTCGGCGAGCTGAGCGAGGAGGGTGTCGCGGTCGGGCGCGGTGCGGATCCGGTCGTGGCTGGCGTAGCCGTCGACGGCGCTTCGGGTGTGGCCGTGCCGGAGGTCGAGCAGGGCTCGCTGCTCCCAGGGGTGGGTCTGACGCTGGTTGTTGCTGAGCTCGGCGGGCCGCAGCGCGGGTTGCGCGAGGTGGCGGAACAGGCCGCCGGCGTCGATCTCGCCGAGCTGGGCGGGGTCGCCGACGAGCAGCAGGCTGCCGCCGGCGCTGTGGGTGTGCTCGAGCAGTCGGGTGAGGCCGCGGGTGCCGACCATCCCGGCTTCATCGACGACCACGACCGCACCGGCGGGCAGGCCGGGTCGCCGGCCGGTCTCGCGGTCGGGGGTGTCGAGGTGGTGCAGCAGCGCGGCGACGCTGCGGCTCGGGATGCCGCTGTCGGCCTGCAGCCGTTGGGCGGTCAGGGCGGCGAGGGCGACACCGAGCGCGGGCCGCTGCTGCGCTGCCCAGTAGGTGTGCAGGGTCGCGAGGGTGGCGGTCTTGCCGCTACCGGCCGGGCCCACGAGGACGGTCGCCAGCCGCGGGTCGGCCGCGAGCTTCAGGACCGCGGCGCGCTGCTCGCTGCTCAGCCCCGCTCCGGTCCGGGCGAGCGCGTCGGTGAGGGCCTGCCGGTCCGCAGCCGGGGCGCGGGTGGCGATCGCGGCCAGCGTCAGGGCCCGGTGCTCGGTGCTGACGAGGTCGCGGCTGGAGTAGACCAGGCCCCGCTCCGCGCCGCCGTTCTGGTCAGGGTCGAGGCGGATCGCGTCGGGGTGGTCCAGCAGCCGCGCGGCGAGCCACTCGACCGTGAAGGCGTCGCCGGTCGCGGTCGGCGGGAGGAGCTCGCAGAGGGCTTGCACGACGTCGCGGGTGTCGAAGTCGGTCTTGTTCGCGGTCAGTCCGGCCGGGCCGAACAGGTGCCCGGCGAGCTGCTCCATGCTCGGCCTCACCGTCGCCGCACCATGAGGCAGGCCCGCCGGCTCGGCAGGGGCGGTAAGGGGCCCGGACGAAGCGGGGCTGCGCGTTCCGGTTGCGGGCTCGCGGACCTCCCGGAGGCTCGGCCGTGACCACCCATGAACCGCGGGGGAACGGCTCGGTGATCCCGGCGCGCGGTCGCCGGGCTGGTCGGGCACGCGCTCGGCGACATCGTGCGCGCGGTCGGGGAGGCGGAGGAGGTGGTCCAGGGTGGGGAGGCCGTGCTGGGCGGCGCGGTCGCGCCAGCTCGGCCGGAGCTGCTCCGACGTGCGGTGGGTCTTGACCGGCCGAGTCGCCAGGCAGGCGGCCTGCGCCGCGCGGCGCCGCCCGCGGCTCAACACGCCCACCGGCGCGGCGTCGGCGGCCGGGCCGCTGGGGGCGGCGCCGTTCAGGGCGGTGAGGATGTCGCGACGGCGGGTGGAGAACTCCTGCAGGACCTCGCGGGGGATGCCTTCGATCTCGGCGACTCCTTTGACCGGTTCGGTGAAGGTGACGCCGAGCTGCTCGCTGAGGTGATGGCGCAGGGCGGCTTGGTAGAGGTAGCCGGCGGTCTTGGCGTGCCGGAACACCGCGCGGGAGTCCACCGCGCTCCACCGGCCGTCATCGCCCTGGAGGACGTTCGCGATGACGAGGTGGGTGTGCAGTTGCGGGTCGTCCGCCCGTGACGTGTGGTGGGTGAACGCCGCGCCGATCCAGCCGGCTGTGCCGATCGTGGCCATCTGCTGCCCGTCGCCGTGGTGGCCGCGGAACGCGTGCCCGGCGTGCCGCTGCAGATACGACAGCGCCTCGTTGGTGGCGAGGGTGTGGCAGCGCATGATCGCGTCCACCGCCTGGGCGTTGGTGGTTACCGCGGCCAGCGTGCTGACGCTCTTGGGGGCGGAGACGGTGACGTCGATCCCGACCCTGCGGACGTTGTCCCGCTCCAGGGTCCGCATGGAAGCCTCGAGGTAGCGGTCGGTGCCGTCCGGGCTCCGGTAGACGTCGCTCACGTCGAGCCCGGCGGCCAGGCACAGCTCCAGCGCGGTCTCGGGGCGGACCCAGTCCCGCCCACCCGCGGTGCGCCGCTGCAGGCCGGCGTAGGTCGCGGCCGCGGCCGGATTGCCGGCGAACAGCCCCTCCACCGTCGTGCCCTGCGCCTCGGCGTGCGCCTCCAGCGCGTCGAGCAGCGTCGCGACGTCCAGGTGCCCGGTGGCGCTCTCCCGCCAGACCGGCCGGGCGACCTGCTCGCCGTCCAGCCGCCCGTCGAGGAGCTCCGCGAACCGGGTCATGCCGGCGTCGTCGACCCGCCCGGTCAGGCCGAACGCGGCGGCGCCGTCCCCGACCCAGCGGGCGGCCGCGAGCTCCTCCGCCTTCGCGTAGTAGCGCAGCGCCTCTGCACGGACCGGCTCCGGCAGCTCGTCCAGACCGGGGACGTCCAGGCCCGGGTCCGGGAGCTGCTCGAGCTCGGCCTCGCAGGCGGCGCCGTGGCGGTAGTAGCGGCCGAGTTGCCGGCCGTCACCTCCGCCGGCGCCGCCGAGCATGCACACGCTGATCACGCCCGCCACCCTCGGCACCGGGCGCACGGAAAACGCACGGATTCCGCACGAGAGACGCACGAAAACCGCACGAGCAGGCGCGGGCGGCCGCACGAGTCCGTCAGGAGCCGTCGCACGGCCCGGCTCAGCGGTCGCTCCGACGGCGCGGCACGACGAGAGTCGGCGAGCTGGTGGCTGCTTCGGGCTGGCTGGGTCACCTGAGGCCGCCTCCGGACGCGTCAGCCGGCGCCGACGCACCTGCCGACCGTCGCGCCGAGGCGTCCCCAAAACGTCACCACGTGCCCCAGGAACGTCCCCGAGTGCCCCAGCCGGCGACGGGTGCCCCGTCCATGCAGCCCGAAGTCCCGCGTCGGCCGTCGTTGTCCACAGCCTCCGGCGCTGGCACCCCCGACGTCCCCACGGCGCGGCATCGTCGAGCCCATGGACGGCCACGAGTGGTACGACCAGGACGGCTGGCACTACCAACCACCCAGCACCTCTGGCGGCAGCGCCCTCACCCTCGCCCTGCTCGAGGACCTCTCACACCTCCTCACCGTGCACGGGTACGCGCCCCTCAGCGGCTACCCCCTCGCCGAGCTCGCAGCCGTCCTCACCCGCCTTCCCCGCGCCACCTGAGCTCCGCTCGTCCGCTCGTCCGCTCGTCCGCTCGTCCGTCACCTCAACCCCGACTCACCCACCGACACACAGTGGGATCTGACGATCCGCACGGGAGCCGCAGGTCGTGTCACCCGTCGCCGGCAGCCGATCCCACACGAGCACAGACAGCACAGAAGCGGCAGCCTTCGCGCTCCTGGCCTGATGAAGCGTTGGCGCTACCTGCCGCGCTCTTGGCGGCATGAGGGATGGTGGTTAGGCGTCCGAGCTGTGGCGAGAGCGCGCAGGATTACCCCGATCCACAGCGCCATCCCGCCTGCGCAACATGCCGGAGGCTGACCTCTGCGCTCCACGGGTGAGACATGTGCTCATGCGCTTTCGCGGTTCTCCAGGCCGACGGCAGCGAGCAGCTCCCGCCGGTCGTGAT
>NZ_JAEKKT010000059.1 GCF_019510245.1 Streptomyces sp. | reverse complement strand
GTGGTTTCGGCGTCGGCAAGACCACGTTCGTGGGTGCCGTCTCCGAGATCAACCCGCTGCGCACCGAGGCCGTGATGACGTCCGCGTCGGCGGGCATCGACGACCTGACGCACACCGGGGACAAGACCACCACCACGGTGGCCATGGACTTCGGCCGTATCACGCTGGACCAGGACCTGATCCTGTACCTGTTCGGCACGCCCGGTCAGGACCGGTTCTGGTTCATGTGGGACGACCTGGTGCGCGGTGCGATCGGCGCGGTGGTGCTCGTGGACACCCGGCGCCTCGCCGACTGCTTTCCGGCCGTGGACTACTTCGAGAACAGCGGTCTGCCGTTCGTCATAGCCCTCAACGGCTTCGACGGACACCAGCCCTACACACCCGAAGAGGTGCGTGAGGCACTGCAGATCGGACCGGACGCGCCGATCATCACGACCGACGCCCGGCACCGCGCCGACGCGAAGAGCGCGCTGATCACGCTGGTGGAGCACGCCCTCATGGCGCGCCTGCGCTAGCCCTGGGGCCGTACCCAAATCCGACGTCGTGTACGGCAGTTGCCGTAAGGAAACCGGAGCCGACTGTGGCCTTTGACACGGTCGGCTCCGGTGTTCATAACGTTTCGGCAGAGGAATCCAGTGGTATCGCCACGCGTCGCGGTCGCGCGGTGCCGCTGCGCTCACAACGGCCCCGCCTTTTGGCGGGGCTCGCTCTTTATGACCGTTTTATCTGGGGCTTACATCCGTACGCTCTGCCCCGATGGACTGTTTGGAAGTGCACCGGCCCCCGTGCTGGAATGCCTGAACTGCCCATTAGTCAAAGACGTACTGAGTAGTGGTCTGAGACACACCGGGCTCTGAGAGACTGCGGCACAACGACAGGTGCCCGCCGCCGAGAGGTTGTTGGTCGAGTGAGGCGAAGCAAGAACGGTCCCGAGCCGTCGGCACGGGGCAACTTCACCCCGCCGCCGCGCGCTGCGGCGCCCACCCCTGTGCCAGCCGCGGAACCACCGGCCGCGCCCGCGAAGAGCGGCGGCCGTTTCTCCCCGCGGAACTGGCGCGTGCCGACCAGGCTGAACGCGATCCTGCTCATACCCGTGGCCGTCGGCCTGGTGATGGGCGGCTTCCAGGTGAAGAGCTCGATCAGCACCTGGCAGGACGCCCGCGACGCGGAGAACACCGCGCGCCTGGTCCGTGCGGCCCTGACCTACGCCGACGCCCTCTACAACGAGCGTGACGTCAGCGCGGCACCGTTGCTCCTGGACAAGGACAAGGCGACCGTCACCCAGGCCCGCGCCGCGACCGACAAGGCCGCCGACGCCTTCGACGCGGCCGCGCAGAACATGCCGCAGAAGCCGGGCCTGGAGCGCCGCCTGAAGCTGTTCCGCGAGGCCGAGCCCCAGCTCACGACCCTGCGTGCCGCCTCGTACACCAGCAAGCTCCCCGGTGTGAAGACCGAAGAGGGGTACGTCGCGGTCGCCCACCCGCTGATGGAGTTCGCCAACGAGCTCGGTCTGGGCACCGGAAACATCACCTCCTACGGCCGTACCGTCTACGCCATCTCGCTCACCAAGGCGGCCCTGTCGCTGGAGCGGTCGATCGGCATGCACCTGCTGGTCAAGCCCGGCCCGGACGCCGGCAACCTGGCCAGCCAGCGGGTCGCCCTCTCCTCGTACGCCTACCTGGAGGGCATCGCCGTCGAGGAGTACGTCGGCGGTGGCACCGAGGCGGACGCGCAGAAGCTGACCGACCTCGAGAAGAAGATCAAGACCGACGGCGTGGCGCTGGCCCAGCAGGCCAAGGCCAAGGACCCGAACTACGTGCCCCCGCCGTCCGGCTCCAACGCGATGGTCTCGGCGCTGGCGACGCTCAAGGACACCGACCCGAGCACCCGCCAGGCGCTGGCCACCCAGGGCATCACCGCCGAGAACTGGTGGACGGTCAACACCCTCAAGTACGGCGCCTACCGCACGATCGAGTCGGACATGGCCGACAAGGCGGTGGGCGAGGCCTCAGACATCGCGGACAACGCGAAGACGGACGCGTTCATCACCGGTGCCGCGGTCATGGTCGCGCTGCTCGCCGCGTTCATCCTGGCCGGCATGGTGGCCCGCCAGATGTCCCGCTCGATGCGCCAGCTGCGCAACGCCGCCTTCGGCATCGCCGAGCAGCGCCTGCCGATGCTGGTCGACCAGCTCTCGCGGACCGACCCCGGCCGGGTCGACACCCGGGTCGCGCCGATCCCGATCACCTCGACCGACGAGATCGGCGAAGTCGCCCGCGCCTTCGACCAGGTCCACCGCGAGGCCGTGCGGCTCGCCGCCGAGCAGGCTCTGCTGCGGGGCAACATCAACGCGATCTTCACCAACCTCTCGCGCCGCAACCAGTCGCTGATCGAGGGCCAGCTGACCCTGATCACCGACCTGGAGAACAACGAGGCCGACCCGGACCAGCTGGAGAACCTCTTCAAGCTGGACCACCTCGCGACCCGTATGCGCCGCAACGGCGAGAACCTCCTGGTCCTCGCCGGCGAGGAGCCCGGCCGCCGCTGGGACCAGCCGGTCCCGCTGGTCGACGTCCTGCGCGCCGCCTCCTCCGAGGTGGAGCAGTACGAGCGCATCGAGCTCTCCGGCGTCCCGGAGGCCGAGATCCACGGCCGCGCGGTCACCGACCTCGTGCACCTGCTCGCCGAGCTCCTGGAGAACGCCACCACGTTCTCCTCGCCGCAGACCAAGGTCCGCGTCACCGCGACCCGTCTCCCCGACGGCCGCATCATGATCGAGATCCACGACAAGGGCATCGGCCTCACCGCCGAGGACTTCGCGGACATCAACCACAAGCTGGCCAACCCGCCGACCGTGGACGCCGCGATCTCGCAGCGCATGGGCCTCTTCGTGGTCGGCCGGCTCTCCGACCGGCACGGCATCCGGGTCCAGCTGCGGCCCTCCGGCGAGCAGGCCGGCACCACCTCGCTGGTCATGCTGCCGGACGCGATCACGCACGGCGGTGGCGGCGAACAGCCGCTGGAGCGCGACGATTTCACGGTCTCGCAGATCATCCCGGAGCAGCAGTTCCAGGCCGAGAACTTCAACCAGCCGCAGCTCCAGCCGATGCGTACGGCGGCCGAGCTCGGCTTCGACGACAGCCGCTACATCGAGGTCCCCGACGACATCCGCGACCTGGACCCCGTGGGCCGCTCGCTGATGCGCGAGGAGCGCCGTGCAGCCCTGGAGGCCCAGGCGCAGCCCCCGCAGGCCGCACAGGGGCCGCAGGAGACCGCCGAGATCCCGGCGTACACCGACGAGTTCGACGCCGGCGGGCAGGGCTACGACACGAACGGTACGGGCTTCCAGGAGCAGCCCACGGGCTACGACGGGCGGCCGGCGTACCAGGAGCAGCCGCAGGGCACGTACGAGGAGCAGTACTACGCGCCGAACGGCGGCCTGCCGCAGAACGACGCGTTCTCCCCCGACGCGTTCTCCGTCAACGGCGGCTACCCGGAGCCCGCTTATCCGGAGCAGGCCCAGGAGGAGCCCGCGGCCGCGCAGGCCGCCGCCGCGGAGGCGTTCCCGGCTTTCGGCGAGCAGCCCTACCAGGACGACTGGCCGCAGCAGGACGGTTACACGAACGGCTACCCGGCCCAGTACGCTCCGGAAGCGGAGTCGGTGCAGGCCGGTGACGTGGACGAGCGGAACCACGTAGGCTTCGACCGTCCGGGAACGGCCCCCTCCAACAACCACCGGCTGACCGACGCCGGGCTGCCCCGCCGGGGCTCCGGCGGCGGCGCGGGCGGTTCCAACGGCGCGGGTCCCATGCAGCAGGCTCCGGCCGCGGCACCGGCGGCTCCGCCCCCGGCCGCCTCGGCTCCCGAGCCGGCCGGCGACAACTCCTGGCGTTCGCAGAACGACGAGCGCTGGCAGCAGGCCTCGGCGCTGCGCAAGCCCAAGGCGGGCGGGGTCACCTCCTCCGGCCTGCCGAGGCGGGTCCCCAAGGCCAACCTGGTCGAGGGAGCCGCCGCGAGCACCCCTCAGGGAGGCCCGCAGGTCTCCCGCGCCCCGGAGGACGTCCGGGGCAGGCTGAGCAACCTGCGTCGGGGCGTCCAGCGCGGACGCAGCGCAGGCAGTGAAACGAACGGCCAGGGCTTCGGTCCTGACAGCACCTACAACCAGGAGCGTTAGTGTGAGCCCGATGAGCCAGGCGGCACAGAACCTGAACTGGTTGATCACCAACTTCGTGGACAACACCCCGGGGGTGTCCCACACGGTGGTGGTCTCCGCCGACGGACTCCTTCTGGCGATGTCCGAAGGCTTCCCCCGCGACCGCGCCGACCAGCTCGCGGCCGTCGCCTCCGGTCTGACGTCTCTGACGGCAGGCGCCTCCCGGATCTTCGAGGGCGGCAGCGTGAATCAGACGGTTGTGGAGATGGAGCGGGGGTTCCTGTTCATCATGTCCATTTCCGATGGTTCGTCGCTGGCGGTCCTGGCCCACCCGGAGGCCGACATCGGTCTGGTTGGGTACGAGATGGCCCTTTTGGTGGACCGTGCGGGCACGGTTCTTACCCCGGATCTGCGTGCGGAACTCCAGGGAAGCCTTCTCAACTAATAGTCAGACGGTGCGTTTTCGCGTCCCGGGGCCGTAAGGTTTCGGGACGCGGCTCCACAAGGTTGGGTGCCCGGCACGGTCGGAGGAGGAGAGAAAGTGGCAACACCCCCAGGCGGTTCTAATAACGGCAACTGGTCGTACGGGCCTGCGCAGGGCCAGGGCGACGGTTCCGGGAACCGGTACAACTTCCCCTCCACGCCGAGCCACCGGCAGCCGTACGCCCCGCAGGGCCCCGGTCCCTCGCCGTACGACCAGCCGCCGGCGCCGCGCATCCAGCCGGTGCAGCCGCAGCGCCGTCCCGAGTCGGCGCCGGCCTCGGGGGCCCACAACCCCCTGGTGCGTCCGTACGCCATGACCGGCGGCCGCACCCGCCCGCGGTACCAGCTCGCCATCGAGGCGCTGGTGCACACCACCGCGCAGCCGCACCAGATGCAGGGCCAGCTGCCCGAGCATCAGCGGATCTGCAACCTCTGCCGGGAGATCAAGTCGGTGGCCGAAGTCTCGGCCCTGCTGTCGATCCCTCTCGGCGTGGCCAGGATCCTCGTCGCCGACTTGGCGGAGGCGGGCCTGGTCGCCATCCATCAGCCCGGCGGCGACGAGAACGCCGGTGGCCAGCCAGACGTGACACTGCTCGAAAGGGTGCTCAGTGGACTTCGCAAGCTCTAGCGGCGGTCCTTCCCGCTCCACCACCTCCGCGAAGATCGTGGTGGCGGGCGGCTTCGGCGTGGGCAAGACCACGTTCGTCGGCGCCGTCTCGGAGATCAACCCGCTGCGCACAGAGGCCGTGATGACGTCCGCGTCTGCCGGCATCGACGACCTCACCCACACCGGGGACAAGACGACCACGACGGTCGCCATGGACTTCGGCCGCATCACCCTGGACCAGGACCTGATCCTGTACCTGTTCGGCACCCCCGGTCAGGACCGCTTCTGGTTCATGTGGGACGACCTGGTACGAGGCGCCATCGGCGCGATCGTCCTGGTCGACACCCGGCGCCTCGCCGACTGCTTCCCCGCGGTCGACTACTTCGAGAACTCGGGCCTGCCGTTCGTCATCGCCCTCAACGGCTTCGACGGCAACCAGCCGTACAACCCCGAAGAGGTCCGCGAGGCGCTGCAGATCGGGCCGGACACGCCGATCATCACGACGGACGCCCGGCATCGTGCCGATGCGAAGTCGGCGCTGATCACTCTGGTGGAGCACGCTCTCATGGCTCGGCTTCGTTAGGTTCGGCTACGGGCCAGCCGCGGCTGGCAGTACGCCGACTGCGGGTGGTTCGTGGTTGATCGCGCAGTTCCTCGCGCCCCTGAGGGGGCGCTTTCGGGGCCCCTTCTCGGAAGGGGCCCTTGGTGTTTTCAGGAACAGTTCGCCGTCACCATGTCGGCGACCACGCCCCGGCCTCCGGTGGGGCCCGTGTTGGTCAGGGCGAGGTCGATGGTGCCGGTGTGGAAGGGGAAGCTGCGGGTGGTGTACCAGCCGCCCGCGTCGTAGGCGTGCTGGTCGACGGTGAAGGCGTATGCGTAGTCGGCCTGGCCCTCGACGGTGCTGTCCACGTCGTAGACCTTGTAGTGGGCCGCGGTGGCCCAGGTGCCTGTCGCCACGTGGATGCGGAAGGTGCACGCGTCGACCTTGGTGCCGGGGGTGAAGACCCAGTCGGCGTTGGCGTTCCAGCCGTCGTCGTGGTCGTCGTAGAGGTTGATGTACCTGGCGGCGCCGCAGCCGTCCTGATAGGCACCGCCCGTGGTCTCCTTCCAGGCTCCCTCCTTGGCGTTGAAGCTGGTCTGTGCCGCGCCCGCGGAGGCGCAGTCGGTGCCCGCGTAGCCGGTCCAGGTGACCTTCGGGGTCCGGCCGGCGCCTCCGCCCCGGGCGCTCGGGGAGGGCGACGGCGTCCGGGTAGCGGCGGCGCCCCGGCCCGACAGGGCGGCCCCGGAGGCCGACCGGCCGGCAGCGGCCGAGTGCCGGGCGCCGGGTGAGGGGGTGCCGGACGGGCTCATGGCGGCCGTCGCCGGGGCCGAGCCCGCAGCCGTGGGGCCGCCCGTCTCCGGTGGGGTGAGGGTGAGCGTGGAGGTTCCGGAGCGGCCTGCGGTCAGGGCCACGGCGACGGCGATGCCCGTGGCGAGGACGAGCGGTACGGCGGTGAGCCGGACGCGGACCACGGTACGGCGGGTGGCGGCCCTGGCGAGGGTGTCGTCGACCTCCCTGCGCCGGGCGGCCAACCGGGAGGCGGCGGCCGTGGGCAGCCAGGCCAGCTCCTCCGGGCGGTCCGCCCCGCACAGCGTGACGATCTCCTCGGGCGTCGGGCGGCGCCCGGGGTCCTTGTCCAGGCAGCGCCCGACGAGCTGCCGCAGCCGGTCGTCCCCGCAGTCGAGGGCGGCGGGGTCGGGATCTGCGTGCGCGATGCGGTACAGCACCTCACCGCTGGTGCCGTCGCCGAACGGCGGGACGCCGGTGGCCGCGTAGGCGAGCACACAGCCCAGGGCGAAGACGTCCGAGGCCGCGGTGACCTCCCGCCCGTCGGCCTGCTCGGGCGCCATGAACGGCACCGTGCCCACACGGACACCGGTCCGGGTCAGCCGGGCGGCGTCCGCGGCACGGGCCACCCCGAAGTCGACGACCTTGGGGCCGGCGTCGTCCAGGACGACGTTGCCGGGCGTCAGGTCGCGGTGCAGCACTCCGGCGCCGTGGATGGCGGCCAGGGCCTCGGCGACACCGGCGGCCAGGCCCAGCACGACGGCGGCGGGCAGCGGGCCCGCGGACCGTACGGCCTCCGCCACGGTCGGACCGGGCAGGTACTCGGTGGCCAGCCAGGGCCGTTCGGCCGCGGTGTCTGCCTCCAGCACGGCAGCGGTGTACGGTCCCGACACCCGGCGGGCGGCCGCCACCTCCGCGGTGAACCGCTCCCGGAAGTGCGGGTCCTCGGCCAGGTCCGCCCGCACCACCTTCACGGCCACCGGCCGCCCGGCCCGGGACACCCCCAGGTACACCACCCCCATCGAACCGGCCCCCAGCCGCCCCAGCAGCCGGTACGGACCGGCCTTCACGGGGTCGGAGGGGGCAAGCGGGGTGACGGGCGGAACGGAGGGGGCCGGGGCGGGCGCGGGGACGGCTGCCGAGGCTTCGGGGCCGGCTTCCGGGCCGGCTTCCGGGGGATCGGCCGTGACGACGTCGGTGCCGTTGTCGGTCGTACCGGTCTCGGTCGTACCGGTCTCGGTCGTACCGGTCTCGGTCGTACCGATGTCGGTCGTACCGATGTCGGTGGTACCGATGTCCGGCAGGAGCGCCGGGTCGTGTCCGCGCAGCCGGATGTCCAGTTGCCGCCAGCGCTCCTGCCAGCGCCGCACGTCCCCGCCGCAGGCGGTCACGAACGCCGCGGTGACCTCCCACGAGGGCAGCCTGCGTCCGGACGCGGCGTCCGACAGCGCGGAGGACGAATAGCGGGCGCGGGCGGCCAGTTCCCGGTAGGTGGGCGGGCCGGGCGCCTGCGCCCGCAGCTCCCGCAGTCCCTCGGCGAAGTCCTTCAAGGGACCGTCCGGAACCGGAGCTTCCCGTCTGCCCATCGCGCCGCCCCTCAGCCACACGGGTACCACCGCCCGGTCATATTAGTGCTCGACCGGTCGCGTAGCCGTCGTGATCCGGCCATGACGGGCGGTCAGCCGCCGGTACCGGCGGTCGCGGCGACCTGGTGCAGGACGGCGCGGTTGGCGTCGGTGATGTCGCTGGTGAACACGAGGATGAACACGGGGTGTTCGGCCGCGGCGGCCTGCAGGTCGTCGGCCAGGTTGTCGCCGGTGTCGCCCGTGGCGCCGCGCATCTCGGCGATGACGGGGGTCCGTCCCCACGGCGCGGACAGGGTGCGGCCGGGGACGACGCCGTTGTCCTGGAGCCAGATTCCCTTCGCCACCGCGTAGTCGACGATCCTGCTCTCGTCGTATCCGGCGGTGCTCCCGATGAACGTCTTGTCCGGCATCAGCGCCAGCGGGGTGCGGTGGAAGACGCTCGTGTAGGTGGTGATGGTGTGCTGGGCGTACCCCCACCACAGTTCGTCGGTGTAGCCGATGGACTGCCACAGCGAGAGCAGGTCCGGGTTCTTCTCGCTGTCCGCCTTGCTCTCCCCGCCGACGCCGATGGAGATGTCCACCGCGGACACGGCGGCGTTGCCGTCGTAGCGGGCGGCGAAGGCGGCCAGAAACGTGTCCAGGTCGCTTTCGAAGGTCTGGTTCCAGTACTCCGGCATGACGGCGCCGTCCTGCTCGGTCACCGATTTCACGCCCTGGGCGTAGACCCAGGCCGGCGTGCCGTGCGCGGAGTCGGCGGCGGTGTCCCACTTCGCCCAGCCCGCCGCGGAGACCCGCAGGACGACCTTCTTGCCCGCGGCCACCCAGGGCTTCATGTCCTGGTCGATGAGGTTCCAGCAGTACTGGCCCTGCTGCGGCTCCAGTTGGGCCCAGTAGTAGACGAGCGACCGTCCGGCGACGTCCGGGTCGGAGGCGAGGTCGGAGGTATTGCCGCCGCTGAAGGCGTAGATGCCGTGGAAGGAGGGGGCGGCCGAGGCCGAGGGCGTCGAGGAGGCGGGGTCGGAGAGCGACGCGGCGGCGGGGGCCGGGGCGGAGGGCGTGGTGGAGGCGCCGTCCGAGGGGGTGGCCGGCTCGATGTCCGGGCTGGTCAATGGGCTTGCAGAAGGGGTTCCCGGCGTCGGCGCCGACGATGCGCCGCAGGCCGCCGAGGCCGGGCCGGAGCCTGAGCCGGCGGCGGAGCCGGCGGACGGGCTCGCCTGGCCGGTGGACGGGCTCGCCTGGCCGGTGGACGGTGTCGGCGAGTCGGCGGACGGGACGGACGAGGCGGCCGTGTCGGCGACCCGGGCCGTGCGCGGGGCGCCGACGGGTTGCGGCAGCGCGTAGAGCGCCGCTCCGGTCAGTACCGCAGCCAGGGCTCCCGCGCCGTACGTGACGGCCCTGCGGAAGGCGGGCGGCAGGTGCGAGTTCTGCATGGGGACCTCTCTTCGTCTCGGTGTCCTGCTTCCAGTCCACGCATGACCCCGCCGCTCAACCAGCGCTGTTTGTTGACCAGTTGACTCCGCACGCGGGCCGCCCCGCCGGGCCCCGTCCGCCGCCAATCGGTCAACAAAAGCTGCTGGTGCGTCAATGCGCCGGGCCGTCAAGTGGAGTCACCGCCCCTTCCCCCCGCCCTCCGGGAGTCCCGCCATGGCCACCGTCCGCCTGACCCGCGTCCCTCTCCTCGCCGTCCTCCTGGCCCTCCTCCTCTCCCTGACCGGTGCGTCCACGACGGCGTACGGCACCGCCACGAGGAGGGCGCAGGGCACGCACGCGCCGACCGCCGTCCATGTCGGCGCCGTCCATGTCGGCGCCGGAGGTGCGACGCGCCCTCCCGCGCGACTCCACTCCCCCACCCGGCGCACCGCCCGTACCGTCCTGTTGCGCCCCGGGGACACCCTCTGGGAGCTGGCCCACCGGTACGGCACCACGGTCGCCGCCCTGCAACGCGCCAACCATCTGGGCACCTCCACCCTGATCCGGGCCGGCGACCGCCTGACGATCCCCGCGGCCGGTGCCGACCGCGGTCACCGCCCGAAGCCCCACACCGACCCGGCCCCGGCCCCGGCAGGCCGCATCGCGGTGGCCTTCGCCCGCGGCCGGCTCGGCTCCCCGTACCGCTGGGGCGGCACGGGGAGCGGCGGTTACGACTGCTCGGGGCTGGTCCAGGCCGCCTGGAACGCGGCCGGTGTCCGGCTGCCGCGCACGGCCGCCGCCCAGGCCGGCACCGGATCCCGTACGAGCCGCGCCCGGCTCCGGCCCGGTGACCTGGTCTTCACCTCCGCCTTCGGCCACGTCCAGTTGTATGCGGGCGACGGCCGGGTCATCGAGGCCGCGCACACCGGAACCCGGGTCCGGTACGCACCCCTGCCGGCCGCCGCCGCCGTGAACGCGTACGTCCGCGTCGACGCCTCGGCCGGCACCCGGGCCGCCCGCACCACCGCGGCACCGGTCGCCGCCGCGGCACCCACGGGCGGCTCCGCCCGCCGCGCCGCGGTCGCCGTCTTCGGCGGCCAGTACGGCTGCGCCGCCGAGATCATCGCCCGCGAGTCCGGCTGGCGTACCGACGCCACCAACCCCACGTCCGGTGCCTACGGCCTCGCGCAGGCCGTGCCCGGTTCGAAGATGGCCCGCTACGGCGGTGACTGGCGCACGGATCCCATCACCCAGCTGCGCTGGATGCGCTCCTACGTCACCGCCCGCTACGGCAGCACCTGCGCCGCCTGGGCCTTCTGGCAGACCCACCACTGGTACTGACACCCCAAGGAGAAACCATGTTCGACTTCCTGTCCCGGCGCCCGTCCTTCCTCTCCAGGCGCCCCTCCCTGCGCGTCACCGCCGCCCTCCTCACCGCCACGGCGATCGTCGGCACGGGCCTGGGCCTCAAGACCTCCGGCGCGCTGCCCGAGTTCACCGGCCACCGCGCCGCCACCGCGAGGATCAGCTCCGTCTCCGACGCCGTCGTCTGCCAGCCGGGCACCGGAACCGGAACCGTCGTGAACCCGGGCACCGGCACTGTCGGCCTCGGCGGCACGGGCGCAGCCAACTGCACCGGCGGATCCGGGACTTCCGGCAGTACGCAGATCGGTGGCTACACCGCGGAACAGTGCTGGCTGGCGACCACGAGCGAGGAGGCGTTCAAGGAGTTCATGAAGAACTGGATCAGCAACAACGCCCAGCGCTGGGCGACGGAGCTGCAGAACAAGGGCGTGAGCCCCGCGCCCGCCCCCACCGACCAGCGCGTGGACGAGGCCCTCAGCAAGATGGAGCAGTCGTTCTACGACTCGACGAGCGCTTTCGCCCAGGCGCTGAGCAGTGCGGCCCAGAGCGACAACGAACGGGTCTCCGACTGCAACGCCAGTGACGACGGTCTGGAGCCCGACTGGATGGACGAGGCGTTCGGCCAGGCGGTGGACCTGCAGAACGAGACTCCGTGGTGGCTGGAGCAGGCTGAGCAGGCCCTGGTCCAGGCAGTCGCCCAGACGGCCTGCGACAACGCCGGCGGCAACTGCTGACGGTGGGGCGCTGAAACGCCGTCGGCCCCTCACCTGGAAGTGAGGGGCCGACGGTCGTGCGCGTGCGAAACGCTCAGTGCCAGCTGTGCGGGGCGCGGAAGCCGTTCTCGCGCTCCAGGCGGCGCCAGCCCGCCTTGGCGCGGCCGCGGTGGGTCTGCTCGGTGTCGTCGGCGGTCGGCCGGGCGGCGGCGCGGGCCAGGAGGACCGCCGTTATGGCGGCGACTTCCTCCGGGTCGGCGTTGCCCTTCTCGACGCGGATGTCAGGCACGTTCATGGGCGTCAGTCTCCGTGAGAGAGGTTTCCGCAGGATTACTGCGGGGGGTTGCCGTGCTTACGGGACGGCAGGTCGGCGTGCTTGGTGTGCAGCATCGCCAGCGACTTGGCGAGCACCTCGCGGGTCTCGGCCGGGTCGATGACGTCGTCGACCAGACCGCGCTCGGCCGCGTAGTAGGGGTGCATGAGCTCGGCCTTGTACTCCTTGACCATCTTCTGCCGCATGGCCTCGGGGTCCTCGGCGGAGGCGATCTGCCGGCGGAAGATCACGTTGGCCGCACCCTCGGCGCCCATGACCGCGATCTCGTTCGTCGGCCAGGCGTACGTCAGGTCGGCACCGATCGACTGGGAGTCCATGACGATGTAGGCACCTCCGTACGCCTTGCGCAGGATCAGGGAGATCCGGGGCACGGTCGCGTTGCAGTAGGCGTAGAGGAGCTTCGCGCCGTGGCGGATGATCCCGCCGTGCTCCTGGTCGACACCGGGAAGGAAGCCCGGTACGTCCAGGAATGTGACGATCGGAACATTGAAAGCGTCACACATCTGGACAAAGCGCGCAGCTTTTTCACTCGCCTCGATGTCCAGGACGCCGGCGAGGACCTGCGGCTGGTTGGCGATGATGCCGACCACCTGACCGTCGATCCGGGCCAGCGCGCAGATGATGTTCCGCGCCCAGCGCTCGTGGACCTCCAGGTACTCGCCGTCGTCGACGATCTCCTCGATGACCTTGGCCATGTCGTACGGCCGGTTCCCGTCGGCCGGGACGAGGTCGAGGAGGGTGTCGCTGCGGCGGTCGACGGGGTCCGTGGTCTCGACGCGCGGCGGGTTCTCGCGGTTGTTCTGCGGGAGGAGCGAGAGGAGGTAGCGGACCTCCGCGATGCAGGTCTCCTCGTCGTCGTACGCGAAGTGGCAGACGCCGGAGGTCTCCGCGTGGACGTCGGCGCCGCCGAGGCCGTTCTGGGTGATCTCCTCGCCGGTGACCGCCTTGACGACGTCCGGGCCGGTGATGAACATCTGCGAGGTCTCGCGGACCATGAAGACGAAGTCGGTGAGGGCGGGCGAGTAGGCCGCGCCGCCGGCGCACGGGCCGAGCATCACGCTGATCTGCGGGATGACACCGCTCGCCTTGGTGTTGCGCTGGAAGATGCCGCCGTAGCCGGCCAGGGCGGAGACGCCCTCCTGGATGCGGGCGCCGGCGCCGTCGTTCAGCGAGACCAGCGGGGCGCCGGCCGCGATGGCCATGTCCATGATCTTGTGGATCTTGGTGGCGTGGGCCTCGCCCAGCGCGCCGCCGAAGATCCGGAAGTCATGGGCGTAGACGAAGACGGTACGGCCGTCGACCGTGCCCCAGCCGGTGATGACACCGTCGGTGTACGGCTTCTTGGCCTCCAGGCCGAAGCCGACCGCGCGGTGCCGGCGCAGCTGCTCGACCTCCTGGAAGGAACCCGGGTCCAGGAGCAGTTCGATGCGCTCCCGGGCCGTCAGCTTGCCCTTGGCGCGCTGCGCCTCGGTCGCCTTCTCGCTGGGGCCCGCCACGGCGGCCGCACGGATCTCGTGCAGCTCGGCGACCCGCCCGCGCGCGTCCGTCGGTTCACCGGTGGGCTCGCCCGTCGTCTCTTCCAAAACGGTCATGTAGCGACCTTACGAAGGACACCAAGGAATGCGAGACGTCGACTCCGTACAGTCTCCGACGCGTTTTCCTGGAACCACTGAACAGAACCAGGACCGCATGCAGCCGTTCCGACTGCTCAGGGGGCTTGGCCGTTGTAGGGGTGCCACAAACGCAGGGCTGAGACGCGCCTCACATTCAGCGGCGACCCGTACCACCCGCGGAGTAACACAGGCCTCCGGACGGCGGTTCACCCACACAGAGCCTAGCCGCTCCAGAGCGGGTCCCGTCGCGACATCGAGTCACGTGACGTTACGGTGTGTAATGACCACAACACGCGGGTCGATGATGTTGAAGGTTGAAGGGAATGGGTCTACGGTGTCTTTCGTTGAGTTCGTTGAACGTTAAACATCAAGGCCGCGCTTCCGCAGACAACCGCTTCGAAGCCGCGACCCCGTCCCCCTTCAAGGAGCACCTCATGGGCATCTTCGGCCGCAAGAACGACGAGACCCCCGCCGCCGGCACGACCGCGGACACGGCCGCCCTGACCGGCGAGTACACGATCGACCCGGCGCACAGCACGCTCGGCTTCGTGGCCCGGCACGCGATGGTCACCAACGTCAAGGGCAGCTTCCAGGAGTTCGAGGGCAGCCTGCACCTGGACGGCACCGACCCGTCGAAGTCCACGGCCTCGCTCGACATCAAGATGGACAGCATCACCACCGGCAGCCCCGACCGCGACGGCCACCTGAAGTCGGCCGACTTCTTCAAGATCGACGAGTTCCCGACGATGACGTTCCGCTCCACCGAGGCGGAGGCCCTCGGCGGCGAGGACTACCGCATCACCGGCGACCTCACGATCCTCGGTGTCACCCGGCCGGTCACCATCGACCTGGAGTTCAACGGTGCGGCCAAGGACCCGTTCGGCAACGAGCGCGTCGGCTTCGAGGGCAAGGCCGAGATCAAGCGCTCCGACTGGGGCGTCACCTGGAACGCGGCGCTGGAGACCGGCGGTGTCCTCGTCTCCGACAAGATCAAGCTGAACTTCGACATCTCGGCTATCAAGAACGCGTGAGCCCGCGGCGCCGGACCGCCGGCACCGACCACACCCGCTGAGCGCCGCCTTCCACTCCGTCGAGGGCGGCGCCCGGCGTGTGCCGGCTTCTGGTAGTCGACGGCCGGGTACCGGTCCCCGCGTCCCTGCGGATTCGGGTCGAACAGGTGCCGGACGGCCGTCAGCAGGTCGATGCCGCGCTCCCGGCATCACCAGCGGCGCATGTGCCGGCGGACGATCGGCCGGGTGTGGTTCGCTGCTGGGGTGACTCAGGACTTGGAGATCGTCGCATTCGCATCCGCCGAGGCGTTCGAGGCATGGCTCGGTGAGAACCACGCCGTCTCGCCCGGCATCTGGCTCAAGCTTCGCAAGAAGGGCCCCGGAATCGTCGCGCTGGACTACGCCCAGGCGCTCGACGTGGCGCTCTGCTACGGCTGGATCGACGGCCAGAAGGCCAAGCTCGACGACCATTGGTGGACGCAGCGGTTCACCCCGCGCACGCCGCGCAGCAAGTGGTCCAAGGTCAACCGCGACAAGGTGGCCGCCCTGATCGAGCAGGGCCGGATGCGTCCGCCGGGGCAGGCCGAAATCGACCGCGCCAAGGCGGACGGCCGCTGGGAGGCGGCCTATGACAGTGCGAAGACCGCCACGGTGCCGGACGACCTGGCGAGGGCCCTGACCGCCGCCCCCGCCGCGGCGGCGTTCTTCGAGACACTGGACCGGCAGAACCGCTACGCGATCCTGTACCGGATCCAGGACGCCAAGAAGGCCGAGACCCGGGCGCGCCGGATCGAGAAGTACGTGGCGATGCTGGCGAGGGGCGAGAAACCGCACCCGTAGCAGCGGAGCGGGGCCAGGCCGTACCTGCTCACTCCCGCACCTCGAACTCGCACCACACCACCTTTCCCGGCTCCCGCTCACCCACCCCCCACTTGTCCGCGAGCAGTGCGACCAGCAGCAGGCCCCGGCCCTGTTCCGACTCCGGTGACATGTCGCCATAGCGCAGTTCGCCCGGACCGCTGTCGTGGACCTCGGTGCGGAGGACGCCGTCGGGGTGCAGGGCCAGCCGGAGGCGGAACCCGCGGCCCGGGGGGACGCCGTGGAGCACGGCGTTGGTGGTCACTTCACTCACACAGAGCAGTACGTCGTCCGCGCGCCGGCCGACCCGCCAGTCGGCCAGGGCGGTGCGCGTGAAGTCGCGTGCCATGCCGACCGATCTGCGGTCCCGACGGTAGAACGCCTCGCGGGCCTGGGAGGTTTGGAGTTCCGGGTTCATAAGGCGAGTGTCACCGTGAGTGACTACGATGGATCAGTGAGTGAGGTCGTAGATCCGACTTCTACGAGTCCGCTACGAGCGGTTCGGGCGCGCACGGGGGGAAAGGGACCACGCATGCGGGTGGAGAGGAAGCCGAAGAAGGTCGGTGCGTGGCAGGCCGCCGGGGCGCTTGTCGCCCACTACCGGAAGCAGGCGCGGCTCACGCAGGAGCAGTTCGCCGAACTCGCCAACCTGCACGTCGACACGGTGGGCTCGGTCGAGCAGGGGCGGCTTGCCCTGCAGCCGGACCGGGCGGAGCAGTTCGACGAACTGCTGGGCACCGGCGGGGCGTTGGCCGTGCTGGTGGAGAAGATGCCGGTGCGGGAGCGGATCGTGCAGTTCGCGCAGGGGCTGGTCGACCATGAGCAGGAGGCGGTGGGCGTTCTTTCATACGAGACCCAGGTCGTACCCGGGCTGCTGCAGACAAGGGACTATTGCCGTGCCGTGTTCGGCTATCGCTATCCGGCGATCGGGACCGAGACGGCCGAGCAATGGGTGAACGCCCGTATGGAGCGCCAATTGGTCTGGCAGCGGGAGCGACCTCCCGTGGGTCACTTCGTCATCGAGGAGAGCGTGCTGCGACGGAAGGTCGGAGGTCCGGAGGTGATGCGGGAACAGATCCGGCAGATCCTGGAGTACACCGAGCCCGTGCACATGAGCTTTCAGATCATGCCTGAGGACAGGACACCGCACGCCGGGCTCGGCGGCCCCATGGTCCTGCTGGAGACACCCGAGCACGAGCGCCTGGCGTATCTGGAAGTTCAGAGCGCCAGCTTCCTTGTGAGCGACCCGGAAGAGGTCAGCGACTATCACCACAAGTATGGAATGCTGCGGTCACAGGCCCTCTCGCCCGATGAGAGCGTGCGCCTCCTCGACGGACTGCTAGGAGACCGATGAGCACCGTACTTCAGTGGTTCAAGTCCAGCTACAGCAGCAGCGAAGGCGGCAACTGCGTCGAGGTCGCCGCCGCGTCCGCGACGGTCCATGTCCGCGACTCCAAGACGCCCGACGGCCCCGTACTCACCGTCTCCCCCTCCACCTGGAGTGAGTTCCTTGAGCGCGTCACCCGCGACTGAGCAGATCGAGTGGGTCCTCGTCACCTCGTACGAGAACGTGCCGGGGCGGCCTCGCCCCTTCGTCGCTCTCTGCGCCTGACTGCGTGAACGCGGCATCGACTGGATGCCGTTCGAAGAAGAAGAACTCCGGTGGGACCTCGCGTGCCGGCGGGAGGTCACCGGGCACTGGCGCGGGTGGATCGGTCTGTCGGTCGAGGCCCGCGCTCTGTGGCGGCTCGGCCTGCATCCGGATCAGCCCTCCTCCGTCGTCGACGGGCCCTCACCGCCCGCCTGGTGGCATGCCGCCGGGCTGCGTTACGCCACCGCGCGTCCGGGTCGAAGCACGCCGAATTCGGCCGAAGCTCCTTGACCTCAAGCGAGGTTGAGTTCTTACGGTCGGTTTCTCCGAGAGCAAGTCAGGCGACGACGGAGGGACCGGCCGTGGAGTACTCGCACAGCGATGCCGAACTGATCCAGCAGCCCATCGGCTACTGGAGTTGGGCCGCGTTCAAGGCCGTCGTCGACCGCACCCGCGCCGCACTCGCCGGGCTCGGTACCACCCAGCCCCAGTGGTGGGTCCTCGCGCAGGTAGCGCGTGCCGACACGGTCAGGACCCGCGCCGAGGTGTCCCGCCTGCTGCGGAACTACCTCGACACGGGCACGGAGAGCATGGAGTCCGAGATCGATACGACCATCGCCCTGGGGTGGATCACCGAGGACGCCGAGGGCCGCCTGAGCCTCACGACCGACGGCAGGGCGTTCTACGACCGGGCCGCGGCCGTCCAGGACGAACTGCGGGCGGAACGGCACGCCGGCATCTCCGACGAGGAGTACCTCATCACCCTCAAGGTGCTGCAACGCTTCATCCGCAACACGGGCGGCCAGGCCTGGCACCACTAGCCTGCCACCACCGCCGGCCGTGTCGCGCCGGGCCCGCGGCGCCTCGGTACCGGTAGCAGCCACCAGGCCGACGCCACCGACAGGACCGCGCCCACGGCGATCCCCTCCAGGCGGGTCGGCAGCAACGACTCGGCGTTCTGGCCGAAGTAGCCGAGGAGGAGGGAGAGGGCGCAGGTCATGCCGGCGGCCCAGTAGGCGTAGCTGAGGGGGCGCAGCCAGAGGGCGACCGTGAGGATCGTGAACATCAGGGCCACCGCGGTGTGGCCGGTGATGCCGGCCGCCGCGACGCCGGTGGCCAGGAGCGTGCCGACGCAGGCGCCGGCCAGGCGCTCGACTCCCTTGCGCAGGACGTCGGTCCGCCCGCGGTTGCCGCTCGCCGCGACGTAGGCGGTCAGCACGACCCAGGGCCAGTGGTCGTCGAAGAGCAGGTGGCCGACGGCGAAGGCGGTGGCGATCCCGGCGGCCATCTGGAGGGCCATCCGGGTGCTGGGGCGCGGGTGGAGGCGGGAGCGGCGGGCGGGCGGGGCGGGGGGCGGGACCGGGCGCCAGGGGCCGAGGCGGTCGCCCAGGGACTGGACCAGCCAGACCGAGCCGCACGCCACCGTCCCGATCAGCGCCGACCAGCCCCAGGTCACCAGTCCGCTCTGCGCCTCGCGCGGCAGTGCGGGACCGGGGACCACGAGCAGGGCGACCAGCGGGAGGGCGATGAGCGTGCCGGGATCCAGATGGCCAGCGCCATCCCGGCCGTGTAGACGGCCGCGCCCGCCGCGTAGTGGGCGGCGAGCAGGCGGCCGACGAAGATCGAGGCGGCGGCCGTCGCGGGCAGCAGCACCAGGGAGATCAGCCGTCGGCGGGTGCCGGCGGTGCGCTGGGTCGAGGCGAGGGTCAGGGTGAGGGCGACCGCGAGGACCAGCACGTCGGTGTGCAGCCCGGCGGCCCCCTCCAGCACCAGCGCGGCCCCCCAGGAGAGCAGCACGGCCGTCATCGTCAGCCCGGCTTCGTACGCGTTGCGTATGAGTTTGGCGGTCACCAGTTGAGAGTACCGGGCCATTTCGCCATCGAATAGTAAGCATTCGCGTACGATCTTCTGCCATGGACCACCTCACCGAAGCCGCTCGTATCCGTCGTGCCGTCCTCCGGTTCAACCGTCGGCTGCGGCAGGAGCGCGGGGACGGGAGCCTCAGTCCCAACCAGCTGTCGGTGCTCGGCCACCTGTACCGGCGCGGGCCGTCCACGCCCGGCGAGGTCGCGGCCGCCGAACGGCAGCGGCCGCAGTCGCTGACCCGGGTCTTCGCGGAGCTGCAGGCGGAGGGGCTGGTCGGACGGGCGCCGGACCCGTCGGACCGGCGGCAGTCCGTGCTGAGCATCACCGAGGACGGGCGGCGGGCGCTGGAGGACGACATGGCGCAGCGGGACGCCTGGCTGGCGGGGGCCCTCGAGTCACTGAGCGAGACCGAGCGCGGGGTGCTGCTGCTCGCCGCCGCCGTGATGGAGCGGCTGGGGGACACGGCGTAGGTCAGAAGCCGCCGCCGAAGTCCCCGCTGTCGCCGCCCCCGCCGCCGAAGTCCCCGCCTCCCCCGCCGAAGTCGCCGAAGTCCCCGGGGTCGAAGTCCGCGCCCGACACGTCGCCGCCCTGGTAGCCGGCGGTGTCGAAGCCGCCGAAGTCGCCGTACCCGGTGCCGTAGTCGGCCGCGTAGGCGGGGGCCGACATCCAGCCGCCCAGGGCGGTGCCGATGAGGAGGCCGGGGAGGATGCCGCCGCCGAAGTAGCCGCCCGCCCAGGGGCCGTAGGCCGGGCCCGCGTCCCAGTACGGGCGGCGGCCGTAGTCGGTGTCGACCTCGCGGACCGCGGGATCGCGGCCGTCGGCCAGGCGGGTGGCGTCGGCCGCGCAGACCGGGACCTCTCGGGGCGCGCCGCCGGCCGGGGTCCAGGTGGCGTCCGTGACCGAGGGGCCGTGCCGGGGGTCGAAGAAGCAGGGCGGGCGGCGCTCCGGGAGCGGGCGGCCCTCGCGGCGGGCGGCCAGCCGGGCGAGCGAGAAGCGGCCGTCCTCCAGTGCCTCGGTGACCGCCCGGACGTCCTCGGGTCTGCGGGCGCCGGACATCGCGGACTTCGCCTGGTCGTAGGCGTTCAGCGCGCGCTCGTAGTCGGCGCGCATCGCGTCGTCGGCGCGCGGCTCGGCCGGGTGGAAGTCGAGGCGGTCCAGTTCCTCGCCGAACGCGGTGATGTCCTCGTCCACGACCACCCGGAGCCGGTCCAGGGCGGCCCGCCGCTCCTCCTCGTGGCGCCGGCGGCCCCGGCGGACCAGGGCGTACGCGCCCGCCCCGCCGGCCACGACCACGGCTCCGATCGCGATCAGCGCCGTACTGGAGACGCCCGAGCCGCCCGTGCCGCCGCCCCAGCTCGTGGGGGCCTTGCCGCCCATGTTGGTCAGGGCGCGGTCGGTGAAGTCGGTCAGCTGGGTCCTGGCGTTCTCGCCCTGGACGCTGGTGACCAGGTTCTGGACGGCCGTCCGGGGCAGGACCGAGGAGTCGGCGCGGGCGTCGAAGCGGTCGCCGAGGCGGACGGCGTAGAGGCCGGTGACGCCGGTGGCGGTGCGCAGGTTCGTGAAGAGGTCCTCGGTGGGGTAGCCGGACGGCAGGACGGCGACGAACAGGGGTTTGTCCGCGTCCTTGATCTGCCGGGCCAGTGCGTCGGCGTCGGCCGTGGAGAGCTGGGCGGCGGCGGCCGGGTCGACGTACACCGGGTTCTTGCGCAGGGCGTCGGCTACCGCCGAGACGCCGGTGGCCGCGCTCGCCCGTGGGGCGGGCGCGGCCAGGGCGACCAGCGCCAGCGCAAGGGCCAGGAACAGCAGCCCCGGGAGGCTTCGGGTGGTCCGTCGCACCGCGTTCATGCTTCGAACCTACCCCGAAGCCTCCCGGGGAGGGCTGTCCTCCTACGCGGCCCGGTAGGCCTCCGTCAGCTTCTCCACGGCCGCCGCGTACTTGCCGGTCAGCAGCAGGTGGTCGGCGTCGGCGAAGGGCTTCGAGACGGCCGCGGTGACCGACTGCCCGATCTTCGCCTGGACCAGCAGGCGGGCCTTGCCGACCAGCTTGCGGCCTGCCGGGTCGGAGCCGGCCCGTTCGGCCGCCCCGGCCGCCGCGCCGAGCGCCTTCAGGGTGGCCTCGCCGCCCTTGGGGGCCTTGGTCAGCGTGGTCAGACCCCAGCCGTAGGGGTACTGCGGGTCGTACGACGCGTCGCCCACGTTGATCGGCAGCTGCGCCTCTGACTTCGGCCAGGTGACCGGGAGCTGCCCGGTGAAGGCCTTCTTCCCGTAGAGCACGTCGGCCACGCCGTCGCCCTCCGTGCCCGGCAGCCAGGACGCCACCAGGGCGTCGATCTCGCCGAGCCGGTCACCGATCAGCTGCGGGCGCCCGGAGACGACCAGCACCGCGCACTTCATGGCCGCGCAGACCTTGTCCACGGCGGCCTGGTCGGCGGCGGACAGCACCAGGTCGTTGCCGTTGCCGACGTCTCCGACGCCCTCGGCGTACGGGGTCTCGCCGACCACGACCACGCCCACGTCGTAGCCGCTCGTCGGCGCGGAGGCGTCCTGGGAGTAGGTGACGTCTCCCCCGGCGTTCTTCATGCCCTGGAGGATGGTGGTGCCGGTGGTGTGGGTGCCGGACTGGCCCTGCCAGGTGATGGTCCAGCCGCCGGTCTGGTTGCCGAGGTCGTCGGCGTTGGACCCGGCGACGTACACCTTCTCCGACTTCTTCAGGGGCAGCACGCCGTCGGAGTTCTTCAGCAGCACCTGCGACTCGGCGGCCGCCTGCCGGGCGACGGCCCGGTGCCCGGCGGAGCCGATCTTCGAGGCACCGGACGTGTCGGCGTAGGGGTGCTCGAAGAGGCCCAGCCTGAACTTCTGGGTGAGGATGCGGGAGACCGCGTCGTCGATGCGCCGCTCGCTGACGCTGCCCGCCTTCACCTGGTCGATCAGGGTCTTCGTGAAGTCCTGGTAGCTGTACGGCACCATCATCATGTCGACGCCCGCGTTGACGGCCGTGCTGACGTGGGACGCGTAGTCGCCCGGGAGCTGGTCGATGGCGTTCCAGTCGCTGATCACGAAGCCCTGGAAGCCCATCCGGCCCTTGAGCACCCCGTTGATCATGTCGGCGCGGGCGTGCATCTTCACCGGGCCCCGGCCGTCGCCGACGATCTCCAGAGAGGAGTACGACGGCATGACCGTACCGATGCCCCGGTCCACGGCGGTCTGGTACGGCGCCAGGTGGATGGCCTCCAACTGCTGCCGGGTGACCGTGGTGACGCCCTGGTCGATGGTGTACGTGCCGGTCGTGGACGAGCCGTAGGCGGTGCCGCCGTCACCGACGAAGTGCTTGGCGGTGGCCAGCACCTTGTCGTCGTCCTTCAGGTCCCGTCCGTCCGCGCGCCCCTGGAGGCCCTGGATGACGGTCTCCATGGACTTCACGAGCGCCGGGTCCTCGCCGAAGGACTCGTAGGAGCGGCCCCAGCGTTCGTCACGGCTGACGCAGAGGCACGGGGCGAAGTCCCAGGAGACGCCGGTGGCCCGGACCTCGGAGGCGGTCACCGCACCGGCCTGCTCGGCGAGCCCGGGGTCGCGGGTGGCGCCGATGCCGATGTTGTGCGGGAAGATCGTGGCGCCGGCCAGGTTGTTGTGGCCGTGGACGGCGTCGGCGCCGTAGATCAGCGGGATCTGGAACCGGGTGGCCTGCGCCCGGAGCTGGAAGCCGTCGATCATCCGCGCCCAGGCCGCGGCCGTGTTGGGCGTGGGGGTCGAGCCGCCGCCGGAGAGCAGCGAGCCGAGGTCGTACGCGGCGACGTCACCGCCGGTGCCCACGGCACCGCGCTCGGCCTGGGTCATCTGGCCGGCCTTCTCCTCCAGGGACATCCGGGAGAGGAGATCGGCGACCCGCTTCTTCACGGGCAACCTGCTGTCCAGGTACGGCAGTCCGTGCGCGTCGACGACGACCTGCGGGCTCTCCGCGGGGGCCTTGGCGCCGGTGACCGTGAGCTTGAGCGGGATGGTCTCCGCCGGTTCGGCCGAACGGTCCTTCAGCGTCGGCACCTTGATGGTCTGCGTGGCCCCGGAGGCCGTACCGGACGGGAAGGTGAGGGTGCCGGAGACCGCCTTGTAGTCCCTGCCCGCCTCGGCGGTGCCGCCCGCCGTCGTGTACGCGACGGTGACCGGGTCGTCGATCGGGGCGGAGCCGGTGGTGGCGACGGTGACCTTCACGGTCGCCGTGCCGCCCTCCTTCACCGGGTACACGGCCGCGTCGGTGCTGACCGCCGCGCGCAGCGCCTGGTCGGCCTTGCCGTACAGCTCCACGTCGTCCATGGCGAACCGGCCCTTGACCCCGACGGGCAGGGTGAGCGCGTAGCCCCACATCTGGGTCAGGCCGAGGACGTGGTCGATGCCGCCGACGGGCTGGTAGTCGGTCCGGTAGACGAAGTCCGTGAACGGGATCTCGATCTGCTTCCAGCCGGCGAAGTCGTCGGTGAAGGACGTCGTCCACAGCTCGGAGGCCTCGCCGTTGGCGCCGCCGTCCTTGATCTCGAAGGCGATCTTCTTGCCGTTGTCCTGGCCGTCCCACCAGAAGCGGATGCCCTGGTGCGCGGACCAGTCGTGGGCGGGCTCGGTGGCGGCGAAGTCGTGGGTGAAGCCGCCGTATCCGCTGATGTCGTAGGTCCCGGCGAGGACCTTCGCGCCCTCGGGGGCGTCGGCGCGGTCGGCGAGCTGGAGCGCGGGCGGGTCGTCGCTGTCGCCTCCCCAGGTGAAGATGCCCTCGGCGGGCTGGGAGGCGAAGGGGACCTCGCCCTCGAAGCGGTCGACGGGGGTGGGGGCCGGGTCCTCGGCGGCACTGGCGGCGGACAGGGGTATCAGGGCTGCGAGCAGTGCGGTGGAGACGAGCAGGGCGGTTCTTGGCATGGACCTTCCCTCGACTCTCTGGTTCACTCGGGGCTCTCACAGTTCACTCATGGCTTAGATCACGTCGTGAGTTAACTAACGGCTCGCACCCCCGTCAAGACGTCCCGTCAGGAAGGGCGATGTGCCCATGAGAAGACCCCCCCACACCCTGCGCCTGTTGCTGGCCGGGTTGCTCACCGCGGCCGGCTTCAGTGCCGTCGTACCGACGGCGCACGCGGCCGGTGAGCAGGTCACCGCGTACCTCACCACCACCGACGACTCCGCCGGGCGCCATGTCACCCGCGGGCTCCAGGCGCAGGCGCCGTTCGCCTTCTCCGCCGGGACCGGGGGCGGCGGCACGAACATCACCGTCGACGAGAACACCCGGTACCAGACCTTCACCGGCGGCGGCGCGTCCTTCACGGACACCGCGGCCTGGCTGATGAACAGCAGCGGGGCGCTGTCCCAGGCCACCCGGGACGCCACCATGAAGAAGCTGTTCTCCCCCACGGACGGCATCGGCCTGTCCTTCCTGCGCAATCCGATGGGCGCCTCGGACCTGGCTCGGTACGGGTACACGTACGACGACGTACCCGCCGGACAGACCGATCCGAACCTCGACGGCTTCTCCCTCTCGCACGACCTCGCGGACGTCGTGCCGCTCACCAGGCAGGCGCTCCAGCTGAACCCCTCTCTGACTGTCATGGCCTCGCCATGGACGGCGCCCGCGTGGATGAAGGACAGCGGCTCGCTCAACGGGGGCTGGCTCAAGTCGGAGGACTACGCCGCCTACGCCGCCTACTTCGTGAAGTACCTCCAGGCGTACCAGGCACAGGGCGTCAAGGTCTCCTACGTCACCCCGCAGAACGAGCCCACCTGCTGCTCCGGCTACCCGTCGATGAGCTGGAACGCCTCCGGGCTGCAGTACTTCCTCAAGAACGACCTGCTGCCGCAGCTCCAGTCGGCCGGCCTGTCCACCAAGGTCCTCGCGCACGACTGGAACTGGGACGTGTACGACTCCTACGCGGCCGCCCTCATCGACGACGCGACGATCCGCAACCATCCCAACTTCGGCGGGATCGCCTGGCACGGCTACGGCGGTGACGTCTCCGAGCAGACCACCGTGCACAACCAGTACCCGACGCTGGACGCCTTCGGCACCGAGCACTCCGGCGGCACCTGGGTCGCCGACCAGCACAAGGAGGACATGTCCAACATCATCGACTACACCCGCAACTGGGCGAAGTCGGTGACCAAGTGGTCGCTGGCCGTGGACCAGAACATGGGCCCGCACAACGGCGGCTGCGGCACCTGCACGGGCCTGGTCACCGTGCACAACGGGGACGGCGCGAGCGGGACGGTCGACTACACCGTCGAGTACTACGACATGGGCCACCTGACCAAGTTCGTGCGGCCCGGCGCGCAGCGGATCGCCTCCACCGCGTCCACCGCCGTGCCGAACGTGGCCTGGCGCAACCCGGACGGCTCGAAGGCGCTGATCGCCTACAACGACTCGTCGAGCGCGCAGACGGTGACCATCGACTGGGGCTCCCAGCACGCCACCTACGCGCTCCCCGGCAAGACCTCGGCGACCTTCACCTGGTCCGGCACCCAGTCGGGCGGCTCCGGCCAGACCGGTGCGTTCGTGGGGCTCGCGGGCAAGTGCCTGGACGTGGCGGGCGGTTCGACCGCGAACGGCACGGCCGTCCAGCTCTACGACTGCAACGGCACCACCGCCCAGCAGTGGACCGTGCAGTCCGACGGCTCGGTCCGGGCGCTCGGCAAGTGCCTCGACGTGACGTCGGCGTCGACGGCGAACGGCGCGAAGGTCCAGCTCTACGACTGCAACGGCACCGGTGCGCAGCAGTGGTCGTACAACTCGTCCACCGGTGACGTGGTGAACACGGCGGCCGGCAAGTGCCTGGACGTCACGGACAACTCGTCCGCGAACGGGGCACGGGCGCAGATCTGGTCCTGCACGGGCGCCCCCAACCAGAAGTGGCATCTGCAGTAGGGCGGTAGGAGTGCCGTGAGGCGTACGACGGGGGCGGCGGCCGTGCTGGGCACGGTCGCCGGTGCATTGCTGCTGAGCGGTTGCGGGGCCGAACTGTTGCCGCTGGTGGCGGTACGGCGGGTCGCGAACGGGGCTCCGGAGGCGCTGCTGCGGCCGTGCGGGCGACGACCTGATCACCGGACTGTCGCTGACCGGAACACATGATGATCCCGAGCAGAACCTCTCGGGCTGGGAGGCCAAGGACGAGCGGCGCGGGACCGATGCGGAGTTACGGCTGTTCTCGCCGCCGGCCGCCTGGCACGCCACCCCCGCGGGCAAGCAGCGGCTGGTGGCGGGCTATTCGTACGAGCTCGCCTTCGGCAAGGCCGAGCCCGATTACGACTACACCGGCGCCGTCACCTTCACGGCCGAGGACCTCGCCGCGCTGAAGCCCGGCCAGGTGTGGGCCGACGGCCGGGCGATGAGCCTCGGCGAGTTCGAGAAGCTCGCCGAGGACTCCTTCTGAACCCGGGGGCCTACTCCGCGGGCTCCACGCCTGCGCGCAGCAGGCCGTACGTGTACGCGTCCTCCAGGGCCTGCCAGGAGGCGGCGATGACGTTCTCCCCGACGCCCACCGTCGACCATTCGGCGCTGCCGTCGGAGGTCGAGATCAGGACCCGGGTGGTGGACTCGGTGCCGTGCTTGCCCTCCAGGATGCGGACCTTGTAGTCGACGAGATCCAGCTTGGCGAGTTGCGGGTAGATCTTCTCGAGGCCCACGCGCAGGGCGCGGTCGAGGGCGTTGACGGGGCCGTTGCCCTCGGCGGTGGCGACGATGCGCTCGCTCTTGGCCCAGAGCTTGACGGTGGCCTCGTTGGCGTGGGTGCCGTCGGGGCGGTCCTCGACGATGGCCCGCCAGGACTCGACGCGGAAGTAGGAGCGGGGTTTGCCCTCCACCTCGGCGCGCAGCAGGAGTTCGAAGGAGGCGTCGGCGGCTTCGTAGGTGTAACCCTGGAGTTCGCGTTCCTTGACGCGCTCCACCACCCGGCCGACCAGTTCGCGGTCGCCGCCGAGGTCGACACCGAGTTCCTTGCCCTTGAGCTCCACCGAGGCGCGGCCGGCCATGTCGGAGACCAGCATGCGCATGATGTTGCCGACCAGGGCCGGGTCGGTGTGCTGGTAGAGGTCGGGGTCGACCTTGATCGCGGAGGCGTGCAGGCCCGCCTTGTGCGCGAAGGCCGAGACACCCACGTAGGGCTGGTGGGTGGAGGGGGTGAGGTTGACGACCTCGGCGATGGCGTGCGAGATGCGGGTCATCTCGCGGAGCCGGCCCTCGGGCAGCACCTTCTTGCCGTACTTCAGTTCCAGGGCGGCGACCACCGGAAACAGGTTGGCGTTGCCGACCCGCTCGCCGTAGCCGTTCGCCGTGCACTGGACGTGGGTGGCGCCCGCGTCCACGGCGGCGAGGGTGTTGGCGACGGCGCAGCCGGTGTCGTCCTGGGCGTGGATGCCGAGCCGGGCGCCGGTGTCCGCGAGGACCGTGGAGACGACGGCGTTGACCTGGGCGGGGAGCATGCCGCCGTTGGTGTCGCACAGGATGACGACGTCCGCGCCGGCGTCCGAGGCGGCCCTTACGACCGCCTTCGCGTACTCGGGGTTGGCGCGGTAGCCGTCGAAGAAGTGCTCGCAGTCGACGAAGACCCGGCGGCCCTGGTCCTTCAGGAAGGACACCGTGTCGCGGACCATCTCCAGGTTCTCGTCGAGGGTGGTGCGCAGGGCCAGCTCGACGTGCCGGTCGTGGGACTTGGCGACCAGGGTGATCACCGGGGCGCCGGAGTCCAGCAGCGCCTTGACCTGGGGGTCGTCCGCGGCCTTGGCGTTCGCCCGGCGGGTGGCGCCGAAGGCGACCAGCTGGGCGTGCTGGAAGTCGATCTCCTGCTGGGCGCGGGCGAAGAACTCGGTGTCCCGGGGGTTGGCGCCCGGCCAGCCGCCCTCGATGAAGCCCACGCCGAAGTCGTCCAGGTGCCGGGCGATGGCCAGCTTGTCCGCGACGGTGAGGTTGATGCCCTCGCGCTGCGCGCCGTCGCGCAGCGTGGTGTCGAAGACGTGGAACGAGTCGTCCAGCTCGTTGGTTTCCGTCTCGGTCATGGTCTCAAGGCTCCTGATGTCGAATCTCGGTCGTACCGGAATGACCGGCTCCACCGTCCCTCCATGATCCCTCGCGCCCGTCTCCCGGCTGAAGGTGGGCCGGAAAACGAAAAAACCCCTCGCGGGTGCGAGAGGTCTGCGCGCGGGTCGAGGACGACGATGGCCACCCGTACCTGGTCGTACGTGGTGGTCACTGCGGACCGGCGCGCCTGCTGCCAATAATCATGGCGAACGAGAGCACGGGGGCAGTCTGGCACAGACCGCCCCCGGCTCACTCACCGTCTCAGTATGCGGTCGTCACACTGGGCGCCTCAGGGGTTGCCATCGCGCCAGATCCAGGTCTCACGCCTCCCGCTTGATGCCATACACCGCAGGGTCGGGGCACGACCGGGACGAACGCATAGGGACCGGCATCCAGAGGCCTGTAGCGGGGAGCGGTGAGCTGTTCGTGTCCTGGCGCTTCACCATCGCACCGGCTTGGATGACCGGTCCAATCATGAGCCTGTCGCGATTTCCGTCGGGCTGCGCAGCAATGACGGGTTCCGTTTCCGACTCGGACAGGCGGGCCGTCCGCACTCGGCAAGCTGGGCGTTGTTAGCCTCCAGCGCGCCGCCGTCGGCGCCTCGCATCTGTCGGGTGTCAGGCTCGGAGAACACTGAGCCGGACCTGCGGCGGCTTGTCTTTGACACTGCTGCCTCGTGGTCCGCGTTCACCGCCGTCGGGTGTGGCCTGCACGGTAGCCACAGAGCCGCGGTCCACGGCGGACGGAGTACAGGTTTGGATCCGTGGCGTGCCCCGAAGAGCCGGATCCTCTCTCACACGGCCTCGATCTGCTCACGCCTGACAGCATTCCCATGCGCCAGGCGATCTTGAGCGGCCCGTAGCCGGGCTTGGCCAACCGCCACCGAGTCCACTCCCACTGGGCGGATGCACACCGTGTTCTCCCCGAACCGGGTGCGCTCGTGGAATGCTCCGCGTCTGACCGCGATCGCTCCGGCGGCGAGTTGGCGCACTGTCTCCTCGGCGAGCACCTCCTCCACAGCCCTGCGCAGTTGGCGCTCGTGGCCCTGTCGGCCTCGGATTTGCAGTGTGCCTCGGTGCCTTTCGCTATGGCCGTAAAGGTGGCGTCCTCGAACTCGTCAGCAGCGGCGGCCTCGACGTTGATCGCGGCGACCTGTTCCTGCAGTCATTCTCAGCGGCGGTATATATCCCGGGATACGTTGGCCGCGATCTCGGTGTCGACGATGGCTATCGTTCTTACGCCTCGAACCTACTTTTCCCATTTCGGCGCAAGCTCCAGAATCTCGGTGAGCGCCGCCTCGAATCCTCCACCGCCGCCCCACACGAACACCCAGACCCGCGCCCGGGGATGCGGCGAGCACGTCGGCACCGCAACGGGCCAACTGGGAGGGAGGCAGATGGCGCTGGCTGCGCGGCAGGCGCTGCCGGGCAGAGAGGATCTCCCCGGAGGACACGCTGCGGCGCTCACCCACCAGCTTCGACACAGCACCGTCCACCCATACCTTCAGCTAACGAAACTCCGAACCAGGACCGGCCAGTCCACCATAACCACGGACATCAGCCCGATCACCGCCCTCGACGCCAACCCTGTTCCACCGCTCAGCGGCAAGGACACGCGCCTGCTCCTCCATCACACCCCGCACCGCCTCCACATGCCCCGGCCCTGACCGCTCCTCAACCGACACGCCACGATCGGCCTCCATCCCCGCCCGCGCCACACTCGCCACATCCTCCCAATACCGCTCCGTCTCCCACGCCTCCGCACTGCCCGGACGCCGCTCCAGCCCCACCCCGGGAGGAGAAACCCCCGCGTACACCTCACGCGCCCACACCATCCAGTCACGCGGCACCCCAACCCCCTCCCCACCCACCCCGGCCACTTCCCCCGGGGCAGCAAACCGCTCCTCGACCAGCCCGGCCGGACCCCCACCAGGCAACCCCAGCCCTCCCCGCCCGACCCCCTCACCATCCACCTCCATCCGCCCACCCGACGACTCCCCGAACACCTCCCCACGTCCACCAACCACACCCACCTCCTCACCGCTCAGCCCACCCTGCCCACGCTCCCCACCCCACAAAAACTGCCTCACCCCCGGCACCAACCGCACCTCCCCCGCCCTCTCCACACCACCCTCCCGACCCCGCCCCTCAAGCACCGGCAACCCACCCCTCGGCAAGCCCGACCCCCCAGCCACCTCACCGGCCACACCCGCATCCAGCCCCAGTGCAACCAAGCCAGCCCCGGTCACCCAATACCTGTTCCCTGGATCCTCACGGATCAGGTACTCATATCCCCCCTCCGGGAGGTCGGACATGATGCGGTACACCTTCCGCCTGCCATATGTGGTTTCCTCCTCGATGTCCTCGACTTGCGGCAGCTTGCCTTCATTGGCAGGGTCAGAGGAATAGGACCATATGGCCCACAGCACCTTGCGCTCTGCTTCTTTGAGTTCTGGGAGCACCGCCCGGTCACCCGCAGCTCCGCCCGGCAGAGAAGGCCCAGCTCCGCCCGGATCCCCACCGGCCGGCCCAGCAGCCGCGTCCACCGGCAGCCCGAGCACCAACCGGCCCCCGTCGCCCAGCCGATACCTAGACCCCTGGCGATCATCACGGCCCAGAAAGCCCCTTCCTGTCAGGCTGCGCAGCCGTCTATGCAGCGTGCGGTCTCGCAAGTCCTTATCCATGTTCTTTGCGATGTCATGTACCCCCACCAGCTGGCCTGTGTCTTGCCTCACCTTCCAAACGACCCAGAGCAGATCACGCTCGTTGTTTTTAAGGCTCGAGCCGCCTGCAAGGAGTCTACGCACAAGCTGCCGGAACACCTCCCGGCCATCGGGGCTCAGAAAAAGCTTTCCAACCCTCTCCTTCATCAGCAATTCCTTTTTCACCAACTCACTCCTAAGGCAGCCGATCGCCTTTGGGTCCGCTTGCTCGCCGGAGATCTCGCTGATTTTTGCTGTGATGGTATTTATATCCGGCACGCTGTCTCCCTCCGGCGTCAAAAGCCCAATCACCACAAACGCCCGGTGCTCCTTGACTCCGAGAGACTTGGCCTTGCCCACCGACGGCAACACCACCTCGACGTTCCCCCAGACCACATCACTCGCCGGCTCGCCCTCCCCCCTCCACAAAAGCCGCCGCGCCCGCTCCAGCAGCCCACCGCCATCCAAGCCCTCCACACCCTCCAGGCCCTCCCCCCCGTCCTCGCCCTCCCCACCGTCGAGACCCTCCCTGCCGTCCTCGCCGTCCCTGCCGTCCTCGCCCTCCCCGCCGTCTGCACCGTTCCCGTGGTCTGTTTCGCCGGCCTGACCGAAGTCCGCGACCCCCCACAACCCGCCCCCCAAGCGCGCATCCCCCACCTCCGCAGCCATCCCGGACGGTCCAGCAACCTCGCCGGCCGCATCGGCCGACTGCAACAGCGCCCTCACACCCTCCGAGCCCACACCCCTCTCAAGCGCACCCTGCCCACCCCACAGAAACTGCCCCACCTCCGGTTCCAGCAGCCCGTCCCCCACACCCCCCCTATCACCGGCCAGACTCCACCCCCCGAACGCCAAC
>NZ_JAEKKT010000281.1 GCF_019510245.1 Streptomyces sp. | reverse complement strand
CCTGCCGAGGGCACCCCCTCGACGTCCCTGGTCCTCGACCAGTTCGGCCGGAACCTCACCCAGGCCGCTCGTGAGTCCAAGCTCGACCCGGTCATCGGGCGCGAGAAGGAGATCGAGCGGGTCATGCAGGTGCTGTCCCGCCGTACCAAGAACAACCCGGTCCTGATCGGTGAGCCCGGCGTCGGCAAGACCGCCGTCGTCGAGGGCCTCGCCCAGGCCATCGTCAAGGGCGAGGTGCCCGAGACGCTGAAGGACAAGCACCTCTACACGCTTGACCTCGGCGCCCTGGTCGCCGGCTCCCGCTACCGCGGTGACTTCGAGGAGCGCCTGAAGAAGGTGCTCAAGGAGATCCGCACCCGCGGCGACATCATCCTGTTCATCGACGAGCTCCACACGCTGGTCGGTGCGGGTGCCGCCGAGGGCGCCATCGACGCGGCTTCCATCCTGAAGCCGATGCTGGCCCGCGGTGAGCTGCAGACCATCGGTGCCACCACCCTGGACGAGTACCGCAAGCACCTGGAGAAGGACGCGGCCCTGGAGCGCCGCTTCCAGCCCATCCAGGTCGCCGAGCCGTCCCTGCCGCACACGATCGAGATCCTCAAGGGTCTGCGTGACCGGTACGAGGCCCACCACCGGGTCTCCATCACGGACGAGGCGCTGGTCCAGGCCGCCACCCTGGCCGACCGCTACATCTCGGACCGCTTCCTGCCGGACAAGGCGATCGACCTGATCGACGAGGCCGGCTCCCGGATGCGCATCCGCCGGATGACCGCTCCGCCGGACCTGCGCGAGTTCGACGAGAAGATCGCCGCCGTCCGCCGGGACAAGGAGTCCGCGATCGACTCGCAGGACTTCGAGAAGGCCGCCTCCCTGCGCGACAAGGAGAAGCAGCTCCTGGCTGCCAAGGCCAAGCGGGAGAAGGAGTGGAAGGCCGGCGACATGGACGTCGTCGCCGAGGTCGACGGCGAGCTGATCGCCGAGGTCCTCGCCACGGCCACCGGCATCCCGGTCTTCAAGCTGACCGAGGAGGAGTCCTCCCGTCTGCTGCGCATGGAGGACGAGCTCCACAAGCGGGTCATCGGCCAGGTCGACGCCGTCAAGGCGCTGTCGAAGGCGATCCGCCGTACGCGTGCCGGTCTGAAGGACCCGAAGCGCCCGGGTGGCTCGTTCATCTTCGCCGGCCCGTCCGGTGTCGGTAAGACCGAGCTGTCCAAGGCCCTCGCCGAGTTCCTCTTCGGTGACGAGGACGCGCTGATCTCCCTCGACATGTCGGAGTTCAGCGAGAAGCACACGGTGTCGCGTCTCTTCGGTTCGCCCCCCGGTTACGTGGGCTACGAAGAGGGCGGTCAGCTGACCGAGAAGGTCCGCCGCAAGCCGTTCTCCGTCGTTGCAGATCCTGGAGGACGGTCGCCTGACCGACTCCCAGGGCCGGGTCGTGGACTTCAAGAACACGGTCATCATCATGACGACCAACCTCGGCACCCGGGACATCTCCAAGGGCTTCAACCTGGGCTTCGCGGCCTCGGGTGACACGAAGACCAACTACGAGCGCATGAAGAACAAGGTCCAGGACGAGCTCAAGCAGCACTTCCGGCCCGAGTTCCTCAACCGCGTCGACGACGTGGTCGTCTTCCCGCAGCTCACGCAGGAGGACATTCTGCGGATCGTCGACCTGATGGTCGGCAAGGTGGACGAGCGCCTCAAGGACCGGGACATGGGCATCGAGCTCTCCCAGTCCGCCAAGGAGCTGCTGTCCAAGAAGGGCTACGACCCGGTGCTGGGCGCGCGTCCGCTGCGTCGCACGATCCAGCGCGAGATCGAGGACACGCTCTCGGAGAAGATCCTCTTCGGCGAGCTGCGCCCCGGTCACATCGTGGTCGTCGACACGGAGGGCGAGGGCGACACCAAGACCTTCACCTTCCGCGGCGAGGAGAAGTCGGCCCTCCCCGACGTCCCGCCGATCGAGCAGGCGGCCGGCGGAGCCGGTCCGAACCTGAGCAAGGAGGCGTAGCCCTTCGGGGGTTCGCCGAGTGAGGGGCCGGTGCTTTTCGGAGCACCGGCCCCCTCGCGTTCTCAGACCTGCTTCATGGTGAGAGTGCCGTCCGGGAAGAGGGCCGCATAGCGGTCGGCGGAGAGGTTCTTGTGGGAGTGTCCGCGAAGAACCACCCGACGAAGACCCGGTAGCCGGGAAGCCAGCACGGAGAGATCCTCGAAGCCGTTCAGGACGGAGACGACCAGAATCTTGATTCCCGGCAACTCGGGCATGGCTTCAAAGGAGTCCGGGAAGTCCCTGACGAACTTCGCGTTGAACGACATCCCGGTCAACCGGGGGAGTTCTGCGACGGGCTGCCAGTCGGCGGCCGTCAGCGCGGTCCTGAGCAAGCCGAAGTTGAGTTGCCTGAGACTCGTCCAGTGGCGCAGCCCACGCAGGCCGGTACGCTTCGTGCTGTCGCCGGCCAGGAGCAGGGCTTCCAGTGGGGCATCGAGTGGCAGGACGTCCGTGAGACTGTCGGCCAGGAGTTCCTGGTGCACGTAGAGGTCTTCAAGGGTGCGCAGAGATCCGAGACCGGTCAGATCCGCGATCTCCATGCAATTGAGGCGGGTGAGCGGAAGCTCCGCGAGGCCGGCGAGGCCGTTTGCGGCCGGGCAGCTCAGCAACGTCAGGTTGCTGAGGGAGCTGAACGGCAGAAGGACACTCAGGTCGGAGAGCAGAGGGTTCTCGCTCAGTTCGAGGGTGGTCACCGCCCCGGGCACCGGGACCGCGGCGACGATCTCCTCGCCCCGGTGCGCACCGCGGAAGTCGAGGTGCTGCCAAGGTCGCATCCGGGCCAGCGCTCCCAGTTGCTCGGCCGACTCGCAGACGACCTGGAGATCGTCGCGACCCAGGTGGTCCAGCACTTCCCTCGCGTATTCCTCGGTCTCGAAACGTCCCCACGTACCGGCGAGTTGGCGTCGTACGTCCAGGTCCGGGTGGTCCCGGAACCGTCGTAGCACCCCCAGCGCTCCCGCGGGCTCCTCCGCGCCCAGCACCGAAGCCGTGACCGTCACCCCCAGCGCCTCCGTGTCGGTCAGCCCCTCCGGCCCGGGCAGCAGCTCCAGTACCAGTGGACCGGCCTCCGCCAGGAGCTTCGCGTCCTCCTTCGTGCGCGGCGGAATCAGCGCTGCCGCTCGCGCCTCCACCTCCGCCCGCACTGTCGGATCCAGCGCCGTCGCGTGCTCCAGGCAGGCCAGCGCCAGCAGCGTCAGGCGAGGCTTCTTTCCGGACAGCAGCTGCCGTAGCAGCGCGGCCCGTTCCCGGGGACGGGCATGTGCCACGGCCATGCGGATCACGTCCTCCCACTGCGTGTCGTCCGCATGGCTCCCGAGGACGTCCAGATGGCCCTCCTCCACCGCGTACCGCGCCCCCAGATAGTCCTGGAAGGTGCGGTGGACGAAGTCCACGACGCCGTCGGCCGGTTGGCGGACCAGTCCGCTGCGCAGCAGCAGGGTGTGCAGGACGGTCGGCGCGTCCGACCGTCCTCCTGTGAGCGCGAGCGACGGCAGGCAGCGCTCCACGATCCCCTCGGCCGTCTCCAGATCCGTCTCCGTACGGCCGCTCAACACCAGTGCGTAGGCCAGGCGCTGGAGGAGCTCCAGCTGGGCCTCCTCGCTCAGCTCGACCTCGTCCACCGCCCCCATGCCCCGCTCCCGGTCCCGGCGGGCCAGCAGCATCGCGAGGGCCGCGTCGTACAACTCCTTCCGGCCGGTGGGAAGGTAGCCGCGGCGCTCCCGGTGCAGGGCGCAGATCAGGCCGCACAGCAGGGGGTTGGTGGCGAGGCGGGCCAGCTCGCGTTTGGTGCGGAGGGCGTCGAGGAGGGGGCCCTTGAACTGCGGGGCCCGGGCAGCCGTGTGCCAGCGGTCCACGAAGGTCGCGACGTCCGCGCGGCGCATGGGGGCCAGCGTCAGTTCGCGGAAGCCCTCGGCGGCGAGCCACTCGGGACGTACGGCGGTGGGACGGGAGGTCAGCATCCAGCGGTTGCCCGGGAACGCGTGGATCAGGGAGAGCAGCCAGCCGCGGGTGCGGTGGCGGTCGGCCGCCGGGATCTCGTCGAGGCCGTCGACCAGGACCAGGCCCCGGCCGGCCGCAAGCACGCGTTCCGTCCAGCCTTCGGGGGGCGTGAACGGGCAGCTGACCGCAGTCAGGAAGGCGGCCGGCGCGGGCAGCGCGCCCGCGCGGATCAGGGTGCGCAGGGGGAGGACGTACGGGACGCGCTCGCCGGTGCGCGCGGTGGTGACCGCGAGCCACTGGACCAGGGTGGTCTTGCCGGAACCCGCGTCACCGCGCAGCAGCACGCGGTCATGGCCGCGCATGGCCTCCTCGGCCGGCAGCTGGAGGGTGACGGGTGTCAGGCGGTCGGCCTCCGGCCGGTCGCCGGGCTTCTCGGCGGCCGTCGCCTCCAGGCTCAGATAGGCCACTTCGAGGGGCCAGCGGTCCGGGGAGTCGCGCAGGTCGATGCCGTAGATGGTGATGTGGTTGTGGTGCTCGGCGACGTAGGAGCGGTACTGGCGCTCGAAGGCAGTGTCGCGGGCGTCGGGGCGCGGGACGCGGCTGATCAGCTCGTCGATCTTGGCGATCAGTTCAGCCTGGGAGCGGGTCTGTTCCACGAGCGTGCGGGCGACAAAGGTGGAGCGGCGGGTGAAGAACTCCAGGATCTGGAGGCAGGCCCACTCCGTCGCGGAGCCGAGGAAGTAGCAGGCGTCGGAGGAGAGGCCGTCGGGCGCGGGTGCCGCGGACTGCAGCTGCGCGGCCAGATCGACGTGGCCCAGCCGTACGGCCTGGACGTCGTCCATGTCGAGATCGCCGAGGGCGAGCAGTCTGCGGGCCAGCGCGTCGGTGACCGCGATCTCTTCCGCGGCCGGGAAGGGCGGCTCGCCGGGCGAGGCGACCGCCTGCCGGACCAGGTGCTCCGCGAGCTTGTGCACGTCCTTCTCGACCAGTGCGCGCTTCTCGCCGCGGAAGGACACCAGGCTCTTCAGCCGCACCGGCCTGTCCACCAGCCCCGCGCCCGGCCCGTCCGCCACGAAGAGCTTCTTCAGCAGCGGGCCCATCAGGCTCGACGCCAGCTTCCCGCCCAGTACCGTCGGCTCCATCCGCCACCCCCGTGAGTCCCGTCAGCGGATGGAGCCTATCGGCGCTCTACGACAACTGGCCGTTGTAGTCCGGCAGCTTGAACGTGTTGTCGGCGTGGCCGCCCGAGAGGTCGGTGGCGCTGTTGCCGATGTTCGCGATGATGTCGTAGCCCTTGTTCTCGATGTCGACACGCTGGGCGGTCTTGTAGGCGGCGACGTCCTTGAAGAGGTCGAGGAAGCCGCGGACGTAGAGGCCGGAGACCTGGTAGCCGTCGTGTTCGAGGTTGTACTCGGTGGGCAGGTAGATGATCCCGGGGCGGGCGGTGACGAAGAACAGCGAGACGCCGTGCTCCTGGGCGTACTTGGCCACGTTCAGGACCGGCTTGTTGGCCGGCTGGGGGTAGCTGAAGCCGAAGTCGGTCTCCAGCGTGGTGTTGTCGATGTCGAAGACGATCGCCTGCTTCTCGCCGGGCCCGGCGGCGGCGATGCGTTGCTTCAGGTAGGGCAGGGCCTGGTCCATCACGGACTGGCAGTCCTGCTGCCAGGTGGCGTAGTCGACCGTGCTGGAGCTGCTCTCCGTCGCGGCCCGGGCCGGTGCGGCCAGCCCGGCGAGCGCGGCCGCGGAGACGGCGGTGACGGATATGCGGCGGGTCCAGGTGGCTGTGGTCATCGGGGCGGGGGGTCCTCTCACGTCATGGCTCACGTCATGGCAGTGGTGTCAGGGGCATGATGAGTGGAGCAGGTGGCGTGCGAGGAACCGTAGGGTTACTGCCGGGTAGGGCGCCAGAGGTGTGCGTCACATCGGTGCGGGCCGTTCCGGCGGCGGCGGGTGACAAACCGCACGGGCGAAATGTCCGGTACTAGCGGAAGTAGTGGATTCGCCGGCCCGAGAGGAAGGGGCCTTCCTTGCTGGATTCCGTGCGAGGCTCCCGCCGCGGGGCGGGTTCGCCGAGTCGGCAAGGCGCGTGTCAAGGAATGGTCAATTTTGGGGCAGGTTACTAGGAAGCGTCGTAGAAGCGCGGCTTGAGCGGATTTCGGGCTTCGGGTTACCAAGGGATGCCCGTTCGGTGGCCCGCCCCTGGAGGCCGGTGCCCCGAAGGGGTCCCTGTCGTCTACTCCACGAGGTTCCGATGTCCCTGCGCGCCGCTCTCCGTTCCCCCCGTACGTCGTCGCTCCGCAGGCGGGCCGCCGTTCTGGCCGCCGGTGTCGGGGTCGCGGCCGTGGTGGGCTCGGGGGTCGCGTCGGCCGCCACCTCCAGTGCCGTCGCCTGGGTCGACCCGGTGAAGAAGTACACGCTCTCAGCGACCTTCAACCAGGCCGGCGGCATGTGGACCGCCAGGCACAGCGGTCAGGACTTCGCGGTGCCGAGCGGCACCGAGGTCGTGGCGGCGCACGGCGGCACCGTGGTCAAGGCCGGCGGCAACGGCGCCGGTGACGGTCCCGCGTACGGCAACGCCATCGTCGTCAAGCACGGCAACGGCCAGTACTCGCAGTACGCCCACCTGTCCCGCATCGACGTCAGGGTCGGCCAGATCGTCAGGACCGGTCAGCACATAGCCCGCTCCGGCAACACCGGCAACTCCTCCGGCCCGCACCTGCACTTCGAGATCCGTACGACCCCGAACTACGGCTCCGCGGTCGACCCCGTCACCTTCCTGCGCGCCAAGGGCCTGCACCTCTAGGCGTCCGGCGGTGCCCTAGGTGTGCTGTCCGGACAGGTTGGTGACGCGGCTGGCTGGGGTGTGGCCGCTGATTCCGGTGTGGGGTCGGTGGTAGTTGTACCAGTCCAGCCAGTCGGGGAACGCGGCCTGTCGTTCGCGGTCTGAGGTGTAGGGCTGGAT
>NZ_JAEKKT010000280.1 GCF_019510245.1 Streptomyces sp. | reverse complement strand
CCAGCGCTCGCGGTACTGCGCCACAAGGCCCCGCACGTGCCGCGCCCCTACAGGGCACCCGTTCCCCTCCTCATCAGCATCGTCCTCACCGCGCTCGTGCTGTACGCCAGCGTGCAACTGGTCGCCCCGGGCGCTCCTTTCAGCTGGTTCAGCTCCTCCTACGCCCCCGACGGCTGGACCCACGCCGAACGCTGGAAGTACCTGCTGACGGAACTCATACCGCTCGTCGGATTCATGCTCCTCGGCGTCCTGTTCTGGACGCTGGGCGCGCCGACGCGCAGGGCGGAGGCCGGGGCGGCCGCGGCGCGGACGTGACGGACAGCGGCGGATGACGCATGCCATGGCCGACCGTGATCCGCCAGGTCGTCATGAACATCCGGCCCGCCCCGCGGGGATCAGGGCGCGGGGATCAGGGCGGGCCGGACGTGAAGGTGGGCGATGAGGTGCCGGGGCTGGTCGGCGCGCCCTCGCCCTCCCCCACCCGGATCCGGTCGAGCGGCTACGCTCTGACGCGCCGCTGAACACCCCCCGACCCGGCGACCTTCCACGGCGGCGGAGTGGCCGGCTACACCGACTACCCCACCCGTACCGTCCGAGGAACCGCATCATGCCCGCCTCCACACACCGCACCCCCTCCACGGCCGGCGAGGGGCCTATGAGCTACGCGATCTTCCAGCTCGCCCGCGCACACCGCGCCCGCGCCGCCGCCATGCTCCGCGAGATGGACCTGCATCCCGGACAGGAACTGCTGCTGATGCAACTCCTCGACCGGGACGGCCAGACCCAGTCGGAGCTGCTCGAAAGCGTCGGCCTGGACCACTCCACCGTCTCCAAGTCCCTGCGCCGCATGCAGGACGCCGGCCTGCTGGTGCGCGAGCCGGCCGCACACGACCGGCGTGTCATGGTCGTCCACCTCACCGACAAGGGCCGTGCCCTGCGCGAACCCATCGCGGCCATGTGGCGGTCCCTGGAGGAGACCTCCGCACGGGACCTCTCGGCGGAGCAGGCGGAGTCCTTCGTCCGTATCGCCTACGCCATCACCGACGCGATCAACAGCCGCGAGCTACCGCGGGAAGAGTCCGAGTAACTCCCCCGGTGCTGCCGTCCCGGTCAGGTGGTGAGGCCGGCGTCGCGGGCCACCAGGGCGGCCTGGACGCGGTTGGTGACCGCCAGCGCGGTCAGGATGCGGCTCACGTGGGCCTTGACGGTGCTCTCGCGCATGGCGAGACGGGTCGCGATGTCGGCGTTGGTGTCGCCCTGGGCGAGCAGGGCGAGTACGTCCCGTTCGCGGGGTGTGAGCCGCTCCAACTGTGCCTGGGCCGCTGCGACTTGGGGCTGGTTCGTGGCGTGGTAGCGGTCGATCAGACGCCGGGCCGCGGTGGGGTGGAGCATGGCCGACCCGGCGGCCACCAGGTGGACGGCACGCAGTATTTCGGCGGGGTCGGTGTCCTTGAGGAGGAACCCGTCGGCTCCGGCGGCGAGGGCGTCGTAGACGTATTCGTCGAGGTCGAACGTGGTGAGGGTGATCACCTTCGGGGGATGCGGCAGGGCCCGCAGCCGGGCCGTGGCGGTGATGCCGTCCATGCGTGGCATGCGAACGTCGACGAGGGCGACGTCGATGCGGTGAGCGGTGGCCTGCTCGACGGCCTGCAGTCCGTCGGCGGCCTGGGCCACGACCTCGATGCCGGGGTCGCCTTCGAGGAGGTCGGTAAGGCCGAGGCGGACCAGGGCGTCGTCGTCGACGATCATGGCGCGGATCATGTGGTGCCGTTCTGTTCTGTGCCGAGGGGGTGGGGGATGCGGGCGGCCACGCGCCACGCGCCCGCGCCGGCCGGTCCGGCGTTCAGGTGTCCGCCGAGGGTGGTGACGCGTTCGCGCAGGCCGACAAGTCCGTAGCCACTGCCGACGGTGTCCGTGCGGGGAGTGCCGGCAGGGTTGGTGACCTCGACGAGGGTGGCGGGCGGCCGGTAATCGATGCGTACGGTCACCGGAGCACCGTCGGCGTGCTTGCGGGCGTTGGTCAGCGCTTCCTGGACGACGCGGTGCACGGCCAGGCGGTGGGTGGTGGGAGCCTGTTCGGGACGGCCGTCGGTGATCAGCTCGACGTGCTGGCCGGCGGCGCGGGCCTCGTCCACCAGTTCCCTCACATCCCTCATCACCGGCGTGAGCGCGGCGTCGGCCGGCGTGGCGTCGGGGTCGCGCAGCACACCGAGTACGTCTCGCAGGTCGGTGAGGGCTTCGACGGATGCCGTGCGCAGCAGGCCGAGTCGTTCGACCACCGGTGCGGGCAGCGTGTCGCCCTTGGTGGCCAGCACGCCGGTGTGCAGGGCGATCAGGCTCAGGCGGTGAGCCAGGACGTCGTGCATCTCGGCGGCGATACGGGACCGTTCCGCGATGCGGGCCGCTTCCTCACGCAGCTGCGACTCGACACGCAGGTGCTCGACGTCCGCCGCCAGTGCCTGGACCAGACGGCGCCGGCCACCCCACCACAGCCCGACGAGCACGGCCAGCACCGGTAGCAGCAGCGTGGACGCGTAGGACTGCGCCGTCCACAGGGAGGTGGCCCGGTAGCCGATCAGGTTGGCGCCCAGGGCGGCGACGGCACATCCCACCGCCACCCGCGCCCGGCGATCCACGGCCAGGTCGAACAGGGCGACCGCGAACAGCGGCAGTAACGGCCATCCCCACCATGCCGTGGTCACGGTGACCAGGAGCGGTGCGACGGGCCAGCGCAGCCGGGGCACGAGCAGGGCCGCTCCGCACACCAGCGCCGCCGTGATGACGGCAGCGGGGTGGCGCCCTTCGAACGACATGTCGTTCAGCGCGGCGGCCACTACGCACAGCGCCACTAGTGCGCCTCGTCCGTAGGCCGGCCACCTGCGGCCTCCTCTGCTGCTCACCGGGCCCATGCTAGGCAGACCGGTGTGCGGTTCCGTCCGGCGATCGACGACGCTCACCCCCTACTTTCGTAGGGGCACGCCGTCGCAGAACGACGGATCCGATGTTGGACGGGGCTTTCTAGCGTCGATTCCATGAACGACTGGACCACCTCCCACGACCGTGTCCTGGCGCAGCGCAACGCCGAAGGCTGGATGTTCCTGATCGAAGCGGCCCGTGATCTGCGCACCACGGGTGCCATAGCTCCCAGCGGCACGGCCCTGGCCCGCGCGCTCACCGAACCGGTACGGACTCAGGCGCCCCGCCCGCTGGCGGTCCTGGAAGCCGGTGCCGGCACCGGTGGGGTCACTCCGGCCATGATCCCGCAGCTGTCCCGCGGCAGCCGCCTGGACATCGTCGAGGCCAACCCCCGTTTCGCCGCGCGACTGCGCCACCTCGTCACCACGCACCCGCACCTGGTGGCCAGTTCGGCGCAGGTGACCGTGCATCAGACCTACGTCGAGCAGCTCGACACCGACCAGCGGTACGACGTCATCGTGTCGGGGCTCCCGCTGACCAACTTCACGCCCGCGCAGGTCGAGCGGATCATGGCCCGTTACCTCGAGCTCCTCCACCCCGGCGGCACCCTGACCTACTTCGCCTACCTCGGCACCCGTAGGGCCCGCGTCCTGACGGCATCGCGAGCCGAGGCCCGCCGGCACGCCGCCGTCGACGAGATCATGGCCGCCTACCAGCGAACGTACGCCACGGGCCGCTGGACGGTATGGGCAAACCTGCCCCCAGCCTGCGTCTGGCACCTGCAACGTCCCTCCCTCTGCGCGGAGCACCCCCGCCTCGAGCCGCAGTGCGACGGGACGAGGCCGTGAACGCGCTGTCCGACATCCTCGGCGGCCTCCCGCCGACCGCGGCGTACGCGGTGGTGGCCGCCGCCGTCCTGGCCGAGTCGATCCTTCTCGTCGGCGCTTTCATCCCCACGCTGACCCTGCTCCTGACCGCCGGCGCACTGGCCCGCACCGGCCCCCTTAGCCTTCTTCTCGTCATCGCCGCCGCGGCCGGAGCGGTGGTGGCGGGCGACTTCCTCGCCCACCGCACCGGCAGGTTCCTCGGTGACCGGCTGCGCCAAGGCCGGATGGGCCGTCGGATACCGGGCGCCGCCTGGCACCAGGCCGAGACGCTGATGACGCGCCACGGCGGCCGGGCGGTCTTCCTGGCCCGCTTCCTGCCCGTGGTGCGCACCCTCGCCCCGCACTCCGCGGGCGCCACCCGGCTGCCCTACCGCCGCATCGCCCCGTACAGCGCCGTCGCCGCCTGTGTATGGGCCACCGCGGAAGCAGGTGTCGGATATGCCGCCGCGACCTCTCTCCAGCGCGTCCTCACCCTGGGCGGCCCGGCCCTCGCCCTGGCCGCTCTGGTGGTGATCGGGGGTGCCCTGCTGTGGCGGGCATGGTCAGGCAGGGTGGACGAGGCCGGTGTCGTAGGCGAAGATCACGGCCTGGACGCGGTCCCGGACCCCGATCTTGGTGAGGATGCTGCTCACGTGTGACTTGACGGTGGACTCGGCGAGGGAGAGGCGTTCGGCGATCTCGGTGTTGCTCCAGCCGGTCGCCATGGCGGTGAGCACCTCGCGTTCCCGGTTGGTGAGGCGGGCCAGCTGACGTTGCTGTTCGGGTGTGTGGCCCGGCAGCCGGCTGCCGAAGGCATCGATGAGCTTGCGGGTCAGACCGGGCGAGATGACGGCGTCCCCGGCGGCCACGGCGCGGATGCCGGCGACGAGTTCGTCGGGCAGGGCGTCCTTCAGCAGGAACCCCGAGGCTCCGGCCCGCAGGGCGTCGTAGGCGTATTCGTCGAGGTCGAAGGTGGTCAGGACCAGGATGCGGGAGCGTCCGCCGGACTCGACGATGCGTCTGGTGGCCTCGATGCCGTCCATGCCGGGCATGCGGACGTCCATGAGGACGACGTCGGGCTTGAGCTCGGCGGTCTTGCGGACGGCTTCGGCGCCGTGGGTGGCCTCACCGATGAGGGTGAGGTCGGGGTGCTGTTCCAGGAGCATGCTGAAGCCGAGACGTTGCAGGGCCTGGTCGTCGACGATGAGCACGGTGGTCATGTGCGCGGGTTCTCCGTTGTTGTCGTCGGGGTCGTTGTGACGGGCGGGGCGGTCAGGAGACGGGCGTGGACGCTCCAGCCGCCGTCACGGTTGGGTCCGGCGGTGACCCGGCCCTGGTAGATGGCCGCGCGCTCGCGCATACCGACCAGACCACGGCCGCTTCCGGTGTTCCGTCTGCGGGACCGGGGTGCGCGCGGGGGCCCGGTGTCCTCGACATCGACGTGGACCGTGTCGGAACCGACGGCCACCCGGACGGTGACGGAGGTGTCGGCGGCGGCGTACTTGAGGGTGTTGGTGAGGGCTTCCTGGACGATGCGGTAGACGGCGAGCTGGAGGCCCGGGGCCGGCGCGGTGAGGTCGCCGTCGGTGCTGAGGGTGACGGCCGTACCGGCCGCGCGGACACGTTCGATCAGCGGATCGAGGTCGGCCAGGCCGGGCTGCGGGGCGAGCGGGGCATCGTGCGGCCGGTCGGTCTCGTCGCCGATGACGGCGAGGAGGCGGCGCAGTTCGGCGAGGGCGCTGCGGCCGCTGCCGGCGATGATCCGCAGGGTCTCGGCACCGC
>NZ_JAEKKT010000143.1 GCF_019510245.1 Streptomyces sp. | reverse complement strand
GGCCGGATCGTCTCCGTCGACCAGAAGGAGCACGAGCAGATCTTCCCGAAGCCGGGCTGGGTGGAGCACAACGCCATCGAGATCTGGACGAACGTCGAGGAGGTCGTCGCCGGAGCCATCGCGAAGGCCGGCATCACCCGCGACGACATCAAGGCCATCGGCATCACCAACCAGCGCGAGACGACGCTGCTGTGGGACAAGAACACCGGTGAGCCCGTCCACAACGCCATCGTCTGGCAGGACACCCGCACCGACGCGCTCTGCAAGGAGCTCGGCCGCAATGTCGGGCAGGATCGTTTCCGCCGTGAGACCGGCCTGCCGCTGGCCTCCTACTTCGCCGGCCCCAAGGCCCGCTGGCTGCTCGACCACGTCGACGGCCTCAAGGAGCGCGCCGAGGCGGGCGACATCCTCTTCGGCACCATGGACACCTGGGTCATCTGGAACCTGACCGGCGGTGTCAACGGCGGCAAGCACGTCACCGACGTGACCAACGCCTCCCGCACCCTGCTCATGAACCTGCACACCATGCAGTGGGACGACAAGATCGCCGAGTCCATCGGCGTGCCGCTGCAGATCCTTCCCGAGATCCGCTCCTCCGCCGAGGTCTACGGCGAGGTCACCGGCGGCAGCCTCGGCGACCTGCTCGGCGGCATCCCGGTCGCCTCCGCGCTCGGCGACCAGCAGGCGGCCCTGTTCGGCCAGTGCTGCTTCTCCGAGGGCGAGGTCAAGTCGACCTACGGCACCGGCACCTTCATGGTGATGAACACCGGTGACAAGATCATCAACTCCTACGCGGGCCTGCTGACCACGGTCGGCTACAAGATCGGCGACCAGCCGACCCAGTACGCGCTGGAGGGCTCGATCGCCGTCACCGGCTCGCTGGTGCAGTGGATGCGCGACCAGATGGGCCTCATCTCCACCGCGGCCGAGATCGAGACGCTCGCGCTCTCGGTCGAGGACAACGGCGGCGCCTACTTCGTGCCAGCCTTCTCCGGCCTGTTCGCCCCGCACTGGCGCTCCGACGCTCGTGGTGTCATCGCCGGCCTGACCCGGTACGTCACCAAGGCGCACCTGGCCCGCGCCGTCCTGGAGGCCACCGCCTGGCAGACCCGCGAGATCGCGGACGCCATGGTGAAGGACTCCGGCGACGAGCTGGTGGCCCTCAAGGTCGACGGCGGCATGACCGCCAACAACCTGCTGATGCAGACCCTCGCCGACGTCCTCGACGCACCCGTGGTGCGCCCGATGGTCGCCGAGACCACCTGCCTCGGCGCCGCCTACGCCGCCGGCCTCGCCGTCGGCTTCTGGTCCAGCACCGACGAACTGCGCGCCAACTGGCGCCGGGCCGCCGAATGGACCCCCCGCATGGACGCGGAGACCCGCGACCGTGAGTACAAGAACTGGCTCAAGGCCGTCGACCGGACCATGGGCTGGATCGACGACGAGAGCTGAGAGAGCGTGCACCGCTCTCACGATCGAGCTCTGACGAGGAGTAAGAACCCGACATGACCAGTCAGTCCACCCTGCAGTCCGTACCTGCCCTGGGGACGCACCCGGCCTCCGGCTCGCTTCCGAGCCGCGCCGAGACCAGGGAGCAGCTCGCCAAGGCGTCGTACGACCTTCTCGTGATCGGCGGCGGCATCCTGGGCATCTCCACCGCCTGGCACGCCGCGCAGTCCGGGCTCAGGGTGGCACTGGTCGACGCCGGCGACTTCGCCGGCGCCACCTCCTCCGCCTCCTCCAAGCTGCTCCACGGCGGTCTGCGCTACCTGCAGACCGGCGCGGTGAAGCTGGTGGCGGAGAACCACTTCGAGCGCCGTGCGGTCTCCCGCCAGGTGGCCCCCCACCTGGCGAACCCGCTCACGTTCTACCTCCCCGTGTACAAGGGCGGTCCGCACGGCGCCGCGAAGCTCGGGGCGGGCGTGTTCGCCTACTCCGCGCTCTCCGCGTTCGGTGACGGCGTCGGCCACCTGCTCTCCCCCGCAAGGGCCCAGCGGGACGTGCCGGAGTTGCGCACCGAGAACCTCAAGGCCGTCGCGGTCTACGGCGACGACCAGATGAACGACGCGCGCATGGCGCTGATGACGGTCCGCGCGGCCGTCGAGGCGGGCGCGGTCGTCCTCAACCACGCTCAGGTCACCGGGCTGCGCTTCACCCGGGGCCGGGTGACCGGCGCCGACCTGAAGGACGCGGTCTCCGGCGAGGAGTTCGGCGTCAACGCCCGCCTGGTGCTCAACGCGACCGGCCCGTGGGTCGACCACCTGCGCCGGATGGAGGACCCGAACGCGGCCCCGTCCATCCGCCTCTCCAAGGGCGCCCACCTGGTCCTGAAGCGCACCTCTCCCTGGAAGGCCGCGCTGGCCACCCCCATCGACAAGTACCGCATCACCTTCGCCCTCCCCTGGGAGGACATGCTGCTGCTCGGCACCACCGACGAGGAGTACGAGGGCGACCCGGCGGACGTCTCCGTCACCGAGAAGGACATATCCCAGATCCTGGACGAGGCCGCGTTCTCCGTCCGGGACCAGCAGCTCGAGCGCGACCTGATCACCTACGCCTTCGCCGGTCTGCGGGTACTGCCGGGCGGCCCCGGCGACACCGCGAAGGCCAAGCGGGAGACCGTGGTCACCGAGGGCAGGGGCGGCATGCTGTCCGTCGCGGGCGGCAAGTGGACCACCTTCCGGCACATCGGCCGCACCGTGATGGAGAAGCTGGAGGCGCTGCCGGGCCACCCGCTGGGCGACGACTTCGAGCCGATCGCCTCGCTGCCGAAGAAGCTGCCGCTGCCCGGCGTCGCCAACCCCCGTGCGGTCGCCCACCGCCTGCTGGTGGACAACCCGGCCCCGGGCCCGCGGATGGCCGCCGACACGGCGAAGCACCTGGCCACCCACTACGGTTCGCTGGCCTTCGACATCGCCCGCATCGCCAACGAGGACCCGCTGCTCGCCGAGCGCGTCCACCCGGACGCCCCGGAGATCTGGGCGCAGGTCGTCTGGGCCCGCGACCACGAGTGGGCCGAGACCGCGGACGACGTGCTGCGCCGCCGTACCACCCTGACCATCCGCGGTCTGGCCACGGACGACGTCCGGGCCAAGGTCCAGGACCTGCTCGACAAGAAGTAGCCGCAGGCTGCGGGCGACAACGCTGGACGGGCGGTGTGCCGGGTCCACCCTGACCGGCCCGGCACCCGCTGAGACCCCGGCCCCGCCGTACCGGGGCCGGGTCTGCGAGGGGGCGGCTCCTCTTCCCCTGGGGAGCCGCCCTTTCCGCATACCCGTCGGCCCCCCGCGTCCGCTTCCCATGGACGCCTGACCAGGCCGCATAATGTGACTGAGACATCGGATGTCTGGGCGACAGGGAGGCCGGTATGGCAGTCACCGATGAGGCGATCGAGAAGATCAAGGACATGATCGTCTCCGGTGCGCTGCGCCCCGGCGAACGGTTGCCCAAGGAGAGCGAGCTCGCCGCCGAACTGGGCCTGTCCCGCAACTCGTTGCGGGAGGCGGTGCGGGCCCTGTCGCTGATCCGGATCCTGGACGTCCGGCAGGGCGACGGCACGTATGTCACCAGCCTGGACCCGCAGTTGCTCCTGGAGGCGATGAGCTTCGTCGTCGACTTCCACCGCGACGACACGGTCCTGGAGTTCCTCGCGGTGCGCCGGATCCTGGAGCCGGCCGCGACCGCGATGGCCGCCTCCCGGATCAGCGAGCAGCAACTGGACGCGCTGGACGCCCAGTTGGACGCGCTCGGCGTCGAGCCGTCGGTGGAGGAGCTGGTCGCCTGCGATCTGGAGTTCCACCGGGGCATCGTGCAGAGCTCGGGGAACTCGGTGCTGTGCTCGCTGCTTGACGGGCTGTCGGGGCCGACCACCAGGGCGCGGATCTGGCGCGGCCTGACCCAGGAGGACGCGGTCGCCCGGACCCTGCGGGAGCACCGGGCGATCCTGGCCGCGCTGCGCGACCGGGACGCGGAGGCGGCCCGGTCCTGGGCGACCGTGCACATCGCGAGCGTGGAGCAGTGGCTGCGCAGCAGCCTGTGAAGCGCTTACCGCTTCCTTGAACCGGTGGTGTTCGAGGACGGCGAACGGGGCAGTGATCCGTTCACTCCCCCGTGCAAGGGGGCTGCGGGCGCCCCCGCCTCACGCCGTAAGGTTGGGGCGTACGCGAGGGCACGTCGGAAGGAGGCACTGGGTGATCGAGCTGGAGGGGGTTCCCGAGCTGATCGACCCAGTCATGGTGGCCGCGTTCGAAGGCTGGAACGATGCCGGCGACGCCGCCTCCACCGCGGTCGCGCATCTGGAGCGGGAGTGGAAGGGCGAGGTGTTCGCGGCGCTCGACGCCGAGGACTACTACGACTTCCAGGTGAACCGCCCCACGGTGTGGATGGACAGCGGCGTGCGCAAGATCACCTGGCCGACGACACGGCTGTCGGTGGTCCGGGTCGGCGGCGAGAAGCCCCGGGACCTGGTGCTGGTCAGAGGCATCGAGCCGTCCATGCGCTGGCGCTCGTTCTGCAACGAGCTGCTGGGCTTCGCCCACGAGCTCGGCGTCGAGCTGGTGGTCGTCCTGGGTGCGCTGCTCGGTGACACCCCGCACACGCGTCCGGTGCCGGTCAGCGGGGTCACCTCGGACGCGGACCTGGCGCAGCGGATGGACCTGGAGGAGACCAAGTACGAAGGCCCGACGGGCATCGTCGGCGTCCTCCAGGAGGCGTGCACGCACGCGGGCGTCCCGGCGGTCTCGCTGTGGGCCGCGGTCCCGCACTACGTCTCCCAGCCGCCCAACCCGAAGGCCACGCTGGCGCTGCTCAACCGCTTGGAGGACCTGCTCGACCTGCGGATCCCGCTGGGCGAGCTGCCCGAGGACGCGCGCGCCTGGCAGGTCGGGGTGGACCAGCTGGCCGCGGAGGACAGCGAGGTCGCGGAGTACGTGCAGACGCTGGAGGAGGCCCGGGACACCGCGGAGCTGCCGGAGGCGTCGGGTGAGGCGATCGCCCGTGAGTTCGAGCGGTATCTGCGGCGCAGGGACGTCAGCCCGCCGGGCGGCCACGCCACGGCGGACGGCAGCGACAGTGCGTCGTACCTGCGGGACAACCCCGGGAACCCGGGTGGCAAGGCCCGGCCGCCGAAGCCGCCGAGGGCCGACACGCCCGGAAACGGCAGGAATCCCGAGGAGCCGGGCGACACCGGGGAACCCGAGCCTGACGACGAGGACACCTCGGAGGACTGAGACAGGGGCGGTACGCGTAGTGCGTACCGCCCCTGCTGTCAGGTGTCAGTCGTCGATGGTCGGCTTCGGGCCGGTGGGGGCTGAGCGCGCGGTTCCTCCCTCAGCCTCCGGCCGGGGGTACCCCCAGCGCCCCTGAAAAGACGGGGCGCGGATGTCGGCGTCTCCTAGAGGGCCACGCCCAGCAGCGCGTCCACCGCGCGTGATACGACGCCCGGCGCGCCCGTGTCCGTGCCGCCCTCCGCCTGCTGGAGGGCCGCCCAGCGGTCCACCGCGGCCAGGGCGGCCGGGGCGTCCAGGTCGTTGCTCAGGGCCTCGCGGATCTCCTCCACCAGGGCTTCGGCCGGCGGGCCGTCCGGGCGGGAGACGGCCGCGCGCCAGCGGTCCAGGCGCGTTACCGCGTCGGCCAGGACCTGGTCGGTCCACTCCCAGTCGGCCCGGTAGTGGTGGGAGAGCAGGGCGAGGCGGATGGCGGCCGGGTCGACGCCGTCCCGGCGGAGCCGGGAGACGAAGACCAGGTTGCCCTTGGACTTGGACATCTTCTCGCCGTCGAGGGCGACCATGCCGGCGTGGACGTAGGCCCTGGCCATCGGGAACTCGCCGGTGAGCACCTGGGCGTGCGAGGCGCCCATCTCGTGGTGCGGGAAGGCGAGGTCGGAGCCGCCGCCCTGGACGTCGAAGGTCATGCCGAGGTGGTCGAGGGCGATCGCCACGCACTCGATGTGCCAGCCGGGACGGCCTCGGCCCAGGGAGCCGCCGTCCCAGCTCGGTTCGCCCTCGCGGGCGGCCATCCACAGCATCGGGTCGAGCGGGTTCTTCTTGCCGGGGCGGTCCGGGTCGCCGCCGCGCTCGGCGGACAGCAGCCGCATCGCGGCCGCGTCGAGGCCCGAGACCTTGCCGAAGTTCGGGTCGGACCCGACGGAGAAGTAGATGTCGCCGTCGAGTTCGTAGGCGGCACCGAGGTCGCGCAGGCGTTCGACGAGCGGCACGATGCCGGGTATGGCCTCGACCGCGCCTATGTAGTGCTGCGGCGGCAGCATCCTGAGGGCGGTCATGTCCTCGCGGAAGAGGGTCGTCTCCTGCTCGGCGAGGGCGGCCCAGTCGACGCCGTCGCGCTCCGCGCGCTCCAGGAGCGGGTCGTCGACGTCCGTCACGTTCTGGACGTAGTGCACCTGCCGCTTGGTGTCGAGCCACACGCGCTGAACCAGGTCGAACGCGTTGTAGGTCGCCGCGTGCCCCATGTGGGTCGCGTCGTACGGCGTGATGCCGCAGACGTAGATACGGGCGACGGGACCGGGGTCGAGGGTGACGAGACCACCGGTCGCGGTGTCGTGGATCCTCAGGTCGCGGCCCTGACCAGGCAGGGCGGGGACCTCGGAAGCGGGCCAGGCATGCATGTACATGAGCGTAACCGGACCCGAGTTCGGTATACGAACCGGACCGCCGGGAAGACAGTCTTGATCTCGGGGCCGGAATGTGCTGGTGGCGCTATACGGGCGGCCAGGGGATGGCCGGCCACTCGCCGCCGGGTTCGGGGTGCTTGCCGGTGGTGAGCAACGTCTCGACACGTGCGCGCGTGGCGTCGAGTTCCGCGGCGGTGATCAGCTCGGCCAGGCGGGTTCCCAGCGGCCCTCCGAGGGCCTCGCGCAGACCCTTGAGGACCTCGACCGCCTCGCCGGTCAGGTCCTCCCCCGCCCAGCCCCACAGCAGGGTGCGCAGCTTGTTCTCGGTGTTGAAGGTGACGCCGTGGTCGATGCCGTAGAGCCGGCCGTCGGCGGTGGGCAGCAGGTGGCCGCCCTTGCGGTCGGCGTTGTTGATGACGGCGTCGAGGACGGCGAGCCGGCGCAGCCGTTCGTCGTCGGCGTGCACCAGCAGCGCGGTCCTGTCGTCGCCGACGTCGGCGAGCCCGATCGCCTTCCAGCCGGGCTCGGGCTCCTCCGCGTCCACCAGGGCGAGCAGTTCGGCGCCCTCGGGGTCGACGTCGATCCACAGCTGGACCATGCCCTCGCCGTAGGGTCCGTCGCGCAGCACGGTGGGCGGGACCAGGTCCCAGCCGGTGGCCGCGGCGACCTCGTAGGCGGCCACCTCGCGCTGGGCGAGGGTGCCGTCGGGGAAGTCCCACAGCGGGCGCTCCCCGGCGACCGGCTTGTAGACGCAGGACGCCTCCTGGCCGTCGTGCGCGACCGTGCAGAACAGTGCCGCGTTGGAGGCGTCGCGGATGCGGCCGCGTACCTTCAGCTCACCGTGGGCGAGGAGCTCGGCGGCGGTCACGCTCCGCGGCGGTATCCGTTCTGGCGCGGACATACGTGTCCTTCCGGGTCGAGCGGGAGGCTGCACAGCGGGCACGGCGGCCGCCCGGCGTTGACGACGTCCAGGGCGCGCTTGGCGAAGGCCCTGGCCTGCGCGCCGGTCAGCCGGACCCGCAGCATCGGGGGCCCGTTCTCCTCGTCCTGGAGGAGCCGCTCCTCGGCCTCGGCGAGGTCCTCCTCGGAGTCGGCCTCCAGCTCCACGAGGGCCTGTGCCTCGACGATCATGCGCTCTTCCTCGCCGTCCCAGGCGAGCGCCATGGTCCCGACGCGGAACTCCTCCTCGATGGGGGTGTCCAGCGGGGCGCTGTCGGCGATCTCGGTGGGGGCGACGGCGGGCACGGCGGCGTTGCCGCCGCTGCGGCGCACGACCTCGTCGAGGAGTTCGTCCATGCGTTCGGCGAGTGCGGCGACCTGGGTCTTCTCCAGGGCCACGCTGGTCGTCCGGGGGCCGGCGGTGGCCTGGAGGAAGAACGTACGGCGTCCGGGCATTCCGACCGTGCCCGCGACGAAACGGTCCGGCGGATCGTAGAGGAACACCTGACGGGACACGTCCTGTCTCCATGGGAATCGAGAGTGCGTGGGTTTCGGGCGGGCGACGACGCGGCCGGGGGCCGCTTACGTGGATCGCTTCACCCTACTGCGGCTGACGATCACGGCGCGCCGGCGCCGCCACCGACCGGGGCGTCTTCCCCGGGGGGTTCCTCGCGAGGAGCAAGGGAGGCGAGATCCCCGGTGTCCCCGAGACGAACGAGAAACGGCCTGAGGCGGGTGTAGCGGATCGCGGTGATGGAACACGGTTCGACGGAGATCCGCTGGAAGAGGTCGAGATGCAGGCCGAGCGCGTCCGCGACGAGGGACTTGATGATGTCACCGTGCGAACACATGACATAGACGGCGTCCGGGCCGTGGTCGCGCTCCACGCGCGCGTTCCACTCCCGGACCGCCTCGGCGGCGCGGGTCTGCATGGCCCGCATGGACTCGCCGCCGGGGAACGCGGCCGCCGACGGGTGGGCCTGGACGACCTCCATCAGCGGCTCGTCCTTGAGTTCGGCGAGCTTGCGGCCGGACCAGTCGCCGTAGTGGGCCTCCCCGATCCGCTCGTCGGTGTGGGCGGTGAGCTCGGGGCGGGCGTCGAGGAGCGGGCGGACCGTCTCCTGGCAGCGTTGCAGCGGGCTGGTGACGAGCTCGGAGATCGGCAGCCCGGCGAGCCGGCCGGGCAGCGCGGCGGCCTGGGTGGCCCCCCGCTCGTCGAGGGCGACGCCCGGCGTCCAGCCGGCGAGCACGCCAGAGGTGTTGGCGGTGGACCGTCCGTGCCTTACGAGGATCAGCGTGGGCATGCGGCCCAGGGTAGGCGTACCCCGAAGTGCACAGGTGGCCGGGCGACGGGAGAATACGCTCCGTGATCGTCGATTGCGCCATCTACCGGGACGGGGAGCGGACGGAGACTCCGCAGGACTTCTCCGACGCCCTCGCGGAGGCACGCGCGCGTGGCGACAGTTTCCTGTGGATCGGCCTGTACGAGCCGACGGAGCGCGAGTTCGACCTGGTCACCGACGAGTTCGGGCTGCATCCGCTGGCCGTCGAGGACGCCCTGACCGCTCACCAGCGGCCCAAGCTGGAGGTGTACGACGACTCGCTGTTCGTCGTCCTGAAGCCGGTGACGTACGAGCCGAAGAGCGACACGGTGACCTCCGGTGAGCTGATGATCTTCATCGGGGACTCCTTCGTGGTCACCGTGCGCCATGGGACGCCGTCGCCGCTCGGCGACATCCGGCGGCATCTGGAGGAGCAGCACGAGATGCTCAAGCACGGGCCGACGGGGGTGCTGCACTCGATCTCCGACGCGGTCGTCGACAACTACCTGGCGGTCGCCACCGAGCTCCAGAACGACCTGGAGGAGCTGGAGACCGAGGTGTTCTCGCCGAGCGGCGGCGGCTCCCGGCACACCGCGTCGCGGATCTACACCTTCAAGCGGCAGATCCTGGAGTTCCGCCGGGCGACCGTGCCGCTGGCGCTGCCCATGACGAAGCTGGCCGGCGTGGGCCCGTACGGCAGCGGCGTGACCGTGCCCTTCGTGCACGCGGAGGCCCGGCCGTTCTTCCGTGACGTCAACGACCACCTGACGCGGGTGAACGAGAGTGTGGAGGGCCTGGACCGGCTGGTGTCGGACGTCCTCAGCGCCCATCTCGCGCAGATGAGCGTGCGGCAGAACGACGACATGCGGAAGATCTCCGCGTGGGCGGCCATGGCCGCGGTACCGACGCTGATCGCGGGGATCTACGGCATGAACTTCGACCACATGCCCGAGTTGCACTGGTTCTGGGCCTACCCGGCGGTGATCTTGTTCATGGTCCTGCTGGAGCTGTCGCTGTACCGGCTGTTCAAGCGCCGCGGGTGGATGTGAGGGCCGCCTGCGGCCGGCGGGCTCAGGCGAACTCGGGGGCCGGGGTCGCGGGGCCGCCCAGGGCGTCCCTGCGCTCCGGCATCCGCAGCGAGACCATGCGGCGCCAGCCGACGGCGCGTTCGTAGGCGTAGACGGCGCGGATGCCGAACGCCAGGAGCGCGGACCTGGCCCTCGGCCAGCCGAGGATGCGGCCCATGTGGGCCATGACGGCGAGGCTGACGTCCCGGTGGACGCGGATCTCGGCGAGGGCGCACACGCGGAGCGTGCGCTGGATGGTGCGGCCGTGCCCGGCGGCGGCGAGACGCAGCAGTTCCTCGTGGCAGTAGGCGAGGTGGTTGTCCTCGTCCCCGGAGATCATGGACACCGCGCGGCCCACGTCCGGATGGTCGGCGAAGTACCGGCGCAGCAGTTCCATCTGCTCGGAGGCGCGCTGCTCGGTGACCCGGCTGTGGGCGAGGTAGCTGACGATGTCCGGCACCGTGAGCGGCCGGTCGGCCCGGAGCCGTTCGTGGGCGAGCCCGATGCCGTGCCGTTCCAGGATCATCGTGTAGTCGGTGTCGGCCGGCACCGGAACGGGCGCCAGCCCGCGCTTGCGCAGCAGGGCGTGGAAGATGCGCCCGTGCTTGTCCTCGTCGGCGCCGTGGCGGGTGATCTTGGGGGCGAGGTCGCGTTCGCTCCGCGGTACCAGTGCGGCGATCCGTGCGTTCTCCCAGCCGCCCTGGGACTCCCCGCCGGCCGCGATGGAGCAGAAGAGCCGGAAGGACTCGTCGTTGTCGAGGATCTCCTGGAACAGACTCCTGGCCGAAAGCATCGTGGGCACCTCTCTGGAGGACTCACCAGACCCGCAAAGAACGAGTCAAATGCCGCGTCGGGGTCGCTGCAACAGGTGCGCGGGCGGACTCAGCCGAAAGGAGGGGCGGCGCGGTCACGCCGGGGGCGTAACCGCGCGGGCACGGACGCGTTGTTCCGGGTGACGGCCGTGGCGGGGAAGACCCCCCGAGCCCCCACCACGGCCGCGGACCTCTCTCCCGTGCCGGAGGCTCACGCGAGCCCGGCGCGCTCCAGGGCCTCGGCGCCGGCCCGCAGCGAGGCGAGCCGCTCCTCCAGCGCGAACCCGGCGGGCGCGAGCGAGAGCGTGGTGACCCCGGCGGCCGCGTAGGCCTTCATCCGGTCGGCGATCCGGTCCACGGAACCGAGCAGCGTGGTCTGGTCGATCAGGTCGTGCGGTACGGCGGCCGCGGCCCCGTCCCTGTCCCCGGACAGGTACTTGTCCTGGATCTCGGCGGCCTCCCGCTCGTAGCCCATGCGCTGGGCGAGCTGGTTGTAGAAGTTCTGCTTGCGGCTGCCCATGCCGCCGACGTACAGCGCGGTGTAGGGCCGGAAGGTGTCCGCGAGCGAGGCCACGTCCTTGTCGTCGCCGACGGCGAGCGGCAGTGTCGGGCAGATGTCGAACCCGTCGAGGGTCCGGCCGGCCTTCTCCCGGCCCGCGCGCAGGTACTTCACGGCCGTCTCCTCCAGGTGCTCGGCGGAGGGGAAGATCAGCAGCGCGCCGTCGGCGATCTCGCCGGTCTGCTCCAGGTTCTTCGGGCCGATGGCGGCGATGTAGACCGGGATGTGCTCGCGCTCCGGGTGCACGGTCAGCTTGATCGGCTTGCCGGGGCCGCCCGGCAGCGGCAGCGTCCAGTGCTCGCCCTCGTACGACAGCCGTTCCCTGGTCATCGCCTTCCGTACGATCTCCACGTACTCGCGGGTGCGGGAGAGCGGCTTGTCGAACTTGACGCCGTACCAGCCCTCGGAGACCTGCGGCCCGGAGACGCCGAGGCCGAGCCGGAAACGGCCGCCGGACAGGGAGTCGAGGGTGGCGGCGGTCATCGCGGTCATGGCGGGCTGCCGGGCCGGGATCTGGAAGATGGCCGAGCCGACGTCGATGCGCTCGGTCTGGGCGGCGACCCAGCTGAGCACGGTGGCGGCGTCGGAGCCGTAGGCCTCGGCGGCCCAGCACACGGCGTACCCGAGCCGCTCGGCCTCCTGCGCCACGGCCAGATTGTCCCCGTCCATCCCGGCGCCCCAGTAGCCGAGGTTGATCCCGAGCTGCATGGCCATTCCCCTTACCGATCAGTAACGTCGCTGTCGCGAGAGACCTTAGCGCGGGGATTTCTGTGCGGCGGATCGGCCGTGGTCCAACTGCGGGCCGTGGGGGCTGGTCGCGCCCATGCGGCGGAGCCGCACATCGATACGGCCCCGCGCCCCTTGGCCGGGTGAGCCCCGTACCTTCGAAGCCCCCCGCGCTGGGGAAACCGGTTATCCACAGGCAACCCAACGCACCAGCTCTGGCCAGTAATCTCGCGGGCATGGAGCAGAGGCATCTCGGCCGTACCGGCCTGCGTGTGTCCAGAATCGGACTCGGCACCCTCACCTGGGGCCGGGACGTCGACGAGCACGACGCCGCGGACATGCTGAAGGCGTTCTGGGAGGCGGGCGGGACCCTCGTCGACACCGCGGACGTGTACGGCGACGGCGAGGCCGAGTACCTGCTCGGGCAGCTCATGGAAGGGCTGGTGCCACGCAGGGACCTGGTCATCTCGACGAAGGCGGGCAGCGTCCCCGACCCCGACCGGCGTTTCGACGGCTCACGCGGCCACCTGCTCGCCGCGCTGGACGCCTCCCTGGCCCGCCTCGGCACCGACCACGTCGACGTCTGGCACGTGCACGCCTACGACCCGGACACCCCGCTGGAGGAGACGCTGCAAGCGCTCGACCTGGCGGTGAGCAGCGGCCGCGCCCGCTACGCCGGGGTCTCCAACTTCTGCGGCTGGCAGCTGGCGAAGGCCGCGACCTGGCAGCTCGCGACGCCGGGCACCCGCACCCGGCTGGCCAGCACACAGCTGGAGTACTCGCTGCTCCAGCGAGGCGTCGAGCGCGAGGTGCTGCCCGCCGCCCTCGACCTGGGCATCGGCCTGCTGCCGTCCTCCCCGCTGGGCCGGGGCGTGCTGACCGCGAAGTACCGGCACTCCACTCCCCCGGACTCGCGCGGCGCCTCCGAGCATCTGGCGCCGTTCGTCGAGCCGTACCTCGACGACACCGCGACCCGCATCGTGGACGCGGTGCAGACGGCGGCGGACGGACTCGCGGTCACCCCGCTCCAGGTGGCGCTCGCATGGGTGCGGGACCGGCCGGGCGTGGCCGCGCCGATCGTCGGCGCGCGCAACGCGCAGCAGCTCGCCGGGGCGTTGTCAGTGGAGGCCCTTACGCTTCCTGACGAGATCTGCCGGGCGCTCGACGATGTGTCGGCGCCCGTGCACCGCTATCCCGATCACGACTGGAGCACGCTGTGAGCACGGAGCCGGGGCTGGGCGCCGAGCCCGAGGCCGACGAGGACCGGACGGCCGGGGGGCCGACAGGGGCCCAAGACCTCACCGGCGGGCCGGCCGGAGCGAGCGACTCGCCGGTCGCAGGCACCACCGGCATGGACAGCCGAGCCGGTGACGGCAACAGGACCGACGGCGACGGAGCCGACGGCGAAGCCACCGCGGACGGCCCGGTCGGGGACGGCGCTGCGGCCGTCACGGCCGCGGATTCGGGGCGCGCCGGAGCCGCGGCGGCCGGCCCGGACGGCGTCGGTGGAGACAGCGGGGTCGCGGGCGCGGCCTCCTCCGGCTCCACCGAGGGCTCGGCGGACACCCCCCAGCAGTCCGAGGCCGCGGCCGAGCTGGCCGCTCAGCGGGCCGAGCGGGAGCGGATCGAGCGGCGGAAGGCCGAGAAGCCGGCGCCGATCGAGAGCGGGGCCAAGCTCAGCGGCAAGGCCGCCGATCTGCTCGCGGCCGTGCGGGCCGTGGAGAGCGGCGGGAAACCGGCGGCCACCGTGTTCCCCGTCCCGGAGGCGGCCCCGCGCCCGGCGGCCCCCGCCCCGGAGCCCGTCCGCCGGCCCCAGCCCGCACCGGCCGCCCCCGGGCCCGCCGCTCAGACGGTCGCGGAGGTACGCCGGGTCCTGTCCGACGGGGGCGCGCCCGAGTCCCTCGCGCCCCAGGTCGCCGCCGCTCTCGGGGAGGGCGCGGCGGCGCTGCTGCGGGAGGACCCCTGGCAGCTGCTCCGGGTCACCGGGGTACGGCCGGACCAGGCCGACGGGTTCGCGCGGGCGCTGCTCGGCGCCGAATGCGGTCCGGACGACGAGCGGCGCGGGCGGGCGGTGACCGGCTGGCTTCTCGAGCAGGCCGCCGTGGCCGGGCACACCGCCCTGGAGATGCCGGCGCTCACCGCCGCGCTGGCCCGGCGCGCGGTGCCCGACCCGGAGGCGGCCGTGCAGGACGCGCTCGCGGAGGGCGAGGCGCTGGTCTTCCAGGACGCCCTGGATCCGGGCGCCCCGGAGCCCGAGGACGACGAGGAGGAGCGGCCGGTCCGGGTCCTGGTCGCCCTGGAGCGGTACGCGCTGGCCGAGGAGAGCCTCGCCGACGGGCTGGCCCGGCTGGTCAACTCCCTGGCCAAGGAGGCCCCGGAGCCCTGGGAGGCGGCCGCGGCGGCGGCCTCCGGCGGTGCCGCGGAGCTGGCGCGGGCGCTCGCCGGGCACGGCCTGGTGCTGCACACGGGCGGGGAGGCGGCCCGCGCCGAACCCGCGGGCCTGCTCAGCGCCGCCCGCTCGGCCGGACTGCGTGCCTTCGCGGCGACCCACTCCCCTGACGGCGGCCGGCGCCTCGCGGGCGGCGCGGAAGCCGTGGGCACCGTCGCCGACCTGCTCGCCGGGGCCGCGGGGCCCGGCCGGGACGCGGACGGCGCGCTGGCCCTGGACCTGCTGATCGTGCTGGACGCGCCCCAGCTGGACGTGGAGGGTGCGGCGATGCTCGTGGAGGCGCTGCCCGACGGCGCCCGGCTGGTGCTGAGCGGGGATCCGGCGGCGTTGTGGTCCGCGGGCCCCGGGCGGGTCTTCGCCGACCTGCTGGCGGCCCGCGTGTGCCCGCAGATCGCCTCCCGCACGCCCGACCCCGGCCCGCTCGGCGAGTTGGTCTCCGGGATCGGCGTCGGCGAGCTCGCCCAGGTCGAGGCGCCCGGCAAGGAGGTCGTGATCGTGCCGGTGCGGGACGCGGGCGAGGCCGTGCACCGTACGGTGCAGCTGGTCGCCGACTCCGTCCCGCGCGCGATCGGCGTTCCCGCCGAGCAGACCGTGGTGATCACTCCGGGGCACGGCGGAGCGGCCGGCACCCGCGCCCTCAACACCGCCCTCAAGGAACGGCTCAATCCGGGCCCCGGCCGCTTCGGCGGCTTCGACCCCGGTGACCGGATCGCCTACTCCCCCGCGCCGGGCCGTACCGTGCCGGGCCAGGTGGTGACGGCCGACGCCGACGGGCTGCACCTGTCGTGCGCGGGCGTGCCCGTGGTCGTGCCGAAGGAGCGGGTGGAGCAGTCCGTCCGCCACGGCTGGGCCCTGACCGCCCACCAGGCGGTGGGCGGCCGCTGGCCGGCGGCGGTCGTGGTGCTGCCCGGGGACGCGGTCCAGTCCCTCAGCCGCCCCTGGGTGTACACGGCGTTCAGCCGGGCGGAGCGCCACCTGTCGGTGGTCCACGGTGTGGAACAGGCCCTGCCGAAGGCGGTGGCCGAGAGCCTGCCGAAGCCGCGGACGACCCGCCTGCCGCTGTTGCTGAAGACACAGGTCCCCGCGGCGGACTGACCGGTGTGCCTCCGGCGGCTCGGCGCGGGCCGAGCCGCCGAGGGGCGGATCAGCGCTCGGCGTCCAACGGTTCCAGATCCTCGTCCTCGTCCAGGTCGAGGTCGTCCAGTTCGTCTGTCTCCGCGGTGTCCTCGCCGTCCTCCGCGTCCTCCTCGTCGAAGACCGCGCTGACGTCGAAGCGGCACACCACCCGCTGCGGGTCGACCCCCTCGAAGGGCGCCTCCAGCCACTCGCCGGGCTCGGCCGGCTCGTCGGCCGCGGTCACCCAGAGCGTGGAGTCACCCTCCTCCAGGCCGAACTCCTTGTGCCGGGAGGCGATCTCGTCCGGTTCGAACTCGCCGAACAGGACGCCCAGCGCCCCGTGGATCGTGCCGGCCGCGTCCTCGTCCGCGCCGGGGCCGTCGTCGTACTCCACCGCCTCGACCCGCTGGGCCTGGGCCAGCAGCCGCTGTGGTTCCGCCACGGCGTAGTCGCGGCGGATCAGCACGCTGATCGCGTTCGGTTCCTCGGGGCCCGCGTACGGCGGCAGCGAGTCGTCCGTACCGGGGATCTCGAAGGGTGTGACCTCGTCGTAGCGGTCGTACAGGAGCTCGTCGTAGACCTCGGCGGCAGCGGCCAGCTGGTTGAACGCCTCGTAGACAGCCGGGTCGTCCTCCCCCGACCTGCGTTCGACCGCGGCCAGATGGCGGTCGAGCGCGGTCTTGACCGCCTCGGCGGCGGCGCGTACCTCGGCAGCGGTGGGCTGCGCAGCATCAGACATAGTGCAGACGCTATCCGTACCGGGCACCAGCCCGCACAATAGATGCGATGCCGGAATACGAATTTGTCGACGTGTACGTACCTCGCGGGGTGTCCCGCAAGGAGGCCACACGTCTGCTGACGGACCATGCCGAGTACGGACACTGGGAGTTGGACCGACTGAGCCTCATGCGCGACGGCAGCCGCAGGGTGCGGTTGCGCCGGCGGATCATCCGCCAGGTGCGTGCCACATGGTGAGACTGGCCGACTGACGGAAGGGGCCCCGCGTCGACGGGGCCCGTTCCGTTCCACGCACCGCCACCGGTGCGTCACCGTCCGTGCGCTACGCAGCGGCGCGCGCCCTGCGGTAGAGCACCGCGCCCGCGAGCAGCGCGCCCGCGCCCGCCGGGAGTGCGAGGCCCAGCGGCATGTCACTGCCGGTGTGCGCGAGCTGCGGGGCGGCGACGGGGGCACTCACCGAGGCGCTGCCCAGCGGATTGACGACGCTGGAGCCGTGGGCGCCCGTCGGGACGGTGTTGCCCCCGGAGTGGGCGGGGGGCGTTCCCGGGTGCTGGCCCGGAGTGCCCGGGTGCCCCGGCTGACCCGGAGTTCCCGGGTGCCCCGGCTGACCCGGAGTTCCCGGGTGTCCCGGCTGACCCGGAGTTCCGGGGTTCCCCGGATTCCCGGGCGGGTTGCTCCCGCGCCCTCCGTGCCCAGGGAGCGTGCCGTGGCCGCCATGCCCGCAGTGGTGGCCCCCGTGGCCACCGTGTCCGGGCGGCTGCGTGGGGTGACCGCCGCCTGGATGTCCGGGAGTTCCGGGGTGGCCGGGGTGCCCGGGGTGGCCGGAACCCCCGCCGTTGGCGCACTCGTTGCCCAGCGCGGCGTTGCCGACACCGATGACGTTGACGCTGTTGCCGCAGACATTGACCGGGACGTCGATCGGCGCCTGCACGATGTTGCCCGAACCGACACCGGGCGAGCCCGCGGTGTGTCCTCCGGCGTGCGAGCCGCCGTGGCCGCCGTAGCCTCCGGTGTCGCCGTAGCCCGTCGAAGCGCCGCCCCCTGCGCCGCGGTTGGCGCACTTGTTGCCCATCGACGGGTTGAGGGCGCCGACGACGTTCACGGTGTTGCCGCAGACGTTCACCGGCACGTGTACTGGCGCTTGCACGGTGTTGCCGGAGAGCACGCCGGGTGAGTCGCCGGCGGAGCCGACGGCTCCCGAGTCGGCGTGGGCATAACCGCCTGCCGCGGCGATCACGCCGGTCGCCGCGGCCACTGTCATAAGGCCCTTGCGGGTACCCTGTCGCATTTTATGAATTCCCCCCTGCCTTGGATCCTGACCTAGCATTCACCCGCAGAAAAACCCTGCGGAAAAACCGGTCGGCCCCGGAGCACATGGCGCGCGCTCCGGGGCCGACGGAAAGACGACGCCCCTCAGGGAGTCCGCGTCACTTGTTGATGCAGGTGTTGCCGAAGGCGGGGTTCAGCAGCCCGATCACGGAGATCGTGTTACCGCAGACGTTCACCGGGACGTGCACGGGAACCTGGATCACGTTGCCGGAGACGACACCCGGGGAACCCACGGCAGCGCCCTGGGCACCCGAGTCGGCGACGGCCATGCCCGCACCCGCGAGAACCAGACCACCAGTGACAGCCGCAGCAGCGACGACCTTCTTGAGCATTATTCCTCCTTGTTGGCAATGCGATTCCAAGTAGCGGATCGCATGAGATGTAACGAGGAGGGAGTAATGGAGCTACGAGCTTATCGTCGCATTCACTCTTTCCAGTCGGCCTCGTACAGCCGCACGATTACCTGAAGCCAGGGCTTCACGTCCCGTACGGCTTCACGACGCGTCGATGAAGCGGTCGAGGACGCGCACGCCGAACTGCAGCCCGTCCACCGGCACCCGCTCGTCCACGCCGTGGAACATGCCGGCGAAGTCCAGCTCCGGCGGCAGCTTGAGCGGCGCGAAGCCGAAGCCGCGGATGCCGAGGTCGTCGAAGGACTTGGCGTCGGTTCCGCCGGAGAGCATGTAGGGGATGGCCTTGGCAGTCGGGTCCTCGGCGAGCAGCGAGGACTGCATGGCCTCCACCAGGGCCCCGTCGAAGCTGGTCTCCAGGGCTTTGTCGGAGTGCACGTCCGAGCGGACCACGTTCGGGCCGAGGATCCGGTCGAGGTCGGCGAGGAACTCCTCCTCGTGACCGGGCAGGAAGCGGCCGTCCACGTGCGCGGTGGCCTCGCCGGGGATGACATTGACCTTGTAGCCGGCGTTCAGCTGGGTCGGGTTGGCGGTGTTGCTCAGGGTCGCGCCGATCAGCTTGGCGATGCCGCCGAGCCGGGCCAGCGTCGACTCCATGTCCTCCGGGTCGAGCTCGGTGCCGAGCGCGTCGCCCAGCTCGTCGAGGAAGGCCCGGGTGGTCTTGGTGACCCGCACCGGGAACCTGTGCCGGCCGAGCCGGGCCACGGCCTCGGAGAGTTCGGTGATCGCGTTGTCGCGGTGGATCATCGAGCCGTGCCCTGCGGTGCCGGCCACCTTCAGCTTCATCCAGTGCATGCCCTTCTCGGCCGTCTGGATGAGGTAGAGCCGGCGCTGCTCGTTCACCGTGAAGGAGAACCCGCCGACCTCGCTGATCGCCTCGGTGACGCCCTCGAAGAGGTCCGCGTGGTTGTCGACCAGGTGCCGGGCGCCCCAGGTGCCGCCGGCCTCCTCGTCGGCGAGGAAGGCCAGCACGATGTCCCGGGGCGGCCTGCGGCCGCTGCGCAGCCGGTCCCGTACGACCGCCAGGGTCATCGCGTCCATGTCCTTCATGTCGACGGCGCCCCGCCCCCACACGCACCCGTCCGCGATCTCGCCGGAGAAGGGGTGGTGGGTCCAGTCGTCGGCGTTGGCCGGTACGACGTCGAGGTGGCCGTGGATGAGGAGCGCGGGCCGGGACGGGTCCGCGCCCTCGATGCGGGCCACCGTCGAGGCGCGGCCCGGGTGGGACTCGAAGATCTTCGGCTCCAGGCCGACCTCGGCGAGCTTCTCGGCGACCCACTCGGCGGCCTTGCGCTCGCCGGGACCGGAGTGGTCGCCGTAGTTGCTGGTGTCGAACCGGATCAGCTCGCGGCAGAGGTCCACGACCTCGTCCTCGCCGGTGACGCCCCTGGCCGTGTCCGTCTCGCTCACGCTGCTTCCTTCCGCTGTCACTGCCGCCCGGTCCCCGCCATCCTCTCTCCCTTCCCGCTCCGGGCCCAAGGCCGGTCCCGGCCCGTCACACGCCGTTCACGCCCGCGGGTCCCGGAACGGGGTGTGATCGGCCACCCCCGAAAGCCTGGTAGTGTTTCCTCCGTCGCCGCGAGGGAAACCCGCACGGAGCACTTCGCACGACAGACACCTTGTCCGGGTGGCGGAATGGCAGACGCGCTAGCTTGAGGTGCTAGTGCCCTTTATCGGGCGTGGGGGTTCAAGTCCCCCCTCGGACACCACGAAGAAACCCCTGCTGAGCAGGGGTTTCTTGGTTTTGAGCGGTTCTGGGGCGGAGCGCGGGCGACCACCTCGCGGTGGGCGCCGCTGTCTCAGCCGAGGCGGTTCGGGCCGCCTATTCGGCCGTCACGCAGGGCGACGGCGGAGGTGAACGCACGGAGCGTGGTGCGGTCCAGCAGGAGCGCGGGCCCGTCGGGCCGCTTGCTGTCGCGGACGGCGACCGTCGCCTCGTCGACGATCCCGCATTCCACGCAGTCGGACTGTGATGCGGACGCCGAGGACTTCCACCAGGTCACCGGCAGAGTCGACGCGTCGTCAGCGTGCTTCATTCGCTATTCGTTCTTCCTTATCTGGGTGATCAGTTCCACCGACGCCTCGACGGACTCGGCGGCAGACGTGAGGCGTTGCCACGCGGCCCGGTGCGTGGAGACCCGATCACGTTCCTCGATGTACAGGGCGGAGGTCAGCCCTTCCTGGTGGACGACGTCCAGGTCCGTGTGCGGACCGAAGCCCAGGATGCTGAAGGTGCCGGTGAGCCCGGCGTGCAGGGGAGCGTCCGATCTCAACACCTGGATGTTGATGTTCGGGCGCCGCCCCATCGTAAGCAGGCGCCCCAACTGCTCGTACATCAGGGCGGGATCCTCGGTGGTGGAGCGCAGGGCCTGTTCGGAGATGATCGCCCAGAGCGCCAGCGGGTCGCTGTCCCGGGTGAGGACGGCCTGGCGTGCCAGCCGTACCTCGACGAGCGCGTCGACCCGTGCCTCGACCGCCTCGGACATGGCGGTCGCCCGGATGATCTCGCGGGCGTACTCGGCGGTCTGGAGCAGTCCGGGGACCATGCCCAGCTGCCAGGTGGAGACCGTCTCGGCCTCCGCCTCCAGGCTGATCAGGTCCTCGTACACCGGGGTGAGGACACCCCGGTACGAGTGCCACCAGCCGCGCCGGCCGCCCTCCTTGGTGAGCGTGATCAGGGCCGCGCGCAGTTCGTCGCTGACGTCGCGGCCGAGTTCGCCGTACAGGTGGAGCAGCGCCTGGATGTCCGCTGCCTTGGGAGCGGTCTTGCCGGTCTCCATCCGGGACAGCTTGGAGGAGACGAACGCGCCGTCGGAGTGCTCGGCGACCTCGTCGAGGGTGAGTTCGCCGCGCAGTTCGCGCAATTTCGCACCGAGCCGTCGCCGGCGCACCGTGGGCGTGCTCACGGATTCCCCCTTCTCTCCGGTGAACTGCCCGACAGTCTGCCCGTGCCGCCCCGACCCCCGCCACCGGCTGACGAGTTGTGCCGCAAGTCTCTCGACTCGATGCGCAATATTTCACATCGGGTGGGACGTATTGCGATCGACTGTGCCGTGAAGGCACCATGAATCCGGGAAATACGACAGTGACCGCACTCGCATGGCGAACTACCGTGCCTGCGTTGGGACATGCCCGTGAGGGGATGCACATGATCGAACGCCAGCGGAGCACCACGACCGAACCCCGCCCCGTGCAAGTCGCCCCGCCGCCAGTCCTGTTACTGGCCAGCGAGCCTCAGTCGGCCAAAGCCGCCCGGCTGTTCGTGAGCGACTTCATCGCGCACCACACCCCTGACGCCTCCCGCGACCACATCGACGCGGTCGCCCTGGTCACCTGCGAGCTGGTCACCAACTCCCTGCGCTACGAGACCGACCCGGACGACCCGGTCCGTCTCGTCATCGACTCCGACGGCTCCCGGACCCGGGTCGAGGTGCACGACCCGCTGGGCCGCCATCCCCGGCTGCGCCCCATCTCGGTCGAACGGGACCGCGGGCGCGGTCTGCTGATCCTCGACGCGCTCTGCTCGGGCCGCTGGGGTGTGGGCAACCTGCCCTGGGGCAAGTCCATCTGGGCCGAGGTGAGCGCCGCGTGACCTCCGGCCCCCTGTGACGTTTCCTCCGCCCCCACGGCGACGGCCGGTTCCGCGGCGATCGCTCCCCCCTCCTCGCCGCAGGGCCGGCCGTTGTCGTACCGACCGTCGGACACATGGAGTTGGCCTGCCTCACGCTGTGTGTCCCATCTCTCGTCGTGCGCGGAGAATCCCAGGTCAGGAGTTGCTTAACGTTCAAGGGACTGCTCCAAACGGCCGTCTCCAGGTGGCCGCGGGATGAACGGGAACCTAGCGTCGTACTAATATTTCCGGCTTGTTACCCAGCCGGAGCCGGACAACCCCAGGCAGACCTGCGGGCCCGCCGGCACCCCGGAGGTTCCGGGAACGAGACGCGAGGACCGGATGGCAGCGATTGACGAGAGCAGTGCTCTCGGCCTGCTCGACGAAGAGATCCGCGAGGAGTTCGGGAACACGGCACGGTTCTCGGCCGGGGCGGCGGCATCGCCGCGCACGCTCGTGGACGTGTTCGAGGCAACGGTACGGGCACATCCCGACGAGCTCGCCCTGGACGACGGCACCGCTCAGCTCACCTACCGCGCGCTCGCCACGGAGGTGGCGCGGCTGCGGCAGCGGCTCGCCGAGGCCGGGATCGGGCTCGGGGACCGCGTGGGCGTGCGGGTGCCGTCCGGAACCAACGACCTGTACGTCGCCGTACTCGGCGTGCTCGCGGCCGGCGCCGCCTACGTCCCGGTGGACGCCGAGGACCCGGACGAGCGGGCCGCCCTGGTGTTCGGCGAGGCGGAGGTGGCGGCCGTCCTCGGCGCGGGGCTGCACATCGACGTGCGCCGCAGGTCCGGGCAGCCCTCCGGCCGCCCCGGCGCCGAGCACGACGCCTGGATCATCTTCACCTCCGGTTCCACCGGCAAGCCCAAGGGCGTCGCCGTCACCCACCGCAGCGCCGCAGCCTTCGTGGACGCCGAGGCCGCGCTGTTCCTGACCGAGGAGCCGATCGGGCCCGTCGACCGGGTCATGGCGGGCCTCTCGGTGGCCTTCGACGCCTCCTGCGAGGAGATGTGGCTGGCCTGGCGCTACGGCGCCTGCCTGGTCCCCGTGCCGCGCTCCCAGGTGCGCAGCGGCGCCGACCTCGGCCCCTGGCTGGTCGAGCAGGAGATCACCGTCGTCTCGACCGTGCCCACGCTGGCCGCCCTCTGGGAGCCCGAGACCCTCAACGACGTCCGCCTCCTCATCTTCGGCGGCGAGGCCTGCCCGCCCGAGCTGGCGCAGCGCCTGGTGACCGAGGGCCGCGAGGTCTGGAACACCTACGGCCCCACCGAGGCCACCGTCGTCGCCTGTGCCGCCCTGATGACCGGCGAGGAACCGATCCGCATCGGGCTGCCGCTGAACGGCTGGGAGCTGGCCGTCGTGGACGAGGCGGGCGCGCCCGTGGCCATGGGCGAGAGCGGCCAGCTGGTGATCGGCGGGGTCGGCCTCGCCCGCTACCTCGACGCGGAGAAGGACGCCGAGAAGTACGCGCCGCTGGAGTCGCTGGGCTGGGCGCGGGCGTACCGCAGCGGTGACCTGGTGCGCGCCGACCGTGAGGGGCTGGTCTTCCTCGGGCGGGCCGACGAGCAGATCAAGCTCGGCGGGCGCCGGATCGAGCTCGGCGAGGTCGACGCGGCCCTCCAGGCGCTGCCCGGCGTCGCGGGCGCGGCGGCGGCCGTACGGACCGCGCGCAGCGGCAACCAGCTCCTGGTCGGCTATGTCGTCACCCAGGACGGCTGGGACCACGCGGCGGCCGTCGAGAAGCTGCGCGCCGAGCTGCCGGCGGCCCTGGTGCCTTTGCTCGCGCCGGTCGCCGAGCTGCCCACCCGCACCTCCGGCAAGGTCGACCGCAACGCCCTGCCCTGGCCCCTGGAGGGCCTGGAGACCGGCGGCCCGGCCGAGCAGCTGTACGGCACCGAGGCCTGGCTCGCCGAGCAGTGGACCGAGGTCCTCGGCATCCCGGTGAGCAGTGCCGCCGACGACTTCTTCGCGATCGGCGGCGGCAGTCTGTCCGCCGCCCAGCTCACCACCCGGCTGCGCACCCGCTACCCGAGCGCGGCCGTCCTCGACATCTACCAGCAGCCGGTGCTGCGCAAGCTCGCCCGCCGGCTGGAGGAGTCCGTGCAGGACGACGGCGCCGAGCGCACCGTCGCGCCGGTGCCGCGCGGCGCCCAGCTGGTGCAGCTGCTGCTCCTGCTCCCCCTGTTCACCCTCCTCGGGCTGCGCTGGACGGTGGTCCTCGCCGCGCTCGGCAACGTGCTGGGCGGCTACGGCTGGCTGCCCACCGCCCCCTGGTGGCTGGTCGCCGCCGGGGCCCTGGTGCTCTTCACCCCGCCCGGCCGGATCGCGCTCGCGGCCGGTGGCGCGCGGCTGCTGCTGCGGGGCGTGAAGCCGGGCACCCACCCGCGCGGCGGCTCCGTGCACCTGCGGCTGTGGGCGGCGGAGCGGCTGGCCGAGTCGGCCGGGGCGACGACGCTGACCGGGTCCTGGCTGGAGCGGTACGCGCGGGCGCTGGGCGCCAAGATCGGGCCCGAGGTGGACCTGCACTCGCTGCCGCCGGTCACTGGCCTGCTCCGCATCGGGCGGGGCGCGGCCGTGGAGTCCGAGGTGGACCTGTCCGGCTCCTGGCTGGACGGCGACCGGCTGGTGATCGGCCCGGTCCGGATCGGCGCCCACGCGGTCGTCGGGACGCGCAGCATGCTCTTCCCGGGCGCCCGGGTCGGCAAGCGCGCCGAGGTGGCCCCCGGTTCCGCGGTCACCGGGCAGGTCCCGACCGGCCAGCGCTGGGCCGGCGCCCCGGCGGTCAAGCTGGGCAAGGCCAAGCGGAACTGGCCCAAGCACCGGCCGCAGCGCGGCACGTACTGGCGGGTGATGTACGGCCTGACGGGTCTCGGGCTCAGCGCGCTTCCGGTGCTCTCCGGTGTCGCCGCCCTGCTGGTCGCCGGGCTTTTCGTGGCCCCTGGCGACGGCCTCGCCGAGGCCCTGCGGGGCGCGGCGGTCGCGCTGGTCCCGGCCACGCTGGCCTTCGGGCTGGCGTACGCGCTGCTGATCCTGGTCTCCGTACGGCTGCTGAGCCTCGGGCTGAGCACCGGCACCTACCCGACGCACGGCAGGACCGGCTGGCAGGCGTGGACGGTGTCCCAGTTGATGGACCGCTCCCGCGAGACGCTGTTCCCGCTGTACGCGGGCCTGGTCACGCCGGTGTGGCTGCGGCTGCTCGGGATGCGGATCGGGCGCGGGGCCGAGGTGTCGACCGTGCTCGCGCTGCCGAGCCTGACGACGGTCGGCGAGGGCGCGTTCCTGGCCGACGACACGCTGACCGCGCCGTACGAGCTCGGTGGCGGGTATGTGCGGATCGGGCGTGCGGAGATCGGACGGCGGGCGTTCCTCGGGAACTCCGGGATGACCGCGCCGGGCCGCAGCGTGCCGGACGGCGGTCTGGTGGGTGTGCTGTCGGCGACGCCGAAGAAGGCCAAGAAGGGCACGTCGTACCTGGGGCTGCCGCCGGTAAAACTGCCGCGCAGCGCGGCCGACGGCGACCAGAGCCGGACCTACGAGCCGCCGGCCCGGCTGCTGTGGGCGCGGGCGCTGGTGGAGACGTGCCGGATCGTGCCGGTGCTGTGCTCGGTGGCGCTGGCAGGGCTTACGGTGGCCGCGCTGTGCGCGCTGTGCGCGCTGGGGGCCTGGGCGCCACTGCTGTCTGGGCTGGTGCTGCTCGGCGCCGGTGCCGTCGCGGGCCTGGTCTCCGTGCTGGCCAAGTGGGCGCTGGTCGGGCGGCACCGCAGCGGGGAGCACCCGCTGTGGAGTTCGTTCGTGTGGCGCAACGAGCTGGCGGACACGTTCGTCGAGGTGCTGGCGGTGCCGTGGCTGGCCGGCTCGGTGCCGGGTACCCCGGTGATGACGGCCTGGCTGCGGGGGCTCGGCGCCCGCATCGGCAGGGGCGTCTGGGTGGAGAGCTACTGGCTCCCGGAGACGGACTTGGTCACACTGGAGGACGCGGCCACCGTGAACCGCGGCTGTGTCCTGCAGACTCACCTCTTCCACGACCGGATCTTGCGGACGGATACTGTGGTTCTCCGTGAGGGCGCCACCCTGGGCCCTGGCGGGATCGTGCTGCCCGGCAGCACGATCGGGGCCCGCACCACCCTGGGTCCCGCGTCGCTCGTCATGGCGGCGGAGTCGGTCCCCGACGACACCCGCTGGCTCGGCAACCCGATCGAGGCATGGCGTCCCTGAGCGCGGGCCGTCCGGTGGTGGCCGCGGGCATCGGTGCACCGAGGGACGGTTCGAGCACAGCGCAGGGAGCGATCGCGGAAGTGGCAGTGCAGCAGTCGGCGGGTCCGGACCCGTACTTCCCGGACAACGGCGATCCCCGGTACCGGGTGCATCGCTATGAGCTCACGCTGGACTACCGGCCAGGACCCAACCGCCTGGCCGGCATGGCCCGGATCAACGCGATCGCGGGCCGTGCCGCACTGCCCGAATTCCAGCTGAACCTGGCCGACTTCAAGATCGGCCGGATCCGGGTGGACGGCCGCCAGCCGCACTGGACGCACCGCGGCGGCCGGCTGCGGATCAAGCCCGCGAAGCCGCTGCGCGCCGGGGCCGCCTTCACCGTGGAGATCCACTGGTCGGGCAATCCCAAGCCGGTGAACAGCCCCTGGGGCGGGATCGGCTGGGAGGAGCTGACGGACGGTGCGCTGGTGGCCAGCCAGCCGGTCGGCGCGCCGTCCTGGTTCCCGTGCAACGACCGGCCGGCCGACAAGGCGTCGTACCTGCTCTCGGTCACCTGCCCGTCGGCGTACTCGGTGGTGGCCGGCGGCCGGCTGCTCACCCGGACCACGAAGGCGTCCACGACGACCTGGGTGTACGAGCAGGCGGCACCGACGTCGAGCTACCTGGTGAGCCTCGCGATCGGCAAGTTCCAGACGGTGTTGCTCGGCGATCCGGGCTTCGGCGGGATCCCGATGCACGGCCACATACCGGCGCAGCTGCTCCCCGAGTTCTCCAGGGACTTCGCGCGGCAGCCCGCCATGATGGACCTGTTCCAGCGGCTGTTCGGGCCGTACCCGTTCGACGAGTACGCCGTCGTCGTCGCCGACGAAGAGTTCGACGTCCCCGTCGAGGCCCAGGGGTTGTCGCTGTTCGGCGCCAACCACGTGGACGGCGCGCGGGGTTCGGAACGCCTGGTGGCGCACGAACTCGCCCACCAGTGGTTCGGCAACAGCGTGTCCATCGCCGACTGGCGGCACATCTGGCTGAACGAGGGGCTCGCCAAGTACGCGGAGTGGCTGTGGTCGGAGCGGTCCGGCGGACGCAGCGCGCAGCAACTGGCGGCCGGCGCCCACCGGTTGCTGTCCGGGCTGCCGCAGGACATCCGGATCGCGGCGCCGGGCAAGAAGGCGATGTTCGACGACCGGCTCTACGAACGCGGCGGGGTCACGATCCACGCGGTCCGCTGCGCGCTCGGCGACGAGCGGTTCTTCCACATGCTGCGGGCGTGGGCGGGGCTGCACCGGGGCGGGGCGGTGACGACCGCGATGTTCACGGCCCACGTCAACCGGTTCGCGGACGAGCCGCTGGACGGCCTCCTCGACGCCTGGGTGCACCGCACGGCACTGCCCGCGCTCCCCACCCTTGCCGTCCCGGCACGTCCGGCGCAGCCGCCCACCAACGCCGAGTCGGCGTAGGGGGCGGGTCCGTGGCACCGAAGCGACCCCGGCGGCAGTCCGCCGCCGGCTGCCCGTGCGGGCTCCCGGAGACGTACGAGAACTGCTGCGGCCGGTACCACCGCGGTGCGGCGGCGCCCACCGCGGAGGCGCTGATGCGCTCGCGCTACACCGCCTTCGTCCGGCGGGACGAGCCGTACCTACTGCGCACCTGGCATCCCCGGACCCGTCCGGCCGGGCTCGGCCTGGGCCCCGGGATGCGGTGGACGGGTCTGGAGATCCTGGCGACGACCGACGGCTCGGCCTTCCACTCCACGGGCACGGTGACCTTCCGCGCCTCGTTCCGGGACGGCTCGCTGCTGGAACGCAGCCGGTTCGAGCGGGTCGACGGGGCGTGGGTGTATCTGGACGGGGAGTTCCCGGAGGAGGAGTAGGGCTACGGCGCCAGGATGTCCAGCTCCTGGAGGGCGCCCGCGGTGATCTCGCGGGTCAGCTGTTCCGCGCGGGGTGCGTCGCCCTCGCGCACCGCCTCCGCGAGCTGGACGTGGAGGGTGACGGCGGCCGGGTCGGGGTCCTCGAACATGACCTCGTGCTGGGTACGGCCCGCGAGGACCTCTGCCACGACGTCGCCGAGCCGGGCGAACATCTCGTTGCCCGACGCCACCAGGATCACCCGGTGGAAGGCCACGTCGTGGAAGAGGTAGTCCTCCAGTCTGTGGCCGCGTGAGTGGGCCACCATGCCGAGGGCGCACTCGGTGAGCTCGGCGCACTGCCCGGCCGTGGCGTGCCGCGCCGCCAGGCCCGCCGCCACCGGCTCGATCGCCGAGCGCAGCACGGTGAGCGAGCGCAGCTGGTGCGGGCGGTCGGCGCCGGCCAGGCGCCAGCGGATGACCTGCGGGTCGTAGACGTTCCACTCGGCCTTCGGGCGGACGGTGACGCCCACCCGGCGGCGGGACGCGACCAGGTGCATGGATTCGAGGACCCGGACCGCCTCGCGCATCACGGAGCGTGACACCTCGAAGTGCTGGGCGAGCTCGTCGGTGCGCAGGACGCTGCCCGGCGGGTACTCGCCCGCGGTGATGGCGGGGCCGAGGGCGTCCAGTACTCGGCCGTGCAGGCCCCGGCCCGGTGTGCTCATGCACTCAGCGTACCGAGTGGATCACGGGGCCAAATAGTCAGACTTATTCGTCACAGACTCTTGAATTCGTCGTACCTAATGGGTTTCAGTGAGGCCGACACCGGATGTCGTACGCCGGTGTCCTCTCGTCGAGTCTCGGCGAGGACCCGAGGCATCCGAGGAAGACAGCGAGGCAGAGATGCGGACCCCTCACGTCGTCGTGGTGATGGGCGTCGCCGGCACGGGCAAGACCACGATCGGTCCCCTGCTCGCCGCCCGGCTCGGCGTCCCGTACGCCGAGGGCGACGACTTCCACCCGCCGGCCAACATCGCCAAGATGTCGGCCGGTCACCCGCTCGACGACGCCGACCGGTGGCCGTGGCTGGACGCCATCGGCGCCTGGGCGCACGGGCGGGCGGGGCTCGGCGGGGTGGTCAGCAGCTCCGCGCTGAAGCGGTCGTACCGCGACCGGCTCCGGGCCGCGGCCCCCGGCATCGTGTTCCTGCACCTGTCCGGCGACCGGCGGCTCATCGAGGACCGGATGTCGCACCGGCAGGGCCACTTCATGCCGACCGCGCTGCTTGACTCCCAGTTCGCCACGCTCCAGCCGCTGGAGGCGGACGAGGCCGGTGTCGCCGTGGAGGTCTCGGGCACCCCCGAGGAGATCACCGCACGGGCCGTCCGCGCTCTCGACGCGTTGCCCGACCGCACCCCGCAGTAATCACCCAGTTCCCCTCCCCACAACTGCAAGGAAACCCGTGACCAGACTCAGCGTCGAGATGCTGGCAGCGGACACCGTCGCGCCCATCACCTCGGCCGGACACGCCCGGCTCGGCATCGCCGTCCTGCTGGGCATCGGCGTCATCGTCCTGCTCATCACCAAGTTCAAGCTCCACGCCTTCCTGGCGCTGACCATCGGCTCGCTCGCGCTCGGCGCGTTCGCCGGGGCGCCGCTCGACAAGGTCATCACCAGCTTCACCACCGGGCTCGGCGCCACCGTCGCCGGCGTGGGTGTCCTGATCGCGCTCGGGGCGATCCTGGGCAAGCTGCTGGCCGACTCCGGAGGCGCCGACCAGATCGTCGACACGATCCTCGACAGGGCCGGCGGGCGGGCGATGCCCTGGGCGATGGTGCTGATCGCCTCCGTGATCGGGCTGCCGCTCTTCTTCGAGGTCGGCATCGTGCTGCTCATCCCGGTAGTGCTGATGGTCGCCAAGCGCGGCCACTACTCCCTGATGCGCATCGGCATCCCGGCCCTCGCGGGTCTGTCCGTGATGCACGGCCTGGTGCCGCCGCACCCCGGCCCGCTGGTCGCGATCGACGCGGTCCACGCCAACCTGGGTGTCACCCTGGCCCTCGGCGTCCTGGTCGCGATCCCGACGGTGATCATCGCCGGCCCGCTGTTCTCGAAGGTCGCGGCCCGCTGGGTGGACGTACCGGCCCCCGAGCGGATGCTCCCCCAGCGTCCGTCCGAGGAGCTCGAGAACCGCCCCGGCTTCGGCGCGACCCTCGCCACCATCCTGCTGCCGGTCGTCCTGATGCTGTCCAAGGCGCTGGTCGACATAGTCGTCGACGACCCGGCGGACACCGTCCAGCGCGTCTTCGACGTCGTCGGCTCCCCGCTGATCGCGCTGCTCGCGGCCGTGATCGTCGGCATGTTCACGCTGGGCCGGCCGGCCGGGTTCTCCCGGGACCGGATCTCGCAGACCGTCGAGAAGGGGCTCGTGCCCATCGCGGGCATCCTCCTCATCGTCGGCGCGGGCGGCGGCTTCAAGCAGACGCTGATCGACTGCGGTGTCGGCCAGATGATCCTGGAGATATCCAAGGACTGGTCGATCCCGGCCCTGCTGCTGGCCTGGCTGATCGCGGTCGCGATCCGGCTCGCGACCGGCTCCGCGACGGTCGCCACGGTCTCCGCGGCGGGCCTGGTGGCTCCCCTGGCCGCCGACATGTCGACGGCCCACACGGCCCTCCTGGTCCTGGCCATCGGCGCGGGCTCGCTGTTCTTCAGTCATGTCAACGACGCCGGGTTCTGGCTGGTGAAGGAGTACTTCGGCCTGACCGTCGGCCAGACCCTCAAGACCTGGTCCGTGATGGAGACGATCATCTCGGTGGTCGGGGGCGGCCTGGTCCTGCTGCTGTCGTTGGTGATCTAGGCCCGGGCGGAGTCCGGCGGTGCGGCCGGTGCGGCACCGCCGGACTCCGCCGTCCCGGGTGATCGCCGTCGCGGCGGGACGAGGAGAGCCGGCCGTCGCGAGCTCCGCAAGAAGTCCACCCCGGTCCAGGGAGCCCAGAGGCAGCGCCACACAGGCCGAGGCTCCACCGTTCTCCCCGCGGCAACGGCGATCAGCCACGGCGGTGGTGTCCGGCGGTGCCCGGGACGCCGTCGGAGTGTGTTCGGCGGGGGCTCGTGGCTATGGCCGCCACAGGGGATGTTCGCGCTTGGCCCATTCGCGGCTCACCCTTCCCGTGCGCAGGCCTCGTCTCGCCTCCGGGTCGCCCAGGGCCATGCCGACGTGGCCGGCGAGGACGATGCCGATGGTGAGGGCCAGCCAGTCGTGGACGAAGGTGGCAGAGGTGCGCCACATCAGGGGGGTGAGGTGGGTGAACCACATCAGGAGGCCCGTCGCGAGCATGACGAGGGTGGCGCCGGCGATCCAGTTGGCGTAGATCTTCTGGCCGGCGTTGAACTTGCCCGCCGGCCGGGAGGACGGGCGCTTGTCACGGCTCAGGGCGGCGTGCAGCCAGAGCTTGTCGTGCGGGCCGAAGCGGTTCAGGAAGCCGAGGTCCCTGCGGAAGGCACGGGAGGCGAGGCCCAGGACGACCGGCACCGGAAGGGCGAGGCCCGCGCACTCGTGGATGCGCACGACCAGTTCACGGCGGCCGACGAGGATCGCCAGCTGCGGGATGTAGAGGCAGGCGGCCGTCGCGACGCACAGGCCCATCAGCAGCGCCGTCGTGCGGTGGATCCAGCGCTCGGCCGCGGTGAAGCGGTGCAGCCGGTCCGTGACGGCCGGGGCCTCAGCTCGTAGGCTCATCGTCACGTCCGTTCGAGCGGCCGACCCAGGCGTCGACGTCGTAGCCGAGCTTCTCCCAGTACCCCGGTTCCACCTTGTCGGTGACCGTGATGCCGGAGAGCCACTTGGCCGACTTGTAGAAGTACATGGGGGCGACGTAGAGGCGGACCGGGCCGCCGTGGTCGTGGGTGATGGCCTTGTTCTGCATACGCAGTGCGACCACGACGTCAGGGCGCCGCGCCTGGTCGAGGGTGAGGCTCTCGGTGTACGCGCCGTCGAAGCAGGTGAAGTGGATCGCCTTCGCGCTGTCCCGGACGCCCGCCAGGTCCAGGAGGTGGGAGAGGCGGACGCCCTCGAAGGGCGTGTCGGGGACCCGCCAGCCGGTCACGCACTGGACGTCCTTGACCAGCCTGGTCTGCGGCAGGGCCCGCAGGTCGGCCAGGGTGTAGGTCTGCGGCTTGTCGACCAGGCCGTCGATCTTCAGCTGGTAGTTCGCGGCGGTCTTGTCCGGCACGGACCCGGTCACCGAGTAGTAGCGGAAGCCGCCGCCGTTCGGGAGGAGTCCGGTCAGGCCCGTGGGGTCCTTGCCGGAGAAGGCGCCGAGGACCGTCTCGGTCATGCGCTGCAGCACCGGCGCGGTCACCAGGCCGAGCGCGCCGAGACCCATCGTGCCGAGGAACACCCGGCGGCCGACCGGGCTGCCCTCCTCGGTGCGCCGTGGCTCCTCGGAATGTTCAGAGTTCACGCACTCATTCGAACACCATCCGGGTGTGCGCGGCCACGAAATCCGGCGGCCGTAAGGAATCCACAACCTCTTCTCATGAACATCCCAGCGTCCGCCCACGGGCCGTCCGGAACGCCTCGCACGGGTCGCGGTCCGGGTACGACCAGGGCGCCGCGGTGGCATGGCGGCCGATCCGCTGGAACAGGGCCGCGGCCTCGGCGTACCGGCCGGCGCCGAAGGTGGCGTGGGCGAGGTGGTTGAGGTCGACGTAGCGGCGGGGGTGCTCCTCGATCCCCCACTCCAGCCACCAGTCGAAGGCGGCGCCCAGGGCGCGCTGCGCGGACGGCTCGGTCCAGTGCCCGGCGGCGGCCGGGTCGGCGGGGGCCCGGCCGTCGGCGGCCAGGACCCGGTGGCGTTCGGTGTACGCGACGACCGGCAGGACGGCGAGCGGGGAGTCGGCCGGGGCCTCGGCCGCGGCGCGTTCCGCGAAGGCGCGCAGCTCGTGCGTCCCCCCGGTCCCGGTCTCGGCGATCCGGGCCGCCATCAGGTGGTGGGCGTGGTGGTGCTCGGGGTGACGGCGGCGCACCTCGGCGAAGACGCGGCGCGTCTCCTCGTCGGTGCCGAGGTGGCGGGCGAGCAGCAGGAGGCCGAGCCAGGGGGTGGGGTCGGCGGGGGCGAGCGCGGCGGCGCCGGCGCAGGCCTCGCGGGCCCGCTCCGGCTCCTCCCTGCCGCGCAGGGCGCGCCGGACCAGGGTCAGGGCGTACAGGGTGGCGGCGCCGGACGAGCCGGGCTCGGCGAGCAGCCACTCGCGGGCCCAGGCGACGGCGTAGGGCTCGCGGGCCAGGACCGTGGCGCGGTGCCCGCGGCGGTCCCATTCGTCACCCGTGTGGAGCAGCAGGGAGCGGGCGGACTGCCAGCGGCCCTGGGCCAACGCGGCCCGCGCGGAGATGAGTTCGGCGTCGTCGAGGGCGTCGTCGGGACAGTGTTCGCACCCGGGGTGCGCTGTCGCAGGGGGAGCCTCGGCGACGGCCGGGCCGGGGCCTGCCACGGCCGGGCCTTGGCCTAAGAGGGGCGGGGTTGGGGGCACCGCGGAACTTCCTGGTTGTCGGGCTGCCATCGGCCGATCACGCACAGCAAACCCCCAGCCAAGACTTTGCGTCAAGCCGAACAGGGCTGGTACTCGGTTCAACTACCCAGTGGAGAAGGGAACTTGGCGCGCGCCGGGGTCCGATGGGCGTACGGTGACCGTGGGGCTCCGGGCTCCGGCTGTGGTGTACGCCATGGCGCGGACCGCCCGGGCGTCGGACCATGGCCGTAGGGTCCTGCCGCCGCTCTGTTCCGCCCACCGTGATCGACCCGGGCGGCGTGACCGAGTCAACCGCCCGGTTCCGGGTACTCCCGGAGCAATCCCCATCCGGGAGCGCTACAGTCGGCCACTACGCACTCCGTAGCCCGGCCGCAGATCGAGGTACGCAGCGTGTCCGTTCTGGTTCTGATTCTCGCCGTGAGCGCGGCCTGTTGCCTGGGCTTCGGGTTCGTGCTCCAGCAGAACGTCGCCCAGAAGGCACCGCTCAGCGACTTCCTCTCGTTCCGGCTGCTGCTCGACCTGATGCGGGTGCCGCGCTGGCTCGCCGGCATCGGCCTGATGGTGGCCGGCATGATCCTCGGCGCGATCGCCCTCGGCAAGGGCGAGATCTCCCTCGTCGAACCACTGCTCGCGACGAACCTCCTGTTCGCCCTCGCGCTCTCCCGGCACCAGACCAAGCATCCCCTCAGCCACCAGGGCTGGGCGGGTCTGATCCTGCTCGCGGGCGGGGTGACCTCGTTCATCCTGGCGGGCCAGCCACGCGGCGGCGACGCCGTCACCAACCCGCTGCGCCACTGGCTCATCATCGGCGTGATGGTCGGCACAGCCCTGCTGCTCACGACCTACGCCAAGCGGTCCCGCCTGAGCGCGGGCCCCACCCTGCTCGCCCTCGCCGCCGGACTGCTCTACGGCGTCCAGGACGCGCTGACCCGGGTCACCAGCACCCGCTTCTCCGAGGGCGGCATCATGGAGGTGCTGACCGGCTGGCAGCCGTACGGCGTGCTGGTCCTCGGGGTCACCGGGCTGATCCTCGTCCAGAGCGCGTTCGAGACGGCGGAGCTGCGCAACTCGCTGCCCGCGCTCACCGCGGCCCAGCCGCTCGCCGGGATCCTGTGCGGGGTGGGGTTCCTCGGGGACCGGCTGCGCACCGACACCGGGGCGCTGGCCTGGGAGGCGGCGGGGCTCGCGGCGATCGTGGCGGGCATCGTGCTGCTCGGCCTGCACCCGGCGATGCCGCGCGGTACGGCGCCGAAGGAGCCCTCGCTGGACCTCCAGCCGCGCTGACGCCGACGGCCGTCCGCCTGCTTGGATGGCGGCATGAGCGCTGACGAAATCCTCGACATCGTCGACGAGAACGACCAGGTCATCGGCACGTCCCCGCGCGGCGAGGCGTACGCCCGGGGTCTGCGCCACCGCTGCGTCTTCATCCAGGCCCGCGACGCCGCCGGCCGCGTCTTCGTCCACCGCCGCACCACGACCAAGCTGGTCTTCCCCTCCCTGTACGACATGTTCGTGGGCGGTGTGGTCGGTGCGGGCGAGTCCTACGACGACGCGGCGTTGCGGGAGGCCGAGGAGGAACTGGGCGTGAGCGGTCTCCCCCGGCCGGCGTTCCTCTTCAAGTTCCTGTACGACGACGGCGCCGGGCAGAGCTGGTGGTCGGCGGTGTACGAGGTGCGCTGCGAGCTGCCGGTGCGGCCGCAGGTGGAGGAGGTGGCGTGGCACGACTTCCTCACGGACGAGGAGGTGGTGTCACGCCTCGGGGAGTGGGAGTGGGTCCCGGACGGGGTGGCGGCGTGGGAGCGGCTGCGGGACTGGCGGGGCTGAGGTCGAGGGTAGGGACGCTCACCGGCGCTTGCCGGGTGCCGCCCGCGCCCACCCGTGCCGCCCTGGGGGCACCTCCCAGGCCCTTGAGGCACTGGGGGAGGCACCACTGCCCGCGGCCGTATGAGAGACGGCTGGACAGTGCGCCCCCATAGGGGCGCTGGGGGTACCCCCGGCCGAAGGCTGGGGGAGGAACTGCGCGGCCGGCCCCCACCGGCCCGCAGCCGAAATATCGGCCCTCCCCACCCCCCGGTAGTCTTCCTACACGTGATCGAATTCGCGCGGAACGTCCGTTTGTGGTTCGCCCCCGAAGAGGTGCGACAGGAGGGCACGACCCCCGACTACCGTTTCTCCCTCGCCAACGAGCGGACCTTCCTGGCCTGGCTGCGCACCGCCCTCGCCCTCATCGGCGGCGGATTCGCCGTGGACCAGTTCCTGCCCGACCTCGGCCGCGGCTGGCGCATCGGCCTCGCCCTGGCCCTCCTCGCCGCAGGCGTCCTCTGCTCGCTGCGTGCCGTCAACCACTGGATGCGCTGCGAGCGCGCGATGCGACGCGGTGAGGACCTCCCGGTCTCCCGGTTCCCGGCCCTGCTGAGCGTGGTCGTCGCCGTGGTCGCCGTCGCGATGGTCGTCGTCGTGCTCGCCGGGTGGGAGGGATGACGGAGCCGCCCCGCGACCCCGGGCTCCAGCCGGAGCGGACCCGGCTGGCCTGGCGCCGTACCACCCTGTCGGCGACCGTCGCCGCCGTCCTCGCCGCGAAGACCACCCTGCACGGCGGCACCTCGGCCGTCGGTGTGATCGCCTGCGCCGCCTGCTGCGTGCTGTGGCTGGGCTTCCTGCTGGTCGCCCACCGCCGCATCCGCGATCTGGCGGTCACCGGCCGCCCCGCCGCGCTGACGCCCCGGCAGGCGGCCGGAGCGGTGCTGTGCACGGTCGCCGTCGCCCTGTGCGCCGCCGCACTGGTCGTGTAGCCCCCGCCGGCCCCCGGCTCAGCCCTCCTCCGGCCAGTCCACGGTGACCACCAGCTTGCCCCGGGTGTGCCCCTCCTGGCTGCGGCGCTGCGCGTCGGCCGCCGCCTTCAGCGGAAAGGTGTCGGTGACATGGACGGTGAGCGCGCCCTGTTCCGCGAGCGCGGCGAGGCGGGTCAGGTCCCCGGCGTCGGGGCGTACGAAGCAGTACCGGCCGCCGAAGTCGACGACGTCCGGGTCGGCGATCGAGGCCATCCGGCCCTCGGGGGCGAGCAGGTTCGCCGAGACGGTCAGGGTCTCGCCGCCCACGGTGTCGAAGACGGCGGCCACCCCCTCGGGGGCCAGTCCGCGCACGCGCTCGGCGAGACCCGCGCCGTAGGTGACCGGCTCGCCGCCGAGCCCGCGGACGAAGTCGTGGTGGGGCTCGCTCGCCGTGCCGATGACCCGGGCACCGAGATGCCCCCCGATCTGCACCGCGAGGGAGCCCACCCCGCCGGCGGCGGCGTGCACCAGGATCGTCTCGCCGCGCTTGACCTCCAGGGCGTGCACCAGCACCTGGTAGGCGGTGAGGCCGGCCAGCGGCAGCCCGGCGGCCTGTTCGAAGGTGAGATTGCGCGGCTTGCGGGCGAGCGTGCGCACCGGGGCGGCGACGTACTCGGCGAAGGTCCCCCGGGAGAGGAAGTCCTCGCGGACGTAGCCGATCACCTCGTCGCCGACCGCGAACTCGGTGACGGCGGCGCCCGGCTGGACGACCACACCCGAGACGTCCCAGCCGGGGATCACCGGGAAGACGGCGTCCAGGACGCCGTGCAGATGGCCCTCACGGCACTTCCAGTCGACCGGGTTGACGGCCGCCGCGCGGACCTTCACCAGCACCGAGTCGGGGCCGACCTTCGGGTCCTTGACCTCGCCGTACTCCAGCACCTCGGGGCCGCCGTACCGGCTGTAGCTGATCCCTTTCATGCAACGACCCTCCGGGGTACTCGGACGCCACGCAACCGGGATGCCCTCATATGCGCCGTTTGCGTGGCAGCCTGGCCGTCGGCATCACGCCACACTCCTTGCCCCCTGCACCCCTGAAGGCGAGCACCATGACCACCACCCTTCATCAGGAACACACCGCACACGGCCACAGCCACGGACCGGACTGCGGGCACGACCAGGTGCCGCACGGCGACCACATCGACTACGCCCACAACGGACACCTGCACCGCGAGCACGGCGGCCACTGGGACGAGTGCGAGCCCGACGGCCACGTCACCCACGAGGCGCACGAGCACCGGCACGGGGAGGGCTGCGGGCACACCGGGGTCCTGCACGGCGACCACATCGACTATCTGCACGACGGCCACCGGCACGCCGAGCACGACGGCCACTGGGACGATCACTGAGCCGGCCCCCGTCCGTGGCGGCTCCCCGCTCTGCGCGCGCGGGGAGCCGCCGCCCGCCGTTCGGGCCGTAGGGTGGTCCCGGTCACGTTTGGCTCACCCGCTGGACGACATACCGACTGGTCGGCATCATGAGTCGGGTCCTGTTCGTTCGTTCGTAGGAGCGATGCATGAGCCCCGACCACCCGCCCGGACTCGATCTCGACCGGCTGCGCGGCCTGCTCGACCGCGAGCGCCCCGGCCTGGTGACCGGTCCGCTGACCGGAAGGCTGATCGAGGGCGGACGTTCGAACCTCACCTACGCGGTCTCCGACGCCACCTCGACGTGGGTCGTACGGCGGCCGCCGCTGGGCCATGTCCTGGCCACCGCGCACGACATGAGGCGCGAGCACCGGGTGATCAGCGCGCTGTACCCGACCGAGGTGCCGGTGCCGCGTCCGGTGCTGCTGTGCGAGGACGCGGATGTCGTCGGGGCGCCGTTCTACGTGATGGAGTTCGTGGCGGGCACCCCGTACCGCACCTCCGAGCAGCTCGTGCCGCTCGGCCCCGAGCGCACCCGTGACGCCGTGCTGTCCCTGGTGGACACGCTCGTCGAGCTGCACGCCGTGGACCCCGCGGAGGTCGGCCTCGCCGACTTCGGCCGCCCCGAGGGCTTCCTGGACCGCCAGCTCCGCCGCTGGGGCAAGCAGCTGGACGCCTCCCGCAACCGCGACCTGGCCGGCATCGACGAGCTGCACGCGACCCTGGGCCGCCGGCTGCCCGACTCCCCCGCGCCCACGGTGATCCACGGCGACTACCGTCTCGACAACGTCCTGATCGGCGACGACGACCGGATCAAGGCGATCCTCGACTGGGAGATGTCCACGCTCGGCGACCCGCTGACCGACCTGGGCCTGCTGGTGATGTACAGCCTGCCGCTGGGCGCGCCGGACTCACCGGTGTCGACGACCGCCGAGGCGCCGGGCCACCCGGAACCGCGGGAGCTGGTCGAGCGGTACGCGGCCCGCTCGGGGCGGGACGTCTCGCACATCTCCTGGTACACGGCGTTCGCCTGGTTCAAGCTGGCCGTGATCCTGGAGGGCATCCACTACCGGTACACGCTGGGCCAGACGCTCGGACAGGGCTTCGACCGCATCGGCGACCTCGTGCCCGTCTTCATCGACCACGGGCTGAACACTCTTCAGGAAGGCTGACCGGCCATGGACTTCGCGTTCGACGCGCGCACCGAGGAACTGCGCGCCAAGCTTCTCGCCTTCATGGACGAGTACGTCTACCCCGCCGAGGCGGTCGCCGAGGAGCAGCGGGCCGAACTCGCCTCGCCGTGGGACACCCCGGCCGTGGTCGAGGAGCTGAAGGCCGAGGCGCGCAGGCAGGGCCTGTGGAACCTCTTCCTCCCCGACGCCGAGTACGGCGCCGGACTCACCAACCTCCAGTACGCGCCGCTCGCCGAGATCACCGGCCGCTCCCCGCACCTCGCGCCCACCGCGCTGAACTGCGCGGCGCCGGACACCGGCAACATGGAGGTGCTGGCCCAGTTCGCCGACGACGCGCAGAAGAAGCAGTGGCTGGAGCCGCTCCTCGCCGGTGAGATCCGGTCGGCGTTCGCGATGACCGAGCCGGAGGTGGCCTCCTCCGACGCCACCAACATCACCACGTACATCGAGCGAGCCTCCGACGGAACAGACGACTACGTCATCACCGGCCGCAAGTGGTACATCTCCGGGGCGATGAACCCGGACTGCAAGATCTTCATCGTGATGGGCAAGACCGACCCGGACGGCGCCGACATCCGGCGCCAGCAGTCCATGGTGCTGGTGCCGCGCGACACCCCGGGCGTCACCGTGAAGCGCGCGATGAAGGTCTTCGGCTACGAGGACCACTACCACGGCGGTCACGCCGAGGTGGTCTTCGACCACGCGCGCGTGCCGGTGTCGAACCTGGTCGGCGAGGAGGGCGGCGGCTTCGCCATCGCCCAGGCCCGGCTCGGCCCCGGCCGGATCCACCACTGCATGCGGCTGATCGGCATGGCCGAGCGGGCGATCGAGCTGATGTGCCGCCGGGCCGTCTCCCGCCAGGCCTTCGGCAAGGCGCTGGCCCAGCAGGGCGTGGTCCACAACTGGATCGCGGACGCCCGCGTGACGGTCGAGCAGCTGCGGCTGCTGGTCCTCAAGACCGCCTGGCTGATGGACACCGTCGGCAACCGGGGCGCCTACACCGAGATCCAGGCCATCAAGATCGCCACACCGCGTGCGGTCGTCGACATCATCGACCGCGCGATCCAGCTGCACGGCGCGGGCGGCGTCAGCCAGGACTTCCCGCTGGCCGACCTGTACGCCGGGGCCCGCACGCTGATGATCGCCGACGGCCCGGACGAGGTGCACCAGCGGTCGCTGGCGCGGCGGGAGCTGAAGAAGTACCTGTAGAAGGAAAGAGCACCGCGAAGGCCCCGGCGTCCACGCCGGGGCCTTTCTCATGCGGCATGCTGCTCCTCGCCCGGCGGCACCGGACGATCAGGGCCGCAGTGCCCGCAGCAGCAGGTCGGCCAGGTGGTCGGCGACCTCCTGGGGGGTCATGGGGCCGTCGGGGCGGTACCAGGTCGACAGGTGGTGGACCGAGCCGAAGTGGTAGTCGACGACGAGGTCGGCCGGGGTCGCGGTGGAGAAGACGCCCTCGCGCTGGCCCTCCTCGACGAGTGCCCGGAAGCGTTCGTGGTAGCGGCGGCGTTCGGCGCGCACCTGCTTGTTCTTCTCCGGGCTCAGGTGGTGCATGGACCGGAAGAAGATCGACGCGTCGTCGAGGTTCTCGATGGTCGTGACCACCACGTCGGCCGCCGCGCCCCGCAGCCGCTTCTCGATCGGCTCGTCCGCGTTCGCGAAGGCGTCGAGCCGCTCCTGCTGGACGCGCAGCACGCGCGCGTACACCTCGTGCAGGAGGTCGTCCTTGGAGCCGAAGTAGTGGTACAGCGCCCCCTTGGTGACGCCGGCCGCCTCCACGATCTCCTGCACGGAGGTGCGGTCGTACCCCTGCTCCGCGAAGAGCCGGGTGGCGGCGGCGAGAAGCCGCTGCGGAACGGGAGCCCCGTCTCCGTCCGTCGTCCTGGGCACTGCCGCCACCTGCCTTCCTCGTCGTTCTGCTAACCCTGTTGCGGTCGGGAACGCAGTTCCCGTCGGAGGATCTTCCCACTTGCCGTCTTCGGCAGGTCGGGCAGGATCTCCACCTGGCGCGGATATTTGTAGGCGGCCAGTCTCTCCTTGCAATAGAGGGCGAGATCGTCCGGATCGGTTGCAGTTCCCGGGCGAAGACTGATGTAGGCCTTGACGGTCTCGCCGCGGTACCCGTCAGGGACCCCGACCACGGCCGCCTCGCGCACCGCCGGGTGGGTGTACAGCACGTCCTCGACCTCACGCGGCCAGACCTTGAAGCCGGACGCGTTGATCATGTCCTTCTTGCGGTCGACGACATAAAGCCAGCCCTGCGGGTCCATGAACCCGATGTCGCCGGTGCGCAGTTCGCCGTCCGGGAAGGTCTCGGCGGTGGCCTCGGGCCGCCGCCAGTACCCCGGCACCACCTGCGGCCCGCGCACCGCGATCTCTCCCTGCTCGCCGAAGGGCACCTCGTTGCCCTCGTCGTCGATGATCCGGACGACCGTGTCCGGGCCGGGCACCCCGACCGCGAGGGTCCCGGAGACCGGGTCGACGGGCGCCTCCAGCTCCGGCGGCACCGATGCGCAGGGCGCGCTGCACTCGGTCAGCCCGTAGCCGTTGCGGATGTACGGCCCGAACCCCGCGCGGAACTTCTCCACCAGGGCCGGCGGCAGCGGCGCGCCGCCGGAGGAGATGTTGACGAAGGAGGCGAAGTGCTCCGGGGTGACGTCCGGGTGGGCGGCCAGGGCCATGAAAGCGGTGGACGGGCCGACCGTGTACTGCGGCCGGTGCTCGGCGAACGCCTCCAGCACCAGGCCCGGCTCGAAGCGGTAGGTCAGCACGAGCGTGCCCACGCTGGTGAGACAGGCGCAGAGCTGGCAGACCATGCCGGTGATGTGGAAGAGCGGCGCGAGGGCGTAGTAGACCGGCGCGTCGGGCAGGGCGAGCCCGGTCCGCTGCCGCTCCGCGTTGTACATGATGTTGCCGTGCAGGTTGGTGGCGCCCTTGGGGGTGCCGCTGGTCCCCGAGGTGTAGCTGATCAGGGCGATGTCCAAGGGCTCGGGGTCCCGCCCGGCGGGCGCCTTCCCGCCCTGCCGCGCGACGGCGACCAGGTCCGCGGCGTCCGCGGCCTGCGGCAGCCGTTCGAACGTCAGCACGCGCGCGTCGTCGCGGGTCTGGAAGTCCAGCTCGCTCGCGGTGAGCACGATCCGCACCGGCGAGCCGGCGGCCGTGTCGCGCAGGTACGACTCCCAGGCCCGCTGCGAGCAGACCAGCGCGGCCACCTCGGCGTCCCGCAGGACGTGCGAGACCTCCCCCGACTTGTACATCGGGTTTACCGGCACGACGGTCGCGCCCGCCTTCCAGGCGCCGAGCACCGCGAGCACGAAGTGCGGCGAGTTCTGCAGGATGACGGCGACCCGGTCCCCGCGCTCCAGGCCCCGCTCGGCGAGATGCGCGGCGACGGAGTCGCTCAGCTCGTCGACCTCGCGGAAGCTGAGGCGGGCGTCGAAGTAGGCGAGGCAGGTGCGGTCGGGCGCCTCGGCGACGGCGGTGCGCAGGGCGTGCACCAGCGAGGCGGGCGGGTCGACCGGCCCGCGCTGGGCGTCGTTGAGCAGCCCCACCCAGGGCCGGGCGGCGTAGCCGGACTCGGTCTGCGACTGGGTCACCGGGTGGCCTCCCACTTCTGCTGGATGTGGTTCATGTTGGTCAGCCAGCGGTCCGGGTCGGCGGCCCGCGCCTGGTAGAAGTCGGCGACCTCGGGGTGCGGCAGGATCAGGAACCGGTCCTCGGCCATCCCCTTGAACAGGGCGTCCGCGACGGCGTCCGGCTCGATCGCGGTCGGCTGGAGCACCAGGTCGCCCGCGCTGCCGGTGGCGGCGAGCATGTCGGTGCGGACGCCCTGCGGGCAGATGGCATGCACCTTCAGGCCCCGGTGCCGGTACGTCAGCGACAGCCACTCGGCGAAGGCGAGCGCGGCGTGCTTGGTCACGCTGTAGGGCGCGGCGCCGATCATCGTGAGCAGCCCGGCCGCGGACACGGTGGACACGAACCGCCCGCTCCCCCGCTCCAGCCACTCCGGCACCAGCTCCTGCGCGGCCCGTACGTGCGCCATGACGTTGACGTCCCAGGCGGACTCCCACACGGCCGCGTCGGCCGCCTCGGACCCGCCGGAGCCGAGGCCGGCGTTGGCGCAGTAGACGTCGACGCTCCCGCCCAGCGCGTCCCGGGCGGCGCCGACGATGCCGGACGCGTCCCCCGCGAGGGCGATCCCGCCGATCTCCGCGGCGACGGCGGCCGCCTTCTCCCCGGCCAGGTCGTTCACGACGACCCGGGCGCCTTCGGCGGCGAACCGGCGGGCGAGAGCGGCCCCGATGCCGCCTCCCGCTCCGGTGACGACGACTCGGGCATCTTGCACGGCTCCCACCATCGGTCTCCTTCGACACGACGCGACCAGACTCGGCTCAGCACGGCCACACTAACCGGTCGGTATGTTCCAGGAAAGGGCGACCGTCACACCCCCGAGGCGCAGGACCCCGAGGCGCGGGCCACTGTCCGACACGCGACCACTGCGACGCCCCGGGGGCGCTGGGGGTACCCCCGGCCGGAGGCTGGGGGAGGACTGCGCGACCAGCCACATCCGGTCTGCGGCCTGCCAGACTTCATGCGGGAGCACTCGACGTGGAGGTCACCCCATGCGCCTGTCCAGAAGAGCTCTGCTCACCGCCGCCACGGCGGCCGCCTCGATCACGGCGACGCCGGCAACCACGGCCGACGCCCACGGCACCCTCAGGACCGGCTTCGATCACCTCGCCGCCGACGGCTACGCCCTCCTCGCCGCCCAGAAGGTCGGCATCGTCACCAACCCCACCGGCATCACCCCCGACGCCCGCCACATCGTCGACGTCATGCACGCCGACCCCCGCGTGCACCTCACCGCCGTCTTCGGCCCCGAGCACGGCTTCCGCGGCACCGCGCAGGCCGGCGGCTCCGAGGGCCGCTACGACGACCCGGCGACCGGCCTCCCCGTCTACGACACGTACCTCAAGAGCGGGCAGCCCCTGGCCGACGTCTTCACCGCGTCCGGAGTGGACACCGTCGTCTTCGACATCCAGGACGTCGGCGCCCGCTTCTACACGTACATCTGGACGCTGTACGACTGCATGGAGGCCGCGCAGCTGGCGGGCCGGCGCTTCGTCGTCCTCGACCGCCCGAACCCGGTGACCGGCCGCACGGCCGAGGGCCCGGTCCTGCACCGGGAGTTCGCCAGTTTCGTCGGGCGGCAGCCGATCGCGCAGGCGCACGGGATGACCGTCGCCGAGCTCGCGCGGCTGTTCAACGCCGAGTTCCTCGGCACACCGGTCGCCCTGGACGTCGTACCGATGACCGGCTGGCGGCGCTCGCGCTTCTACGACTCCTACGGCCTGCCCTGGGTGCCCCCGAGCCCCAACATGCCCACCCCGGACACCGCCCTCGTCTACTCGGGGACCTGTCTCTTCGAGGGCACGAACCTCTCGGAGGGACGCGGTACCACCCGCCCCTTCGAACTGCTGGGCGCGGAGGGCGTCGACGCGCGCTGGGCGGCCGCCGCCAACGAGCTCGCGCTGCCGGGCGTGCGGTTCCGGGAGGCGTACTTCGCGCCGACCTTCTCCAAGTTCCAGGGCAGGACCGTCGGCGGGGTGCAGATCCACGTGCACGACCGGGCCGCCTACGACCCCGTACGCACCGGAATCGCCCTGCTGGTCACCGCGAAGAAGGTGTGGAGCGGCTTCGCCTGGCGTTCGGACGACTGGATCGACAAGCTCACCGGTTCCGCGCGCGTGCGCACGATGGTCGACGCCGGCGCGGGTCCGGACGAGATCGTCGGCGCGTGGCGGGACGAACTCGCCGCATTCCGCCGGGTCCGAAAGGAATTTCTCCTCTACAGGTGAGGCGCGGCGTATGGCCAACCTTGCCCGGTGGCGGGACGATGCGCGCACATCGCACCGGTTCGGGGGACGAGGAGCCTGGTATGGCGGATCCTGGGATGAGTGTGGCTCCCTACTGGGAACTGACCTTCGACGCGGACGGGGACCCGGACGACGCCGAACGCGACCGGCTGCTGGGCGAGATCGGCGGCCACGGCCTCAACGACCTGATCGTCTTCGCGCACGGGTGGAACAACGACCGCTCGGGCGCGACCCGCCTGTACCGGCGGTTCTTCGCACCGGTCCCGAAGCTCGCGCCGGGGGCGCGGATCGGGTACGCGGGGGTGATCTGGCCGTCGATGCGGTTCTGCGACGAGCCGATCCCCGACTTCCCCAAGTCGGTGGTGGCCACGGAGGCGGAGGAGGCACCGGCCCCCGTCCTCGACAAGGACACCCGGCACGCACTGCTGGAGACGTTCCCGGGGCGGGCCACCGTGGTCGACCAGATCGCGCGGATGCTGGACCAGCGGCCGGCGGGCGAACTGGACGAGTTCGGGCGCCTGGTCCGGCTGCTGGTCGAGGTCCTCCCCGGCGGCCCCCAGCCGCTGTTCGCCGCGGACACGCTCGCAGAGGGCGTCCCGCAGAGCGAACCCGTGCTGTTCAACGGGGACACGACGGCCCTGTGCGAGGAGTTCGCGGCGGCGCTGGCCGCCCTCCAGGGCGGTGGCGCCGCGGCCGGGTTCGCGCTGCCGGACCCCTGGGACGGCGCGAAGGAGCTGTTGCGGCAGGCCACGTACTACGCGATGAAACGGCGCGCAGGGACCGTCGGGGAGCGTGGGCTCGGGCGGGTGATCGGGCAGCTGGCCGGGGCGGCACCGGAGGTGCGGGTGCATCTGGTGGGGCACAGCTTCGGCGGCCGGCTGGTGTCGTTCGCGCTGCGCGGGCTGCCCGACGGGGTGCGGACGGTGAAGTCCGTGACCCTGCTGCAAGGGGCCTTCTCGCACTACACGTTCGCCGCCCGGCTGCCCCACGATCCGCGCGCCGGCGGGGTGCTCCAGGGGCAGCAGAACCGGATCGACGGCCCGCTGGTGTGCTGCTACTCCCACTTCGACGAGTCGCTGGGCACGCTGTACCCGCTGGCCTCGCGGATGGCGGACGACTGCGAGTCGGCGCTGGGCGAGGACGTGGCGCGGATGCTGGGCGACAAGTGGGGTGCGATGGGCCACGACGGCGTCCAGGAGGTGCCGGGGACCCGGTCGCTGGACCTGGCGGCGGCACTGCGCGGCCCGCTCGCCGCGCCGGGCTGCGTGAACGTCGACGCGGCGGCGGTGGTGAGGAGGGGCGGTCCGCCGTCCGGGGCGCACAGCGACATCGTGCACCCCGAACTGGCGCGGGTGGTGCTGGCGGCGGGGCACATCGTGTGACCCCGCCGCCGTGCGGCGTCAACCCGCCGGTGTGCGGCTCACCTGTGTGAGGTGAACTCCACGACCTGCTGGAAGGTCGGCCGGTTCTGCCAGCTGATGTTGTAGTGCTTGATGCCGCCCAGGGTGCGCTGCACGATCGAGTCGGCGCACCACTGGTCGCCCGCCGAGCACAGCGAGTCCCCGGGGTAGACAGTGGACGCGCTGGTGCCGGCCGCCGTTTTCAGGGTGCTGATGAGGATGTCCCGGCAGGCGCTGAGGCTGCCGCCGCCGCAGTACTGCTCGGCGAGCGGTCCCGACACGGTCTGCCCGAGCACCGACCGGATGTCCTTGTCGACATAACTCCACCAGCCGTACTGGAAGGAGCTTCCGGCATGCGCACCGGTCGGCCCGTGGGCGGCCGAGGGGGTCTCGTCGATGTACAGGTTGTTGGTGAACGCGGTGTACAGGTTGTCACCGAGGCCGGGCTGGAACTCGGCCTTGACCAGCAGCGGCCACCAGGCGTCCAGGATCCGGATGGCGTCGGCGTCGGCGTACGTCTTCGAGCCCGCCGAGGTCTCCGTGCGCTTGCCGCCCGCGGTCAGCCAGGTCTGGAGCTTGGTGACGGCCGCGGCGGCCGTGGAGTCGGTGACCGTACTGCTGTTGACCACCTTCAGCAGGTCCGGCAGCACGTCCTCGGCCCGCAGGTCCGTGAGCGAGGCGTCTGCCATGGCCTTGACAAGCGAGGAGCGGGTGACGCCCCCGGCGGCGACGAGTTTCCTGACCCGGTCGTTCAGCAGGTTGCCGCGGTGGACCGAGCCGTCGCCCCAGCTCGCCGTCGTGTAGTTCAGCGCCTGTTTGTTGTTCCAGGAGATGTAGTAGTCCTGGTCGATCGACTGGGGGTGCTGGGCGGCCGGCGTGTAGTCGGCCGTGTTGGTGGACGGGTCCCAGTTCTGCCACTCGTAGGCCGCCTGGCCCCAGACCGGGAACTCGGGGTCGACCCCGCTCGCCCGCACCGGGTTGTTGCCGCTGTTGTAGTACGCGGTGTGCGAGGAGTCGGCGTAGAACCAGTTGAAGGTGTAGTTGATGTGCTGGACCGCGCTCTGGAAGGTCTGCGGGCTCTTCACGTAGTCGGGGTCGTTGAGCATCTGGAAGCCGATGATCGAGTCGGCCTCGTGCATGTAGGAGGATCTCAGGGTGGTGTAGGCGACCTTCTTCCCGCCGACGGTGGCCCGGTATTCGACCGGGCCGTACTTGGTCTTCCAGACCTTCATGGTGTATGAACCGGCGGCCGTGCCGTCGGCCGTGGTCGGCTTCCAGGAGTTGGCCTGCTCGACCTCGTCCATCGCCGTGCAGGTGCCGTGGTACAGGTAGTGGTAGTCGTCCTGGCAGAGCTCGACCGCGTAGGAGTCGATGATGTCCTGCCCGGAGGTGGTCGCGGACCACGCGTAGTCCTGGCCGCGACCCAGTTCGACGTACATGCTCAGGCCGGCGAAGGAGGCGCCGCGGGCGCTGATGCCCGGCCCCTGGATCTCCTGGAGCATGAGCAACTGGGGCGCGAAGTAACCCGTCTGCGGCCCGAAGACCGCGATGGGGTGACCGCTCGCGGTGTACTTGCCGCTGACCACGAGGGCGTTGGACATGCCGCGTCTGGCCGAGCTGAGCGCGGTCTTGGTCGCCGCGGCGGAGGCGGCGTCGGCGCTCTGGTCCGCTCCCGTGCCGGTGGCGTTGTAGACCAGCGGTTCGGTGGTCACCGAGCCGGCGTCGGGCAGCGCCTCGCCCTGCGGGTTGTCGGGCTTGGTGCCGTAGGGGAAGCTCTCGCCGTTGTGGACGGTGAGCACGGCCTCGGGGTCGTTGCGCTCGCGGAACGACTCCCAGACCTTGGTGCCCTCCGTCACGCCGTACTTCTGCTGGGCGGCCAGCAGCGATATGGCGTTGTTGACCTCGCCGCCACCGCCGGAGCCGAACAGCGTGCCGATCACGGAGGCCAGCGCCACCAGGTCGGTGATCTTGAAGTGGTCGATCGTACCGGCGTTGGTGATCGAGTCCTTGTGCCCGGTCAGCACGTACTCGCCGGGGAAGTACCGGCCGCTGTCGGAGGCGTCGATGTAGGAGTTGATGCCGTCGAGGTAGGCGTCGGCGTCCGCGAGGGCCTGCTGGCCGCGGGCGCCGTTGTTGGCGACGGCGTTGTCGATCTGCGCCTGGAGGTCGGCCTCGGAGTAGGGGGCGTTGCGGTAGAACTCCTGCTCGAGGCCCTGGTTGGAGGCCACGCCGCCGGCGAAGGTGGTGAGCTGGCCGCGGCCGACGTGCCGGAACACGTCCATGAGCCACAGCCGGTCCTCAGCGGCGGCATACCCGGCGCCGAACTCCGTGCCGTATCTGGTGGTACCGGTGATATGAGGCACTCCGGTCGCCTTGTCGCGGACGATGGTGACGTCGCTGCGGCCGGCCGGCTTCTCCGTGGAGGCGACTTGACTGGACGCGACCCCGAGCGACGAGTCGTTGAAGAACGTGTTGATCTTCGCGTCGGTGAGGGTGGAGTAGCCCGTGGCCAGGTTGCTGTAGAGGCCGAGCTGGTCCTCGGCGTGGCTGGGCTGGGTGCCGAAGGCCTGGTTGAGCAGGATCTGGGCGAGGGTGGCGTTGCCGTTCTCGCCGGGCGGCAGGATGTCGGAACACTGGCCGCCGCAGTAGTCGTTGGAGGCCGTGGCCGCCACGGCCGGGGTCGCCTGGGCCAGCGGGGAGAGCAGCCCGGCGATGAGCACGCATACGGATGCGGCTTTCAGGAACCCGGGGAGCTTGCGGGGAGTTCTCAGTCTGTCGAACAACGCGTGGTATCTGGTGCGCCGTGGCATGGGGGCTCCTCACGACGAGTGGTGGTGCCGGACGTTACCGCCGGTATCCCCGGGATTGAAGATGAACATGCGTCAAGTTTTGGAGTGGTCGCCCGCGTCGGCGGTGTCACCCGCCGTCGGTCAAGGCGGGCGGCCTTATGGACGGCATCGGAAATCGGATGGAGCCGATTCGAGTGTCGATACGTCTATACGGCAACGCCGTGCGAAGCCCGTGCGGCGACGCCGAAGTGACCGAAGTACAGGTGCAGGTGTGACGGAGGTGCAGGGCGATGGCCGGTTTCCGGAGTCTGGCGAGACAGGTGCGAGACCCACGGTGCGATCTGGCGCTACGGCGTTATTCGCTGCGCAAGTGCCTGGAGCGGTTCGCTCCTTACGGGCACCGCGCCACCTGGGACCATCTCTGCTCGCGGGCCGGGTTCGGTCCCGAGGACCGCTCCCCCGATCCAGTGCGTCTCGTGGGCGCGCTGGAGGAGCTGGAGGAGGCGCGGACGGTATGGCTCGGCTATGAGAGCGAGTTCGCCGAGCGCCGCAAGAAGGAGAAGCACGACGGGCTGCGCCGCCCGGGCAGCGTGGACGACTGGCACCGGCTGACCTGGGGCGGATTCGGAGTGGCCTGGTGCGACGACCCACGGGTCCATCCCGACGAACCACTCGCCGAGGTGCTGCGACGGCTGATCGCCGCCCTGGAGCGCGAGCCGGGCACGATCTGCCCGGTGTGCGAAGGGGAGCGCCTCATCTGGAAGTACGACCTGGACCACGAGCCCTCCGCCGGTCCGGTCTGCGCGGACTGCGGGATCCTGGTGCCGCGTCCGGTCCTCACCCCCGAGGCCCTGGCCTACGCCAGGCGCGGGCGGCTTCTCATGTCGGCCTGACCACATCGGGGTGCGCCGGGGATGCCGCACCCCCCAACTGCCGGTGACCTGGCCGTTGTCAGCGGCGACCGGCACCATCGGAGCATGGAGCTGCAGGTCTGTCTGAACGGACGCCGTGGCGGTGCCGACGGCGCGGGCGTGCCACTGTCGCCGGCGGCGCTGGCGGATTCCGCCGCCGAGGCGGTCGCGGCCGGGGCGACGGCGGTCCACGTGCACCCGCGGACCCCGTGCGGGCGCGAGAGCCTGTCCCCGCGCGTGGTCGAGCCGACGGTGGACGCGCTGCGCGCACGGCGGCTGCGGGTACCCATCGGAGTGACCACCGGCGCCTGGGGCGCACCCGATCCGGCACTGCGGCTGAAGCGGGTGGGCACCTGGTCCGTCCTGCCCGACTTCGCCTCGGTCAACTGGCACGACCCGGGCGCCGAGGACGTCGCGGAGCAGTTGCTGGTGATGGGGATCGGGGTGGAGGCCGGCATCTGGTCCGGCACGGACGGGGCGGCGCGGTTCGCGGCCTCGCCGCTGGGACCGCAGGTGCTCCGGGTGCTCGCGGAGGTGACGGACCCCGACCCGGCCACCGCCGAGCAGTCGGCGCGGACCCTGCTCATCGAGCTGGGCACGGCCCACGGCCGTCCGGTCCTGCTGCACGGCGAGGAGGGCGGCACCTGGCCGGTGCTGCGGCTGGCGGGCCGGCTGGGCCTCGCGACCCGCATCGGCCTGGAGGACACCCTGCTGCTCCCCGACGGTGAACGGGCGCTGTCCAACGCCGAGTTGGTGACCGAGGCACTGCTCCAGTACGGCCGGTGACCGAGCGTCGGCCTAGCGTCTGCGTTCCACCCGCTCGGGCAGCAGACTGGAGCCTGCCCGCCGTTCGCCGAAGGCGTCGTCCGGGTTGGACAGCACGCAGGTGTCCAGCGACAGACAGCCGCAGCCGATGCAGTCGGTCAGATGGTCCCGCAGACGGTTGAGCTGCCGGATGCGCTCGTCGAGCTCCGTGCGCCAGGCCTCGGAGAGGCGGGCCCAGTCCTCCCGGGTCGGGGTGCGTTCCTCGGGGAGTTCCGAGAGCGCCTCGCGGATCGTCGCGAGGGGGATGCCGACGCGCTGCGCCGCCCGGACGAAGGCCACCCGGCGCAGGGTGTCGCGGGGGTAGCGGCGCTGGTTGCCGGAGGTCCGCCGACTGCTGATGAGGCCCTTGGACTCGTAGAAGTGCAGAGCGGAGACGGCGGCGCCGCTGCGTGCGGACAACTGGCCCACGGTCAGCTCGTGGATCTTCTCGGGAATCTGCGGCACCCCGCAGAGCCTACCCACCGGGCGCGGGTCGCGGTCCGTTGACAGGGGACGCGTACCCGACCATGCTAAGCAGTTGCTTAGACAATGCACGCGTGTTCCGTGAGTGCGAGAGGGCCGGCGACATGGCAGAACCGAGGATCTTCACCTCCCCCGACGAGCTGAAGGCGGCCGTGGGCGAGCAGCTGGGCTACACCGACTGGCTGGAGGTCGACCAGAAGCGGATCGACCTGTTCGCGGACGCGACCGGCGACCACCAGTGGATCCACGTCGACCCGGAGAAGGCGGCCGCCGGCCCGTTCGGCACGACCATCGCGCACGGCTACCTGACCCTGTCGCTGCTCCCGCTCTTCGGCCCCCAGCTGATCACGGTCGAGGGGGTGAAGATGGGTGTGAACTACGGCACCAACAAGGTCCGCTTCCCCGCCCCCGTCCCGGTCGGCTCCCGGCTGCGTGCCACCGCCAGGATCACCGGCGTGGAGGACGTCACGGGCGGCGTCCAGGTGACGGTCGCCTTCAGCGTGGAGCGCGAGGGCGGCGACAAGCCGGTCTGCGTCGCGGAGTCGGTGTCCCGGTACTACCTCTGAGGGCGGTGGGGCCGCTACTTGGACCCCACCATCCGCAGGACGAGGTCGGCGTAGAGCGCGCCGACCTCCTCGGGGGTGCGCGGGCCGTTCACGTTGAACCAGCGCGCGACGTCGATGCACAGCGACAGCACCGCCAGGGTGGTGCCGTGCACGTCGATGACGTCGAACTCGCCGGACGCGACGCCCTCCTCGATGATCCCGCGCACCTCGGCGTCCACCTGGCGTCGCAGGTCGAGGATCTCGGCGCGGGCGTCGGGGCCGAGGGCGTCGAGTTCGTACTGCACGACCCGGGCGGTGGTGCGCCGCCCGGCGTGCCAGCGGACGAAGGAGCTGACGGCGTCGGCGAGCCGCTCGGTGGCGGTGCCCTCGCGCCGGGCCGCCGTCTGGAGGATCTCCAGGGCCTTGTCGTGACCGATGCGGCTGATCCGGTGGAGCAGCTCCTCCTTGGTCTTGTAGTGGATGTAGAGCGCGGCGGGGCTCATGCCGGCCCGGCCCGCGATGTCGCGGGTGGTGGTGGCGTGGTAGCCGCGCTCGGCGAAGGCCTCCACGGCGGCGACCAGCAGTCGCCGGGCCGCGTCAGGCGTGACCTCTTCCCACGGCTCGACCTCGCCGCCGGTCGTCTCCTCCGCCGTACTCATCGCTCGCTCGCCCCTCTCGATACCGGAGCTCCACCATACCGCCCCTCCTGAGCGAGCGCTTAGTGTGCCCGCTCAGGGCTTTTCACGGGCGGCAGGAGGCCTCGGCGCGCCCCGAAGGCTCAGAGCTTCTCGAACGGGTCGTGCTCGGCGAGCAGCTTCTCCAGCCTGGCCTGGTCGACCCGGCTGACGATCTGGCCGGCCTCCTGGCGGTCGCGGACGACCTTCGCGAGGGTGAAGGCCGAGGTGACGAGGTAGAGCACGGCGATGCCGAGGAAGCCGCGCACCCAGGCGTCCGCGTGCAGCCGGAAGATGCCGATGGCGGTGGCCGTGAGGGCGAGGGCGAAGGAGGCGACGGCCTGGCCGTAGAAGGCGGCCGTGTTCTGGTGTCTGACCGGTGTGTCACTCATGGTCAGAGCATCGGCGAACGCGGACCCCCGCCACATCCGCCGGGATACTCAGGCGGGCGCAGGGAGGTACTCAGAACGCCGAGACGCCCGTCAGCGCCCGTCCGATGAGCAGTTTCTGGATCTGGCTGGTGCCCTCGTAGAGGGTCATCACACGCGCGTCGCGCAGGAGTTTGCCCGCCGGGTACTCGTCGATGTAGCCGTAGCCGCCGAAGACCTGGAGAGCGTTGTTGGCGGCCCGCACCGCGGCCTCGGAGGCGAAGAGCTTGGCCTTGGAGGACTCGGTGGCGAACGGCAGCCCGCGGTCGATCAGGTCGGCGACCCGCCAGGTCAGCAGCCGGGCCGCGTCCACGTCGACGGCGATGTCGCTGATGAGTTCCTGGACGAGCTGGTGCCCGGCGATCGGCGTACCGAACTGCTCGCGCTCCCCGGCGTACCGTACGGCCGCGTCCAGGGCGGCCTGCGCTATCCCGACACAGCCGGCGGCCACCGACATCCGCCCCTTGGCGAGCGCGGACATGGCGACCGAGAAGCCCTTGCCCTCGGGGCCGAGCATCGCCGAGGCGGGGACCCTGACATCCTCCAGGACGAGCTCGGCGGTGGCCTGGCCGCGCAGGCCGAGCTTGCCGTGCAGGGGACGCCGGGTGAGGCCGGGGGTGTCGGCCGGCACCAGGAAGGCGGAGACGCCCTTGTGGCCGGGGGCGTCGGTGGAGCGGGCGAAGAGCAGGACGACGTCGGCCCAGGTGCCGTTGGTGATGAACATCTTGGTGCCGTTGACGACGTAGTCGTCGCCGTCGCGAACGGCACGGGTGGTGAGGTTGCCCGCGTCGGAGCCGGTGCCGGGTTCGGTGAGACCGAAGCAGCCGACGTACGCGCCGGAGGTGAGCCCCGGCAGCCAGCGCCGTTTCTGCTCCTCGGTGCCCCAGGCGGCAACGGTCTTGGCGACCAGCCCCAGGGACACGGACACGATCCCGCGGACCGAGGAGTCCCCCCGGCCCAGTTCCTCCGTCACCAGGCAGTACGCGAGGTGGTCGCCGCCCGATCCGCCGTACCGCTCGTCGATCGTGAGCCCCAGGAAGCCGACCTCACCGAGCTTCTTCACGATCCCCCGGTCGACTTCCTCGGCGCGGTCCCAGGCGATCACGTTCGGGGTGATCTCGCGGTCGACGAAGTCCCGGGCGAGCTGCCGTACGGCGGTCTGCTCCTCGCTGAGCCCCAGGTTCACCATGCGATCACCCTTTAAATTAGCACTGCTAGTTTCTTTCCCCGGCCCTACTATGTGCGCCATGGCCCGACCGCGCAAGCCCCTGCTCAGCACCGACCGGATCGTCCGGGTGGCCCGGGAACTCGTGGACGCGGAGGGTCTGGCGGCCGTCTCCACCCGCCGGCTCGCGGCCGAGCTGGGGGTGAGCGGGCCCTCCCTCTACAACCACTTCCGTACCAAGGACGAGATCCTGGAGGCGGTCGCGGACTCGGTCAGTGCGCAGGTCGACCTGTCGATGTTCGAAGACCTCGGACAGGGTGAGGGGCGGGACTGGCGGACCGCGCTGCACGACTGGGCGGTGTCCTACCGGACGGCACTGCGGGACCACCCGAACATCGTCCCGGTCCTCGCCCGGGGTCCCGGCCGCCGCCCGGCCGGCCTGCGGGTCGCCGACGCGGTCTACGGCGCGATGGTGGGGGCGGGGTGGCCGCCGGCGCAGGCGACGTCGATCGGGGCACTGATGCGGTACTTCGTCATGGGGTCGGCGCTGGGGTCGTTCGCCGGGGGCTTCGTGGACGACGCGAGCGCGTACGATCCGGCCGACTATCCGCACCTGGGCCAGGCGCATCTGCTCGCGGAGCAGCAGGAGAAAGTGGACGAGCGGGCGTTCGAGACGGGGTTGCGGGCTTTGCTGGACGGGTTGAGTGAACAGTTCGCGCGGGTTGGGGGGACGGCGTAGGGGTGGTTGCGGCGGTCGGTCGGCCGCGGGCGGGTGGGGGCTGATCGCGCAGTTCCTCCCCCAGCCGAAGGCTGGGGAGGCACCCTGCCAGCGCCGGTAAGCGTCCCGACCCCCACCCCACCCCCACCCACCCGTCCGAAATCCGCCAGCCCCGGCCCGCGCCTCCTCCTTACCCTCGACCACATGAAGAAGCCCGACCACCGTCTCCTGCCCGTCGCCGCTGCGGCCGTCACCGTCGTGCTCTGGGCGTCGGCCTTCGTGGCGATCCGCAGTGCGGGCGGCTCCTACTCCCCCGGCGCGCTCGCCCTCGGCCGCCTGCTCTCCGGATCGCTCGTGCTCGGGCTCCTCTGTGCGGTGCGGCGCGAAGGGTTCCCACCCAGGTCCGCCTGGCGCGGCATCGCGGTGTCCGGCCTCCTCTGGTTCGGCTTCTACAGCGTCGTGCTGAACTGGGGCGAACAGCAGGTGGACGCCGGCACCGCCGCCCTCGTCGTGAACATCGGCCCGATCCTGATCGCCCTGCTCGGCGCCCGGCTGCTCGGCGATCCGATGCCGCCCCGGCTGCTCGCGGGCATGGCCGTGTCGTTCGCGGGCGCGGTGACCGTGGGCCTGTCGATGTCGGGCGGGGGCGGTTCCTCGGTGCTCGGCGTGGTGCTGTGCCTGCTGGCGGCCGTCGCGTACGCCGGCGGCGTCGTGGCGCAGAAGCCGGCGCTCGGCCACGCGAGCGCGCTCCAGGTGACGACGTTCGGGTGCCTGATCGGCGCCGTGCTGTGTCTGCCGTTCTCCGGGCAGCTCGTCGGCGAGGCGGCCGGCGCACCGCTCTCCGCGACCCTCGACATGCTGTACCTGGGCGTGTTCCCGCTCGCCCTGGCCTTCACCACCTGGGCGTACGCGCTCGCCCGTACGACGGCCAGCCGGATGGGCGCGACCACCTACGCGGTGCCCGCGCTGGTCGTCCTGATGTCGTGGCTGGCGCTCGGCGAGGTGCCCGGTGTACTGACGCTCGCGGGCGGGGTGCTGTGCCTGGCCGGGGTCGCGGTGTCCCGGTCGCGGGCGCGGGCCTCCCGGGTCGTGGCCGCCGTGCCCCAGGCACGGCCCGAGGAGACCCGGAAGCCCGCGTGAGGGCACCCGCTCGGGGCATCGCCGCTCAGAACACCACCAGCGCCCGGCCGCCCTTCCCGGCCAGCATGTTCTCGAAGGCGCCCGGGATGTCCTCCAGGGCGATCCGTTCCGTCACCAGCGCGGTCAGGTCCAGGCGGCCGGCCCGGACGTGTCCGGCGAGCACGGGCAGGTCGCGGGCCGGGTCCGAGTTGCCGTAGACGCAGCCGGAGAGGGTGCGGCCCCAGTGGAAGAGCTCCAGGGCGTTGAAGGTGACCTGTTCGGTCCTGGCGCCGATGCCGACCACCGTCGTACGCCCGCCCCGGCGGGTGGACTCCCAGGCGGCGCGGATACTGACCGCGCGGCCGACGCACTCCACGGCGACGTCGACGCCCTGTTTGCCGGTGAGGGCGCGGATCGCGCGGGGCGTGGTGTCGGAGGCGACGACGTAGTCGGTGGCGCCCGCCGCCCGCGCCAGCCCTTCCTTCTCCTGCGAGACGTCCACCGCGATGATCCGGGAGGCGCCGGCGATCCGGGCCGCCTGGACGGTGGCCAGGCCCACCCCGCCGACGCCGAACACCGCCACCGTCTCGCCCTGGCGGACGCGTGCCGAGTGGTGGACGGCGCCGTAACCGGTGAGGACCGCGCAGCCGAGGAGGGCCGCGTCGGTGAGCGGGATGCCCGCGGGGAGCGGGAGGACGCAGGACTCGGCGACCACGGTCTCCTCGGCGAAGGCCGCCACGTTCAGGCCGGGGTGCAGGTCGGTGCCGTCCGCGGTACGGGCGTAGACGTCGGCGGAGCCGTTCAGCGCGTTGGCGCAGAGCCAGATCTCGCCGAGTGCGCAGGCGGGGCAGCTGCCGCAGGAGGGCGCCCAGTTGAGGACGACCGGGTCGCCGGGCGCGAGACGGGTGACGCCCTCGCCCACGGCCACCACCGTGCCCGCGCCCTCGTGGCCGAGGACCGCAGGGACCGGCACCCGCATGGTGCCGTCGGACAGGGAGAGGTCGGAGTGGCAGACACCGGCGGCGGCGAGCCGGACCCGGACCTGTCTGGGTCCGGGGTCCGGGAGTTCGATCGCGGTGACCGACAGCGGGGCGCCCACGGCGGGCAGTACGGCGGCTCGGACCGTGACAGTCATCGCGGCGCCTCCTCAGAACTGCAGGGACTTGGTCTGGAGGTACTCGGCGAGGCCGTGCGCGCCCAGTTCGCGGCCGACGCCCGACTGCTTGTAGCCGCCGAACGGGGCGAGGGGGTTGAAGCGTCCGCCGTTGATGTCGACCTGCCCGGTGTCCATCCGCCGGGCGAAGGCCACCGCCTCCGCCTCGTCCCCGGCCCAGACGGCGCCCGCGAGCCCGTAGACGGTGCCGTTGGCGATGCGCAGGGCGTCGTCCTCGTCGGTGTAGCGCAGGATCGACAGGACCGGGCCGAAGATCTCCTCCTGCGCGATCGTCATCTCGGGGGTGACGTCGGCGAAGACGGTCGGGCTGACGAAGTAGCCCTGTTCGCGGGGTGATTCGGGGCCGCCGGCGACCAGCCGGGCGCCCTCCGCGACGCCCTTCTCGATGTAACCCCGTACCCGGGCCTGCTGCCTGGCGCTGACGACCGGCCCGATCCGCTCGCCGTACTTGGCGGCCGCCGTGGCCGCCAGCTCCACCGCCGCCTCGTACTGGTCGGTGTGCACCAGCATCCTGGTCCAGGCGCTGCACGTCTGGCCGGAGTTGGACATCACGTTGGCCACGCCGACGTTGACGGCCTTGGCGAGGTCGGCGCTCGGGAGGATGACGTTCGCGGACTTGCCGCCCAGTTCGAGGGCGACCTTCTTCACGGCGGCCCCGGCCACCGCGCCGATCCGCCTGCCGACGGCCGTGGATCCGGTGAAGGAGACCAGGTCGACGCCCGGGTGCTCGGCGAGGGCCTGCCCGGCGACCGGGCCGAGGCCGGTGACCAGGTTGAACACTCCTGCCGGGAAGCCGGCTTCGTGCACCGCCTCCGCGAACAGCTGGGCGGTGAGCGGGGTGTTCTCGGCGGGCTTCAGCACGACCGAGCAGCCCGCGGCGAGCGCCGGGGCGACCTTGGCGACGATCTGGTGCAGCGGGTAGTTCCAGGGTGTGATCGCGCCGACCACGCCCACCGGCTCCTGGTAGACGGTGGAGTTGCCGACCTTCTCCTCGAAGGGGTGGGTTGCCGCCAGTTCGGCGTACGAGCCGGCGACCGCGATCGGCACCCCCGCGTGGACCGTCCGGGAGAACTGGAGCGGTGCGCCCAGTTCCGCGGTGACCGTCTCGGCGATCTCCTCCTTCCGGGCCTCCAGCACGTCGCGCAGCGCGCCGAGCCGGGCGGCCCGCTCGGCCGGCGGGGTCGCGCCCCAGACCGGGAGGGCGGCACGGGCGGCGCGTACGGCGGTGTCGACGTCCAGGGCGCCGGCCGCCGGGACCCGGCCGACGACCTGCTCGTCGGCCGGGTTCACGACCTCGATCACGTCCCGACTCTCGGCGGCGCGCCAGGCGCCGTCGATGTACAGGCCGTCGTGTGCCTTCATGCTGCTTCCTCCCGGCGGGGCTGCGTCGTCCGAGTCACAAACTAGCGGCGATAGTTTTAGCGCGCCAGACATGCCCCGGGACACACTTCGGCACCATCAGAAGTCGACCTGGGCGTGTTCGTCGACCCTGCCGACGCTCTCCTGCGCGAAGGCCTTCTCGTAGGCCCGCCGGATCTCCTCGATCTTCCGGTCGCCGCCCTTGGCCGCGGACTCCGGATACAGCAGGACCAGCACGTACGACCGCTCCTTCTCGATCGTCCCGTGCGCGTCCCGCCACTGGCCGCGCCCGCTCAGCACGGTGAGCCCGTCGGGGAAGTCCGGGGTGACCTCCTTGTCGACGAAGGCCGTGAACTGCCGGCCGGTGACGGCGGGTCCGCCGTCCGGGCGGGCGGTGCCGAAGAGCAGCCGGGTCTCGATGTACGGTCTGCCACGCGCCGGGGCGGCGGGACGGCCGGCGGCCGGCGCCGTGTACGCGGCCGGAGCGCCGGCGAGCAGGATCCCCGCCACGGCGAGGGCCGACCCGTTGCGGAGGGAATGAGTGCGCATGCCCCCTTCCTAGAGGGACTGCCCCTCGCGGGTCCCCGCTTCCCGCCGGAGTTCACTCGTCCAGGTCGAACCACGGCCCCCGGCCCGGTCATCTCGTCGCGGTCAGGTGGGCGAAGACCACCACGTTGCTGGTGTAGCCCGTCCGCCGGCTGAAGAGGCCGCCGCAGGTGATCACGCGGAGTTCGGGCCGCCGGGTCGGGCCGTACACCTCCTTGTCGGGAAAACCGACCTTGTCATAGACCTTCACCCGGTCCACGGTGTACACGGCGGTACGGCCGTCCGCGCGCCCGGCCTCGATCCGCTTGCCGGGCTTGATCTGGGCGAGCGCCGCGAAGACCGCGGGTCCGGTCCTGGTGTCGCGGTGGCCGACGGCGATCGCGAGGCCGGACTCGCCGGGCGTGGCGCCGCCCTGGAACCAGCCGATCAGCTTCGGGTCGTCGACCGGCGGTGTCTCCAGCTGCCGGCCCCGGTCGAGTCGGACCCCGGTGACCGGCGCGTCGACACCCAGGAACGGGATGCGCATCGACGTCGGCCGGGACCGGGACAACGGGCGGGGCGGGGGCCCGGAGTCGGCCGCGCCCGGCCCGGACGCCGCCAGGGCGTCCGATCCGTCGGGCGCGGCCGACCCGTCGTGCCCCCACCACCGGACCACGGTCACCAGGAGGATCGCCAGCAGGGCCGTCCTGGCGAGGCGGTAGGCGCGGGTCCGGTACCAGGGCCTGCGTCTGCGCCTACGCGGCGCCATTGGGCCGGCGGCGGATCAGCCGGACGTACACCACACCGCTGGCCGCGACCAGGGTGACGGCCGTGGCCGCGGCCACGGGCGAGAACGCGGCCGTCGCGTCGGCGATGCCGCCGCCGCCCGCGTGCACACCGCCCTGCGGGCCGTTGTGGTCGCCGCCCTGCCCCCAGGACGTGTCGCCGCGCTGGTTGTCCTCGATCTGCCCGTTCGGACCGTTCGGACCGTTCTGGCCGTTCTGGTCGTTCGGACCGCCGTTGGGACCGCCGTTCGGGCCGTTCTGGTCGTTCGGACCGTTCTGGCCCTGCGGCCCGTCCTGCCTGCCGTCATGGCAGTTGACCCGGAAGACCTTCTCCTTCCGGGCGCCGTCCACGATCCACGTGAGCCGGTACTGGCCGTCCGCCAGGCCCAGCGGGTCGGTGTGACCGGCGCCTCCGGCGAGCTGGATGGAGCCGGCGACGGTCGCGGCGGTGGGCAGCGGGGGCTGCGGCGTGATCGTGTAGCCGATCGAGGTGAGGATGTCGAAGTTGACGGCGTCGAGGTAGAACTTGCAGACCAGCGGGTCGTCCTTCGAGACGCCGAAGGGCACACCCACACGGTGGAGCCTGATGTCGCCGTTCTCCCCTTGGGCGGCCGCGTTCGGCGCCGCCACCCACGACGCACCCGCCGCGGCGAGGGCGGTGAGGACAACCGTGGCGCCCGCACGGGAACCGGCGGTGCGCGGAAGTGTGAGCGTGACCATGCATGCTCCTCCGAGTTAGATGATTTTCATACAAATCGCCTTTCGTCTGGACTGTCACTCATGCACTCCACAACCCGTGGTATCCACGTCCGACGCGCCGTCAGATATCGCTCGTGCGGCGCAACGCCCGGCCCTTTCGCCGCGGCGACGGCACCGCACCGGCACCTGGGCCCCGCCCCGCCGCCCCCGGCGAGCGCACCGCCACCCCCGCCGACACCAGCAGCAACACGCCCAGCATCACGAACGGTGCGGCCACCCCGGCCACTCCCGCCAGCAGCCCCGCCCCGGCCGGCGCGGCCACCTGGCCGAGGCGGTTGCCGGTCAGCCGCAGGGCGAGCGCCGTGGAACGGGCGCCCTCGGGTGCGGCCTGGACGACCGTCGTCATCGACAGCGGCTGGCCGACCCCCAGGCAGAAGCCGAGTGCGGCGAGCGTCAGGGCCAGCGCCCACACCGGCACCGGCACCGCGATCCCCGCGCACAGCACGGCCGCCAGGAGGCAGGTCACCGTCAGCAGCACCGGCCGCCCGAGCAGCCGCAGCAGCGGTGTGAGGACGAGCCGGCAGGCGATCGTCGAACCCGCCCGCACGCTGAGCAGCACGCCGATCACGGCCGGGGAGATGTCCCGGTGCTCCCCGACCACGGGCAGGTACGCGGTCAGGATGTCGGTCGCGGACAGCACCGAGAGGCTGACGAGCATGCCGGCGGGAACGCCCCGGGCGCGCAGGATGCGGCCCACCGGAACCCGGTCCCCCGCCGCCGGACGGGACGTGACCGCCGTACGGTCCTCGATGCGCCACAGCGACGCGAACGCGACCGCCGCCCCCGCCCCCGCCACCACCAGCGCGAGCGCACTCGTGCCCGCCATGTCCGGCCCGCCGATGACCGCACCGGCGGCGATCGGCCCGACCAGCTGGCCCAGCGACGCGCCGATGGTGAAGTGGCCGAAGTTCCGGTCCTGTTCGTGCGGCGCCGACTGGCGGGCCACCAGCGACTGCGCGCCGATCACGAAGCAGAGGTGGCCGAGGCCCATCACCCCGCTCCACAGGGCCATCGCCCAGAGGGAGCCGGCGACTCCGCTGAGCGCGCAGCCGCCGGATATCAGGACGACGCCGGCGGGCAGCAACGGCGCGCAGCGGCCGTGGTCGGTGCGGCGGCCGAGCGGTACGGCGGCGAAGAGCGGGAGCAGGGCGTAGACACCGGCGATGACGCCGACCGCCCGCTCGTCGGCGCCGAGGGCGAGGGCCCGGTAGGAGACGGCGGGGCGGGCCATCGACACCGCCCCCTGGGCGAAGCCGAAGGCGATGACGAGACGGAGCAGCCAGCCGCGGTTCCTGGCGGGCGCCATGGTGAAGCCTCCTTGTGCCGTGTCACATGATCCCGAACAGGATTCCTGCCCCGAGCACCACCAGCGATGTCAGCGCCGCCCACTTCACGACGAACCGCGTGTGGTCGCCGAACTCGACCTTGGCCATGCCGACCAGGACGTAGACGGCCGGCACCAGCGGGCTGGACATGTGCAGGGGCTGGCCGACGATCGAGGCGCGGGCGATCTCCACCGCGGAGACGCCGTGTGCCTGGCCGGCCTCGGCGAGCACCGGCAGGATGCCGAAGTAGAAGCCGTCGTTCGACATGAAGTACGTGAGCGGGATGCTCAGCACGCCGGTGACGAGGGCCATGTGCGGGCCCATGCCGTCGGGGATGTTGCCGACGAGCCAGTCGGCCATGTGGTCGACCATGCCGGTGCCCTGCAGGACGCCGGTGAAGACGGCGGCGGCGAAGACCATCCCGGAGACGTTGAGGACGTTCTCGGCGTGCGCGGCGATCCGGGCCTTCTGGGCGGGCATCTGAGGGTAGTTGACGGTCAGGGCCAGGGCCGCGCCGAGCAGGAACAGCACCGGGATCGGCAGCCACTCCATGATCATGGCGGTGAGCAGGGTGACCGTGAGCAGCGCGTTGAACCAGTAGAGCCCGGGCCGCAGGGTCTCGCGGTGCGGGTCGAGGCCCTGGAACCCGTCGTCCTCGGGCTCGCCGGGCAGGTCCGCGCCGGTGCCGGAGCCCGGACCGCCGGTGCGCGAAGGGTTCTGGCCGGCGCCCACGAGAACCGTCTCCGGCTCCTCCACCAGCGCCTCCTCCAGCGTCAGCACGCCGAGCCGCCTGCGTTCGCGGCGGCCGAGGACGTAGGCGAGGGCGAAGACGAACAGCAGGCCCATGGCCAGCGCGGGGATCATCGGCACGAAGATGTCGCTCGCGTCCAGCTTGAGCGCGGTGGCGGCGCGGGCGGTGGGTCCGCCCCAGGGCAGGGTGTTCATCACGCCGTTGGCCATCGCGGCGACCCCGGTCATCACGACCAGGCTCATCTTCAGGCGCTTGTACAGCGGGTACATCGCCGAGACGGTGATCATGAAGGTGGTGGAACCGTCGCCGTCCAGCGAGACGATCGCGGCGAGTACGGCCGTACCCACGACGATCCGCAGCGGGTCGGCCTTGCAGAACCTCAGGATCCCCTTGACGACCGGGTCGAAGAGGCCGACGTCGATCATCACGCCGAAGTAGACGATCGCGAACATCAGCATCGCCGCGGTGGGCGCGAGACTGGTGACGCCGTCGATGACGTAGTCGCCGAGGTGGGCGCCCTTGCCGACGACCACGCAGAACAGCGCCGGGATCAGCACGAGCGCCGCGATCGGCGACATCTTCTTCAGCATGATCAGAACCAGGAAGGTCGCGATCATGGCGAAGCCGAGGATGGTCAGCATGAGTGGATCACCTAACGTTCGCCCTTGAACTCCCACCAGGGCCGGCGGTGCGGACGACGTTAGGTCGCGTCAAACCTCGTTAACAAGACGTTGACGCGCGAGCAATAAGCGCGAAAGTCCAGGTCACGGGGTTGCGGTCACTTCGATGGGGATGCCGTTGAGGACGGCGTTGCCGGACAGCGGGTCGAGCAGGCTGCCGTCCAGGAGCTGGTTGACGTTGACGCCGGGGGCCGTCGCGGCGTGGCTGAGGCGGGTGCCGGGGCGGTCGTGGCCCCAGCCGTGCGGGAGGCTGACGACACCGGGCCGGACGCCCTCGGTGACCTCGGCCGGGGTGACCACCTCGCCGCCGGCCCCCTTGACGCGTACGTCGGCGCCGTCGCGCACGCCGAGCCGTGCGGCGTCCTCGGGGTGGATGTGCAGGGTGCAGCGGTTGGAGCCGCCGGTGAGGGCGGGCACGTTGTGCATCCAGCTGTTGTTGGAGCGCAGGTGCCTGCGGCCGACGAGGACGAGCGCCGCGGGGCTGGTACCGAGGGCCGCGCGCAGCCGGGGCAGGTCGTCGGCGATCGGCCGCGGCAGCAGTTCGACCTTGCCGCTCCTGGTCTTCAGCGGCTGCGGGAGGCGTGAGGTGAGGGGGCCGAGGTCGATGCCGTGCGGGTGGGCGAGCAACCGCTCCAGGGTGAGCCCGTCGGGGCGGACGCCGAAGCCGTCGCCGTAGGGGCCTAGGCGCAGCATCAGGTCGAGCCGGCGCTCGGGCCCGCTCTCCCCGGTGAGCAGCCCGGCGAGTTCCTGCGGGTCCCGGCCGTGCACGGGCGAGTGGGTCTCCTTGACCGCCTTGCCGAGGGTCTGGCCGATGACCATGTCGTCCACGGCGGACGGTTCGGCGCCGTGCATGCCGCCGGCCGCGAGGATCAGCCGGGCCAGGATCTCGCTCTCCGCCATCCTGCCCGGCTCCAGCGGGACGGCGGCGCGGGAGTAGCGGACCTGGTTGCGCACGGCGAGGGTGTTGAAGGCGAAGTCGTGGTGCGGGCTCTG
>NZ_JAEKKT010000534.1 GCF_019510245.1 Streptomyces sp. | reverse complement strand
CCATCGGCCTCATATCGGCGGCCTATCTGGCGGAGATCTTCCGGTCGGGTATTCAGGCCGTTCCGTCGGGGCAGCTCAGCGCGGCCCGCAGCCTGGGCATGTCCTATCTGACCGCGATGCGGGTGATCGTCGTCCCGCAAGGCGTACGGAACGTGCTGCCCGCTCTGGCCGGCCAGTTCATCATCGACATCAAGGAGAGTGCGCTGGTGTACCTGCTCGGGCTCGGCCTCGGGCAGCGCGAGCTCTACTTCATCGCACAGGAGCGGCAGGCGGCGACGTACAACTCCTCCGCGCTCGTGGCCGCCGGCGCCTGCTATCTGATGCTGACGGTCCCGCTCACCTTCCTGGTCAACCGCCTCGACCTGCGCCTGCGCACCGGCGGACGGAAGACGAACAAACCCGCGGCCCCTCCGGTCGCCGGTATGCCCGCCCCCGCCGTGATGGAGGTCTGAGCCATGGCCAGGACGCTGTCCGAGAAGAACTCCCGCTCCGGCCAGGGGGAGACGGCCACTTCGGCGGCGGTCGCCGTGAGCGACCTGCACAAGCGCTATGGCGACGTGGAGGTTTTGCGCGGGGTGGATCTCGATGTCGCCGCGGGGGAGACCGTGTGTGTCATCGGCCGGTCCGGTTCGGGCAAGTCCACGCTCCTGAAGTGTATGAACCTGCTGGAGGCACCGACGGCGGGCGAGATCCGCCTGAGCGGTGACCTGATCACCGGTCCGGGCGTCGACGTCGACGCGGTCCGTACCCGGGTCGGCATGGTCTTCCAGCACTTCAACCTGTTCCCGCACCTGAGTGTCCTGCACAACGTGACCGTGGCCCTGCGCAAGGTCCGCGGGATGGGCAGGGAGGCGGCCGACACCGCCGCCATGACCCAGCTGGAGCGGCTCGGCCTCGCAGGGCTGGCCCACTCCCGGCCAAGTCAGCTCTCGGGCGGTCAGCAGCAGCGGGTGGCGATCGCCCGCGCGCTGGCGATGGAGCCCGAGGTCATGCTGTTCGACGAGGCCACCTCGGCGCTGGACCCCGAGCTCGTCAAGGACGTGCTCGACGTGATGCGGCTGCTCGCCACGTCCGGAATGACCATGATCGCCGTCACGCACGAGATCGGCTTCGCCCGTGAGGTCGCGGACCGAGTGGTCTTCATGGATGAGGGCCGCATCGCCGAGTCCGGCCCGGCCCGCCGGACGCTGGAACACCCGGAGACGGCACGCCTGCGCGAGTTCCTCGCGCGCGTCCTCTGAAGCGCCGTTTCTCCTAACCCCTGCCTTTCACCGCCCACCCCTTCCTCGAGGAGACCCCTCCATGTCCGTATCGTCCCGTAATGGTCTCGGTCGTCGTCGACTGCTCGCCCTGGCCGCCCTCTCCGGCTTCGTCCTTC
>NZ_JAEKKT010000279.1 GCF_019510245.1 Streptomyces sp. | reverse complement strand
CCTTGGCCTCGGTGAAGGTGCCCTGCACCTTCAGCGGCAGGACCATGTACGAGTAGCTGGACAGCGGGTAGTTGCGCCGGTCGCTGTCGCGGTAGACGCCGTCGAGTTGCTGGGTGAGGTAGTCCGGCGAGCTCTTGTCCGTGTTGATCCTCGCCTTGAGCAGCGACACCGCCACGTTCTGCGGGGTCGGCTCGGTGTAGTAGCCGGCGTGGTTGAGGACCTTGGCGACGGGATAGTGCGCGTTGAGGGCGTAGGAGTAGTTGACGTAACCGATCGCGCCCTCGCCGTAGTTCTGGGCGACGTAACCCGCCACGCCCAGGTCGCCGGACTGGGCGATCATGCCGGAGACCGTCGGGTAGTACGAGGTCTGTCCGCACGCCCCCGAGCGGCCGACCTTGGCGCAGTACGCCTGCCACAGCGACTTGTGCTGGTTGGCCATCCACATCGTGAACTGGGCGGTGGAACCGGAGCCGTCGGAGCGGACCACGGGCACGATGGTGCGGTGCGGAAGCTGGAGCCCGGGGTTGTCGGCCTTGATGACGGGGTCGTCCCATGTCTTCACGGCGCCGGTGAAGATCTTGGTGACCACGTCACCGGAGAGGCGCAGGTTGGTGACCCGCTTGCCGTTGACGGTCAGGTGGTACATGAACACCGTGCCGCCGGCCACGATCGGCATGTAGGCGTACGACCCGGAGGCCGGCCGCTCCGCCGCGCTGCCGTCGGTCGGGTGGGTCTGGAACGGGATGTCCGACACCGCGAAGTCGACCGTGCCGCTGAGGAACTGGCGGCGGCCGTCGGACGATCCGGTACCGGCGTAGGAGATCCGCATCCCGTACTGGTTGACGGCCCGGCGCCACTCGTCGACGGCGTTCTCCGCCCAGGTGGACCCGGCCCCGGCGATCGGTGTGTAACTGTCGGCTGCGGCGGGACCGGCCCCTGTCCCGGCGAGGACGCCGAGCAACGCGGCCAGGATGCCCAGCCGGTGCAGGCTGGTCCTGAGGTGGCTGAGCATCAGTCGCTCTCTCCTGTGACGGGCTGGGGCGCCCCGTCGGCGGCCGGGGCGGGGTGCCCGCCACTGCCGTCCGTGCGGGATGCCTGGTCAGGTGCGGGTGGCTGCGGAGGTGTCGGCTCGCCATCGGCGGTCGCGCCCGCGCTCGACCGGTCGGCGAGTCCGGGGCCGGAGAGGTCACTGACCGGCTCAGGTGCGGTGTTCGGGACGGCCTCCCTGTCGGGGGCCGTCGTCGGATCGGGCTCGGGAGCGCTGTGCGGCTCGGTTTCGAACAGGGACAGCCCCGGAGCGTGCACCTCCGCGAAGCGGGCCGCGTCCCGGCGGGAGGCTCGGGCTGTTCGGCGGGACTGGCGGCGGCTCTGGTGGCCGGGGCCGTGACCGCCGATGACCCGGGCGATCGCGAAGAGGATCAGGACCAGGGCCATCAGGACCGACGCCGCGCCGAAGCCGCGGGCGATCATCGTGGGCTCCGGGGACTTGACGAAGTTGAAGACGGCCAGAGGCAGGGAGACCATCGGGCCGCTGGTCGGGTCGGCGTTGAGGGCGGCCGTGAAGCCGGCGGTGAGCAGCACGGGTGAGGTCTCGCCGATGCCGCGCGCCGTGCCGAGGATGACCGCGGTGGCGAGCCCGGAGCGCGCCGTCGGCAGGACCACGTGCCACACCGTCCGCCAGCGCGGGGCTCCGAGGGCCTCCGCGGCCTCGGTCAGGCTGCCGGGCACCAGGCGCAGAACCACGTCGGACGCCCGGATCACGATCGGCAGCATCATCACACTGATCGCGAAGCCCGCCGCGAGGCCCGACTTCTGCAGCCCGAGGCCGAGGATCCAGGTGGCGTACACCATGAGCCCCGCCACGATCGACGGCAGTGCGGTCATCGCCTCGACGATGGTCCGTACGAAGCGTGAGAAGCGGCCGGGAATCTGGTTGAGGTACACCGCGCAGGCCAGGCCGAGCGGGACGGTGATGGCGAGCGCGATGGCGATCATGATCAGCGTGCCGAGCATCGCGTGCGCGATGCCGCCGTGGGTGAGCGGGTCCAGCGGGCCCGCGGCCTGCATGTCCTGAGTGAAGAAGTTGCCGTGCGGCAGCGCTTCCCGGCCACGCCACGCGGTGAAGCCGACGACGAGTGCCAGCGCGCTGAAGAGCAGGCCGGCCGCGGTCCACAGGATCACCGTCATCACACGGTCGCGCACCGCCTGGCCGTTCTCCTCCAGGCCGGTCAGGACGGCGTACACGATGAGGAAGGCGCCGTACGCGGTGACGGCGAAGCCCAGGCCGCCGGAGAACGGCGCGATCTGCCCGAACAGCAGCACCGCGACGCACAGTCCGGACGCGGCGGCGCCGAACAGGGACAGCACCCCCGAGCGGGTGGGGCCGCCGATCCGGCGCCACTGGTCGGGGAGTTGGGCGGCGGGGACGGCTTCGGACACCGGGGCGGGCGCGGCCGCGCGGTCCGCTAGTGCTTCTTCTACTTCTTCTACGACAGTCATCTCATGCCTCGCTCTGCGCGCCGGACCGGGAGCGGGCCACGACGGTGGAGGCGGTGAAGTTGACCGCCAGGGTGAGCAGGAACAGCGCCAGACCGGCAGCCATCAGCGCCGACATGCCGAACGTGGAGGCGTCGCCGTAGTGCAGGGCGATGAGGGAGGAGACCGAGTTCGAGCCGGTCTGCAGGATGTGCGGCTGGATGGCGAAGACCGGCGAGATGATCAGGTAGACGGCGATCGTCTCGCCGAGCGCCCGGCCGAGCCCCAGCATCGTGCCGCCGATGATGCCCCCCTTGCCGTACGGCAGGACGACCGCGCGGATCATGCCCCACCGCGTGGCGCCGAGAGCGTAGGCGCCCTCGCGCTCGCCCGCCGGGGCCTGTGCGAAGACTTCCCGCATGACCGAGCACTGGATCGGTGCGACCATCAGCGCGACGACGATCCCGGCGACGAACGTGGAGGCGGTGTAGACGCTGTCCGAGGCGAGGGGGTCACCGGGCCGGGTGCCGTCGACGGCGAACAGCGGGATCCAGCCAAGCCAGGTGGACAGCCAGCGCGACAGCCCGATCACGTGCTGCTGGAGGAAGAAGAGGCCCCAGAGTCCGTACACCACCGAGGGGACGGCCGCCATCAGGTCGACCATGGTGATGAGGGTGCGGCGCAGCCTGCGCGGGGCCACGTCGGAGATGAACAACGCGGTGGCGACCGCCAGCGGCACGGAGATCGTCACCGCCACGGCGGCGATCAGCAGGGTGCCGGTGAGTACGGCCGCGATGCCGAAGTTGTGCACATCCGGCTGCCAGGCAGCGGTGGTCAGGAAGTCCAGGCCCCTGGCGCGCAGCGCCTGACCGGCCCTCAGGAGCAGGAACAGTCCGACGGCCGCCATGATGGCGAGGACCGCGATGCCCGTGGCCGTCAGCTGGTACCGGAAGACCCTGTCACCCAAACCCCGTGCCGCGTACGGCCGCCGCGGAACCGGTCTGTCAGACTCCGGTTCGCCGGGAAACTCCACTGCGGACACCACTGCGAACCCCCAAAGAAGGACTCTCTCCGTGCGACTTCATGATCGAGGCACGCAGGGAGAGTCAATGGCCGGATCTTGTCGACCCAACCCGTCGAATGCTGGACGCGATATGAACAGTCGACGACGTTTTCGTGGGGCAGCTGTGGAGTGGGTGCGGGCGGGAGCGAGACCCTGTGTCTCATCCCCGTCGCCCGAGGGATGAAGGCCGAGTCCACCACGGATCAAAGTCCTCGCAGTCGGCGGTTGAGCCAGCCTGTGAATGGGCGACTGCCGGCTGTCCGCCGACCGGGCCGGCAGTTCGCATTGACTGCCGTCCACGGCCGCTTGACACCACGCCGTGAAGCACGGCTTCGCCACGGCGGACGGACCTACACACGACGACGCATCAACGAGGCATGGTGGTCACTTCGCCTGAGCGAGCCAGACCGCGTCGGGACCGGCCGGGAATCGCAGCTGGCCGGTCGTGTCGTGCGCGGCTCGCCACACCGTCTCGGCGACGTCGCTCTCCTTGGTGAACAGGTCCTGGCCCGTGAAGTCGCCCATGGCCTTGTTCACCCACGGTGCGTAGGGCGCCGGAACCAGTTCGTCCAGCGAGGCGCCCTTCGTCGCGTTGGCCGCGAAGTTCGTCGTCAGGCAGGCGCCCGGCTGGACCGTCTTCGCCTGCACGCCGAAGGGCGCGAGCTCGAGCGCGAGAGAGGCGGTGAACCCCTCGATGGCCATCTTGCTCGCCTTGTAGACGGCCGAGAGCGGCATGTGGCCCAGCACCACGCTGGAGGTCACGTTGACCACCACGCCGGAGCCGCGCTCGCGGAACTGGGGCAGTACCGCCTGCGTCGTCGCCATCACGCCGAACGTGTTGGTTTCGAAGACCTCCCGCACACGGGCCATGGGAGTGCCCTCGAACACGCCGATCGATGGGACACCCGCGTTGTTGACCAGGACGTCGATGGGCCCGGCCGCCTCGAACGCGGCGGTGATGGTCTCGGGCACGGTCACGTCGAGCGCGACGACGCGGAGCCGGTCCGACTCGGGCAGGATGCCGACACGCGGCGTGCGCATCGTGGCGATGACGTTCCACCCCTGCGAGTGGAAGTAAAGAGCGGTTGCCCGCCCGTATCCGGAGGAGGCACCAGTGATCAGAACTGTCTTCATGCTGTGGCCTTTGCGATGAGGTGGGATCCGCCGATGGGCAGGCACTTTCCTGCTCCACGGAAGAACTGTTGCTCCCATTGAATCGCTCTGACCTGCGGAGACAGTAGAACTATGCTCGCTTCCTCTTGCACGATCCTCCTCATCAAGTGCCAACCCGTTCAGGGCAGGACGCCCGCGGGGGCGCGTGCGGTGTCCCGCAGGCGGACCGCGTCCCGGCTCGGGGGTGCGCCGAACTGACGGCGGTACTCGCGGCTGAACTGCGACGGGTTGTCGTAGCCGACGCGGTGGCCGACCCCGGTGACGTCTCCCGGATGGGTGGCGAGCAGCAACCGGGCCTCCTGGAGCCGGATCTGCTTCTGGAACTGGATGGGGCTCATGGCGGTCACCGCCTGAAAGTTGCGGTAGAACGCCGAGACGCTCATGCCGGACAGGCGTGCCACGTCCTCGACCCGGAAGGGCTCGGCGTAATGCTCGCGGATCCAGCGGACGGCCCGGGAGACATGGCTGAGGCCGCTGTCGGCGAGACCGAGCTGGCGCACCGACGCACCCTGCTCGCCGGTGATCAGGCGCCACAGGATCTCGCGTTTGACCAGCGGCGCCAGTACGGCCCGGTCGCGGGGTTCGTCGAGCAGGCGCAGCAGCCGGACCACCGCGTCGAGCAGCGCGGGCGCAGCGTCGCTGACGGCGATCCCCGACGGCGCGCCCGCGCCGGCGCGGGGGGTGTCGCCGGGACCGGCCTGCAGCAGCAGTTCGGCGACGGCGGACGGTTCCAGCGTGAGTCCGAAGCCGAGGGCCGGCCGCTCGGGGTCGGCCCGGGTGAACTGCCCCGTGACGGGCAGGTCGACGGATGCGACCAGGTACTGCCCGGCGCCGTACTCATAGACCCGGTCACCCAGCGCGAGGCGTTTGGCGCCCTGGGCGATGACCGCGAGCACCGTGCCGGACATGGAAGGCGCCGGCGGATCGG
>NZ_JAEKKT010000142.1:59360-124046 GCF_019510245.1 Streptomyces sp. | reverse complement strand
CGGACAGAGCGGACTTTCGAACGCCCCGGGGGCGCTCACTGGCTCAGACGTTGACGCCGAAGTCCTGGGCGATGCCGCGCAGACCGGAGGCGTAGCCCTGGCCGATGGCACGGAACTTCCACTCGGCGCCGTTGCGGTAGAGCTCGCCGAAGACCATCGCGGTCTCGGTCGAGGCGTCCTCGGACAGGTCGTAGCGGGCGATCTCGGCGCCGCCGGCCTGGTTGACCACGCGGATGAACGCGTTGCGGACCTGCCCGAAGGACTGCTGGCGGTTGTCGGCGTCGTAGATCGACACCGGGAAGACGATCTTGTCGACGTCGGCGGGGACCGCGGCCAGGTTGACCTTGATCACCTCGTCGTCGCCCTCGCCCTCACCGGTGAGGTTGTCACCGGTGTGCTCGACCGAGCCGTCGGGGCTCTTGAGGTTGTTGAAGAAGACGAAGTTCTGGTCGCTGGCGACCTTGCCCGCCGAGTTCAGCAGGAGTGCGCTGGCGTCCAGGTCGAAGTCGGTGCCGGTGGTGGTCCGGACGTCCCAGCCCAGACCGACGAGGACCGCGGTCAGGCCGGGGGCCTCCTTCGTCAGCGATACGTTGCCGCCCTTGCTGAGGCTGACTCCCACGAGTCCTCCCATGTGTGTCCAGGGGCGGGAAGCCCCGTCGTGCGTCGGATACCGGATCAACGACTCGATCCTAGTGACGGGTTCCCACCGCACGCAGGCCCTGGACCCCGAAGAATCACGGGGTGTCGGCCATGCGGACCCTTAGGGGGTCACAGCGCGTCGAGCGCCGTCACGTACTCGTTCAGGTCACGGGCGTCCGGCAGGCCGTTGACCACGGTCCAGCGCACGACACCCTCCTTGTCGATGACGAAGGTGCCGCGCACGGCGCAGCCCTTGGCCTCGTCGAAGACGCCGTAGGCCCGGGAGGTCTCGCCGTGCGGCCAGAAGTCGCTCAGCAGCGGGTACTCCAGGCCCTCCTGCTCGGCGAAGACGCGCAGGGTGTGGATGGAGTCGTTGGAGACCGCCAGCAGCTGGGTGTCGCGGTCCTCGAACCTCGGCAGGTTGTCGCGCAGCTCGCACAGCTCACCGGTGCACACACCGGTGAAGGCGAACGGGTAGAAGAGCAGCACCACGTTCTTCTCGCCGCGGAAGTCGGACAGCTTCACGGCCCGGCCGTGGTTGTCCTTGAGCTCGAAGTCGGGCGCCTTGTCGCCGATCTGGATCGCCATCGCTGCATCCCTTCGTAAGGGGCTGTTCGGGTGGGGACACCCTATGCGGCGACTCCTGCGCGGCGATCACGGCAGGCCGGTGGACGGACCGGCGTCCGGTCCGTCCACCGGCCGGGCTCAGCGCTTCTTGGCGGCGGCCTTCGGCGTGTTCAGCCGGCTTCCGTTCCAGTCCTTGCCCACGCTGACGCTCTTGGTCTGCGAGAGGCCGGCGGTGGTGACCGCCTCGCCGATGTCGCTCGGCTCGACGTAGCCGTCGCGGCCGGTCTTCGGCGTCAGCAGCAGGATCGAGCCGCCTTCTTCGAGGAAGCCGAGGGCATCGACCAGCGCGTCCGTCAGGTCGCCGTCATCCTCACGGAACCAGAGCACCACGGCGTCGGCCACGTCGTCGTAGTCCTCGTCCATCAGCTCGTTGCCGATGGTCTCTTCGATGGACTCGCGGAGCTCCTGGTCGACGTCGTCGTCGTAGCCGATCTCCTGGACCACCTGGTCTGGCTGGAACCCCAGCCTGACGGCAGGGGTGGTCCGCTCCTCCGCGTGGTCCGCGGTCGCGCTCACGGGTTGCCTCCTGATCATGTCTTGGTGATGAACTCAGCCACGCGCGTGCGCGAAGCATTGGCCGTAGTCCACACGGGCGGGACGGATCGCGCAAGTACCCGGCCGTTCGGACCGCCGAAACGGTGACGATCCCGGCCGTGTCGCCGCAACTCCCGGCACCGTATCGCGGACGGGCGTGACACACACCACTCCCTTTTGCCCGCTATGACCCTTTCGGAATCATCCTCACATACGACGGTCGAACGAGTTTGCCAAGCGCGTCACACCCCGGGCGTATCGTTGCGTTTTGGCCGGTCCCGAGTTACCTCGCGGTAGAGATGACGTGCCCAGCCCCGGGGTGGACGATGGACAGCGGCACAGGCAGAACGCAGGGAAAAAACAGGGAAAACAGGCAGAACAGCCGAAACAGGGAATCAGTGCCCTCTGACAGGTAAGGAACAGCGTGGCTTCCGGATCCGATCGCAAACCGATCATCATTGGCGGCCTTTCGAGTAAGGTTCCTGACTTCGATCCCGAGGAAACCCAGGAGTGGCTCGACTCGCTCGACGCCGCCGTGGACGAGCGCGGCCGCGAGCGGGCCCGTTATCTGATGCTCCGCCTGATCGAGCGCGCCCGCGAGCGGCGCGTCGCGGTGCCCGAGATGCGCAGCACGGACTACCTCAACACTATCCCGACCCGGGCCGAGCCGTTCTTCCCGGGCAACGAGGAGATCGAGCGCAAGGTCCTCAACGCGACCCGCTGGAACGCCGCGGTGATGGTCTCCCGCGCCCAGCGCCCGGGCATCGGCGTCGGCGGCCACATCGCCACCTTCGCGTCCTCGGCGTCCCTCTACGACGTCGGCTTCAACCACTTCTTCCGCGGCAAGGACGACGGCCTCGGTGGCGACCAGGTCTTCTTCCAGGGCCACGCCTCCCCCGGCATCTACGCGCGCGCGTTCCTGCTCGACCGGCTCAGCGAGGCGCAGCTGGACGGCTTCCGCCAGGAGAAGTCGAAGTACCCGGACGGCCTCTCCAGCTACCCGCACCCGCGCTCGATGCCGGACTTCTGGGAGTTCCCGACGGTGTCGATGGGCCTCGGCCCGATCGGTGCGATCTACCAGGCGCGGATGAACCGCTACATGCACGCGCGCGGGATCGCCGACACCTCCAAGTCGCACGTGTGGGCCTTCCTCGGCGACGGCGAGATGGACGAGCCGGAGTCGCTCGGCCAGCTGTCCATCGCCGCCCGCGAGGGCCTGGACAACCTCACCTTCGTCGTCAACTGCAACCTCCAGCGGCTCGACGGCCCGGTGCGCGGCAACGGCAAGATCATCCAGGAGCTGGAGTCGGTCTTCCGGGGTGCCGGCTGGAACGTGATCAAGCTCGTCTGGGACCGCACCTGGGACCCGCTGCTCGCCCAGGACCGCGACGGCGTGCTCGTCAACAAGATGAACACGACCCCGGACGGTCAGTTCCAGACCTACGCCACCGAGTCCGGCGCGTACATCCGCGACCACTTCTTCGGCGACGACCAGCGGCTGCGCGCGATGGTCGAGCACATGACCGACGACCAGATCCTGCACCTGGGCCGCGGCGGCCACGACCACCGCAAGATCTACGCGGCGTTCAAGGCGGCCACCGAGCACCGCGGCCAGCCGACGGTCATCCTGGCCAAGACGATCAAGGGCTGGACGCTGGGCCCGAACTTCGAGGGCCGCAACGCCACGCACCAGATGAAGAAGCTGACGGTCGCCGACCTCAAGGGCTTCCGCGACCGGCTGCACCTGCCGATCTCCGACAAGGAGCTGGAGTCCGGCCTGCCGCCGTACTACCACCCGGGCCGGGACTCGGAGGAGATCCAGTACATGCACGACCGGCGCAAGGGCCTGGGCGGCTACGTCCCGACCCGCGTCGTACGCTCCAAGCCCCTTGCGCTGCCGGACGACAAGACGTACGCGACCGTGAAGAAGGGGACCGGTCAGCAGTCCATCGCCACCACGATGGCGTTCGTACGACTGCTCAAGGACCTCATGCGGGACAAGGAGCTCGGCCGCCGCTTCGTACTGATCGCGCCGGACGAGTACCGCACCTTCGGCATGGACTCCTTCTTCCCGAGCGCGAAGATCTACAACCCGCTCGGCCAGCAGTACGAGGCGGTCGACCGCGACCTGCTGCTCGCCTACAAGGAGTCCCCGACGGGCCAGATGCTGCACGACGGCATCTCGGAGGCCGGCTGCACGGCGTCCCTCGTCGCGGCGGGCTCGGCGTACGCGACCCACGGCGAGCCACTCATCCCGGTCTACGTCTTCTACTCGATGTTCGGCTTCCAGCGCACCGGCGACCAGTTCTGGCAGATGGCCGACCAGCTGTCCCGCGGTTTCGTCCTGGGCGCGACCGCCGGCCGTACCACCCTGACCGGTGAGGGCCTCCAGCACGCCGACGGCCACTCCCAGCTGCTCGCCTCGACGAACCCGGCGTGCGTGGCCTACGACCCGGCGTACTCGTACGAGATCGCCCACATCGTCCAGGACGGCCTGCGCCGCATGTATGGCGGTGACGCCGAGCACCCGCACGGCGAGGACGTCTTCTACTACCTGACCGTCTACAACGAGCCGATCCAGCACCCCGCCGAGCCGGCCGACGTGGACGTCGAGGGCATCCTCAAGGGCGTCCACCGGATCAGCGCGGGCACGACGGGCACCGTCCCGGCGCAGATCATGGCGTCCGGCGTGGCGGTCCCGTGGGCGGTCGAGGCGCAGAAGATCCTCGCCGAGGACTGGAACGTCAAGGCCGACGTCTGGTCCACGACCTCCTGGAACGAGCTGCGGCGCGAGGCCGTGGCCTGCGAGGAGCACAACCTGCTGCACCCGGAGGAGGAGCAGCGGGTGCCGTGGGTGACACAGAAGCTGAGCGGCGCCGAGGGTCCGTTCGTGGCCGTGTCCGACTGGATGCGGTCGGTTCCGGACCAGATCGCGCGCTGGGTGCCGGGCACGTACCAGTCGCTGGGCGCCGACGGCTTCGGCTTCGCCGACACGCGGGGCGCGGCGCGCCGGTTCTTCCACATCGACGCGCAGTCGATCGTGGTCGCGGTGCTGACCGAGCTGGCCCGCGAGGGCAAGCTCGACCGCTCGGTGCTCAAGCAGGCCATCGACCGGTACCAGCTGCTGGACGTCACGGCGGCGCACCCGGGCGTGGCGGGCGGCGACGCGTAGCCCTGACGGGCGGACAGGCCGAGGGCGGTGGGGCCGTGGTCCCCGCCGCCCTTGCGGTTTCTTTACGATGCGCACATGAAGGAACAGTCCGCACAGGCCCGTTGGGAACAGGTCACTCAACGGCCTTTGCTGGCGCTCGCGGTGCTCTTCGCCACCGCTTACGCGCTGCCGATCGTGGACAGTTCCGCGGGGCACGTCCTCACCGCCGCGTGCACGATGGCGGAGTGGGTGGTGTGGGGCTGCTTCGCCCTGGACTACCTCATACGGCTGGCTCTCACGCCCCGGCGCCGGGAGTTCGTGCGGACGCACTGGATAGACCTGTGCGCGGTGGTGCTGCCGCTGCTCCAGCCGCTGCGGCTGCTGCGGCTCGTCGCGACGCTGATGCTGGTGGGGCGGCGGGCGCGGATGGCCTCGCAGATCCGGCTGACGACGTATGTCGTGGGCGCGGTGATCGGACTGCTGATGTTCGGCTCGCTGGCCGTCCTGTCGGTGGAACGCGACTCGCCGAACGGGAACATCCGGACGCTGGGTGACGCGCTGTGGTGGTCGTTCACGACGATGACGACGGTGGGGTACGGGGACCACGCGCCGACGACCGGGCTGGGCCGGATGATCGCGGTGGGCCTGATGCTCTCCGGGATCGCCCTGCTGGGTGTGGTGACGGCGAACATCGCCACGTGGTTCATCGCGCGGTTCGAGAAGGACGACGTGGAGGAGCGCCGGCAGACGGAGGCGATCGCTCTGCTGACGGAGGAGGTGCGGGCGCTGCGCGCAGAGGTGCTCGCCTTGCGCGAGGGGGTGGGCGCCGAGGCCACGGCGTTGCGCTCCCCGGCGCTTGCCGGGTGCCACTGCGCCCACCCGTGCCGCCCGGGGGTCCCCCCAGGCCTTTCAGGCTCTGGGGGAGGCACGACTGCCCGCAGCTGAGACACTTGCGCGGCGCCGCTTCGTGGGTGGGCGCCGCCCCGTGAGGGCCCCGTCAGGGGCGCTGGAGGTACCCCCGGCCGAAGGCTGGGGGAGGAACTGCGCGCCCCAAGCCCCCACCGGCCCGCGGGGAACCGCGACCAGCCCCCACCGGCCCGCGGGGAACCGCGACCAGCCCCCACCGGCCCGTGGGCTACAGCGGTGAGACGCCGCCCAGCCACAGCAGTGCCAGCAGCGTGTCGATCGCTCCCAGCACCACCGCCACCAGCGCCGGTATGGAACTCTTCGGGTTCCACGACCAGCCCATGGAGAGCCAGCCGCACACCAGCGCCGCAGGCCCCAGCACGATCCCCAGCGTGAAGAAGCCGGCGACGGCGCAGATCGTGCCGATGATGCCCAGCGTGTCGCGGTCCAGCCCGCCCCGTGGGCCCACGGCGCCACGTGAACGGGGGTACCCGCGTGTTCGTTGCCCGAAGCTCGCCATCATCAACTCCTCGGTCTCCGTGACCTGTTCGGGTTGACGATCGGGTACCCCTGTTCCGCGTCCGCAGACCTGCCCGCGCGCTGCCCCCCTCCGGCAGCGCGCCGCGGCCCGGCTGTCCCCCATGCCCTGCGGAGGACTTGACCCACTGTGACCTGCGGCGCGTGCCCAGGGCGAGGAATCTTTAGCGGAGTCACCCTGATAGGTGAACTGCGCCCGAATCGGCGTCAGATGTGGCCGACACCCGCGTCGGCGCCCGCGTTCTCGCCGCGCTTGGTGAGCAGCGCCACCAGGATCGCGACCGCCGCCACGCCCGCCGCGACCAGCGAGGCGAGGCTCATACCGGAGATGAACGTGTCGTGCGCGACGCCGGAGATCTTCGCGGCGATCTCCGCGGGCGTGCCCTTGGCGACCGGCGCGACACCGACCTGGACGGCTTCCGAGGCCTGCGCCAGCTGTGCGCCGGTCAGCTTCGGCAGCCCCGCGTCGGCCCAGTTGCCCGGGAGGTCGTTGTCGACCTTGGAGGCCATCACGGCGCCGAGGACGGCCGTACCGAGGCTGCCGCCGATCTGCATCGCGGCCTGCTGGAGACCGCCGGCCACACCGGACAGTTCCATCGGCGCGTTGCCGACGATGACCTCGGTGGCGCCCACCATGACCGGCGCGAGGCCGAGACCGAGCAGGGCGAACCAGAGGGACATGAGCGCGCTGCCGGTGTCCGCCTTCAGCGTGGACATGCCGTACATGGCGATCGCGGTGGCCGCCATGCCGCCGGCCAGCGGGATGCGCGGGCCGAGCTTGGTGATCGCGGCGCCGGCCAGCGGGGAGCCGACGATCATCATGCCGGTGAGCGGGAGGAGGTGGAGGCCGGCGTCGACCGGGTCCATGCCGTGCACGTTCTGGAGGTAGAACGTCACGAAGAACAGGCCGCCCATGAAGGCGATGGCCATCAGGACCATCAGCACGACACCCGCCGACAGCGGGACCGAGCGGAACAGGCCCAGCGGGATGAGCGGCTCCTTGACCCGCGTCTCCCAGAAGGAGAAGAGGGCGAAGCCCAGCACCGACACGGCGATGAACGTCCACGTCTTGCCGTCGCCCCAGCCCCAGCTCGGCGCCTTGATGAGCGCCCAGACCAGGCAGAACATGGCGCCGGAGAGCAGGCCGATGCCGAGCAGGTCGAAGGAGCGCGGCGCGTTCTCCGCACGGTGGTCGAGCAGCATCACCACACCCAGGACCAGGGCGAGGGCTCCGACCGGCACGTTGATGAAGAACACCGACTGCCAGCTGACGTGCTGGACCAGCACACCGCCGAGGATCGGGCCGCCGGCCGTGGAGGCGCCGATGACCATGCCCCAGATGCCGATCGCCATGTTGAGCTTCTCGGCCGGGAAGGTGGCCCGCAGCAGGCCGAGCGCGGCCGGCATCAGCAGCGCGCCGAACAGGCCCTGGAAGACACGGAAGGTGACGACCAGGCCGATGCTGTCGGACAGGCCGATGGCCCCGGAGGCCGAGGCGAAGCCGACGACGCCGATCAGGAACGTCTGCCGGTGGCCGAAGCGGTCGCCGAGCTTGCCCGCGGTGATCAGGGAGACCGCGAGGGCGAGGAAGTAGCCGTTGGTGATCCACTGGACCTGGGCGAAGGTGGCGCCGAGGTCCTTCTGGATCGCGGGGTTGGCGATGGCCACGATGGTGCCGTCGAGGGCGACCATCATGACCCCGACGGCGACGGTTATCAGGGTGAACCAGGGGTGGCCGCGCAGGCCGGAGGCCGGCGGCTGTTCCGGCAGGGCTGCTGGCGCCTTGTCCCCCGACCCCGCCGTGTCGATCGTGGTCTGACTAGTCATGTGTGCGAGGCTAGTGACAGCCACTGACAGTTGACAAACAAATTCACTAGTCAGTAACTGTCAGGCATGGAAACGCTGCGCGAACGCAAGAAACAGCGCACCCGGGACACACTGCTGCGGTCCGCCCTCGAACTGTTCGTGACCCAGGGCTACGAGCACACCACCGTCGACGAGATCGTCGCGTCCGTCGACGTCTCACAGCGCACCTTCTTCCGCTACTTCGCCAGCAAGGAGGACGTGGCCTTCTTCGTGCCCCGGCTCACCGAGGAGCACTACGTCGAGGCCGTGCGCCGCCGGCCGCCCGGGGAGCCCCCGCTGGAGGCGCTGCGCCGGTCGGTCATGGACAGCTGGGACACCATCGAGCAGGCGATCGAGCGGTACGTCCCGGTCGAGCTGTTCCTGCGCACGTACAAGATGATCGAGGCGACCCCGGCCCTGTTCGCCGCCCGGCTGCGCCGTCAGTCGGAGACGGAGGAGGAGATCGCGCGGATCGTCGCCGAGCGGGAGGGCGTCGACCCGGACACCGATCCCCGGCCCCGGCTCGTGGTCGCCGTGTTCGGCGCGGTCATCCGGGTCACCGAGCGGCGCTGGTCGGTCGGTGACGACTTCAGCGTCACGGCGATCCGCGAACTCACCGCCTCGTACCTCGATCAGGTGGGACCGGCCCTCACCGGGAACTGGCGCGCGAGCTGACGCTCCTTCACATGCCCCTTCACACGGCCCTGAGACAGGCCTCACGTTTGCCGAAACGTGATAACTGTCACTCCGTTACCGCGAGACCCCTTCGTTCTCCTAGTGTGTCCTCCCAGTGACTTCCTTCGACACCTCCCCGCCCCTCAACGTCTGGCGCGCACTGCTTGCCCTGGCCGTCGTGTTCGTGATGCTCGCGACCACCGGCTGGACCGCCCTGCGCACGCACCGCGAGACCACCGCCCTGCAGACCTCCCTCGCCAAGTGGGAGCGCGGGAGCGTCCACGGCCTGCACCTGCCGGACCCGGAGGCGTCGCCCGCGCTGCTCACCCGGTTCTTCGCGTCGCTCACCGCGCAGGAGCGCGGCCGGCTCGTGCACCGTTACCCGCTCGCCGTGGGCAACATGAACGGCGCCCCGGCCGAACTGCGCTACCGCGCCAACGACATCGCCCTCGACCAGCAGCGCGCGGTCGAGAAGAAACGTATGCACGACCCACGGCTCAGCGCGGCCGGGCAACAGGACGCCGGCCGTCGTATGCACCGCTACGAGGCGCTGATGACGAAGGGCCGGCAGATCCTCGCCTTCGACCCGGACGGCAGCGGCCGGGTCGCGGAGGTCTTCGGCGACCTCACGAAGGCCGAGCGGATCTCCGTCGTCGTGCCCGGCGTCGACACCGACCTGCTCACCTTCCAGAAGACGAACCGCCAGTACACCGCGCCGGTCGGCATGGCCAAGGCGCTGTACCGGGCGGAGCGCACGGCGAGCCCCTCGACCCGTACGGCGGTCATCGCCTGGGCCGACTACACCGCGCCCGACGGCCTCGGCGTGGACGCGGCGACCGGGATGGCCGCCGAGCAGGGCGCCGTTCGCCTCAACGCACTGCTGCGCGCGCTGCCCGGGGACGCGCCGGTGTCGATGTTCTGCCACAGCTACGGCTCGGTGGTCTGCGGGGTCGCCGCGCACGCCATGCCGGACCGAGTGGCCGACATAGCGGTGGCCGCGAGCCCCGGCATGCGCGTCGAGAACGCCTCCCACCTGGGCACCTCGGCCCGGGTGTGGGCGATGCGGGACGCCTCCGACTGGATCCAGGACGTCCCCTACCTGGAGCTCGGCGGACTCGGCCACGGCGCCGACCCCGTCTCCTCCTCCTTCGGCGCCCGGGTGCTGTCGGCGCACGACGCCAAGGGGCACGCCGGCTACTTCGAGCCGGGCACGGACAGCCTGCGCAACCTCGCGGACGTCGGGGTCGGCGCATACGGCGCGGTGACCTGCGCCCACGACGATGACGGGTGCCGGGCGGGTTTGTCCGGCACGTTGATGGCCGGACGCGCGTAGAGACACCAGGAAGTGCGGTATGCGCGGGGATGGGACTGGGAAGCACGTGCCGCATACGATGAGCCGCATGGGTGACGTACTGGCCGGATTTCATGCCGCCTGGGAGTTCGAGTCCGACTCCGTGCTCATCCGTTACGAACGGGGGATTCGAACACCCAAGCTGTTCCAGAGCCTGGGCGAACGCCGGGTTCCGCTGGCCGCCCTGGAGGGCGTGACGCTCACACCCGGCAAGCGGGGCACGGTCGTACTGAAGGCCGAGCCGCGCCCCGGTGCCGACCCGCTGCTGGAGGCGGCTGCCGGACAGCTGAAGGACGGCAGCGACCCCTACCGCCTGGTGGTCCCGGCGGAGCGGGCGACCCTCGCCGAGTACTACGCCGACGAGCTGCGACCGCTGCTCACGGAGTCCGGACCGGCGGACAGGTTCCTGGTCGCCGCGCCCGAGGGGCCCCGGCAGTTCAAGGCGTACGACGGGAAGGCGAGCTTCGACGGCAGGGCCGTGCACTTCCGGTGGTCGTGGACGGGCGCGTCCACGGCGAAGTGGAAGGCCGGCGACCAGAGTTTCGCCGTCGCCGACCTCGGGGGTGTGGAGTGGCGGTCGCCCGAGGCCTTCGAGGGGCACCTGCGGCTGCTGCGGCGGGACCTCGCGGGGGCGGCTCCTACGGTCCCGGCCGACCAGGATCCGGCGACCGTGGTGTTCGGGCTGGGATACGGGCCGGTGCACGAGTCGCTGCCGTTCGCGGCGGCGGTGCTGGAGGCCCTGCGGGCCAAGGGGGCCGCCGCGGTGCCGGTGTCGGCGGGGCGGCGGGACCCCGCGGACATCGCGGAGCGGATCCGGCATCTGGGGGAGCTGCATCGGGCGGGGCTGGTGACCGACGAGGAGTTCGCCGCGAAGAAGGCGGAGTTGCTGGCGGAGCTGTGAGGTGCGTTGTCGGGTGCGGGTGGTGGGTTGCTCGCGCAGTTCCTCCCCCAGCCTTCGGCCGGGGGTACCCCCAGCGCCCCTATCGGGGCGCGCCTGTCGTGAGGGCGCTTCAGCTGCCACCCGTCTCGTAGAAACTGATTTTCCGGTCCAGGACCGACAGCGTGTCGTGGAGTTCGGCGATCCTCGACACGACGTCCCTGCGCGTCTGCTCCAGCAGTGCGCGGCGCTCGGGGTAGGTCGTCTCGCCTTCCCTCACCAGCTCCGCGTAGCGGACCATGTCGGCCACCGGCATGCCGGTCAGGCGGAGCTTGGTCACGAAGTCGAGCCAGTCCAGGTCGCGGTTGCTGTAGCGGCGCTGGCCGGTGTGGGAGCGGTCGATGCTGGACATCAGGCCGATCCGCTCGTACCAGCGCAGGGTGTGGGCGGTCAGGCCGGTGAAGGCGACGACCTCGCTGATCGTGTAGCGGTCCTGGCCCTCGGGGCGCGGGTGCCGCCGGGGCGGGGCGGAACAGATGTCGGCGGGCGCGCGGTCGGACTGCTGGGTGGGGGTCGCGGTCGTGGTCTGCATCACCGTCATGCGCCCACGCTATGACCTTCGAGTGCACTCGAAGCAAGCGGAACCCGGTAAGAAATACCCACGACGGGCGGCCCCGGCGGTGAGTAGCGTGCGGGGCATGAGTCTCGTACGCCGTGCCACGGCCGAGGACGCCGCGGAAGTGCTGCGTCTGCGCCAGGTGATGATCGACGCACTGCCCGGCGGGGACAGCTCCACAGGATGGCACGCCCAGGCGCGGCTGGCGCTGGAGGAGAGGCTGGGCGAGCCGGACGGGGACTTCGCCGCGTTCGTCGTCGACCATCCGGACCGGCCGGGGGCGCTGGCCGCGCTGGTCGCCGGGACCGTCGACTACCGGATCGGCAAGGCGGGCAGCCCGCACGGCCGCTCCGGGTACGTGTTCAGCGTGGCGACCGACCCGGACGCCCGTCGGCGCGGGTACGCGCGCGCGTGCATGGAGGAGCTGCTGGCCTGGTTCCGTGAGCGGGGTGCGGGGCAGGTCATGCTGACCGCGTCCGCGGAGGCCGAGCCGCTCTACGCCGCGCTCGGCTTCGTCCACAAGCCGGACCCCACGATGATGCTGCGGCTCTGAGCCGCTTAGGGTCGTGGCATGTCCTTGAACAGCCTCGCCTCGATCGAGAACTGGCCCGTCCCCACCGCCGCGGCGGGTGTCGTACGCGCCGACGGGACGGTCCCCGGGACCCACGGGCCGGTCGGGCACCGCTTCCCGCTGGCCTCCGTCACCAAGCCGCTGGCGGCGTACGCGGTGCTCGTCGCGTACGAGGAGGGGGCGGTCGAGCTCGACGAGCCGGCGGGGCCGGAGGGGGCGACGGTACGGCACCTGCTCGCGCACACCTCGGGGCTGGCCTTCGACGAGCACCGGGTCATGGCGCCGCCCGGGGAGCGGCGGCTGTACTCGAACGCCGGGTTCGAGGTGCTCGGGGAGCATGTCGCCAAGGCGACGGAGATGCCGTTCGCGGAGTACGCGCGACAGGCGGTGCTGGAGCCGCTGGGCATGACGTCGACGTCGCTGGACGGGTCGCCGGCGAAGGACGGCGTGTCGTGCGTGTCGGACCTGCTCCGCTTCGCGGCGGAGCTGCAGGCGCCGAAGCTGCTGGATCCGCGGACGGTGGCGGAGGCGACGCTGAGCGTGCAGTACCCGGGCACGAAGGGCGTGCTGCCGGGGTACGGGCACCAGAACCCGAACGACTGGGGGCTGGGCTACGAGATCCGGGACTCCAAGTCGCCGCACTGGACGGGGTCTTCGTCCTCGCCGCGGACGTTCGGGCACTTCGGGCAGGCGGGCACGTTCGTGTGGGTGGACCCGGAGGCGGGGTTGGCGTGTGTCGCGCTGACGGACAGGGCGTTCGGCCCCTGGGCGATCGAGGCGTGGCCGGCGTTCACGGACGCGGTGCTGGCGGAGCTGAGAGGCTGAGGTCAGCTGGGGGGACGCTCACCGGCGCCGGCCGGTTGCCGCCGCGCCCACCCGTGCCGCCTGGGGGCACCAGGCCCTTCAGGCACTGGGGAGGCACGACTGCCCGCGGCTACGTCCTTCAGGAGCGCGGGGAACTGCGCGAGCAACCCCCACCGGGCCGCGGGCGGACAACGGCCGTCGTCAGCTCGCCATTTCCCACAGCAGCAACTCCGCCTCCGTGACCCCCGACGCCTCCAAGTCCTTCGCGTCGGTGATCCGTACGGAGTCCCCGGGCCCCAACTCCTCCCCGTCCAGCCGGACTTCCCCCCGTACCACGTGCACGTACACGTACGCCCCGTCCGGCACCGCCGTCCGCTCCCCAGTGCCGAGTCGGCGGACGTGGAGCATCGCGCCGGCTTCGGGGACCGCGTACGGGGTGGAGTCGGCGATGCCGCGGACGATGTCGTAGGAGGGTTCGCCGCCGGGCCGCACCGGGGCCAGCCACATCTGGACGAAGGTCAGGGGCAGCGGCCCGTCGTTGCGCTCCACGTGGCGGACGCCCCCCGCCGAGCTGAGGCGCTGGACGTCCCCGTGGCGGACCACCGTCTCGTGGCCCGCCGAGTCGCGGTGCGTGAGCTCGCCCTCGACCACCCACGTCACGATCTCGGTGTGGCTGTGCGGATGCTCGTCGAAGCCGGCGCCCGGTGCCAGGCGCTCCTCGTTGCAGGCGATGACCGCCCCGAAGCGGAGGTTGCCGGGGTCGTAGTGCGGGCCGAAGGAGAAGGCGTGCCGGGACTCGATGCCGGTTGCCGGGTCGCCTCCCGGGTAGCGCTCCGCGGCGCGCCTGACGTCCATCACGGGACCACCGTAGACCGCAGTCGGCACCCGGCGGCGCAGGCTCCCGTCCGGATAAGGCAGTCTTGTCCCCGTGCCCGAACCCGTAACGCGCAAGTCCGACCCCTCGGCTCGTCCGGTCCACCCGCACTCCGCGACCCTGAAGCGGCTGGAGAAGTCGTCCGGCAGCCTCGCCGCCCAGGCCATCGCACGCATGGACGAGACCCTGCCGTGGTACCGGGCCATGCCTCCGGAGAACCGCTCCTGGATCGGGCTCGTCGCCCAGGCGGGCATCGCGGCCTTCACCGAGTGGTTCCGGCACCCGGACGCCCCGCAGGCGATCTCGACGGACGTGTTCGGGACCGCGCCGCGGGAGCTGACCCGGGCGATCACGCTGCGGCAGACCGTGGAGATGGTGCGGACCACCATCGAGGTGATGGAGAGCGCGATCGACGAGGTCGCGGCGCCGGGCGACGAGAGCGTGCTGCGCGAGGCGCTGCTCGTGTACGCCCGTGAGATCGCCTTCGCCACCGCCCAGGTGTACGCCCAGGCCGCCGAGGCACGCGGTGCCTGGGACGCGCGGCTGGAGTCGCTGGTGGTCAATGCCGTGCTCAGCGGAGAGGCCGACGAGGGCGCGGTGAGCAGGGCCGCGGCGCTCGGGTGGAACTCGCCCGACCATGTGTGCGTCGTGCTCGGGACCGCGCCCGACGGGGACAGCGAACTGACCGTCGAGGCGATCCGGCGGGCCTCCCGGCACGCCAAGCTCCAGGTGCTGACGGGGGTGCTCGGGGACCGCCTCGTCGTCATCGCGGGCGGCAACGACAATCCGCTGGCCGTGGCCAAGTCGCTGATCGGGCCGTACGCGGCCGGGCCGGTCGTCGCGGGGCCTGTCGTACCGGACCTGCTGGCCGCCACGCGGTCCGCGCAGGCCGCCGCCGCGGGACTGAAAGCGTGTTCCGCCTGGCAGGACGCGCCGCGCCCGGTGCTGGCGGACGATCTCCTCCCGGAGCGCGCCATCGCGGGCGATCCGAGCGCACGCGAGCAGTTGGTGGAGGAGATCTACAGACCGCTGGAAGAAGCCGGTTCGGCGCTGCTGGAAACACTGAGCGTCTATCTGGAGCAGGCGAGCAGCCTGGAGGGTGCGGCCCGGATGCTCTTCGTCCACCCGAACACCGTGCGCTACCGGCTCCGACGTGTGACTGACGTCACCGGATGGTCACCGTCCGATGTACGATCCGCCTTCACACTGCGGATCGCGCTGATCCTGGGGCGTCTGGTCGATGGAGATCCCCAGTCATAGGATTTTGTCGGGGGCCCACAAAACCCCCTCGTGTTCTTCGTCCCTGTCCCCACGGGCGGCCGTGGCCGTCCCCAAGAGAGAGTGTGAGAGTGCTCGTACTCGTCGCTCCCGGCCAGGGCGCCCAGACCCCTGGCTTCCTGACCCCCTGGCTCGACCTTCCCGGTGTCGAGGACCGTCTGCGTGCCTGGTCGGACGCCATCGGTCTCGACCTCGTGCACTACGGCACGCACGCCGACGCGGACGAGATCCGGGACACCGCGATCGCCCAGCCGCTGCTCGTCGCCGCCGGGATCCTCTCCGGCGCGGCACTCGGTGACATCGCGAACGTCGCCCCGGGCGCGGTCGCCGGGCACAGCGTCGGCGAGATCACGGCCGCCGCCTTCGCGGGCGTCCTGGACGACACCGCCGCGCTGAGCCTCGTCCGCACGCGTGGCCTGGCGATGGCCGAGGCCGCCGCGATCACCGAGACCGGCATGTCGGCGCTGCTCGGCGGCGACCCGGAGGTCTCCGTCGCGCACCTGGAGAAGCTCGGTCTGACCCCGGCGAACATCAACGGCGCGGGGCAGGTCGTCGCGGCCGGCACCCTGGAGCAGCTCGCCGCGCTGAACGAGGACAAGCCCGAGGGTGTCCGCAAGGTCGTCGCCCTCAAGGTCGCCGGCGCCTTCCACACGCACCACATGGGCCCCGCGGTCGAGAAGCTGGCCGCGGCCGCCGGGGAACTCGCGCCGCTCGACCCGAAGTTCACCTACGTCTCCAACAAGGACGGGCAGGCCGTCGCCACCGGGGCGGAGATCGTGGACCGCCTTGTCGGCCAGGTCGCCAACCCGGTCCGCTGGGACCTGTGCATGGAGACCTTCAAGGAGCTCGGCGTCACCGCCCTCCTGGAGGTGTGCCCCGGCGGCACGCTGACCGGCCTGGCCAAGCGCGCCCTGCCCGGCGTGCGGACGCTGGCCCTGAAGACCCCCGACGACCTCGACGCGGCCCGCGAGCTCATCGCCGAGCACAGCTGAATCAGGAGCCCATTGCGATGTCGAAGATCAATCCCAGCAAGGGTGCTCCGTACGCGCGCATCCTCGGTGTCGGCGGCTACCGCCCGACCCGCGTGGTGCCCAACGACGTGATCCTGGAGACGATCGACTCGTCCGACGAATGGATCCGGTCGCGTTCCGGGATCGAGACCCGGCACTGGGCGGGCCCCGAGGAGACGGTCGCCGCGATGTCGATCGAGGCCTCCGGCAAGGCGATCGCGGACGCCGGCATCGACGCCGAGCAGATCGGCGCCGTGGTCGTCTCGACCGTCTCGCACTTCAGCCAGACCCCGGCCGTCGCCACCGAGATCGCCGACAGGCTGGGCACGAACAAGGCGGCCGCCTTCGACATCTCCGCCGGCTGCGCGGGCTTCGGCTACGGCCTCACGCTCGCCAAGGGCATGGTGGTGGAGGGTTCCGCCGAGTACGTGCTCGTCATCGGCGTGGAGCGGCTCAGCGACCTCACCGACCTGGAGGACCGGGCCACCGCCTTCCTGTTCGGCGACGGCGCGGGCGCGGTCGTGGTCGGTCCCTCGCAGGAGCCGGCGATCGGCCCGACGGTCTGGGGCTCCGAGGGCGACAAGTCGGAGACCATCAAGCAGACGATCCCCTGGGACCGTTTCCACTTCGGTGACCGGTCCGCGCTTCCGCTGGACAGCAAGGGCAACATCAAGTTTCCGGCGATCACGCAGGAAGGCCAGGCGGTGTTCCGCTGGGCCGTGTTCGAGATGGCGAAGGTCGCCCAGCAGGCGCTGGACGCGGCCGGAATCAGCGCGGACGACCTGGACGTCTTCATCCCGCACCAGGCCAATGTGCGGATCATCGACTCGATGGTGAAGACTCTCAAGCTGCCGGAGCACGTCACGGTCGCCCGTGACATCCGCACCACCGGCAACACCTCGGCCGCCTCGATCCCGCTCGCGATGGAGCGGCTCCTGGCGACCGGCGAGGCGAAGAGCGGCGACACCGCACTCGTCATCGGGTTCGGGGCGGGTCTCGTCTACGCCGCCACTGTCGTTACCCTCCCCTAGGCACTCCGTGCCGGATCATGCATCCGGTACGGGTCGCCGTCCGCAGTACCGCAGCAACCGTCTGGAACATCTAAGAAGGAGCGCCTGACATGGCCGCCACTCAGGAAGAGATCGTCGAAGGTCTCGCAGAGATCGTGAACGAGATCGCCGGCATCCCGGTTGAGGACGTCCAGCTGGACAAGTCCTTCACCGACGACCTGGACGTCGACTCGCTGTCCATGGTCGAGGTCGTCGTCGCCGCCGAAGAGCGCTTCGACGTCAAGATCCCGGACGAGGACGTCAAGAACCTCAAGACCGTCGGCGACGCGACCGACTACATCCTCAAGCACCAGGCCTGAGGCAGTTAACTAGCCTCCGGCTACAATGCCCCGCCACCCGGCGGTGGCGCCGTCGAATCCCGTATCCGTTGGAGAAAGAATTCCCGTGAGCCCGACCAATCGCACCGTGGTCGTCACCGGTATCGGCGCAACCACACCGCTGGGTGGCGACGCAGCTTCGTTCTGGGAGGCCCTGGTCGCCGGCAAGTCCGGCGTCAGCCTCCTGGAGCAGGACTGGGCGGCCGAGCTGCCCGTCCGCATCGCGGCACAGATCGCCGTGGAGCCCGGCGAGATCATCCCCCGTCCCCAGGCCCGCAAGCTGGACCGGTCGGCGCAGTTCGCGCTGATCGCGGCCAAGGAGGCCTGGCAGGACGCCGGTTTCACCGCCAGGGCCGGTGAGGACGTGTCCGCCAACCCCGACCGGGTCGGCGCCGTCATCGCCTCCGGCATCGGCGGTGTGACGACCCTGCTGGACCAGTACGACGTGCTCAAGGAGAAGGGCGTACGCCGTGTCTCCCCGCACACCGTGCCCATGCTGATGCCCAACTCGCCGGCCGCCAACGTCGGTATCGAGCTGGGTGCGCGGGCCGGTGTGCACACGCCCGTGTCGGCCTGCGCCTCCGGCGCCGAGGCCATCGGGTACGCCATCGAGATGATCCGCACCGGCCGTGCGGACGTCGTCGTGGCCGGCGGCACCGAGGCGGCGATCCACCCGCTGCCGATCGTCGCGTTCGGCAACATGATGGCCATGTCCAAGAACAACGACGACCCCGAGGGTGCGTCGCGTCCCTACGACTCCGGCCGGGACGGCTTCGTCCTCGGCGAGGGCGCGGGCGTGATCGTCCTGGAGTCCGAGGAGCACGCGAAGGCGCGCGGGGCGCGGATCTATGCCGAGGCGGTCGGCCAGGGCATCTCCGCGGACGCGCACCACATCACGCAGCCGGAGCCGTCCGGCAACGGGATCGCGCACGCGCTGCAGAACCTGCTCGACAACACGGATCTGAAGCCGGCCGAGATCGTGCACGTGAATGCCCACGCGACGTCGACGCCGCAGGGTGACGTCGCCGAGATCAAGGCGCTGCGGAAGGTGTTCGGCGACGACGTCGACCACATGGCCATCTCCGCGACCAAGTCGATGACCGGTCACCTGCTGGGTGGTGCCGGCGGTATCGAGACCGTCGCGTCGATCCTGGCGCTGGTGAACCGGACGGCGCCGCCGACCATCAACCTCGACGACCTCGACCCCGAGGTCAACGCGGACGTGGTGCGGGGTGAGGCACGGCAGCTGCCCGAGGGCAGGATCGCCGCGCTGAACGACTCGTTCGGGTTCGGGGGGCACAACGTGGTCCTTGCGTTCAGGACCGTGTGAGGGACGCTTTAGAACTGCTTGTGGCCCGGACTCCGTTGGACGGAGTCCGGGCCACAGTGCGTTTCGTTGTCGGCTGACGGCCCGGTGGGGGCTGGTCGCGCAGTTCCCCGCGCCCCTGAAGGGGCGCACTGCAGCGCCCCTTCTTTTAGTCAGACCACCTGGTGGAGCCATCTCACCGGCGCGCCCTCGCCCGCGTAGCGGAACGGCTCCAGTTCGTCGTCCCACGGCTTCCCGAGCAGCTTGGCGATCTCGGCCTCCAGGGCCGTCTCGCCGCGCTGTGCGCGGGTCAGGGCGGCCCGCAGGCGGTCCTCCGGGATGAGGATGTCGCCGTGGATTCCGGTGACCGCGTGGAAGATGCCCAGGTCGGGGGTGCAGCTGTAGCGCTCGCCCTCGGCCTTCGCGCAGGGCTCGGCGGTGACCTCGAAGCGGAGCAGGTGCCAGCCGCGCAGGGCGGAGGCGAGTTTGGAGGCCGTGCCGACCTCGCCCTGCCAGGAGAACTCGGAGCGCCAGGTGCCGGGGGCGGCCGGCTGGCGGATCCAGTCGAGGTTGACGCGCGTGCCGAGCACCCCGGCGACGGCCCACTCGACGTGCGGGCACAGCGCGCGGGGCGCGGAGTGCACGTACAGAACTCCACGTGTCGTCACCGGAACCTCCGGGCTGAGCGGGACATCTTGCTGGCTGGCCGGCGGCAGTGGCACGACGGCCGCCTTGATGGCGAGGCTACCGTGCGGTGGCGCAAGGAGTGTGACGTACCGTCGGTCCCGCAGCCAGGAAACCCCCGCCATTCACCCAGGGGGACGCTTGTACGGGGGTGGACCGTTGCAGGGCGCGGGGCGGGAACTCCCGTGCGTTGTCATTACGGGGGACGATCGGGCAAACGGAGAGGACCGAAGGGGTATGCGCAAGCAGCGACGCCGGCGTTCGCGTGCCCTGGCAGGCGCCGTCGCCGTCACCGCCGCGCTGGGGGTGGCCGGGTGCGGTGTCCTGGGCGGTTCCTCCGCCGGGACGAAGAGCGAGCGGACGCGGGCCTCGCGGGCCGTGCAGGTGTGGGACCGCAGCCCGGCCTCGATCGCGGCCGTCGGCGACTCCATCACCCGCGGTTTCGATGCCTGCACGGTCCTCTCGGACTGCCCCGAGGTGTCCTGGGCGACCGGCACCAGTGACCAGGTGGACAGTCTCGCGGTCCGGCTGCTGGGGCGGGCGCAGGCGGCCGACCACAGCTGGAACTACGCGGAGACCGGCGCCCGGATGGCCGACCTGCCGGGGCAGATGGCCGACGCGGTGGTGCGCAGGCCGCAGTTGGTGACGGTGATGGTGGGGGCGAACGACGCCTGCCGGACGTCGGTGCGGGCGATGACCTCGGTGGCCGACTTCCGCAGCGAGTTCGAGGACGCGCTGGCCACCCTGCGCAAGGCGCTGCCGAAGACGCAGGTGTACGTGGCGAGCGTGCCGAACCTGAAGCGGCTGTGGTCCGAGGGGCGGACCAACCCGCTGGGCAAGCAGGTGTGGAAGCTGGGCATCTGCCCGTCCATGCTGTCCGACGCGGACAACCTGACCAGTGCGGCGACCGTGCGCCGGGACAAGGTGCAGCAGCGGGTCGAGGAGTACAACAAGGTGCTCAAGGACGTCTGTGCCAAGGACCGGCGGTGCCGTTTCGACGGCGGGGCGGTGTACGCGTACCGGTTCGGGACCGGCCAGCTGAGTCACTGGGACTGGTTCCATCCGAGCACCGACGGCCAGTCGAAGCTCGCCGCGATCGCCTACCGGACCATCACCGCCAAGGACCCGGTGGACTAGACCCTTGCCTTAGGGTTTCCCCATGAGCGAACTTTTCGGCACACTTTCCGACGGCACCGAGGTGCACCGCTGGACGCTGGAGCGCGCGGGGACCCGGGTGCGGGTGCTGTCGTACGGCGGGATCGTGCAGTCGGTCGAGGTCCCGGACCGGGACGGGCGGACGGCGGACGTGGTGCTGGGGTTCGCCGACCTGGACGGGTACCTGGAGAACCCGGGGCCCTACTTCGGCGCCCTGGTGGGCCGGTACGCCAACCGGATCGCGCACGCCCGCTTCCCGCTGGACGGCGTGACCTACGCCCTGGAGCCCAACAACGCCCCCAACTCCCTGCACGGCGGCGCCCGCGGCTTCGACAAGCGGGTGTGGGAGGTGGCGGCCGTCGAGCACGGGGTGCGGCTGTCGCGGGTGAGCGCGCACGGGGAGGAGGGGTTCCCGGGGCGGCTGAAGGTCGCCGTGACGTACTCGCTGGACGAGTCGGGCGCGCTGCACATCTCCTACGAGGCGGTCACCGACGCGCCGACCGTCGTGAACCTCACCAACCACAGCTACTTCAACCTGGCGGGCTCCGGCAACGCGGGCGGCCACGAGCTGCGGATCGCGGCCTCGCGCTACACCCCGGTGGACGCGGATCTCATTCCGACGGGGGTGCCGGCGGACGTCTCCGGCTCCCGTTTCGACTTCCGTACGGCCCGCAAGGTCGGCTCCGGTTACGACCACAACCTCGTCCTGGACAAGGGGGTGACGGACACGCCGGTGGAGATCGGCGAGCTGTACGACCCGGCGTCCGGCCGCACCCTCACCGTCGCCACCACCGAACCCGGCATCCAGCTCTACACCGCCGAGCACCTGACCGGCCCCTTCGCCCCCGGCGACGGCGTCGCCCTGGAGACCCAGCACTTCCCGGACTCACCCAACCGCCCCGATTTCCCGAGCACCCGGCTGGACCCGGGCGGGACCTACCGCTCGGCGACGGTGTACGGCTTCGGGGTGCGGGGCTGACTCCCCCGCGAACGCCGGTCACCGAGGCCTCACCGACACGCAAGCCCCGGTCCAGGGGTCAGGTCCCGGACCGGGGCTGCTCAAGGGGGACGCGGGTCCCGGCTCCGACCTTAGCCCCGGCTGTGAGCCGGCGGCCGCTCATCGGGCGCGTCGCCGCGATCTCGTACGAACCCTTCACAAGCGCCCACGAGAGCGCGGGGACGCCCATGGTGTAGACCACATCGCGGCCCGCACGCGATACTGCGCCCGATCGGCACCACGCACCCCACTGCGACGGAAGGCCAACTCCCTTGACTTCCCTACGTGTTCGGATCGGCGTCCTCGGTATCGTGCTGCTGGCCGGGGGACTCGCCCCCACCGCGGCGCACGCCACGACCGCACCCTCCGCCACCGACTCCCCCACCGTCGAGGAGCAGCGGCTCGACAAGCCGGTGCCGCAGGAGATACTCCGGCGGTCCGGGTTCGACGACGTGGCACCGCAGCTCGCGCGAGCGCTGGCGGGCACCCGCTCCTACCCGCAGGCCCGACGGGTCGTCGAACGAGAGGGTGCGCTGCTGTGGCGGCGGGCCGTGGACCGGGCGCAGGGGCGGGGTCCCGCCGGGGGTGATCTAAGCCGGGACGACGACCGGCCGCTGTACTGGGCGCGGCTCGGGATGACGCGCCAGGTACGCACCTGGGAGCCCGGCTTCGGGGTGAGCGGCCGGCAGCGGGCCGCGCTGCTGGACGTGCTGGAGCGGACGTCGCGGGGCCAGACGGACATCCGCTACCCCGGAAAGGGCCTGCGGCGGATCCTCGTCACCGGGTTCGACCCGTTCACGCTGGACCGGGACATCCGGATCTCCAACCCGTCCGGGGCGAGCGCGCTGGCCCTCGACGGGACCGTGCTCGAGACCGCCGAGGGGCCGGCGCGGGTGGAGACGGCCGTGTTCCCGGTGCGGTGGGACGACTTCGCGGCCGGGACCGTGGAGCGGACGCTCCGGCCGTACCTGCCGAAGGTGGACCTGTTCACGACCGTGAGCCAGGGGCGCGTCGGGCGGTTCGACGTGGAGCGGACGAACGGCGCCTGGCGGGGCGGGTTCCCCGACAACGAGAACCTCGGCCGGACCGGGACCGTGCCGGTCACCGACCCGGCCTCGCAGCCGCAGTGGACGACCACCACCCTCCCGTACGCGGCGATCACGGCGGCGGACACGGGGCGGTTCCCGGTGTACGACCACACCGAGGTGACGGAGATCCCGGCCGGGGGCGGCGACCCCGTCGTACGGGCGGACGGGCCGACCGCCGGGTCCACCGCGCGGGCCGGGGGCGGCGGGGACTACCTGTCGAACGAGATCGCCTACCGGGCGACGCTGCTGCGCGACCGGCTCGGGCTGCACGACACCCTGCCCGGCGGACATGTGCACACGCCGGTGCTGCAGTTCGGTGCCGGGAACACGACGCAGGTGACCGACCCGGAGTTCGTGCGGAACCGGGTGGACATCATCGACCAGGTACGGGCGATCGTGACCGTGGCCGCGGACGCGGGCCTCAGGAACTGACGGGTTCGCCCGCCCGCTCGTCCTGCGCCACCGTCTCCTCGTCCAGCAGGTCGCGGGCGAGGAGGGTGGCGCCCGCGACCGCGCCCGGCATCAGGAACACCGCGACGAACGGGACCAGGAAGGCCAGGCCCAGCGGGGTCCCGAAGCCCCACACCAGCAACTTGCGGGAGCGCAGCAGGGTGAGCCGGGCGCGCAGGTCGACGCCCCGGCGCTGGAGGGCGACGGCGGCGAGTTCCTCGGTGAGGAAGAAGCCGGTGACGAAGAAGCCGATGACCGGGACGACGGTCTGGCCGACGAAGGGCAGGAAGCCGAGGGCGAAGAGCAGGACGCCCCAGAGGCCGGCCCGGACCAGGATGCGCAGGCTGTCCCGGGCCGAGATCCACAGTTCGCGCCAGAACGGCAGCCCGGACTCGGGCGCGGTCCCGTCGGGCGAGACGTCCGCGTCGACCTTCTCGGAGAGGTTCTCGTAGAACGGCTGGCCTATCAGCAGCGTCACCGCGGTGAAGGTGAGGACGGCGCCGAGGAGGCCGAGGGCGAACAGGACGGCGGTGAGGAAGCCGCGGAAGAGGCCGAGCCAGGGGCTGGACCAGTCGTCGGCGAACGGAGTGGCCCAGGCGACGAAGTCCGCTCCCCATGTCGCGAGGGCGACCAGGGCCGCCGCGTAGAGGACGAGGGTGATGAGGCCGGGCAGCAGACCGAAACCGAACTGCCTGCCGTGCCGGCCGACCCACCGCTGGCCCTTGAGGAGATATCCGAAACCCGCCCCGAGATCACGCATGGCCAAAACTTTACCGGGGCTCGAAGAGCGCACCGCCGGGGCTGCTGCCCGGAAGTGAGGGAATCGTCGCCATGGGCCGGGCCCGCCGCCGTGGGCGGTCCCGCGGTGTGTCCGCCCTCGGCGTGCCCCGGTTGAGTCGAACAGGTACATCTCGCCGTACCGATCTCAGGAAGGGGTAGGTCGCCCAGGCGGGTAGGGCGTTGTTCACAGTGGGAGCCGTCCCCGGGCGGCTCGGTTGAGGAGAACGGATGACGCAGGAGATCACCGTCCAGGGCACGGTCGCGGAGGGCTTCGAAGCGGTGCGCGAGGAGTTCGCCGCCGTCGTCGCCGACGGACCGGCCGACTACGAGGGGCAGTTGTGCGCGTACGTCCACGGCCGGCGGGTCGTCGACCTGTGGGCGGGCGAGGGGGCGGACGGAGACTCCCTGTACGGCGTCTTCTCGTCCACGAAGGGGGCGGCGCACCTGGTCGTGGCGATGCTGGTGCAGGACGGCACGCTGGAGCTGGACCGCAAGGTCACCTACTACTGGCCGGAGTTCGGCGCCGAGGGCAAGGGCACGCTGACCCTGCGGGACCTGCTCGCGCACCGGGCGGGCCTGGTCGGCACCGACACCGGGTTCAACGCTCAGGAGCTGTCCGACGACCGCGCGATGGCCGAACGCCTCGCCGACCAGCGGCCGTTCTGGCGCCCGGGCACGGCCTTCGGCTACCACGCCCTCGTCCTCGGGGCGCTCACCGGTGAGGTGGTACGGCGCGCGACCGGCCGTACCCTCCAGGACGTGTACGAGGAGCGGGTCCGGGCGCCGTACGGCCTCGGCTTCTTCCTGGGCCTGCCGGCCGCGCACGAGCCGCGTTTCCGCACCACCCGGCCGATGCTGCCCACACCCGACCAGCAGGCCCTGCTCGACTCCGTCCCGTCCGGCCCGCAGACCCTCGCGGGGATCGCCTTCAACGAGCACACCGCCGAACCCACGGACCTGGCGGCCCTCCCGAACGACCGGCGGGTCCGCGCCAAGGGCCCGGCCTCCTTCGGCGGGGTGGCGTCCGCGCGCGGCCTGGCCGGGATGTACGCGGCCCTGCTCAGCGAGGTCGGCGGCGAGGCCCCGCTGCTGAAGGAGGACACGGTGGCGGAGTTCGGCCAGATCCACTCGGTGGGGTACGACCTGGTGGCCCGCACCCACAAGTCGTACGGCCTCGGCTTCCAGGCGACGGCCGACACCTGGCACCCGTTCCTCGGCGCGGGCACGATCGGCCACAGCGGAGCGGCCGGCTCCCAGGCCTTCGCGGACCCGCGCAGCGGCATCGCCTACGGCTACACGAGGCGCCGGTTCGCGTTCCCGGGGGGCGCGGCCCCGGAGAACGACCGGCTCGCACTGGCCGTACACAAGGCAACCCTGACTATGTGAGTGCCTCGCCTGGACGCGCCCCTCTTCTTGGGGGCGCGGGGCTGTACCGATTTGCGGATCCGCCGCGTGGGCGCGAGCAACCACCGACCACCCGCACCCGGCGTCAAGGCCGAACCCGGCAGACGAGTGGCCCGCACCCCACGCCCCGAGGGCGCGGCCTACTCACCACACGCGAGCCTCGCCCCACCCCAGTCCGCATGATCATGCGCGTTCCCGTCCCCACCGTCCCCGACGACGAGACGCAACTCCTGGACGCCGGTCACGTCGACGTCCAGCGCCGCCCCCGCCGACTCCCCGGTCAGCACCGGTGTCGTCGCCAGCGTGCGCCCGTCGCCGACCAGGGAGAAGACGACCGACCCGTAGGGCGCCACCTCGTCGTCGACGCCGACCGTGGCGGTGAACCGGCTGCAGTCGCCGCCGAGATAGAAGGCCACGTCACTGGCGGCGTGCGCGCCGAGCCCCTTGGCGAACGCGGTGCCCCGGAGGCTCATCGGCCGCCCGTCCCCCGCCGCCTGCTCCCCGTTGGACATGTCCCGCTCCACCGGCCCCCATCCGTTGTCGGCGGAGACGAAGGACAGGTCGCTCAGGTACGGGTTCCCGGTCGGCGCCGGAATCGGCACCCGTGTGCTCGCGCCGCCGTAGGTCCAGTGCCGTACCCCGCCGCGGTCGTAGGTCGCCAGCGGCGTGAACGTGTTGGTCACCGGGGTGTCCGTGGCCGTGGGCGCGGTGACCGTCCAACTCGCGGTGACCGAGTGGCCGGGGGCGATTCTCGCGAAGGTGACGGGCGTGCTGGGGGTGGCCCGCCAGTTCGCCGGGGTGCCGGGGGTCAGGGTGAGGCCGGTGGCCGCGCCGCCGGTCGCCGGGAGGGTGAAGGTGGTGGTGAGGGTCGCCGACGCGCCCCGCTGGACGGTGGCGGGCAGGCCGGCGGTGAGGGCCGCCGGGGGTGCGGCTGGATGCCGTACGGGGGTGACGGCCAGGTTGTCGAACTCGTCGGTCTGGTAGCCGACGACGCCGAGGCCGGCCTGCCCGGCCGGGTAGGCGGAGTCGTCCACCGCGCCGACCCGGCGGCCGTCGACGCTCGCGGTGATGGTGGTGCCGCCGAAGCTCAGGGCGAGGGTGTGCCAGTGCCGGGTGCCCAGCGCCCGGGTGGTGCCGGCGGCGAGGGTGGTCAGCCGGCCGGCGGTGTCGCTTCTGACGACGGACCAGGCACCCGTGTCGGCGGCCCGCAGGAAGTAACCCGCCTGGTGGGACTGGGGGCGCTGCTGCTCGCCGGCCCTGCCCATGAGCTCCACGGTGCCGGGCTGCTCCAGGTAGACGTCCGAACGGACCGTGTAGTCGCGCCAGTCCGGGTCACCGAGCAGTGCGAACGCGTCGCTGTCGTCCTGCCACTCGATGGGCTGCTGCGCCGCCATCTGCCGTACGCAGCGTCCTGGCCGATCGCCGCCGCAGGCCGTGGTCTCGAAGGAACCCTGCATGTCGGAGAGGTACGTGGCCTCCCGGCCGGAGGTGGGCCGTTCGAAGGAGTCCCGGTAGGGCAGGGCGAGGTGCTGCCGCGGCGGGCTGACGGCGGTGCCGTGGCCCTGGCCGGTGGTGGTGGTCAGGGAGTAGACGTGACCGGGCTGGAGGGTCACGGAGAAGTGCCCGGCCCGGGGGGTCACGTCGCCGGTGTGGACGAAGCCCTTGCCGCCGGCGGCGAGGTCGGTGGCCCAGATGTGCACGGTGCCGGTGGGCAGCCCGCCGCCGACGGTGAAGTCGGCGGTCTGCGCGGTGCTCGCGGTGGAGGTCTCGACGACGGTGCTGTAGGCCGAGTTGTCGGCCGGTTTGAGGGTGACGTAGCTGCCGTCTGCCCGGTCGCCGCCGAGGTAGCCGCTGGCCTGGTCGTCGAACGTCCAGCCGGGACGCGTGACCTGGGTGACCTGGGCGGTGGTCCACAGGCTGGTGCCGAGCCGGTAGGCACCGGACCACGGCTCGTCGGCGACCGCGAGGCCGACGGTGTCGTAGGGCAGGTTGGGGTAGATCGCGGCCAGTAGGGGCCAGTTGAGGTAGGCGGTGTACCGGCCGTCGAGGTAGCCGCGGGTGATGGAGCGGATCAGCGCACCGGCGCCGGTGTTCTCGTCGAGGGAGCCGTTCTCGCTGGCCCACAGGGGTTTCCCGGTGGCCTGGGCGGTGTCGGAGCTGTAGCAGGTGTTCGCGCTGCCGCCGTCGCCGCCCTCGCACGGGTAGTGGACGCCGACGACGTCCACGGAGCCCGCGAACTGCGGGTCGGCGGCGACGGAGTCGGCCACGTCCAGGCCCGAGTCGGCGGCGACGATCCGCACCGGGAGGTGCCGGGCGGCGAGCGCGGCGTGCAGTTTCTCGTACCAGACCGTGTCGTAGCCGCGTTCGTTCCAGCCGCCCAGGTAGTCGATGTCCAGGCCGTGCTGCCGGGCGCAGCCCAGCCAGTCGACCAGGTAGTCGATCATGTCCTGGGACCAGAAGTCGCCGCCGCCCGGAGTGTTGGCCGAGTTGCCGATCCAGCCGGGGGCGCCCCAGGCCAGGCCGTACAGCTCGATGTCCGGGTTGCGCTTCTTCGCCTGCTCCATCAGCCACCACTCGTAGCCGCTGTCGCAGTGCACGGTGCCGCGGGTGTGCTCGATGCTGGGTTCGGAGCCGTCGGTGGAGTTGGTGTCGCCGCCGATCTCCACCTTGAGCAGCTGCAGGGCGGCCCCGTAGCCGGGCTTGAAGAGGTAGTCGAGTATCCGACTGCGCTGCGGCTCCGGGTAGTTGATGAGCAGGCGGGAGTTGCCTCCGCCGCCGCTGATGGCACCGATGCCGTCGAAGGTGCGGCCGGTGCCGGACCCGTCCACCGTGATCGCGGTGGACGGCGGCGTGGAGGCCGTGGCGGCGGCCCGCGCTGACAACGATGTCAGAGCGCCGAACACGAAGGCGAGGCAGCTAATGACCGCGAGCCATGACAGCGCGCGATACCGGACGAACTGGAGCATGCGGCTCTCCCGACCCATGAGACCCAGCGGAGGCGAACACCTCCGCGCACATGGCTACAGGAACGCACAGCTCCAGGGAAGACTTCGGACAGGATCCAACACGACAGGATCCGGCACGACAGGATCCGGCACGGAACGACGGGCGGCGCGCCGGAGGGACCTCCGGCGCGCCGTCGAGCGATCGCGGTCGCGCTACAGCTTGACGATCATCTTTCCGGTGTTGTCGCCGCGCAGGACCCCGAGGAACGCCTCCAGGTTGTTCTCGATGCCCTCGACGACCGTCTCGCGGTACTTGAGCTGCCCGGAGGCGACCCAGGGGCCGACCTCGGCGACGAACTGCGGCTGCAGGTCGTAGTGGTCGCCGACCAGGAAGCCCTCGATCCGGCCGCGGGTCTGGATGAGGCGGGCGAGGTTCTTCGGGCCGGGGACGGGCTCGGTGCTGTTGTAGACGGAGATCATGCCGCAGACCGCGATCCGGCCGTCCCGGTTGAGCTGGCCGATGGCAGCCTCCAGGTGGTCCCCGCCGACGTTGTCGAAGTAGACGTCGACGCCGTCGGGGGCGGCGGCGCGCAGCTGCTCGGCGACCGGGCCGTTCTTGTAGTTGAAGGCCGCGTCGAAGCCGTACTCCTCGACCAGCAGCTTGACCTTCTCGTCCGAGCCGGCCGAGCCGATGACGCGCGAGGCGCCCTTGAGCTTCGCGATCTGGCCGACCTGGCTGCCGACCGCGCCGGCCGCGCCGGAGACGAAGACGGAGTCGCCCTCCTTGAAGGAGGCGGTGCGCAGCAGGCCCGCGTAGGCCGTGAGGCCGGTCATGCCGAGGACGCCGAGGTAGGTCGACAGGGGCGCGGCCGCCGCGTCCACCTTGACGGCGTTCTTCGCGTCCACGACCGCGTACTCGCGCCAGCCGAAGAAGTGCAGGACGTGGTCGCCGGCCGCGATGCCCTCGGCGTTCGACTCGACGACCTCGCCGACCGCGCCGCCCTGCATGACCTTGCCCAGCTCGAAGGGGGCGACGTACGACTTCGCGGCACTCATCCGGCCGCGCATGTACGGGTCGACGGAGAGGTACTTGTTCCGTACCAGCACCTGCCCCTCACCCGGCGTGGGGACCTCCGCCTCGACCAGGGCGAAGTCCTCGGGCTTCGGCCAGCCGACGGGACGGCTGAGCAGGTGCCACTCGCGGTTGATCATGACATGCGCCTTTCCGAAACTACTTCAGTACCTGAAACAACCATGCTCCTGAATATTTCAGGATGTCAAGTAACGCGGTACTCTGGAGCGCATGTCCACCCCACAGCCCAGCTCAGCGAAGACCCGCCGCCCCGACGCCCTGACCCTGGAGGTCGTCGAGCTCATCGGGGACGTCGTGGCCCGTTTCTACGCGGACTACGAGGACGCGGCGGGCGAGCACGCGCTCACCGGGGCGCAGGCGCGACTGCTGAGCCTGCTCTCGCTGGAGCCGCTCCCGATGCGGAAGCTGGCGCAGAAGCTGAAGTGCGAGCCGTCCAACGTGACGGGGATCGTGGACCGGCTGGAGGCCCGCGGGCTCGTGGAGCGGCGGCCCGACCCGGCCGACCGCCGCGTGAAGCTGGCCGCGGCGACGGACGAGGGCCGCCGGGTCGCCCGTGACCTGCGCGAGGGGTTGCGCTTCGCACGCGAGCCGCTGGCGGGGCTGTCGGACGAGGAGCGGCTGTCGCTGCGGGATCTGCTGCGCAGGATGCGGGACGCCTAGGGCCGGCGCCCGACGGCACCGGCCCCCGCCCGGGGTTACGCGAACTGGCCGGGGCGGTAGTCGCCGGCCGGCTGCCGGAACATGACGTTGAGCCGGTTGTAGGCGTTGATCAGGGCGATCGTCGCCACCAGCGCGACGAGTTCCTCTTCGGTGTAGTGCTTGGCCGCGTTCTCCCACACCTCGTCGGGGACCCCGCCCGCGGCGTCGGCGATCCGGGTGCCCTGCTCGGACAGTTCCAGGGCGGCGCGCTCGGCCTCGGTGAAGACGGTCGCCTCGCGCCAGGCGCCGACCATGTGGAGGCGCTGCTGGGTCTCGCCGGCCTCGGCCGCGTCCTTGGTGTGCATGTCGAGGCAGAAGCCGCAGCCGTTGATCTGGCTGGCACGGATCTTGACCAGCTCCAGGGTGGCGGCGGGGATCGACGTCCCCTCGGCGGCCTTGCCCGCGCCGTTGAAGGCCTTGATCAGCTTGTTGGCGACGGGGATGGCGAAGAGGTTCAGACGGGCTTCCATGGGGCGCTCCCTGTGGCGTGGCTCAGTGGGGTACGCACCTACGACGGAGCGGGTTCGCCGAATGTGACACGTTTGCTGGATTTGCTTTGGCGGGCTCCTCCCCGCACCCGTGAAGGGGCGCTCCAGCGGGCGCTTCCTTCAGGTGCACCACCACAAGAACCGGTTGCACGTCTGGCTCGGGGACGGGGCCGGGGACGGGTCGGACGTCGTCGGGTCGGCCGTGGGGGTCGAGGCCGTCGTGGTGGTCGGGGTCGCCGCCGGGGCCGTCACCGCGCCCGAACCCGCCGTCGCCGACTGGGCGTCCATGTCCTTCGGGGACGCCGAGGGGGAGCCGGACGCCTTGTCCTTCGAGGAGGAGGGGGACGGGGAGGTGGAGGGGCCGGCCGAGGCGGAGCTCGTCGCGCCCGCCGCGCCGGAGGCGTCGTCCAGGGGCTGGGCCGTGGTGCCGGGGGACGACGTCGACGTCCCGCCGTCGGCCGTGTCGCCGCCCGCCGAGGCCGGGCCGGGGCTGGTGAACGGTATGGCGTCCGAGCCGAGTTCGGCGAGGCTCAGGCCGCCCGCCGCCAGCACGCAGGCCGCGGCCACCAGGAGGACCCTGCGGCGGCGTCGGCGATGGGCCGCGGCCTTGCGGTCGCGACGGCTTCCGTCAGGGGCCGACAGCGGCTCCTCCGGGTCCTCGGCGGTCTGCCCCCGGCCCCGGCCGCCACGCCCGCGCGCCGCCCGCCGCCGCTCGGCCCGGCCGCCCGCCGGCGCTCCGTCGGCCGCGGCGTCCTCGTCACTCTCGTCGCCCTCCGGGCCGGGGCCGTACCCGCCGTCGGCGAACTCCGGCTCCGTGTACGGCGTTTCACCGCGCGTGACCGGTTCGGAGGTGGCCGCCTCCGGCGCTGACGCGCGTAGCGTTTCGGCGGCGGTCCCGCACCCCGGGCAGGCGAGGGCGCCGTTGAGGTGCCGTCGGCACGGGTGGCAGTAGTCCATGACGCGGGAAGACTAAGTTCCCCACGAGTCACTTAACCAGCCACCTCTGTGAAGGTTCTGTGGGGGACCGAAAAACGTATCGCAAGCCTTGCCGAAACCGTTACCTGTTCGACCCATTGACACCCCTGCCGCCCCGTCCTTACTGTCACGCCAGCATTTCGAACGTGTGACGAAATCTCGAACAGCTGAGGGGCAACTGCCGTGCGCATCACCGGAATCAGCACACACGTGGTCGGGACGCCGTGGCGCAACCTGACCTACGTCCAGGTGCACACCGACGAGGGGATCACCGGAGTCGGCGAGACCCGGATGCTCGGTCACACCGACGCGCTGATCGGCTATCTGCGAGAGGCCGAGGCCAACCACATTCTCGGTTCGGACCCGTTCGCAGTGGAAGACCTGGTACGCCGGATGAAGTACGGCGACTACGGCCGGGCGGGTGAAATCGTCATGTCCGGGATCGCCGTGATCGAGACGGCCTGCTGGGACATCAAGGGCAAGGCGCTGGGCGTGCCCGTGTGGCAGCTGCTCGGCGGGAAGGTGACCGACAAGGTCAAGGCGTACGCCAACGGCTGGTACACCACCGAGCGGACGCCGGAGGCCTACCACAAGGCCGCGCAGGGGGTGATGGAGCGCGGGTACAAGGCGCTGAAGATCGACCCGTTCGGCACCGGGCACTTCGAGCTGGACCACGAGCAGACCCTGTACGCCGTGTCGCTCATCGAGGCCGTCCGGGACGCCATCGGGCCGGACGCCGAGCTGATGCTGGAGATGCACGGCCGGTTCTCGCCCTCCACCGCGGTACGGCTCGTGCGCGAGCTCGCGCCCTTCAAGCCGGCCTGGCTGGAGGAGCCGTGCCCGCCGGAGAACCTGAAGGCGCTGGAGAAGGTCGCCGCCAAGGTGGACATCCCGGTCGCCACCGGTGAGCGCATCCACGACCGCATCGAGTTCCGCGAGCTCTTCGAGAGCCAGGCGGTCGACATCATCCAGCCGGACGTCGGCCACATCGGCGGCATCTGGGAGACCCGCAAGCTCGCCGCCACCGCCGAGACGCACTACGTGCTGGTCGCCCCGCACAACGTCGGCGGCTCCGTGCTGACCGCCGCCTCCCTCCAGGTCGGGTTCACCTCCCCGAACTTCAAGATCCTGGAGCACTTCAACGACTTCGCCGACGCCGAGATCAAGAAGGTCGTCAGGGGCGCGCCGGAGGTCGTGGACGGCTACTTCCACCTGTCGGACGCGCCGGGGCTCGGGGTCGAGTTCGACGCCGACGCCGCCGCGGAGTTCCCGCAGCAGCAGGCCCGGTTCGACCTGTGGGCCGAGGGCTGGGAGCAGCGCAAGCCGAAGGGCACGAAGTGAGCTCCCAGGTCGTCGTCGAGGCGCCGGGCGCCCACCGGGTCGAGGAGCACACGCCCCGCGAGCCGGGTCCCGGCGAGGCGCTGGTCGCCGTGCACGCGGTCGGGATTTGCGGAAGCGACCGTGAGGTGTACCAGGGGAACCGGCCCGAGGGGTACGTGCGCTACCCGTTGACGCCGGGCCACGAGTGGTCCGGGACGGTACGGGCGGTCGGCGCCGGAGTGCCGGCCTCGCTCGTCGGCCGCAAGGTGGTCGGCGAGGGGTTCCGGAACTGCCAGGTGTGCGACCGCTGTCACGCCGGGGAGACCACCCTGTGCACCGACGGCTACGAGGAGACCGGCTTCACCCAGCCGGGCGCCATGGCCGCCACCCTCACCCTCCCGGCCCGGCTGCTGCACGCCCTTCCGGACGACGCCGACCTGACGGCCGCGGCCCTGCTGGAGCCGGCCGCCTGCATCGCGGCCGCCGCGCTCAAGGGCAACGCCCAGCCGGGCGAGCGGGTCGCGGTGGTCGGCACGGGGACGCTCGGGATGTTCGCCGTGCAGTTCCTGCACGCGATCTCGCCGGGCGAGCTGCTGGTGGTCGGCACGCGGAACGACCGGGAGGCCCTCTCCCGCCAGTTCGGCGCCACCGACTTCCGTACCAAGGACCAGGAGCTCCCCGACGACTTCGACGTGGTCATCGAGACCGCCGGGTCCGCGTCCGCCGCGCGCACCGCCGCCTCCCTGCTCAGGCGCGGCGGACGCCTGGTCCTGACCGGGATCCCGGCCGCGGGCGCCGACGGCCTGGACCCGACCGATCTCGTCGTACGGCAACTGGAGGTGCACACCGTCTTCGGGGCACCGCCGGACGCCTGGTCGCACACGGTCCGCGTCTTCGGGGCCGGCCTCCTCGACCCGCTGCCGCTGGTCACGCACGAGCTGCCGCTGACCGAGTTCCCGCAGGCCATCGAGCTGGTGGGGGCCGGTGATCCGAAGGTGGGCAAGGTGCTGCTCCGCCCCTAGTCGTACGCCGGTCGCGGCGGGCCCTGACCTCGCCGTGGCCGGCGTACCACCAAGCCCTTTCTCTGCCCCGAGCCGCGAACCTTGTCCGAAATACCGAACACGAAGGACAGCTTGTGACGACCGACGCTTCCGTTACGGCGGCCCGCCGACCCGGTGAGCAGGCGCTCGCCGCCCTCGGCCTGGGCGCGCCCGCCCTCGACCCCGCCGACGCCTCCGCCCACAGCTTCCCGGGCGGCGGGAAGTGGCGCACCGAGATCCCCTCCTGCGAGGGCCCCGAGGCGCTGGCCGTCGTCCTCAAGGAGTCCTCACGGCTCGACGTGCCGATCCACCGGATCAGCCAGGGCAGCGGGGTGTGGATGCTCACCGACGCCGAGATCACCGAGATGGTCGAGGCGACGAACGAACGGGACATCGAGCTCTGCCTGTTCACCGGCCCGCGCGGCACCTGGGACATCGGCGGCTCGGTGCGCTCCGACTCGCGGGGGGCCGGACTGCGTGCCCGCGGCCACGACGCCGTCGCCGGCTGTGTCGAGGACGCGGTCCGGGCGACGGAGCTGGGCGTCAAGTGTCTGCTGGTCGCCGACGAGGGCGTGCTGTGGACGCTGCACCGGGCCCGGCAGGCGGGGATCATCCCGGCCGACACGACCCTGAAGGTCTCGGCGCTGGTCGGTCCCGTCAACCCGGCCTCGTACGCCGTCTTCGAGCATCTGGGCGCCGACTCCATCAACGTGCCGAGCGATCTGACGCTCGATCACCTCACCGAGATCCGGCGGGTGTCGGGTGCCCCCATGGACATGTACATCGAGGCCCCCGACGACCTCGGCGGCTACGTCCGGATGTACGAGGTCGCCGAGCTGATCCGGCGCGGCGCGCCGGTGTACCTGAAGTTCGGCCTGTCCAAGGCCCCCGGCATCTACCCGTGGGGCAACCACCTGCGGGAGGTGACCCTCAGCACCGCCAAGGAGCGGGTGCGGCGGGGGCGGCTCGCGCTGGACCTGCTGGCGCGGCACGGGGCGGACGGGGAGATGGCGCCGCTGGGGTCGCGGTTGCCGGGTTCTCTCCGCCGGTTCCCCGTCGAGGGTGCCGCTGAATGAGCGTCGGGGACTGCGGGCCGTCAGTGGCTGGTCGCGCAGTTCCCCGCGCCCCCTACGGGGCGCTCCACCGACCTTGCTTGAAACCTCTCAACGACGAGAAGAACAGGGACCGATCACCATGCGTACTCGCAGAAGCGCCCTCACCCTCATAGCCGGGGCCGCCTCGCTCGCTCTGACGCTGTCCGCCTGCGGACAGAGCAGTGAGGGCGGCAGCAAGGAGGGCAGCGGCAGCGCCAAGGGCGGCACGATCGGCATCGCGATGCCGACCAAGTCCTCCGAGCGTTGGATCGCGGACGGCAAGAACGTCGTCAAGGACCTGCAGTCCAAGGGCTACAAGACCAAGCTGGTCTACGGCGAGGACGACCCGGACACCCAGGTCTCCCAGATCGAGAACCTGATCACGCAGGGTGTCAAGGGCCTGATCATCGCGGCCATCGACAACAAGTCCCTGAACAACGTGCTCCAGGAGGCCGCGGACGCCAACATCCCGGTCATCGCCTACGACCGGCTGATCCTCGGCACGAAGAACGTCGACTACTACGCGTCCTTCGACAACGAGAAGGTCGGCGTCGAGCAGGGCACGTACATCGTGCACAAGCTGGGCCTGGACAGCGGCAAGAAGGGCCCGTTCAACATCGAGCTGTTCGCCGGCTCCAACGACGACAACAACACCAAGTACTTCTTCAACGGCGCGATGAGCGTGCTCCAGCCGTACATCGACAAGAAGCAGCTGGTGGTCAAGTCCGGCCAGACCGCGCTCAACAAGGTCACCACGCTCCGCTGGGACGGTGCCACCGCGCAGTCCCGCATGGAGGACATCCTCACCTCGTCCTACAAGTCCGCCAAGGTCGACGCGGTGCTCTCGCCGTACGACGGCATCTCGATCGGCATCATCGCCGCGCTGAAGTCGGACGGCTACGGCTCCAGCAGCCAGCCGCTGCCCGTCATCACGGGGCAGGACGCCGAGCTGGCCTCGGTGAAGTCGATCATCGCGGGTGAGCAGACGCAGACCGTCTACAAGGACACCCGGCAGCTCGCCAAGGTCGCCGCGACCATGGTCGACGACGTCCTGAACAAGAAGACCCCGCAGGTCAACGACACCAAGACGTACGACAACGGGTCCAAGGTCGTCCCCGCCTACCTGCTGCAGCCGGTGAGCGTCGACAAGTCCAACTACGAGGAAGTCCTCGTCAAGGGCGGTTACTACACCGACGCCGAGCTCAAGTGACGTCCGTCCCCCACACGTTGTCCTACTGATTGGAAGGCACGACCATGGCGGGACCCGTCCTGGAAATGCGCTCGATCGTCAAGACCTTTCCCGGCGTCAAGGCGCTGTCGGACGTCACGCTGACCGTCCGCCAGGGCGAGGTCCACGCCATCTGCGGGGAGAACGGCGCCGGCAAGTCGACCCTGATGAAGGTCCTCTCCGGCGTCCACCCGCACGGCAGTTACGAGGGGGACATCCTCTTCGAGGGTGAGCTCTGCAAGTTCGGTGACATCCGGGCGAGCGAGCAGCGCGGCATCGTCATCATCCACCAGGAGCTGGCGCTGTCGCCGTACCTCTCGCTGGCGGAGAACATCTTCCTCGGCAACGAACACGCCAAGGGCGGGTTCATCGACTGGCGGGAGACCCTGCGTCACGCCACCGAACTGCTGCGCCGGGTCGGTCTCGACGACCACCCGGAGACCCGCGTCACCGACATCGGCGTGGGCAAGCAGCAGCTGGTGGAGATCGCGAAGGCGCTGTCGAAGAAGGTGAAGCTGCTCATCCTGGACGAGCCGACCGCGGCTCTGAACGACGAGGACAGCGGCAAACTCCTCGATCTGATCCTGGAGTTGAAGAACCAGGGCATCACCTCGATCATCATCTCGCACAAGCTCAACGAGATCCGCCGGGTCGCCGACTCGGTGACGATCATCCGGGACGGCCACTCCATCGAGACCCTCGACGTGAAGTCGAAGGAGACGACGGAGGAGCGGATCATCGCTGGCATGGTCGGCCGCGACCTGGACCACCGCTTCCCGGAGCGGACCGCGTACGAGGGCGAGACGGACGCGGCGCCGGCCCTGGAGATCCGCAACTGGACCGTGCGGCACCCGATCGACCACGAGCGCAAGGTCGTCGACGACGTGTCGATCCACGTCCGGCGCGGCGAGATCGTCGGCATCGCGGGCCTGATGGGCGCCGGCCGCACCGAGCTCGCGATGAACGTCTTCGGGCGGACCTACGGCCGCTACGACGGCGGCACGGTCCTCAAGGACGGCACGGAGATCCGTACCAAGTCGGTCGCCGAGGCGGTCCGGCACGGCATCGCGTACGTCACCGAGGACCGCAAGCACTACGGCCTCAACCTCATCGACACCATCAACCGCAACATCTCGCTGACCGCGCTGAACAAGGTCGCCAAGCGCGGGATCGTGGACGAGCACGAGGAGCGGCAGGTCTCCGAGGGCTACCGCAAGTCCATGAACATCAAGGCGCCGACGGTCTTCGAGCCGGTGGGCAAGCTGTCGGGCGGCAACCAGCAGAAGGTCGTCCTCAGCAAGTGGATCTTCGCCGGTCCGGACGTGCTGATCCTCGACGAGCCGACCCGCGGCATCGACGTCGGCGCCAAGTACGAGATCTACACGGTCATCGACCAGCTCGCCGCCCAGGGCAAGGCGGTCGTCTTCATCTCCTCCGAGCTGCCCGAACTGCTCGGCATGTGCGACCGCATCTACACCATGGCCGCGGGCCGTCTGACCGGTGAGGTGCCCAGGGCCGAGGCCACGCAGGAAGTGCTGATGCGCCATATGACGAAGGACAAAGAGGTAACGCGATGAGCACGGATGTCACCGCCAAGAGCCCGGCGCCCGCGCCGCCGGGCAAGAGCGGATCGGCCGCCGACGGGAACCTGCTCCAGCTGGTCCTCGGCGGGCTGCGCCGCAACATGCGCCAGTACGGCATGCTGATCGCGCTCGGCCTGATCGTCGCCCTGTTCGCGGTGTGGACGGACGGCGACCTGCTGCTGCCGCGCAACGTCTCCAACCTGGTCCTCCAGAACAGCTACATCCTGATCCTGGCCATCGGCATGATGATGGTGATCATCGCCGGGCACATCGACCTCTCGGTCGGCTCGCTGACCGCGTTCGTGGGCGCCTTCGCGGCCGTGCTGACGGTCAACCACGGGGTGGCCTGGCCCATCGCGCTGGTCCTGTGCCTGGTGATGGGCGCCGTGGCCGGCTCGCTGCAAGGGTTCCTGATCGCCTACCTGGGCATACCGTCGTTCATCGTCACCCTCGCCGGGATGCTGCTCTTCCGCGGTCTCACCGAGATCCTGCTCCAGGGCCAGACCATCGGCCCGTTCCCGAACGGGCTGCAGAACCTGGGCAACGGCTTCCTCCCCGAGGTCGGCCCTAACACCAACTACCACAACATCACGCTGCTGCTGGGCATCGTGCTGATCGCCGCCGTGGTCTGGCAGGAGTTCCGGGACCGGCGCCGCCAGCAGGAGTTCGCGCTGGAGGTGCCGCCCACCCGGCTGTTCCTGCTGAAGCTGACCGCGCTGGTCGCCGCCATCCTCGTCATGACCATGCTGCTGGCCAGCTACAAGGGCGCCCCGATCATCCTGATCGTGCTCGGCGCGCTGGTCGTCGGCTACGGCTACGTGATGCGCAACGCGGTCTTCGGCCGGCACATCTACGCCATCGGCGGCAACCTGCCGGCGGCCAAGCTGTCCGGCGTCAAGGACAAGAAGGTCTCCTTCTACGTCTTCCTGAACATGGGCGTGCTCGCGGCCCTGGCCGGGCTGGTGGTAGCGGCCCGGCTGAACGCGGCCTCGCCGAAGGCGGGCGACGGCTTCGAACTGGAGGCGATCGCCTCCTCGTTCATCGGCGGCGCCTCCATGAGCGGCGGTGTCGGCACCATCCTCGGTGCCATCATCGGCGGTCTCGTCCTCGGCGTGCTGAACAACGGCATGAACCTCCTCAGCGTCGGCACCGACTGGCAGCAGGTCATCAAGGGCCTCGCCCTCCTCGCGGCGGTCGGCTTCGACGTGTGGAACAAGCGCAAGTCCGGTTCGTAAGTCAGCGACGACGCTCCGCTGGAAGGCCGAACAAAAGCTGCGGGCCGGTGGGGGCTGGTCGCGCCCGCGCGGCGGCAGCCGCCTCTTCGGCACGGCCCCGCGCCCCTACGGGGCGCGGGTTCCAGCGGGCGCCTTCAACTCTCTTTTCAAGGAGCCGCTAGATGGAACTGAACAGACGCACGGTCATCGCGGGAGCCGCGGCCGCGGGCATCGCCGCCACCACCCTCGGCACGGGGAGTGCCGAGGCCGCCCCGGGAGGCAGGAAGCCGGTGAAGGAGCTCTTCGGCACGCTCGCCGACGGGACCAAGGTCTACCGCTGGTCCCTGGAGAACGGCGGCACCCGCCTCAAGGTCCTCTCCTACGGCGGCATCATCCAGTCCCTGGAGATCCCGGACCGGCACGGCAGGTACGCCAACGTGTCGCTCGGCTACGACAACCTCGCCGCGTACGTCGCCGGGACCACCTTCTTCGGCGCGACCATCGGCCGGTACGGGAACCGGATCGCCAAGGGTCAGTTCACCCTCGACGGCAAGACCTACCAGCTCTCCGTCAACGACGGCGTCAACAGCCTGCACGGCGGTGCCAAGGGCTTCAACACGAAGGTCTGGGACATCGAGGGCTTCACCTCGGGCTCGGACGTCGGCCTGCACCTCCACTACACGAGCGTCGACGGCGAGATGGGCTACCCGGGCACCCTGAAGACGAAGGTGACCTTCACCCTCAACCGGCACGGCGAGTGGATCATCGACTACCGGGCCACCACCGACAAGGCCACCGTGGTCAACCTCACCAACCACACCTACTGGAACCTCGCCGGTGAGGGCAACGGCACGATCGAGGACCACGAGCTGACGATCGCCGCCGGCCGCTACACACCCACCGACTCGGGTCTGATCCCGACGGGCGAGCTGGCCACGGTCGCCGGCACCCCCTTCGACTTCCGCAAGGGCAAGCCGGTCGGCCGGGACATCCGCGCGGGTCACCCCCAGCAGGTGCAGGCCAAGGGCTTCGACCACAACTGGGTCCTCGACAAGGGTGTCACGGCCAGGCCCGAGCACATCGCCACGCTGCGCGACCCGCGCTCCGGCCGCACCCTGAAGATCGCCACGGACCAGCCGGGTCTGCAGTTCTACTCGGGCAACTTCCTCGACGGCACCCTCATCGGCACCTCCGGCCGCACCTACCGGCAGGGCGACGGGCTGTGCCTGGAGACCCAGCACTTCCCGGACTCGCCGAACCACGCGAACTTCCCGTCGACGGTGCTGCGACCGGGACAGGTCTACCGGACGCGGACGGTCCATTCGTTCGACGCCTGAGGCGCGTGGGCGCGGCCGGTAAGGGGCTGGTCGCGCCCACGCCGGGGAAGAAACGTGAACTCACACTTCTTTCACACTGGCTGAACAACGCCGCAGGCGCATCCGTACTCAAGGGCGGCCCGTGCTCCCCCGCGCGGGCCGCCCAAGACGACGGGCCCGGACGTCCCCATCGGGCCCGCCTCATACGGAGGTTCAATGGCCGGCAGCGTCACCTCGTTGTTCCGCAGCGGTGCCCACAGCCCGTCCATGGCGGCGCTGACCCGCGAGGGGGGCGACGGAACCGGTCCGGTCGACTTCTGCATTCCCTGCAACCCCTACTTCCCCACCCCGGCCATGATGGAAACGATGGCGTCCCGGCTGAAGGACATCATCACCTTCTACCCGAGCAGCGCCGACACCATCACCGCCGAGCTGTGCCAGCTCCTCCAGCTCCCCCCGCAGGCCGTGGCCATGGGCAACGGGTCCACCGAGCTGATCACCTGGATCGACCACCTGCTGGTCCGCGAGTCCCTCGCCGTCCCCGTCCCCACCTTCGGCCGCTGGACCGACCAGCCGATGGAGACCGGCAAGCGCGTCGACATGTTCCCGCTCCAGGAGTCCAACGGCTTCGCGCTCGACCTCGCGCAGTACGCCGAGTTCATCCGCAAGCGCGGCACCAGGGTCGCCGTCATCTGCAACCCCAACAACCCCGACGGCGGCTTCCTGCACAAGCAGGCGCTGGTGCAGTTCATGGACGCCATGGCCGACCTGGACCTGATCGTCGTCGACGAGTCGTTCCTGGAGTTCGCCGACGCCGAGGCCGAGCCCAGCGTCGTCCAGGAGGCGATGCTCCGGCCGAACGTCATCGTGCTGCGCAGCCTCGGCAAGAACTTCGGCCTGCACGGCATCCGGTTCGGCTACATGGTGGCCAACCCCGCGCTGGCCGGCAAGGTCCGCTCGATGCTCCCGAAGTGGAACCTCAACGCGCTCGCCGAGTACGTCGTCTTCATGCTCAAGGAGCACGGCGTCGAGTACGCGCAGAGCCTGCTCCAGGTCCGCAAGGACCGCCTGGAGATGGCCAGCCAGCTCGCCACCCTGCCCGGCCTGACGGTCTACCCCTCGCAGGGCAACTTCCTCTTCGTGCGCCTTCCCGTCGGCGCCGAGGGCACCGTGGTGCGGGACCGGATGCTCACCGAGCACCGGATCCTGGTCCGCGAGTGCGGTAACAAGATCGGGTCTTCCAGCCGCTTCCTGCGTCTCGTGGTGCGCCCCGAAGTGGACGTGCGTCGCCTGGTGTCCGCCATGGAACAGGTGCTCTACGGGACCAGGAGGGGAGCCGCCGTGCCCGAGCTGAGCGCCGGGACCAGCTACAGCTCGGGTACGGCGGCGGTGGACCGGCTGGTGAGCGAGACCAACGGGGCGGGCATCCAGCTCGCGCAGGCCGTCGGCGCGGGGCCCCTCCCGGGACTCGCCGCCGCTCCCGCCGCCGGCGTCGGCATGCCGCTCCCCGTCGCCGCGCAGCAGGGTGGCGCCGGGATGCCGATGCCGGCGGCAGCCATGCAGATGCAGCAGCCTCAGCAGATGCAGCAGCCGATGATGGCACCGGTGACTCCGATGACACCGGCGCCGGCACCGATGCCCATGCAGATGCCGACACCCGTCCCCGCGCCGACACCGGTGCCTGCTCCGGCCCCGGCTCCGATACCTGCTCCGGCTCCCGCGCCGGCCGGTCCGACGCCGCCCGGGGTCCCCGCGCGGGGTGGTCTCACGGCCGCGCAGGTCCGCGGGATGACCGCGCCCGCCCCACCGGTCCCGAACCTGGCGCCGGCACCGGCCACCGGCTGGCCGAACGCCCAGAGCTGGCCCAACGCGGCGGGGATGGGGCAGGCGGGCTGACTCCAGCCGGCCGACTCGACGGGTGGCAACCCCGCCATCGGCCGACCTGCCCCCCTCACTGAAGCAGCGTCAGGCGCTCGACCCAGTCACATCGGTCGGGCGCCTGACGAGTTCGCGGGGCGACCGTGCGGCAGACCTGGCTCACCGGGGCCCGACCTGCCGCAGTCCAGGGTGAACTCGCCGCGGTCGCTGTGGAACAGGCAGGTGGTGTGGGTCTTTCCGCGGGCCGACAGGCCGCCGGCCAGGCCGTGTTCCGTGAGCACGCGCACGGAGTGGGCGGCGAGGTGTCCGGCGCGGGACCGGCCCTCCACCGCGGCGCGGTCGCGCCGCTCCAGGATCACGCAGTCGACGCCCCGGTCCAGCAGCAGGTTCCCCAGAACGAGCCCGGCCGGACCGGCGCCGACGATCACCACGCCGGCCTGTGCTGTTGTCATTCCCCGCCCCGCCCCTGGAGTTGCCAGCGCCGGGAAACGGGGGAAACGGCACGGTGCCCGTCCGCATCGAACGCGAACGGGCACCGGATCGAGCGCCGGGCAGGCCTTGCACCTGCATTTCCCCACAGGAAGCGGGGCGTCTTTCCTTGGACCACCAACGCAGCACCAACCACCGTGAGTTACGGCGACCAGCTCTGAAACGATCATACCGTACGCCGCACGCCTCCCTGCACGTCGCCCGTGCTCCCGCCCTCATCGAGCTTGCTGACCAGACCGCGCAGCACGGGCCCGTACTCGGGGTGGGCGAGGGCGAAGGCCATCTGCGCGACGAGGTAGTCGGCCGGGTTGCCGGTGTCGTACCAGCGGCCCTGGATGACCTGGCCGTACACGGCCCGGCTGCCGGCGTAGGCGTTGATGGCGTCGGTCAGGTACACCTCGCCGGTGCGGTGCTCGTACCAGCGGCGGGTCTGCTCGCGCAGCTCGTCGATGATGCCGGGGGTGACGACGTAGCCGCCGATGGCCGCGTACGGCGACGGCGCGTCGGCCGGCGCGGGCTTCTCGACGAGGCCGGTGATGCGCAGCTGGCCGTCGCCGAGGTCCTCCTTGACTATGGGCACGCCGTAGCGCTGGGAGTCGGCGGGGTCCATCGGCAGCAGGGCCAGCACCGGGCAGCCGGTCTGCTCGTAGGCGCGGATCAGCTGCTGGGCGCGGGGCACCTCGGCGACGAACACGTCGTCGGGCCAGAGCACGAGGACGGGCTCGTCGCCGAAGGAGCGGGCGGCGTTCAGCACGGGCGTGCCGTTGCCGTACGGCCCGTACTGGTCGAGGTAGGTGATGTGCCCCTTGCGGGCCAGCTCGGCGACCTCCTCGACGGCGTCCGCGTAGGCGGTCTTCCCGTCGGCGCGCAGCTGCTCGACGAGGGCCGGGTTGGGCCGGAAGTGGTCCTGGATCAGGCTCTTGCCGCCCGAGACGACGATGGTGATGTCGGTGATCCCGGAGTCCACCAGCTCCCGCACGGTGTGCTCGATGACCGGTTTGTCACCGACCGGGAGCATCTCCTTCGGCGTGGCCTTGGTCAGGGGCAGCAGGCGGGAGCCCAGCCCGGCGGCGGGGATCACGGCCCTGCGGATCGTCGGGGACATCAGGTCTCTCTCGGTCGGACGGCGTGGCACACGGGTACGGGGACGCTATCAACGCAGGCTGTGCGGCCGGGAGAACGTGGGCTGCCGGGGACGCTTCGTCCGGGTGACGTGCGGGTGACACCTCGGCGGCGTCCTCACCGACTCGAGCGGCGTCGCCAACATCACCACGATCTACCCGGGCTGGTACCGGGGCCGGTGCGTGCACATCCACGTGAAGGTCCACACGGGCGTCACCCTCACCTCCGACGGCTCCTTCACCGGCGGTTCGACCCTGCACACGGGACAGCTCTTCATCAACGAGACCATCACCACGGCGGTCGCCAAGGTCTCGCCCTACTCGACCAACACGGTCACCCGCACGACCCTCGCGCAGGACGGGATCCACGACGACGGAGGCGCCCCCTCGGGCCTCATGACCGTCACCGGCTCCACGTCCGCCGGCTACACCGGCACCCTCACCCTGGGCGTCTCGACCTGACACCCCCGGGGCCCGCTCAGGGACTGCGACGCAGCGGCAGGTCCACCTCGGCCCGTACGGTCTTGCCCGGTGCGCCGTCGCAGTCCCGCTCCAGCACCTCCCACCGATCGGCCAGCGCGTCCACGAGCACGAGCCCGCGCCCCCCGGCGTCCAGCGGCCCCGGCGGCCGCACGTCCCGGGGGCCGGGCGGCCGCCGTTCGGCCCGCGTGTCGGTGACCTCGACCCGCACGCTCCCCGTCACCAGCGAGAGCCGCAGCTCGAAGTCCCGCCCCGGCACGCGCCCGTGCGTCACGGCGTTCGCGGCCAGCTCCGCGACGATCACCGACACCTTGTCGATCACCTCCGCCGACGCGAACCGGCCACCCCACGCATGGAGTTGGGCAACGGCGAGATGCCTCGCGAGCCGGGCACCCCGCGGGGTGCCGCTGAGCCGCTGGGCGAGTGTTCGACTGACGGTGACGGTGGTGGGGGGTGCGTCCATGCGCCCAATGTGCCGCGCGCAACGGCCGGTTCTCCAGGTACCGGCCGCGTACTCCCCGCACGCGTACTCGGTGACCTACTGGACTGTACTGATCACCTTCCGTGACCATGGGTCCGGGAGGTGGCCTACGTGGGCGACGGAGTCGAGCCGGAGTCGTCGGACAGTCTGCGGACTTTCGGGGCGGTGGTCCAGGCCTTGCGCGAGCACGCGGGGCTCAGCAGGGAGGAGTTCGGCGAGCGGGTGCAGTTCTCGAAACATACGGTGGCGTCAGTGGAGTTGGGCCGCCGCATGCCGGACGAGTCCTTCGTGGAGGCGGCGGAACAGGCCCTGGGCAACACGGGGGCCTTACGGCGGGCGGCGGGGCATGTGGCTCGGCAGCCGGGACTTGCGGCTTGGTTTCGGCGGTGGGCGCGGATGGAGGCGTCGGCGATCACGCTGTACACCTACGAGAGTCGCATGCTGCCGGGACTTCTCCAGACGAAGGCCTACGTGGATGCGCTGTCCGCGGCTCAGCTACCGCCCCTGGACGACGCGGAGATCGAGGAGCGGTGGGCTGCGCGAGCGGAACGCCAGAAGCTGCTACGGGAACGGGCGAACACCGCCTTCAGCTTCATCCTCGAAGAGCACCTGTTCCTCCGACGCACAGGGGGCCCTGAAGTCACACGGAATCTCATCGACCACGTCCTGGAGGTCGCCGAGCTCCGGAACGTCGAGATCCAGGTCATGCCTCTCGTCCAGGAGGCACACTCGGGCCTACAAGGTCCGATCTGCCTGCTGGAAACCCCCGAGAACAGGTGGTACGCCTACAACGAGGGCCAGGAAAGCGGGCAGTTGATCTCCGACCCGAAAGTGGTCAGCGTTCTCCAGAGGCGGTATGCCAGGATGCGTTCGCAGGCTCTCACCATCCAGGACTCCGTGAGCCTGTTGCAACGGATGCGAGGGGACTTATGAACACGTCCGACCTGGCCTGGTTCAAGAGCAGCTACAGCAGCGCTTCCGGCGACAACTGCATCGAAGTCGCCCTCACCTGGCACAAGTCGAACTACAGCAGCGGATCCGGCGATAACTGCGTCGAGGTCGCCACCTGCCCCACCACCATCCACATCCGCGACTCCAAGAACCGCCGGGGCCCCGAGCTCGCCCTCTCCCCCGCCGCCTGGACCGACTTCCTCACGTACGCCGGAAAGTGACCGTGGGGCCGCCCGCTTCTCTTTCATCGTCGTGCCTCCACGACCCGAGTAAAGGGCGCTGCGCGTCGCCTTCGGCGATGGGCCTGCGGCCCACCCTTGACACGGGTCGTTCCACCACGGGGAAGAAGCGAGCGGGCAGCCCGGGAAAGTGGGCGGCTCAGGCCAACGGGCCCCACGGTCGGCTGCGTACGCGGCCGGCGTGAAGGGACGCGATCGCGCCTCACCGGCACGCCGGGACGGCCAAGCGGCGAACGGCCGGTGGTGAGTGGCCGAAAGGCAGGGCCGGAGCCATCGGCTCCGCATCGGCCATGCTCCCTCCCACCCCGTCCGGAGTGGTGACAGGAGGATGTGTGCCAGGCAGGGAAGTGTTCACCAAACCCCCCGTGGCGCCGGAACGGCGGGGGCCCAGCCGGGCATTACGGTGCGGCCGCCACCGGCCGTTCGCCGCTTTGCCCGCCCGGCGTGCCTGCGAGGCGCGGCCGCGCCCCGGCGTCGATGCGGGCTCGGCCGACGGCTGGGAACGCCCCGGTCGGCCCCCGTTCCCCTCCGGCCGCCCGCACGCTTCTCCCCCGTGCTGGAGCGCGCCGAGTCAAGGGTGGGCCGCAGGCCCATCGCCGAAGGCGGCGCGCAGCGCCCTTTACTCGGGGCGCGGAAGCACGACACTGGCCGCAGAAGCGGGCGGCCCGACGGTGCCTCTACAACGGACGCGCGCACACACTTCGCACACCTGACCTACACATCTCCTGAACGGCGTGATTGGATCCCGGTACCGCGAGACGACCGGGGGGATCCAGCCATGTCCAGACGCCTTTTCGCCGTGTTCCTGGCGCTGAGCGCCGCCGCCCTCACCTCGTGCTCCGACGGCGGGGGCACGGCCCTGGGGGGCAGCCTGCAGACCTACGGCATCTCCGGGTTCGACCACGCCCAGGTCGGCGACGAGTACTGGGTGAGCCTGCCGCAGATGTCCAACACGTCGGGGGAGCCGCTCACCGTCCTGAGCGGGAAGATCGCCCACGTGCCGGCCGGGCTGCACATCACGGGGTACCGGATCAACAGCTCCGGCGGCGGCGGTCATCCCCTGGGGCCGATACGCGTCGGCGACGCGGAGGCCGTCGACCGTGCCGGCGCCCACAAGGGCAGTTCGATTCCGGTCAAGGCGCACGACACGTCGGACCTGTACTACGAGGCCCGGGTCAAGGTGACCGGCACGGTGCGCGGTGACCTGACCACCTGCCGCTACACGTATCGGCAGGGCTCCACCACGTATCACCAGGACCTGCGCTGCGACACCCGGATCCGCCTCGGCAAGCCCCTCGACGGCTAGTCGAACCGCTTCCAGTTCCCCTCGGAGACGACCTCGACGCCGTCGTCGGTCACCTTGACGGCCGTCTGGGCGTCGATGGCGTACGCCGGACCCGCCATCCCGGCGGCCCAGCGTTCCGCCTCGGCCAGGGTGTTCTGCGGGCAGTCGGGGCTGCCCACGTGCGGGAAGAGGGAGAAGTCGACGACTCCCAGCGCGCTGTCGTCGCCGGTGGGGGGCTCCCAGCCCACGAAGAACTTCCCCACGCGGGGGGTCAGCGCCATGCTCCCGGCACTGAGCCCCACATAGACCGTGTCACGCAGCGACGGGAACAGGTCGGCGAGTCCGGACTCCCGCATCCAGTGGCACAGGTACAGCGCGTCGCCGCCGTTCACCAGCAGGGCGTCCGCCGCCCGGACCCAGGAGACCCAGCACTCCCTGTCGATGCCGGGCAGTGCGGTGAGCTCCAGCACGCCCACCGACCGCCATCCCAGCCCGGTCATGGGACTGGGGGACCGGCCGCTGATGAAACTCCATGGCCCGCCCGGATCCCCGTACGGGCCCCCGTACCCGGCGGTGGGGATGCAGAGGGCGTCGGCCTCGGCGATCGGTTTGCCGAGGAGGTCGACCAGCGCCGCCCGGATGCTTTCGTTCCGGACACCGGAGTCGGTGAGGAGCAGCTTCATCAAGCCCCCGCTGAGTAGGGTCCCCGTCCGATGGCAGGATAGGCCGTGAGCGATAGGATTGTGCCATGTCCGCCGACATCGACTTCCTGCCCGGCCGCCCGCACCGCGTCGTCGTGCTCGCCCTCGACGGGGTCTACCCGTTCGAGCTGGGGATCCCGAACCGGGTCTTTCCCTGCGTGCCTGGTGCCTACGACGTGGTGACCTGTGCGGCGAGCGCGGACCGTACGGTGACGACCAGCGCCGACTTCAGCGTCACCGTCGGGCACGGGCCCGAGGCGCTGGAGAGTGCGGACACCGTGGTCGTGCCGCCGTACGACATGGCGCGGATCACCCAGGAGCTGTCCGAGCCCGTCGCCGCCGCGCTGGCGCGGATCCGGCCCGGGGCCCGGATCGTCTCCATCTGCACGGGGGCGTTCGCGCTCGCGTCGGCCGGGATGCTCGACGGGCGGCCGGCGACGACGCACTGGGCGCTGGCGCCGCGGTTCCGGCGGATGTTCCCGCAGGTCGCCCTCGATCCCGACGTGCTGTTCATCGACGACGGGGACGTTCTGACCTCGGCCGGGGCCGCCTCCGGCATCGACGTGTGCCTGCACATCGTGCGCTCCGACCACGGCAGCGCGGTCGCCAACAGCGTGGCCCGGCAGTGTGTCGTACCGCCATGGCGGGACGGCGGCCAGGCGCAGTACATCGAACTGCCGGTGCCGGACGAGGGGGCCACGGGGACGGCGGCCACCCGGGCGTGGGCCCTGGAGAACCTGGAACGGCCGCTCGCGCTGCAGGAGCTGGCCGATCACGCCCGGATGAGCCGGCGCACCTTCGCCCGCCGGTTCCAGGAGGAGACGGGGACGAGCCCCGGGCGCTGGCTGATCCAGCAGCGGGTGCGGCGGGCCCGCGACCTCCTGGAGACCAGCGAGCTGTCGGTCGACCGCATCGCCGCCGAGGTCGGTTTCGCCACGGGCACGTCACTGCGGCAGCACCTGCACGCGGCGATCGGCGTCTCCCCGCAGGCCTACCGGAACACGTTCCGGGCCACGGCGGTGAGCAAGGCCTGAGCAGGGTCTCGCCCCGGCGCGGGGTCCCGTCACCGGGACGGGTCGCGCCGGGGCGAGCCGGGGCCGGGCGTGCGGCTACTTGCCGGGGCACTGCTTCCAGGCGAGGTGGTAGACGGTGCTGATCTCGCCGTCGGTGGAGTCCATGGTCATGAAGCTGACCTTGCCGGGGTTCGCGCTGCCGGCGTTCACGCGCAGCTCGGTGTTGATGTTGAAGTTGCGCTGGACCCCGCAGGGCGCCCAGACCAGCTGGGCCCAGTCGGTGGTGTCGGTGGCCTGCCAGTTGTCGTTGTAGGGGCCGGTGAAGGGGTGGCTGGCGGACGCGGTGTTCGAGGAGCCCTGGAAGTAGTACGAGGCCCGCTGGGTGCCGGTGGCGCCCGATTGGAGCGAGGCGAAGCCGCGGTAGTCGGCGCTGGCGATGGCGTAGGTGAAGCCGCCCGGCACGTGGACGACCAGGTTGAGCTGGCAGTTGCGCCGGAAGGCGGTGGGGTCGGAGTTGCCGCCGGCCTGGGCGAGGTAGTCGCTGTAGGTGACGGTGAAGGCCTCGTTGTCCTCGGACACGGCGACCGCGGTGGTGCCCGCCGGACAGCCGGAGCCGTTGACGGTGGCGACGGTGATGACGATCTTGTCCGGCGGCGGGTTGTCGAACACCGGTGACGACGAAGCGTTGGCCTGGGCGGGCAACCCGGCGGTGAGCAGCGCCGCGAGCGCTCCGCCGAGCAGGAGGCCTTGTCTCCTGGGTGCCATGGTTTCTCCAGTTCGGGTGATTCGAGTGGGGGGTTGCACCCGCGGTCCCCAAGGTTCAACTTTGAAGAAACTGTGCGTTTCCTGTGAAGACCGGGGCGCTCGAATCGTAGGAACCATGGCATGAACCGGTCAGGTCGAACTCCGGCCATTCACACCGCCGGATTTCACATGACGCCCAAGGCTCGCAAACTCAGTGGTTCAGGGGTTCTCCCAGGCCGCCGGTTCCGCCGCCAGCGCCCGGACCGGCTCCGGCAGGGCGTCCGCCGCGATGTCCGCCACCGTGACGCCCTCGAGGATCCTGCGGACGTTGGCGCGCAGCGCGATCCACAGGGGCAGCAGCGGCTGGGCGGTGCCGGTGTAGGCCAGCCCCGTCGGGCGTTCGCCGCGCACCGAGACGATCGGGCCGTCCACCGCGCGGATCAGGTCGGCCACGGTGATGGCGGACGCCTCCCGCGCCAGCCGGTAGCCGCCGCCCCCGCCCCGCCGGCTGTCGACGATCCCGGCGCGCCGGAGGTCACCCAGAATGCCCTCGAGGAACTTGTGCGGGATGTCCTGGGCGCCGGCGATCTCCTCCGCCTTCACGGGGGCCTCACCCTGCCGTACGGCGAGCTCCAGAACCGCCCGTACCGCGTAATCCGCTCGTGCCGAGATCCTCATGCGTCCATTGTGGAGCGTCCTCCCGTGGACAATGGCCGCACCCGCGCCCCGTAAGATCGCCCGGGAGGATCCCTTGGCGCTCAGCAGACGTACCTTCAGTGCCCTCGCCGGCTCGGCCGCGCTCGGTTTCGCCCTGGGCGGCAGCGGCGGCCCCGGGGCGCCCGCGGCCTACGCGGCACGCAGTGTGCCGACCGGCCCGGCACCGGCCGCGCCGAGAGCCGACGGACAGCGGCACACCATCGGCTACGACCACCACTCCCTCGTCGTCGACGGGCGGCGGCTGGTGGTCTGGTCCGGCGAGATGCACCCCTTCCGCCTCCCGAGCCCCTCCCTGTGGCGGGACGTCCTGGAGAAGATGCGGGCGCACGGCTACAACACCGTCAGCATCTACGTGGCGTGGAACTACCACTCCCCCGCGCCCGGGACGTACGACTTCACCGGCGTCCGCGACCTCGACCTGTTCCTGCGCACCGCCGCCGAGACCGGGCTGTACGTCATCGTCCGCCCCGGCCCCTACATCAACGCCGAGGTCGACGCCGGCGGCTTCCCCGGCTGGCTCACCGCCACCGAGGGCGCCGCCCGGGGCACCGACCCCACCTACCTCGGCCACGTCGACCAGTGGCTGACGGCCGTCAACCGCATCGTCCGCCGCCACCAGCACACCGACGGCGGCGGCACCGTCCTGCTCTACCAGATCGAGAACGAGTACGACGGCCACGTCACGGACCCCAGCGGCCCCGCCTACATGTCCCACCTCTACCGGAAGGTGCGGGCCGACGGCATCCACGTCCCCCTCTTCCACAACGACAAGGGCCGCAACGGCTACTGGATCCCCGGCTCCTTCGACACCGGCGGCGAGAAGGGCAAGTGGCTGTACGGCTTCGACGGCTACCCGTCGCCCTCCCAGCCCCCGCCGGACTGGGGCGACTTCGGGATCGGCGGCCTCAAGGGCGGCGCGACCGCGAGCCCGCGCACGCCCGGGTTCGTGCCGGAGTACGGGGGCGGCTGGTTCGACCCGTGGGGCGGCGTCGAGTTCGGCGGCAAGGGGTACGCCGAGTCCCGGCGCACCCGGGACGCGGCCTACGAACGCCGCTTCTACCTCACCAACCTCGCCAACGGCCTCACCCTCCACAACGTCTACATGACCTACGGCGGCACCACCTGGGGCTGGCTGCCGGCGCCGGTCGTCTACACGTCGTACGACTACGGCGCCGCCATCGACGAAGCCCGCAACGTCACCACGAAGATCGCGCCGATGCACCAGCTCGGCCACCTCCTGCAACGCGTCCCGGACTTCGCGAAGCTGGACCGCGCGGCCGACGTCCACGTGCCCGGGCTGAAGGCGTACCACCTCACCAACCCGGACACCCAGGCGCACGTCTACGTCCTGCGCAACGACGGCGCCGACGAGGTCACCTCCACGCTGCGGACCGCCGACGGCGACGACGTCGAGCTGACCGTCGCCGCCCACGACGCCAAGCTCGTCACCACCGGCCTCTCCCTCGGCAAGCGGAAGCTGCGCTACTGCACCGCCCAGCCGATGTTCGTGCTCACCGCGGGACGCCAGGACATCGCCCTGTTCACCGGCCGCCACGGCGAGATGGCGCACCTCGTGCTGGAGTGCCCGACCGAGCCGTTCGTGCAGCGCCTCGACGCCGAGGCGGCCTGGGTCTACGACCAGGGCGTCCTGCACGTCACCGCTCCGCTCGGGCAGGGCGGGCTCACCCGGGTCCTGGTCCAGCGCGGCGAGTCCGACACCCCGCTGCTCCTCCTCTTCGCCGACGACGCGACCTCCGTACGGCTGTTCCCGTACGACACCCCGTCCGGCACACTCCTGGTCTACGGCCCGGCACTGCTGCGCCACGCGAAGCTCGACGGGTCGGCGGTCCGGCTCACCGGGGACATCGTCGGGGCGAGCGGCGTGGAGGTCTGGGGGCCCCGCGGGATCACCTCGGTCACCTGGAACGGGCAGCCGGTACCGACGCGGGTGACCGTCTCGGAGAGCCTGGTCGCCCTGTCGGAGATGCCGGAGGCGCCGCGGCCTGCGCTGCCGGTCCTGGGAGGCTGGCGCCGGAAGACCGAGAACCCCGAGGCCGCGACCGGCTTCGACGACTCGGCGTGGACCGCCGCCGACCGGAAGACGTCGTTCAGCACGACGGCCGTCCCGGCGGGTCAGCCGGTGCTCTTCGCCGACGACTACGGCTTCCACTACGGGGACGTCTGGTACCGGGGGCGGGTGGAGGGCAGCATCGAGGACCTGGAGTCGGTCTCGCTCGCCTACAGCACGGGCACCCAGGGCATGCTGATGGCCTGGCTGGACGGGGTGCCGCTGGGCTCGCACCGGATGCCGGTGCCGGATGCGAAGACGGTACGCAAGGGGAGCTGGGCGGCCACCGCCGAGTTCTCCGCCGCAGCGCTGAAGAAGAAGCAGCGGAAGAAGCCGGGGCACGTGCTGTCCGTGCTGGTGCGGCGGATGCAGCACGACATGGACGGCGGGTCGCTGGACACGCACAAGGTGGCGCGCGGGCTGACGGCCGTCTCCTTCAAGGGGGTCTCGCCGAAGGTGAGCTGGCGGATCCAGGGGGCCGCGGCTCCCGATCCGGTGCGGGGGCCGCAGAACAACGGCGGGCTGTACGGGGAGCGGGAGGGCTGGCACCTGCCCGGTTTCGCGGACGAAGGGTGGGAGGAGGCCGCGCTTCCCCGCGCCGACAAGGGGATGGGGGTCACCTGGTACCGGACCGGGTTCCGGATGTCCGTGCCGGGTGGGGTGGACGCGTCGGTGGGGCTGGTGCTGGAGGACGATCCGGCGCGGGCCTATCGGGTGCAGATCTTCCTGAACGGGTGGAACCTCGGGCAGTACGTGAATGATGTGGGGCCGCAGCATACGTTCGTGCTGCCGAACGGGATTCTGCGGACCCGGGGTTCGAATACGTTGGCGTTGGCCGTGCTTTCGGATGGGACGAGTGAGGCAGGGCCGGGGGTTGTGCGGCTGGAGTTGCTTGGCAGTTCGGTCGGGGGAGTTTCCGTGGAGACGGTTCCGTCCCCCGGCCGTTGACTACGGGCTGTGTGTGATTGCTCGCGCAGTTCCTCCCCCAGCCTTCGGCCGGGGGTACCCCCAGCGCCCCTGACGGGGCGCGTTGCCCCCTACGCCAGTCGGATCACATTCCAGGACAAGGGTTCGAGAACGGCCGTCAGGGTGCCCTCGGTCAGTGTCGTGCCCTTGGCCGGATGCGGGGTCACTCGGTCCGGGTCCGCCAAGGTGTTGCGGGCGTCGGGGTTCTCGTCCGACAGCACGCTGTGTTCCGTGACCTGTGTCAGGCCGAGGCCGCCCACGGCCACTTCCAGGGGCAGCTGCTCCGTCCGGCTGCGGTTCACGGCGAAGACGGTGACCGTGCCGTCGTCGGCGCGGACGGCGGTGGCGTGCAGCAGGTCGGTCTCGCCGTACTTCTTCGTCTCGTGGGTCGGGGAGTCGACCCGGACGTCCAGGACCCGGCCCCTGCCGTACCGCGACGCCTGCGCGAAGGGGAAGAACGTCGTCTGGCGCCAGGCCGGGCCGCCGGGCTCGGTCAAGATCGGGGCGATGACGTTGACCAGCTGGGCCAGGCAGGCGACCGTGACGCGGTCGGCGTGGCGGAGCAGCGCGATGAGGAGGGAGCCGAAGACCACCGCGTCCAGGACGCTGTAGTTGTCCTCCAGGAGGCGGGGCGCCTCGGCCCAGTCCCGCGCGGCGGAGTTCTCGATCTCGTGCCACCTCGACGTGTACCAGACGTTCCACTCGTCGAAGGAGAGGTTGATCTTCTTCTTCGACTTCAGCCTGGCGCCCACGTGGTCACAGGTGGCGACCACGTTCTCGATGAAGGACTCCATGTCGACGGCCGAGGCCAGGAAGGAGTCGAGGTCGCCGTCGTGGGGCTCGTAGTAGGCGTGCAGGGAGATGTAGTCGACCAGGTCGTACGCCTCCGCGAGGACCGTCGCCTCCCACTCCGCGAAGGTCGGCATGGACTGGCTGGAGGAACCGCAGGCGACCAGTTCCACGGACGGGTCCATCTGACGCATGGCGCGGGCGGTCTCGGCGGCGATGCGGCCGTATTCCTCGGCGGTCTTGTGTCCGGTCTGCCAGGGGCCGTCCATCTCGTTGCCCAGACACCAGACCTTGATGCCGAAGGGGTCCTTGTCGCCGTGCGCGGCGCGGAGGTCGGAGAGGGCCGTCCCGGAGGGGTGGTTGGCGTACTCCTGGAGTTCCAGGGCCTCCGCCACGCCCCGCGTGCCGAGGTTGATCGCCATCATGGGCTCGGCCTGCGGGCCGACCTTCTTCAGGAAGGCGATGTATTCGGAGAGGCCGAAGCGGTTGGTCTCGGTCGACCGCCAGGCGAGGTCCAGGCGCCGGGGGCGGTCCTCGACCGGGCCGACCGAGTCCTCCCACTTGTAGCCGGAGACGAAGTTGCCGCCGGGGTAGCGGATGGTGGTGACGCCGAGTTCGCGGACGAGGTCGAGGACGTCCGTGCGGAGGCCTTCGGCGTCGGCCGTGGGGTGGGTCGGCTCGTAGATGCCGGTGTAGACGCAGCGGCCTAGGTGCTCGACGAAGGAGCCGAAGAGGCGGGGGTTGACTTCGCCGGTGGTGAAGGCGGGGTCGAGGGTGAAGCGGGCGGTGCGCAATGTTCGCCTTTCGGGGTGGGTGCCTTGTGTTTCATGGGCGGGTGCGGATGCGTTGTGGCTGGTCGCGCAGTTCCTCCCCGAGCCTTCGGCCGGGGGTACCCCCAGCGCCCCTAAAGGGGCACTGGCCAGCCGTCCTTTGTCCAGTTCAGGGGGTTGAGCCCGAGCTTTGGTGTGCCGTTGTCGTCGGCGTCGTAGTAGTGGTAGGCCAGCCACGTCTTGCCGTGGGCGCGGAAGGTGGACTCGCCGCCGGGGCCGATGTAGCGGCCGTGGGAGGCGAGGAGGAGGTCGCCGCCGCCCTCCAGCATCGGTGTGCCCGTGCTGTCCACGTACGGGCCCGTCACCGTCGTCGAGCGGCCCACCCTGATCCTGTACGTCGAGTTCACGCCTGCGCAACAGGCGTCGTAGGAGGCGAAGAGGTAGTAGTAGCGGCCGTGGTGGAGGATCGACGCGCCTTCGACGGCGTAGGGGGCGTCCGGGCGGGTGGCCAGGTGGGCGACCGGGGCGCCCGGTACCGCCTTGCCCGTCCTGCGGTCGAGTTCGACCATGCGGATGCCCGTCCAGTACGAGCCGAAGGCCATCCACAGCTTGCCGTCGGCTCGGACGAGCGCCGGGTCGATGGCGTTCCAGGAGTCGGTGGTGGCCGAGGTGAAGGCGGGGCCGTGGTCGGTCCAGGTGCCGGGGAGGCCGGTCGGGGAGGTGGCGACGCCGATCGCGGAGTGGTTGGTGCCCCAGGAGGAGACGGCGTAGTAAAGCCAGTAGCGGCCGTCGCGGTAGGAGAGGTCGGGGGCCCAGGGGTCGGCGGTGGAGCTGTAGTCGTACCACCAGCTGGGGGGTGCGGTGAACGCGTTGCCCGCGTCGGTCCAGTCGCGGAGGTTCGTGGAGAGGCGGGCGCCGATGATGCCGCCGGTGGAGTAGGCGACGTCCTGGCCGTTCCCGAGCTGGTGGACGGTGGGGTCATGGATGATCTGCTGGCCGGTCAGGGGCAGCGGGTCGGGGTAGGTGACGTCGGCGGTCGCGGTGGTGGGGAGGAGGGCGACGGCCGCGGCCGCGAGCAGGGCGGCGAGTCTGGGGAAGCGCTTCAACTCCGGCTCCTCACTGGCCGGCCAGGCCCGTGTGGGCCACGCCGCGCACGATCTGGCTCTGGAAGAAGACGAACACGATGATCAGCGGGAGGCCCGCGATCAGGCCGCCGGCCATCAGCTGCGGCCAGACGATGCCGAAGGCGTTCTGCACGGTCGCGATGCCGTTCGGCATCGTCATCAGGTCCGGGTTGTTGGTCACCATGTACGGCCACAGGAAGTTGTTCCAGGAGGCGATGAAGGTGAAGATGCCGACCGCCGAGAGGGACGGCTTGGAGAGGGGGAGGACGATCGTGAAGAAGATGCGCCAGCGGCCGGCGCCGTCGATGAAGGCGGCCTCCTCCAGTTCCTTGGGGAGCGACTGGAAGAACTTGTAGAGGATGTAGACCATCGCGGCCGGGGCGCACTGGGGGAGGATCATGCCCCAGTAGGTGTCCACCATGCCGAGCGACTGGACCGTGGTGAAGAGCGGGACGCCGAGGATGGCCGGGGAGAACATCAGGCCCGCCATGGTGACCGAGAGCAGGGCGCCCTTGCCGCGGAACTCCGTGCGGGCGAAGCCGTATCCGGCGAGGGACGCGACGAGCAGCACGACGAAGGTGACGCAGACCGAGACGACGACCGAGTTGACGAACCAGTTGGGGATGTTGCCGGCGTCGAAGATGCCCTTCCAGGAGTCCCAGGTGAGGTGGTCCGGGATCCAGTGCGGAGAGGCGACCGACTCGGTCGAGGTCTTGAGCGAGGTCGACAGGGCCCAGAAGAGGGGGGCGATCCAGACCAGGGAGAGGCCGGCGGCGACGATCGTGAGGGCGATCTGGGCCGGGGTCCAGGTGGAGCGCGGTTTGCGCAGGACGGGGGGCGTGGTGCTGGTCATCGGGTGGCCTCCTCGCGGGTGCGCAGCAGCCACATGCGGGCCAGGGCGACGGCGGCGATGATGATGAAGAGGATCATGGAGATCGCGGAGGCGTAGCCCACGCGGTAGCTGGTGAAGCCCTGCTCGATCATGTACTGGACGAAGGTCCGGGTGGAGTTCTCGGGGCCCGAACCGAACTGGAACATGATGACGACCTGGTCGTAGACCTGGAGCGAGGCCAGTATCTGGAGCGCGATGACCAGGCCGGTGATGTTGCGCAGGTTCGGGACCGTGATGTGGATCATGCGCTGGAGGGCGCCCGCGCCGTCCAGCTCGGCCGCCTCGTAGAGGTGCTGGGGGATGTTCTGGAGGGCGGCCAGGTAGAGGAGGAAGGAGAAGCCGACGGTCCACCACAGGGTGGCGACGACGCTCGCGAGCAGGGCCGTGGACTTCTGGGTGAGCCAGGGGGTGTCGAGGCCGAGCGTGTGGTTGACCAGGCCGTTGACCGGCTGGAAGAGCCACCACCAGAGGTTGGCGACGACGGCCGACGGGAGCAGGAACGGGGCGAAGAAGCAGAACCGCCACAGCCACTTGAAGTGGACGGTGTGGTGGGCGATCAGCGCCATCAGGAGCGCCATGACGACGATCAGCGGAACCACCCAGAGGGTGAACTTGACGCTGTGCCACAGGGACTGCCAGACCAGGTCGTCCTGGAGGGCCTCGCGGTAGTTGTCCAGGCCGATGAAGCTGGTGTGGTCGCCGGAGATGTTGGCGTCGGTGAAGGAGAGATACAGCCCCCGGACGATGGGGACGAGGACGAAGAGGCCGTAGAGGACGAAGAACGGGGTGACGAACCAGCCGCCGTGCTGGAGGCGGCGGCCCCAGCGCAGGCGCAGGGTGTCGGCGCCGGTGGCGGTGCGGGCCGCGCGGGTGGCGGCGGGGATGGCCGTGGTGGAGGCGGTGGAGCTCATGCGCCGGCTCCCTTCAGCTCCTGGGCGGCGGTCTTGCCGTCCATCGGGTTCTTCGAGGCGAGCAGGGCCTCCAGGGCGCTCTTCATGGCGCGGGCGGTGGCCTCGGGCTTGGTGGAGCCGAGGTTGGAGCCGGCGATGAGGGGGCCGACCCGCTTGGAGAGGGTGCCGGTGGAGCCGGCGAACCAGATGTGCGGCTCGGTGGCGAGGTGCTGCATGGCGTCCTGGGAGTACTCGCGCTGCGGCGAGAGCTTCGTGTACGCCGGGTCCTTGAAGGTCGGCAGATAGGCGGGCACGTGGCCGCCCTGGGCCCAGGTGGCCGCGTTCTTCACCAGGTAGGCGGCGAGCGCGTAGGCGCCCTCGTTCGCGGCGCCGCCGCGGTCGGCCTGGTGGGGCAGGACGAAGGAGTGCGACTCGGCGTGGGTGCCGGGGGTGCCGAAGACGGGCGGCAGCGGGGTCGCGCCGTAGTCGAGCTTCGCGGGGGTGTAGACCGGGACCGACCAGTCGCCCTCCCAGACGAAGGGGGCCCCGGCCAGGAACATCGCGGCGTCGTCGGAACCCGCGATCGCGTAGCCGTCGGTGACGTGCTTGCGGAAGAACTCCAGGACCCGGGTGGCCTTGTCGGTGTCGAAGACGACGCCGCTCTGGTCGGCGTCGAAGTAGCCGCCGCCGAGCTGCTGGTAGAAGGCGACGAAGAACCACCAGGAGAAGTTCTGGTCGTTGGCGTGCATGCCGAGGGTCTGCAGGCCGCCCTTGAGCTTGGACTTGGCGGCCTTGAGCATGGCGAACCAGTCGTCCTCGGAGGTGGCGTGCGGGAGCCGGCCGTCCGCGTCGAGCAGGCCCGCCTTCCGGCAGACGTCCTTGCGGTAGAAGTTCAGCTGGACGTGGACGTCCAGGGGCAGGGCGTACAACTGGCCGCCGACGAGGCCGCGTTTCCACAGGGTGGGGTTGAAGTCGGCCTCGCGGAGCCCGTGTTCGGCGAGCTTGCCGATGTCCCAGGGGTCGAGGAGGCGCCCCGGCGCGAAGCCGGTGACCCGGCCCTGGTGCATGACGGCCAGGTCGGGGGCGCGGTTGCCGGCGGCCGCCATGGCGAGCTTGGTGTAGTACGGGTCGCCCCACGTGAGCGTGGACGCCTTGACGTCCGTGTCCGGGTGGGCCGCGTGGAAGGCGTCCACCATGGCCTGCATGTTGGCGCCGTCGCCGCCGGAGAAGAGGTTCCAGTAGCGGACGCGGGTGCGCGCGCTCGATGTCAGTGCGTCGGCGCCGGTGCCGAGGGCCGCGAAGCCGAAGCTCGCCGCCACCGCCAGCCCGCCCGCCGTGCCCAGTAGTTGCCTGCGCCTGAGGCCAGGTCGTCCCATTGCCTGCCCTTACCTTCGGGATCCGTCGTACTCGCCCGTGATCCTTGTTCGAAATATCGGCTCCTGCTCGTAACTTCGAACGGGACCGTAAAATCGAAGCGCTTGCGCGTCAATGGGTCGCGCGTGACTTTCCTGCACCGGGCAGTTGTTGTCATCTGAACCACCGCTCGAACCGGCGGCCCCTGATGGCATGACGCGGACACATCCGGCCGCGTAGTCTCGGACGGGCCGACGCAGCGCGGTGACCGCCGTCGGGGCGGTGTGAAGGGGGAGCGATGGACTTGGCCGGCGCGCGGCACCGGTGGGCCGGGATCGCCGCGGGGCTGCGGCGGTCCCGGCCGGCCGTGGGGCTGCGGCGGTCCCGGGCGAACGCGCGGATGCGCCGGCTCGCCGCCGACCTCACCGCCGCCGTCCGCGCCAGACCCAAGAGGCCGGCCGGGGTGAGGGAGTTGTGCCGGGCGCTGTGCGACGAGATGAGCCGCGGCCGCGAGGGCCGGCCCGTCGAGCTGCGTTTCGAACGGTTCCCCGACGAGATCGAGGTCACCGGACTGTGGGTGGAGTTCCAGGACTTCGACCTGGTGATCGTCGAGGAGCGGGCCGAGGCCGTACAGCAACTGGTCATCCTGGGCCATGAGCTGTGGCACCTGCACGCGCGTCACACGCACCACCACGCGGCCGCGGCGAACGCCCTCGCCGGACGGCCCGACTGGAACTCCGTCGCCCTGACCGTGGCCGCCCGCGACGGCTCCCGGGAGACCGACGAGGCCGAGGCCGACGACTTCGGGCACCGGCTCGCGGCCGCGCTGCGGCCCTTCCTGCCCGGACGGGGCGGGGAGACCGCGCCCGACCCGGTCCAGCGGTCACTCGGCTACCGCGGACGGGAAGGCGGACCGCGGTGACGTACTCCCTGTCGGCCGAGGGCCCGACCGCGTTCTTCACCGGTCTGTACGTCTCCTTCTGGCTGCCGGGCCTCGTGCTCACCGCCGCCCTGGTGATCAAGCTGCCCAGCATCCTCAAACTCTGGCGGGACCCGCTGCTGCGCGCCGTCGGCGGCCTGCTGCTGTTCGCCTGCGCGGTGTTCGCCTTCGCCGCTCCGGCCACCATCGCCTGGACGAACCGGGTCACCGGCGTGCCGAACGTCTCGGCGCCCCTGGTGTACTCCCTGATCACCGCGCTGTCCGCGTCCTGGCTGCTGCTGGTCGTGCACTGGCGCAACGGCCACACCGACCGCCGGGCGCAGACCCGGCGCGCGACCCGCTGGGTGGTCTGCGTCTACGCGGCCGTGGTCGTCGCCCTGTGGGTGCTGTTCGCGCTCGCGGACGTGCCCGTGGAACAGGTCCGGAACCTGGACACGTACTACGCCGGTACGCCGTTCATGCGCGAGGAGATCCTGCTGTACCTCCTCGCCCACACCGTGGCCTGTGCGATCACCACCCGGCTGGTGTGGAACTGGATCCGCACCGACGGCCTCGACGCCTGGCTGCGCTGGGGACTCAGGTTCCTGGGGATCGGCTTCGCGACGAACCTGGTCTTCAGCGCGGCCAAGTTCACGGCCGTGGTGGCCCGCTGGACCGGTCACGACCTTGACTGGCTGAACACCAACATCGCGCCGTCGGCCGCCTGCATCGCCGCCACGCTCGTCGCGATCGGCTTCATCGTCCCGCACGCCGGGCAGTACTTCCACGACCGCTGGCTGCTGCGCCGCCGGCACCGCGCCCTGAAGCCGCTCGCCCGGCTGGTGCGGACCGTCACGGGCGACCGTGAACCGCTCGCCCTGCGCGCCACCGCCGAGATGCGCCTGATCCGCCGCGAGACGTACATCCGGGACGCGCTCCTGCAACTGTCCCGGTTCCTCGACGAGAAGCTGCGCGGCCGGGCCTACGACGCCGCTCTCGCCCTCGGCCACGAACCCGGCCGGGCCCGGTCCCTCGCCGCCGCCGTGACGATCCTCGAGGCCGTCGGAAGCGGACGGCACGCCCGGGAGGACGGCGGCACGGGCGAGACCGACACCTCGTACCTGCTCCAGGAGATCCAGGCCGTCTCCGAGGTCCTGGGCCACTCCGACGAGATCACGGCGGTACGCACCCGTGCGACCGTCCCGGCAGAGAGCATGTCCGCGCATGAGTGAACGTCCCTCCCCCGCCAGAGCCGCCGTGGTCCTGGGGGGATCACACACCGGCATGCTCGCGGCCCGGGCCCTGGCCGGCCTCGCCGACCGGGTCGTCGTCGTGGAACGCGACGAACTGCCCGTGACGGCCGCTCCCCGCAGGGGACTTCCGCAGGCCCGGCACGCCCACATGCTCTGGTCGGGCGGCGTACGGGCGATGGAGGAACTGCTGCCGGGCGTCACCGCGGCGCTCCTGGACGCCGGTGCGCGCCGGGCCCCGGTCACCACGGACATGGTCGCCCTCTCGGCACAGGGCTGGTTCCGCCGCTGGCCCGAGTCCCACCACGTGCTCCTGGCCGGCCGGGACCTGCTGGACGCGACGGTCCGCGCGCGGGTCCTCGCCGACGGACACGTCGAGGTGCTCGGGGGCACCGAGGTGCTCGGACTCACGGGCGGCGCGGCGGCGGTCACCGGGGTGCGGGTGCGGGACCGCGACGGCCGGGAGCGGACCGTCGGGGCGGACCTGGTCGTCGACGCCACCGGCCGGGGTTCCGGAGCCCCCCGCTGGCTCGCGGCCCTCGGGCTGCCCGCGCCGGAGCGGCGCGAGGTCGACACCGGCCTCGCCTACGCCAGCCGGCTCTACCTCGCACCCGAGCAGGCCCGGGCCGGCTTCCCGGTGATCAACGTGCAGCCGGACCCGCGGGACGGCGGCCCCGGCCGGGCGGGCTTCCTGCTGCCCATCGAGAACGGCCGCTGGATCGTCACCCTCAACGGCACCCGCGGAGGCGAACCGACGTCCTCCGCCGACGACTTCGTCCCGTTCGCCCGCGACCGGCTGCGGCACCCCCTCATCGGCGAGCTGCTCGCGCAGGCCGAGCCGCTGTCCGACGTCGCCGTCACCCGCGCCACCGTCAACCGCCGGTACTTCTACGAACGCATGCGTGCCTGGCCCGACAACTTCACGGTCCTCGGCGACGCCCTGGCCGCGTACAACCCCGTCTACGGCCACGGACTGGCCGTGGGCGCGCAGAGCTCCCTGCTGCTGCGGGACCTGACCCGGCGCCACGGACTCGGCACGCCTGGCCTGTCCCGGCGCGTCCAGAAGGCGGTCGCCCGGCCGGTCGGAGCGGCCTGGGACCTCGCCATCGGGCAGGACGTGTTATATCCGGGCGCGACGGAGAACGGGCCGACGGCCCGGGACCGGATCCTGTCCGCCTACGTGTCCCGGCTCATGTACACGGCCACGGGCAACGGCCGCATCGCCCGCCGCGTCACGGACGTGACCTCACTGGAACGCCGCGCGGAGGTCCTCCTGACCCCCTCCGTCCTCCTGGCGGCCCTGGCGGGCCCCCTGAAGCCGGCCCTGACCGGCCCACCGCTGACGGCCGAGGAGCTGAAGAGAGCCGGCTTGCAGTAGCGCCCCATGGGGGCGCGGGGAACTGCGCGACCAGCCACGACGATGCCGCAGACGGTCTGCTGCCTGGCGCGGCAGGGCCGTCGTTCACCTGCGGGCGCGTGGGGGCTGGGCGCGCAGTTCTCCGCGCCCCTTGCGGGGCGCTCAGCCTTGAAACGCCGGTTGGGCAATGCCCTTGCCCGCGCCCGGGATCACCAGGAGGGAGCCCGCCGTCGGGTGCGGGCGGTCGAGGCCCACGCGGGCCGTCGTGACGTACAGGTCGGTCAGATCGGCGCCCCCGAACGCGCACGCCGTCGTGAGCGTGGCGGGGAGGCTGATGACGCGGTCCAGCTCGCCCGTCGGCGTGTAGCGGCGTACCGCCGCCCCGCCCCACAGCGCCACCCACACACAGCCGTCCGCGTCGACCGTGAGGCCGTCGGGGAAGCCGGCGCCCTCCTCGATCGTCACCAGCGGGCGGCGGTCGACGGGGAGTCCGTCGGCACAGTCGAAGACGTCCACCCGGCGGGTCGGCGTGTCGACGTAGTAGACGAGGCGGCCGTCCGGGCTCCAGCCCGTGCCGTTGCTGACCGTCACGTCCGGCAGCAGCGTCGTCACCGTGCCGTCGGGTGCCACCCGGGAGAGCGTGCCGCCCCCGGTCTTCTCGTCGTAGCGCATCGTGCCGGCCCACAGGGAGCCGTCGGGGGCGACGGCCGCGTCATTGGCGCGGCGGCCGGGGACCGGCTCGCGGTGCAGCCAGCGGAACGTGCCGTCGGGGTCGAGGAGTCCCACGCCGTCCCGGAGGTTGAGGACCAGGCCGCCGCCCGCGCGCGGCTTGACCGCGCCGACGTGCTGGTCGGTGGTGCGGATCGTGCGCCGGCCGGTGGCCGGGTCGTACGTGTGGACGCGGGAACCCAGGATGTCGATCCATATCAGGCGGCCCGTCGCCGCGTCCCAGGTCGGGCCCTCGCCGAGGGTCGCCTCCGCCGCCACCGCGACCTCGTACGCCGTCGTCGTCATGCCACGCTCCGGTGCCCGAGGCGCTCGGAGAGCTCGGCCGCACCCTTGGCCGCGAGCTGCTCCAGCTCGCCGCGGCGCTCGTCGCTCCAGCGGATCATCGGGACGGAGATGGACAGCGCCGCGACCACCTGGCCGGTGCGGTCGCGGACCGGCGCGGCGACGCAGGAGACGTCCGGGTTGGACTCCCGGCTCTCCACCGCGATGCCGCGCGCGCGGATCTCCGTGAGGGCCTCGCGCAGGGCGCCCGGCTCGGTGATGCTGTTCGGGGTCATCGCGACGAGGCCGGCGTCGTCGGGGATGCGCGCGGTCAGCTCCGGCTCCGGCAGCGAGGCCAGCAGCATCTTGCCGACCGAGGTGCAGTGGGCGGGCAGCCGGCGGCCGGCGGCCGAGACCATGCGGACCGCGTGCGTGGAGTCGACCTTGGCGATGTAGATGACGTCGGTGCCTTCGAGGATCGCCACGTGGACGGTCTCGTCGCAGGTCTCGGCGACGGACCGGGCGACCTGCTGGCCCTCGGCGGCGAGGTCGAGCTGCTCCGCGTACCGGCTGCCGAGCTGGTACGGACGGACGCCGAGCCGGTAACGTCCGGGCTGTCCGGGTACGGGCACGATGTACGACCGGGCGGAGAGCGTGGTCACCAGCTCGTGCACGGTG
>NZ_JAEKKT010000142.1:0-59350 GCF_019510245.1 Streptomyces sp. | reverse complement strand
GGCAGCTGGAGTTTGCGGACTATGTCGGGGGCGGAGAGGGTCCCGTCCCCGTCCAGGAAGAGCTCAAGAATGTCGAGAGCCCGGGTCACGGCAGGCACGAGGCGTCCCACGTCCGGCCCCCTCCCTTGGGTCTAGGCGCCGGATACCCGGTGCGGCGCGCGTCTCAGCTGCGGAGCCGTTCGAGATATCAACAGGCGATCGGCATGACGAACACAGGCTAGCCATCGGGGATTCCACGGGCAATGGTCTTGAGGAAGCCGGGTAGCGGCACGTGCACCATGGGTGGCATGCAACTGGACTTCCAGCTGGTGCTGCTGCGCCGCATGGCCGACCACAACCCGGACCTGGTCGAGGACGCCCGGCGCACCCTGGGCGCGTCGCTCGCGGACATGCGGGAGGCCAACAAGCGCTGGCAGGCGATGGCCCGCTCGCCCCGGTCCGCCGCCTCCCGCTACCGCTCGGTCCTCGGCCCGCCCGAGTGGGAGACCAAGCGCACCGTCGGCGACCTGGAGTGCGCGGCCTGGCAGTGGCCACTCCCCCTCTGGCCCACCCTGCGCTTCGAGGTCATGGTCGGCCCCGGCGGTGCGGTCTGGAACGAATGGCTGGTCCGCGCCCCCGACGCGGCCGCCCCGAGGCTGGAGACCTACGACGACCTCACCCCCTGGTCCTGCACGGTCGACGAGGCCGCCCGCGCCTTCGCCCCCGCCCGTCCCCTGGAGGGCACGGCCCCCACCCGCTGGGGACTCACCTTCAAGGTGCCCGACGGCCGTCAGGTGGTCGCCGAGTTCACCTGGGGCCTGCTGCAGCGGACCGCGGTCATCGACGCGCCTCGGTGAGGATCGCCTCCGCCACCGCGGCCACCGACCCGGGGTGCAGGAACAGGAACAGGTTCGGTTCGACCAGCTCCAGCTCCATCACCCGCGGCCGCCCGTCCTCGCCGTCGACCAGGTCCACCCGGGCGTAGAGCAGCTCGGGCGCCTCCGGGACGGCGGCCAACGCGCGCTCCGCCACGGCGAGTTCGCCGGACGTCGGGACCCACCTCGCCAGCTCGGGGTGGGCGACCTTGTCCGCGTCGTACGCCGTGCCCGGCGTGAGCACCGCCCGCTTGCGGCTGGCGTGCAGCAGCCGCCCGCCGAAGAACTGGAGCGCCCGCTCGCCGCTGACGTCGATGCCGGAGACGTACGGCTGGACCATCGCGGTCAGCCCCTCCTCGTGCATGCGGGCGAGGTGCCGTACGGCCGTCTCGTGCTCGCCGGGCGTGTAGCGGGCGGCGAACCGGGCGCCGGCGCCGAAGGTGGGCTTGACGACGAAGTCGCGGTCGGCGGGGAGGGCGGGACCGGCCGGGTCGCCGGGGGCGAGATACCGCGTCGGCACCACCGGCACGCCGGCCGCCGCGAGGTCACCGAGATACCGCTTGTCGGTGTTCCACCGGACGACCTCCGCCGGGTTCGCGATCCGGGTCGCCTTCCCCACCCGCTCCGCCCACGACACGAACTCGTCGGCGCGCCAGCTGTAGTCCCAGGTGGAGCGGATGACGACCAGGTCGTGGGCGCCCCACTCCGTCTCCTGGTCGTCCCACGGGCGGGCGACGGCCTCGGCCCCCGCGTCGGTCAGCGCCCGCAGCAGCACCGGCAGGTCCTGGTCCTTGTTCGGTTCCGTGCCGGGGTCGTAGGTGGCGAGGGCTATGCGGGGCACGGCGGGGGCTCCCTTGGCTGTCGGCGGCTGCGTTCCTTCCTCGGGCAGGCTAACCCGGCGACGCTGTTGACCTTCACCTTCGGTGAAGCCCCAGCATCGGTGGCGGACGTCGAGGAACGTCAGGCACGGGCAGGAAGACGGCATGGAGACGGCATGGAGACCGGCATGGAATGGCTGACCATCGGGGCCTTCGCGAAGGCCTGCCGGCTGTCGCCGAAGGCGCTGCGGCTGTACGACGAGCTGGACCTGCTCAAGCCCGCCCGGGTCGACCCGGAGACCGGCTACCGGTACTACGCCGACGCGCAGCTGGAACGCGCCCGGCTGGTGGCCTGGCTGCGGCGGCTGGGCATGCCGCTGGCGCGGATCCGCGAGGTGTGCGCGCTGCCGGCCGGCCCGGCCGCCCGGGAGGTGCGGGCGTACTGGGCCCGTGTCGAGGCGGAGACCGCCGTACGGCGGGACCTGGCCGCGTTCCTCGTCGACCACTTGTCCGGAGAGTCGAGAAGGGACACGACGACGATGCTGGAACTGCGTTATGCCGCCAACTCGGACCGGGGGCACGTCCGGCCGTCCAACCAGGACACCGCGTACGCGGGGCGCCGGCTGCTGGCCGTCGCCGACGGGTGCGGGCCGGCCGGGGCATCGGCCAGTGCCGCCGCCGTGGCGGCACTCAAGCCCCTGGAGGAGGCGGAGCTTTCGCCCGGGAACGTGCTGAACCTCCTGGAGGACGCGGTGCGTTCGGCGGCCGAGGCGGTACAGGGAGTGGCGGAGGGCAGTGCGGAGGTGGGTACGACGCTCACCGCGCTGCTGTGGACCGGGTCCCGGCTGGCCCTGGTGCACGTCGGGGACTCGCGGGCGTATCTGCTGCGGGACGGGGAGCTGTTCCGGATCACGCACGACCACACTGTGGTGCAGGCACTGATCGACGAGGGCCGGCTGACGCCGGAGGAGGCCGAGAGCCATCCGCAGCGGATGCTGCTGGCGAAGGCCCTGCCGGGTGGCACCGCCGACACCCCGGACCTGAAACTCCACGAGGCCCGGGCCGGCGACCGGTATCTGGTGTGCTCGGACGGGCTGACGAGGGCCGTTCCCGACGAGCGGATCCGCGAGTTGCTCGGGAACGGGACGGCCCCCGAAGTGACGGTACGGACGCTGATCGACGCGGCGAACGCGGCGGGCGGCGCCGACAACGTGAGCTGCGTGGTGGCGGACGCCGTGACGGCCCCCCGCCGGCCGGACGGCGCCGGATAGCCGCGGCGTCGACGCTGCACCCGACTCCGTTGTCGGCGCCGGGCGTTGTGCGGGGACGGTCGGACGCCGGGTAGTTGAGCGACGCTCCGTCAGACCAACGTGCCGTACGCGCCGGAGGTGCCGTGACCGAGATCTTCGTGGACCGCGAGCAGGAACGGCGGCAACTGCTGGACCTGGCCACGGCGGTGACCGGTGGTACGGGCGGGGTGTACTGCGTCGAGGGGCCGGCGGGCATCGGCAAGACGGCCCTGCTCGACACCTTCCGGGAGACGGCCGCGGCCCTGCCCGGGCTGCGGATCTCGAAGGTCGCCTGTCACGGTCAGGTCGGGGCGGAGAACTCGTACGGCCCGATCATCGATCTCCTCGCGACGCAGCCGGCGTCGGCCCCCGCCCGGCGCTGGGCGCGGCGCCGCCGCATCGCCGCCGATCTGGCCCCCGACCTGCTGGAGCTGGTCCCCGTGGCGGGAGGCGCGCTCAAACTGGGCGCCCAGCTGGTGAAAGACGTGATCGAAGATCACTCCAAAGCCGATCCGAACGGACTGATCGGGCAGGTGGGCCGGGTCGCGCAGGTCCTCGCCGGCGCTCTGCTGCGCGCGGCCGCGACCCACGGACCCACGCTCCTGGTCATCGACGACGCAGAGCGCATCGACCACAGCAGCTGCATCGTCCTCGACTCTGGCCATGGAAGCGGCCCGCGCCGCCGACCGGGTGGGCGACCCGCCGCTCCGCGCCCGCGCGGGGTTCCTGCACGGCAAGATCCTCCTGCACGCCAGGGGCGCGGAGGCGTCGCTGGCCGTCCTGACCGACGCGCTGGCCGCGACCCGCAAGGAGACGGACCCGGTCAACTCGTTCCTGCTCGCCGCCGAGCACGGCGCCCAGCTCACCCAGCGCGACCTGCGGCGCGGGATGGCGATGATGCACGAGGCGGAGGAACTGCTGCACCGGGCGCCGCAACTGCGTGACACCCGGGACCCCGTGGTGCGTGTGGTCTCCGACCAGCTCGAACAGCATCTCGGCATCAACCTTCTCGACGCGGGCGACCCGTCAGGAGCGCAGGTGCGGCTGACCGCCGTCCTCGAACGGCTGCGGGGCCGCGGCGCCACGGACCAGTTGCAGCCACCGCTGAACTACCTGGCTCAGAACCGGATTTCGCTCGGTGACTTCGCGGGGGCGCAGGAACTGCTCGAAGAAGCCGTCGGCCTCGGCCGCTCCGGCGAGGACGGTTCCCCGGCCAGTGCCTGGCACGCGTACCAGACGGCGCTGCTGGGACATGTCGCGCTGCTCCGCGACGACGGGGAGACAGCGCTGCGACGGCTGCGCGCCGCGGCCGACGAAGTCGATCGGTCCGGCATCGTCAGTATCGCTCCGCTCGTCCACAATTACCTGGCCGAGGCCCTGCTGGAGGCCGACCCCACCGGCCCCGACGGCGACCGGCGCGCGGCCGAGGCGGAACGGCTGGCCGCGGAGAACGCCGCCCACTGCCGGCAGGCCGGCACGACGCGCAGCGAGGTGGTCGCCTGGTCGCTGGTGGCGCGCGCCCGGCTGGCGCAAGGGCGGCCCCAGGAGGCCCGGGAGGCCGGAATCCGTGCCGTGGACATCCTCGACGCCAGCGGGGGCAGGCTGGCGGCGGTGAACGCCGAGGAGATCCACTACCACCACGCCAGGACGCTCCTGGCCCTGGACGACCAGGCCGGCGCGACCCGGTTCCTGGAGCGCGCCTGGCAGGAGATCCAGCACAAGTCCACCTCCCTGACCGGACCGGCACGCCGCCTTTTCCTGGAGGACGTACCCGTCAACAGGGCGGTCGCCGAAGCACTCGGCCACGGAGGACAACCGTGACCCGGGCTGGGGCGGAAGCCGGACCATGAGTGATCGCGGCACCGGCGCCTACAGCGGCCTCAACCGGGCGCGGCTGCACTGACCGGAGCATCCGGCCCTGCGGGCGGTGAGGTGCGGCCGGCGCATGATCCGTGCGCGGTCGTCGGGAGGCGACGGTGGTGAGCGGCCGGCAGTGTGATCAAGGTCGTGGTGCGGTGTGCGAGTGGGGTGGCCCGGGAGTGCGGTGGCTGGTGTAGGAAGGGGCTGTCGAGGTTCCGGCCGGTGCTTTCCGATGTGAGGAGTCGTCGCGTGTCGTTTCTGTTTCCGGCCCTGGTGGGCGGTCCGGGCGAGCGCAGCGGGACGGGGGTCCCCCCGGACGAGGTCCGGGGAAGGGTCGCCCTGCGGTTCGGGGTGCGCTCGCTGACGTACGGGCAGCTCGCCGCCGCGGCCGGGGCCGTCGCCGGCCGGGTCCGGGGCGCCGAGCGGGTCGCGGTGTGGGCGACGCCGGAGCTGGAGACGGCGGTGGCCGTCGTCGGCACCCTGCTCGCCGGGCGGGCGGCCGTGCCGCTCAACCCGAAGTCGGGCGACAAGGAACTCGCGCACATCCTCACCGACAGCGCGCCGACCGCCGTGCTGGCCGCGCCCGGCGCCGAACTCCCGGCCGCGTTCGCCGGCCTGCAGCGGATCGACGTCGACGCGGCGGCCGTGGGGGCGCTGCCCGAGGACCGTACCGCCGAGTCCGACCCGGCCCTCGTCGTCTACACCTCCGGCACCACCGGGCCGCCCAAGGGCGCCGTCATCCCGCGCCGGGCGCTCGCCGCCACCCTAGACGCGCTCGCCGACGCCTGGCAGTGGACCGGGGAGGACGTCCTCGTCCACGGCCTGCCGCTCTTCCACGTGCACGGGCTCGTGCTGGGCATCCTCGGGCCGCTGCGGCGCGGCGGCTCGGTCCGGCACCTCGGGCGGTTCGACACCGCCGGGGTCGCACGCGAGCTGAACGACGGGGCGACCATGCTCTTCGGCGTCCCGACCATGTACCACCGCATCGCCGAGGCGCTGCCCACCGATCCCGCGCTGGCGAAGGCGCTCGGCCGGGCCCGGCTGCTGGTCTCCGGCTCCGCCGCGCTGCCCGTCCACGACCACGAGCGGATCGCGGCGGCGACCGGACGGCGGGTCGTCGAGCGGTACGGCATGACGGAGACGCTGATGAACACCAGCGTGCGCGCGGACGGGGAGGCCCGGGCGGGGACCGTGGGCCTGCCGCTGCCCGGGGTGGAGCTGCGGCTGGTGGAGGAGGACGGGACGGCGATCGCGGCGTACGACGGGGAGACCGTCGGGGAGATCCAGGTGCGCGGCCCGAACCTGTTCACCGAGTACCTCAACCGGCCCGACGCGACCGCCGCCGCCTTCACCCCGGACGGCTGGTTCCGGACCGGCGACATGGCCGTGCGGGAGGCGGACGGTTACGTGCGGATCGTCGGGCGCAAGGCCACCGACCTGATCAAGAGCGGGGGTTACAAGATCGGCGCCGGGGAGATCGAGAACGCGCTGCTGGAACATCCTGGGGTGCGGGAGGCCGCGGTCACCGGGGAACCGGACCCGGACCTGGGCGAGCGGATCGTCGCCTGGGTCGTACCGGCGGAGCCCCAGTCGCCGCCCTCCGCCGAGGAGTTGGCGGACCATGTGGCCGGGCGGCTGGCCCCGCACAAGCGGCCCCGCGTCGTCCGCTACCTGGACGCCCTCCCCCGCAACGACATGGGGAAGATCATGAAGCGGGCCCTCGGTGCCTGAGCCGACGCCCGGGCGGCTCTCGGCCCGCCGGATCCTCACCCTCGTCACCGACCCCGGCACCTTCGCCGAACTCCCGCACCCGGCCCGGCAGTCGCCGCCCGACGGCCCGCTCGGCTGGCAGGGGTACGACGCCTCGCGCGCCCGCGCCGCCGAGCGCACCGGCGAGGAGGAGTCCGTCGTCGTCGGCACCGCGCGCGTCGGGGGCACGCCGGCCGTGCTGATCGCCTTCGAGTTCGGCTTCCTCGGCGGCTCGCTCGGCGAGCGGACCGGGGACCGGCTGGAGGCGGCGTACGTCCATGCCCGCGCCCACCGGCTCCCGGTCGTACCGCTGGTCGCCACCGGCGGCAGCCGGATGCAGGAGGGCATGCTCGCCCTGTCACAGCTCCAGCGCGTGGCCCGCCAGTCGGCGCTCACCCGGGAGGCGGGGCTGGCGCAGGTCGCGGTCCTGCGCGACCCGACGACCGGCGGCGGCTGGGCCACGCTGGGCGCCGGCGCCGACGTGGTCCTGGCGCTGCCCGGCGCCCAGGTGGGCTTCGCCGGCTCCCGGGTCCGCCCGCCGGACGCCGACCCGGCCGCGTACACGGCCGAGGCTCAGCTCGCGACGGGCTCGGCGGACGCCGTGGTGCCCCTGCCGGAGCTGAAGGCGACGCTCGGGCTGTGGCTGCGGCTGCTGACCACCCCCGCCCCGATACCCGCCGACCCGCCGGCCGCCCTCGGCGGGAGCGTGCTGCCCGCCACCGGCTGGGAGGCCGTCCGGCGCGCCCGCGCCCCGCACCGCCCGCGGGCCGGCGCCTACCTGGACGCGTACTTCACCCGCCGGGTCGCCCTGGCCGGCGACCGGTGCGGCGGTGCGGACCCGGGCGGGATGCTGTGCGGGTTCGGCGAGCGGGCGGACGGCCGTACGGTCGCCTTCGCCGCGCAGAACGGGACGGCGACCAGGCCCGCCGGGTACCGCACCGCGGCCCGCCTGATACGGCTCGCGGACCGGCTGGGCATCCCCGTGCTGACCCTCGTCGACACGCCGGGCGCCGCGAACGACGCGGACGCGGAACGCCAGGGCGCGGGTGCCGCCATCGCGGAGCTCTTCGGGGAGGTCGCGGCGGCCCGCACGCCGATCACCACCCTCGTCATCGGCGAGGGCGGCTCGGGCGGCGCCCTCGCCCTGGCCGCACCCGGCAACACCTGGGCCACCCCGGACAGCTACTTCTCCGTCATCGCCCCGGAACTGGCGGCGGCGATCCTGAAACGCCCCCCGGAGGACGTCGAGACCACCGCCGGCCAGTTGCGCATCCGCCCCCAGGACCTGGTGGACCTGGGCGTGGTCCAAGGCATCGTGCCGCACTCCCCGGCCACCCTCGCCTCGCCCACACCGCCCGGCTGACCTCCCCGGTGGCCGGGTGGGTCCGAAACCCCCCGTTCAGCCGCGCCCCGCCCGGCCCCTCCCCGCAGGCGCGCCGCTCGGATCCCCCGGAGGATGCGAAGCAGGCCGCCGACCGGCGGTACCACCCCACACGGCCCGCGCACCGGGAGGATCTGCCGTGACCGTCAGTCTGGAGCAGTTGCGCCGCTGCCATTTCGCCGTCGATCTGGGGGCCGCACGCACCCGGGTGTACGTGAGGGGCATGGGCCTGGTCGTCGACCAGCCTTCCGTCGCCGCGATGAACACGCGTACCGGCGCCCTGATCGCCGTCGGCGAGTTCGCGGAGAAGATGACCGGCCGGACCCCCGACTACATCCGTGTCGTGCGGCCCGTCTCCGGCGGGACCGTCGTCGACATCGAGATGGCCCAGCGCATGCTGCGCCATCTGCTCGGCGACAAGATCCGCCGTTCGCTGCGCCGCAAGCCCCGGCTGCGGGCGGCGGCCTGCACCCCGCACGACGCCGACCCGCTGGCCCAGCGGGCGACCATCGAGACGCTGGTGGGGCTGGGGGCGCGGCGGGTGGAGCTGGTCGACACGCTGATCGCCGCGGCGGTGGGGTGCGGGCTGCCGGTCGAGCGGCCGGAGGCGAGCATGATCCTCGTCTGCGGGGCCGCCGCGACGCAGGTCGCCGTGCTCTCCCTCGGGTCGATCGTGTGCGCCGAGCGGATGCCCGTCGGCGGGGAGGCCGTGGACAACGCGATCGTCCAGCACCTGCGGCACGAGCACGAGCTGATGCTGCCGAACCAGTCGGTACGGCCCCTGCAGCTGGCCCTGGAGGACAACGGCCTCACCCCGTACGGCCCGGCCTCCACCGAGATCCACGGGCGGGACGTGGTCACCGGGCTCGCCCGCAGCGTGCGGGTCGACACCGCCGCCGTCCGGGACGCCATCCAGACGCCCCTCATGTCCGTCCTGGACGGGATCGGCAAGGTGCTCCGCGACTGCCCGCCCGACCTGGTCGCCGATCTCGCCGACCGGGGCATCACGATGGTCGGCGGATCGGCGCTGCTGCCCGGCTTCGACCAGTTGCTGCGGGAGGCCACCGGCATGCCGGTGCACATCGCGGAACGGCCGGACGTGTGCGCCGTCCAGGGCATCGGAGCAATGCTGGAGGGCCGGATCGAGCCCCTGGTGCTGGACCCGCTGGCCGCCTGAGCACCCCGCATGCCCCGCCGGGGCACCGACGTGAGTCGACGCGCCCGGCTCGGCATCGGGGCGCTGCGCGCCGGCCTGGGCACCCGGCATCCCGAAGCCCTGGCGGTCGCCTGCAACAGCGCCCTCACCGTGACCGCCCTCGGCCGCCTGGACGAGGCCCGGGCGCGGCGCGAGGAAGCCGTCAGCAGGCTGAAGGGGCTGCGCCGGCAACTCGGTGAGAACAACGGCATCACCCGCTTCGCGCCGGCGGAACGCAGGGTGTACCGGGACCTGGAGCCGCTCGCCGTGTGAGCCGGCCGGATCGCTCCCCGCCGCTCAGTGCGCGAACCAGCACCGCACCGTCGTCCCCTCCGGGCCGGTGTGCACGCGGACCAGGTCGGCGACGCGGTTGACGAGGAACAGGCCGCGGCCGCCGGAGCGGTCGCGGGAGGGCGGGCGGCGGCCGGCCAGGGGGTCGGTGAGGTGGCCCTTGTCGCGGACCTCGCACACCACGCTGCCGTCCTCGGCCCACACCCCGAGCGTGCCCGAACCCCCGCCGTGCACCACGCTGTTGGTGGCCAGCTCGGCGACGGCCAGCGTCAGATCGGCGAGCCGGCCGGCGGTCAGGCCGAGCCGGGCGGCCTCGGCGGCGGCGAGGTGCCGGGCCTCGAAGAGTGAGCCCGACTCGAAGCAGACCGCCGGGACGGCGTCGGGCGGGGGCGGCAGGGGCTCGTTGCAGCGGGCGAGGGCGTCGTCGGGGGCGTAGGCGTGGCTGTCCCGGTCCGGGCCGCCGCCGGGCTGCCGCAGCGTGGGGTGGGTGGCGTGGGCGTCGGCGATGACCTGCGGGTCGAGGCGCCGGGTGTCGTACGGGCACAGGACGGTCGCCGTACGGCCCCGGAAGGCCGCGTTGATCAGGGCCTCGTGCTGGACGCAGGCCAGGTGCTCGGCGGGGGTGCGGCCGGGCCAGACGGGTTCGCCGATGATGCGGACGCGGCGGCCGGGCGGCTGCGCGTCGGCGAAGGCGTGCAGGACGCCGGGGATGATCCGGCCCGGGTTGCGGCCGGCCTCCCGCATGTCGAGGAAGCGCACCGGCCCGGCGTCGGCGCCCAGCGCGTCCTGGATGAGGCGGAGGTTCTCGCCGGGCACGGCGACGGCCACCGGCTCGCCGGCGGCCAGCGCGGCCCGGACGAAGGGCACCGTCCCGGCCAGGTACTCGCCCTCGTCGCCGTAGAACAGGGCGGGGTGGGCGAAGGGGCCGGGCGCGCCGGTCATGCCGACGTCGCCGTACGCCGTACCGGCTCCCGGATGGTCACGGTGCCCGCCTTCCTGCCGCCGGCTCACACACGTGCCCCGTTGCCGCCGGTCCAAACCGGCCCGCCGGCCACGGGCGCCGGGCGCGGGGCGGCCGGTGCGTACCACCCGCCCGCACACCCGGACTAGTACGGCAGGATGCGCCCGGAAGGCGTCCTGCGGTCGATCTCCTGCCCGCGGGGAGCGGGCCGACGAACAACGCGTACGCGGATCCGACCGTCCATGACGCCCTCCTCTTGCCGAGCCCTGACCGGTGCCTGCTGTCCGGTAGGAGGGCTCTGCCCCGCACATGGCAGGTCCAAGCCTGGTGCGGGGCAGGAAAGTTGGCGGGGTGGTCGAGGCGGGGGCAGAACAGATCGTTCGACTGGTCGGACGTTGTTCGAAAACTCTTGACGGCCCCGTGTACATCGTTTGACACTCTCGCAACGCAATGTCATCTCCGTGTAACCGCTGAGGACTTGGCAGGGAGCCGCACATGACGCACACCTCACGCCTGCGCGGCCGCGCGAGACGCCGGGCGGGACAGCTCGCCGGACTGACCGCCGCCTCGACCCTCCTGGCCCTCCTCGGCCCCGCCCTTCCGGCCCGGGCCACGACCGGGGCCGTCGCCGATCCCGCCGCCGTCACCGACGGCCTCGCCCTCTGGTACCCCCTGGACGCCGACACCGGCACCACCGTCCCCGACGCCTCCGGCAACGGCCGCGACGGCACCCTCAACGGCACCGCCGACTGGTCGGCCACCGGGCAGGGGCTCGGCTTCGACGGCTCCGGCACCTACATCAAGGTCCCGGACGACGTCATGAAGGGCATGGACTCGATCACCGTCTCCATGGACGTGCGGATCGACTCCGCCCAGTCCACCCCGTACTTCCTCTACGGCTTCGGCAACTCCAGCGGCAGCAGCGGCAACGGCTACCTCTTCACCACCGGCAACTCCCTCCGCACCTCCCTCGCCACCGGCAACTGGTCGACCGAGCAGACGACCAGGCCGTCCGACTCGCACAACCTCACCCGGTCCGTGTGGAAGCACATCGCCTACACCCAGACCGGCACCACGGGCGTGCTCTACGAGGACGGCGTCGAGGTGGGCCGGAACACCTCCGTCACCATCACCCCCGGTGCCATCGGCTCCGGCAGCACCGTCGCCAACTACATCGGCAAGTCCGTCTACTCCGGCGACAAGCTCTTCAAGGGCCGTATCCGCGACTTCCGCGTATACGACCGCGCCCTCGACGGCTCCGAGGTCGGGCAGCTCGCCCTCCCCGTCGACACCCAGGGCGTCTCCGACGACAAGGCGGCCCTGAACCTCGGTGACACCGGTGCCGTGACCGCCGACCTGGACCTGCCGACGACCGGCACGGCGGGCGGCTCCGCCATCAGCTGGTCCAGCGACGCCCCCGGGGTCGTGTCGGACTCCGGCAAGGTGACCCGGCCCGCCGCCGGCTCCCCCGACGCCCACGCCACGCTCACCGCGACCCTCACCAAGGGCACGGTCACCGACACCAGGACCTTCGACGTCACCGTCCGCGCCGACTTCGACGACGCCACCGCCACCTCGCAGGCCGCCGGCGCCCTCACCGTGCACGACGTCGACGACGTCCGCGGCAACCTCACCCTGCCCGCCGACGGCGCCTACGGCACGGCCGTCACCTGGTCCTCCGCCGACCCGGACGTCGTCTCCGCCGACGGCGTGGTCCACCGCCCCGCGCACGGCGCGGGAGCCACCACCGTCGACCTGACCGCGACGGTCACCAAGGGAACGGCCTCCGCCACCCGCACCTTCACCGCGCGGGTCCCCGAACTCCCCGCCAGGGAAGCCCTCAAGGGCTACATGTTCAGCTACTTCACCGGCGAGGGCACCGCCGACGGCGAACAGCTCTACGCCGCCCTCAGCAAGGGGAACGACCCGCTGAACTGGCGGGAGCTGAACGACGGCAAGCCCGTTCTGACCTCCACGCTCGGCGAGAAGGGCCTGCGCGACCCGTTCATCATCCGCTCCCCCGAGGGCGACAAGTTCTACCAGATCGCCACCGACCTCAGGATCTACGGCAACGGCGACTGGGACGCCGCCCAGCGCACCGGCAGCAGGTCCGTCATGGTCTGGGAGTCCACCGACCTCGTCCACTGGACGAACCAGCGCCTGGTGAAGGTCGCCCCGGACAGCGCGGGCAACACCTGGGCACCGGAGGCGTTCTACGACGCGAAGCTCGGCGAGTACGTCGTCTTCTGGGCGTCGAAGCTGTACGACAACGCGGCGCACACCGGCGACACCTACAACCGGATGATGTACGCCACCACCCGCGACTTCTACACCTTCAGCGAGCCCAAGGTGTGGATCGACCGCGGCTGGTCGGTCATCGACTCCACGATGATCCAGAAGGACGGGACCTACTACCGCCTGTCCAAGGACGAGCGGAACAACACCTCCTCGACCCCCAACAGCAAGTTCGTCTTCGAGGAGAAGAGCGACTCGATCCGCAGCACCGACTGGACCCCGGTCGCGGAGGGCATCGGCAAGGGGGCGATGAGCGCCGCCGAGGGGCCGCTGGTCTTCAAGTCCAACACGGAGGACAAGTGGTACGCGTTCCTCGACGAGTTCGGGGGGCGCGGGTACATCCCGTTCGAGACCGACGATCTGGACTCCGGGGTCTGGACACCCGTCACCGACTACGACCTGCCCGCCAAGCCCCGCCACGGCACCGTGCTCCCGGTCACCCAGACCGAGTACGACAGACTCCTGCGCGCCTACCAGCCCGACCAGTTGGTGGAGAGCGTCCAGAGCGTGAAGGTGGCGACCAGGACGGGGCAGGCGCCGGTCCTCCCCGCCACCGTCATCGCCTCCTACGCCGACGGCGTCGACCGGCCGGCCGCCGTCACCTGGGACGACGTCCCGGCGTCCGCCTACGCCCAACCCGGCACCTTCACCGTCACCGGCCGCCTCCCGGACGGCACCGCGATCCCGGTCCAGGCCGAGGTCACCGTGTCACAGGAGGGTCCCGACGTCCCGGCCGACCTGCTCCTGCACTACGACTTCGACGAGACCGGCGGCAACATCGCCGTCGACTCCAGCGGGCACGGCTACCACGGCACGTACGTCCGCACACCCGAGTTCGGTACGGGGGTGGAGGGCGGCTCCTTCAAGATGTCGGGCGACGCGACGAGTTCGCCGTACGTGAGGATCCCGAACGGGGTGCTGAAGGACGCCGACAGCGTGACCGTGTCGACGTACGCCAAGTGGAAGGGCGGCGACAGCTTCCAGTGGCTGTTCGGGCTGGGTCCCGACAGCGACAAGTACCTCTTCGCCACCCCGTCCAACGGCGGGTCCAGCCTCTACTCGGCCATCACCAAGGCGAGTTGGCCGGCGGAGTCGAAGCTGTCGGCCGGCTCGCAGCTCACGCCCGGCCAGTGGCGGCACGTCACCGTCACCCTCGACGGTTCGACCGGCACGATGATCCTGTACGTCGACGGCATCGAGGCGGCCCGCACGACGACCACCATCAAGCCGTCCGAGCTGTACGACGCGAGCAAGGACCACACCGGCTACATCGGCCGCTCCCTGTACGCGGCCGACCCCTACTTCGGCGGCGAGGTCGACGACTTCCGCATCTACGACCGGGCCCTGTCGGCCGCCGAGGTCATGGAGCTCAGCGGCAACACGGCCGGGATCGCCAAGGCGACCCAGACGGGTCTGAAGGTCGACGCCATCGTCGACGACGCGGATGGCAAGATCACGTTGCCGATGACCGAGGGCGCCGATCTCACCTCCCTGGCACCGGAGTTCACCCTCGCCCACGGCGCCGCGATCAGCCCGGCCTCCGGGAGCGTGCAGGACTTCAGCAAGCCGGTGACCTACGAGGTGACGGGCTCCGACGGCAGGAAGCGCACCTGGACGGTGTCGGCACTGGTCATGAAGAGCCCGGTGCTGCCGGGGCTGAACGCCGACCCGAACATCGTCCGCTTCGGCGACACCTTCTACCTCTACCCGACCAGCGACGGCTACGACGGCTGGAGCGGCACCCGGTTCAAGGCGTACTCCTCCACCGACCTCGTCCACTGGACGGACCACGGCGTCATCCTCGACCTGGGCCCGGACATCAGCTGGGCGGACAGCAGGGCCTGGGCACCGACGATCGCCGAGAAGGACGGCAAGTACTACTTCTACTTCTGCGCCGACGCGAACATCGGGGTGGCGGTGGCCGACTCGCCGACCGGCCCCTTCAAGGACGCGCTCGGCAAACCCCTCCTCAAGTCCGGTGACTTCAGCGGCCAGATGATCGACCCGGCCGTCTTCACGGACGACGACGGACAGTCGTACCTCTACTTCGGCAACGGCCACGCCTACGTGGTCCCGCTGAACGCCGACATGACGTCCATCGACACCTCGAAGGTCCGGGACATCACGCCGAGCGGGTACAACGAGGGCTCGTTCGTCATCAAGCGCAACGGGATCTACTACTTCATGTGGTCGGAGAACGACACCCGCGACGAGAACTACCGCGTCGCCTACGCCACCGGCCCCTCCCCCACCGGACCCTGGACCAAGCGGGGCGTGATCCTCTCCAAGGACCTCTCCCTGGGGATCAGGGGCACCGGCCACCACAGCGTCGTACACGTGCCGAACACCGACGACTGGTACATCGCCTACCACCGCTTCGCCATCCCCGGGGGCGACGGCACCCACCGGGAAACGACCGTCGACAAGCTGGAGTTCGACGCGGACGGGCTGATCAAGCCGGTCGTGCCGACGCTGACGAGCATCGATCCGGTGACCGTCGTGCACGCGGGACCGGACGTCAGCGGGACCGAAGGGGATGCGATCGCGCTGTCCGGCACCCTCTCCGGCGCCGGTACCGCGCAGTGGACCGTGCCCGCGAAAGCCCCCTGCACGGTCCGCGACCCGGCGGCCGCCGCGACCACCGTCACCTGCACCGACAACGGGACCTACACCCTCACCCTGACCGGCGGACGCAGCACCGACACCACCTCCGTGACCGTCACCAACGCCCCACCGACGATCACCGACGCCCGCGGCCACGGCGCACGGCACGTGACCCTCACCGTCCGTTTCACCGACCCGGGCGGCTCCGACACCCACACCTGCACCGTCGACTGGAAGGACGGCAGCCGCCCGGCGAAGGGCCGGATCACCGGCACCACCTGCCGGGCCGAGCACCTCTACCGCAGGCCCGGCGGACACCGCCCGGCGGTCACGATCACCGACGACGACGGGGGCACGGCCACCGTGCCGGTCCCCGTCGGACCACGGCACTCCGCGAGACCACGGCCGTCCTCACCGGCTCGTGCGGCTGGATCAGCCCACGGTACGGCCGGGTCCGGCGGTAACTGATCCGGGGGCGGCACTGCCGTCAGGCGGCCGTGCCCGCGGCCAGCCAGCGCGCGACGTCGCGCGGGTCGGCGGCCGTGCCGGTCATGCGGAGTTCGCGGTGCACCGCGCGGAGCAGCTCGGGGCGGTGCAGCAGCGGGCGCTCGGCGAGGGCGAGGACGAGGCCGGTCCACGCGTCGGCGTCCTCGGGGTCGCCCGCCAGCAGGCGGGCGTAGGCGTCGGGCGCACCGGGGTCCCCGGCGACCAGGGCACGGTCGGCGGCGGACGGTACGGGCCAGTCGCCGGCGTCCGGCACGGCGAGGCGCTGCCGGATCAGTCCGTTGCGGGACTGGGACCAGGGCGCGACGGGATCGGGGACGACGGCGGACGCGGCGATGGGCCCGCCGGCCGCGGCACCGGCGGTGAAGGCCCTGGCCAGGGCCCGGACGTCGTCCGGGGCGGGGGCCAGGTGCCGGATCCGCCAGCCGGTGCGGTGGTCGGTGGCCGTGAACTCGGCCAGGGCGGCGATGTCCGGCCGGATCCGCGGGTCCGACCACCAGGCCGGCAGCCGGGAGGCCATGCCCCGCAGGAAACGGCGCCCGTGCGCGGTCAGGCCGGGGTCGGCGCGCAGGGCGTGGATCGCCTCCTGGGTCTGCCGCCGGCGCAACGCGAACTCGAACTCCGCCAGCGGGCGCGCGGCCGGCGGCGCGTGGTCCAGGTACCTGCACCAGAAGTCGGTGATGCCCAGGAAGGCGTAGGCGCCCTGGAGCAGACCGCTCAGCGGGCGCGGATCGTTGCGCCAGGGGGCGTAGTGCCGTTCGGTCCCGCTGTCCCGCTCCAGTGTGAGCAGGTGGAGCAGCGCGCCCAGCTTGGTGTGCTGGAACTCGTGGACGAGGGTGACCGCGAAGCTGACGGGGTCGGGGGGCAGCGAGGCGAGCAGGCCGCCGAAGGCGTCGCTGGACGAGGCGCTGAGAACCGTCCAGGCCGATGCCCGGCGCACCTCGGCGATGGTGCGCAGGCCCACGGCCATGGCGGACGCCGTGCCCGGATCGCTGTTCGCGAGCAGGTCCAGCGCGCCGTCGAACCGTTCCCGCCAGCGGGCGAGTTCGTCCTTGCCGAGGCGCTGTGGGGGCAGCGGCTCGCTCAGGTCCCGATAGGGGTCGATGTCGTCCAGCCAGAGGGTCATGGGCCGTCCCTGCACGTCGGCCCGCAGGGTGTGCAGCCCCTGCCACCCGGGGGCGTCACCGTCATGGGCGCCTGACGGGCCCACGCACGCGCCCTGCGGATCGACCCGCAGCCGGCCTCCCTCGACCACCACCTCAGCCGTCCCCCACCGCGGGCGGTCGGGCAGCCGGGCCAGCCCGAGGGTGGGGAACATCGCCGTGCCGTCCCGCAACGGCACGGTGGTGCGCAGCGGCAGCCCGGCGCGCAGCGCGGCGACCGCGCACACCGCGTACAGATGGCCGAGGTCGGTCCAGAGCGGGCCGTCGCCCCAGGCCGTGTGGCTCGCGCGCCGCAGGCCATGCCCCAGCCAGATGCCGACCTGGGGGTGCATCAGCAGCTCGGCCAAGTCCTCCGGGGCCCGCTGCTGAGCCGTCGTCAGGACATCCCACGCGGTGTCCACGGGCGGTAGCGGACCCAGCGCGCCGGGGGTCTCGGCGATGGCGTCGAGCAGGGTCCGCAGCAGCAGAAGCCGCCTGCTGTACTCGGTGACGCGCAGGAAACGCACCGTCTCTGGACCGCCCCGGCCCGCGGCCAGGTCGCTGAAGTAGGCCGCGGGCAGGAGATGGTGATCCGCCTGCGCGGGTGCGGAGCGTGCGTCCGGCACATGTCTCCTTCCGCGGGGTCCGTCAGTCGGCTCGTCCGGATCCTGGTCCGCCCTCGGAGGCGAAGTTGACCCTCGGCCGTTCGACCTGCCGCAGCAACCGCTCCAGTGCACGCGCGTAGACGTCAGTGCTCTGCGACCGGAGGTCGGAGAGGGCGGTGTCGCTCAGGTCGGGCAGTTCGGATCTCATGAATTCTGCGGACGTGTTCATGCGCCATCCCCCTGAGAACGCCCTGTCTCCCGTTGATTTCATGATGACGCATGGACCAGGTGCCGGGAAGGCCGTGATCAGGCCGGACGGCCTTCCTGCCCGGCCGGCAGCCGGCGGGCCGCCCAGTCCTTCAGGTCGCGCTGTGCCAGCGAGCCCGGGTCGAGCACGCCGAGTGCCTCGACCAGAGCGGCCAGGCCGCCCGGGTGCAGCCGGCAGGTGCGCACGATGCTGATGATGTCGGCCCGGGCCGCGCCCAGCCGGGGAATGGCGCCGGCCAGGTCCACGGGCAGCATGCCGACGACGAGCTGGCGCTGGTCGCGGTCGGCCAGGGCGGGCCATCCGGCCAGCAGGGCGATGAGCTCGGCCAGGGCCGCGTCCGGCACCGGTTCCTCCCGGCGGCGGGCGGCGGCGAAGTCGTAGTGGCGTACGTCGCCGGCCCCGGACCGGTACCAGAGCGAGGTGGGCCGCTGTCCCTCCTCGGTGAACCGTCCGATCACGGTGTCCGTCACCGCACCCATGTCCGGTGGCCAGTTCTCGTCGCCCGCGGCCTCCAGCACCGAGAGCACGGCCCGGGAGAACGCGCCGGTCCGCCGCACGGGGTCGTTGGCCGCTCGCTGCCCCGGCCCCGAGGCCAGCAGCACGAACTGGTCCCGGTTCGGCAACCGGTCGCCGCGGGCCGGGAGTTCGCCGGGCAGTGAGCGGACGAAGCCCAGGTCCTCGACGAAGGTCTGGCAGGAGTCCACCAGCCAGATCTGGCGGCGGAAGCCGGGCAGCGCGTCGGTGGTGAGGGTGGTCAGCCAGGCGTCCAGGTCGAGGTTGCGCTTGTCGTCGGCCGTAGCGTCGGCGTAGAAGAGCCTGCGGTGTCCCTGCGGATCGGTGACCCCGTGGCCGCCCCAGACGACGAACAGCAGGTCGCCCTCCAGCGCGGGCAGCCGGCGGGTCAGCACCTCCTGCACGGCCTCCCGTCCGGCGGGCCCTGCGGGCACGTCGACCTCGGGTCCGCCCGTGCCGGGCAGGGCGTCCAGCAGCAGGGAGATGTGGGCCGCGGGCACGCCGCGGCCGCGCAGCCAGGCGGTGAACCGGCGGGCGTCGGCGGCGGGGCCCGGCAGGTCCCAGGAAGGGCCGACGGCATAGCGTTCCACGCCGACCACGACAGCGTGGGTCCGGTCCGGGCGAGCGGCGGTCACGGCAGTTCCTCGGCCAGCACGCGGTACAGCTCGGGGTTGCTCCAGTAGGCACTGTGGGAGAGGGGGAAGGGCTGGCGGCTGTCGAGGGCGATGTCCCGGACCCGGCCGGGGAAGACGCCGGCCCCGAGGTAGCTGAGCAGGTCCCGGCGGTCGTAGACGTTCAGCCAGGGCGGTACGCGGTCGGGCAGCGAGCTGCCGGGCTCCAGGCTGGGCAGGGCCCCGAGCTCGTACAGGAACGGGGCCTGCGAGCCGACGGTCACCAGCAGCGCGACCTGTGGCAGTGGCCGCAGCACCAGGAGGTCGAGCGCGGCTATGCCGCCGAGGCTGTGGGCGAGCAGCACGACCGGCGGCTTTGCCGCGAGCACCGCCTGCGCGACGGCCTCGCGGATCGGGCCGCCGCGGGCCAGGTAGAGCAGCACGTCACCGGCGGCCGGGTGGGCCGCGTCGGTGAGCGCCGAGCGCCGTCTGACCGCCTGTGCGGAGGCCAGGCCGAGGGCCAGCCGCCCGGTCAGCCGCTTGATCCGCCGAGTCACCGGGCCGCGGTGGGTGCCGGGTTCGTCGCCGGTGCCGGAGGGCCCGGGGAGCAGGGCGGCGATCCGGGCGACCGCCTCGTCGCGGGCGGTGCCGTCGAGGGCCGCCGCCGGTCCCTGCCGTCCGGTCCGGCGGCGCACCGCCTCGGCCACGAAGGCCCGGGCCAGTTCGGCCGGGCCGGCACCCTCGGCCGGGGCACGGAGGAAGCGGCGGCAGTCGTCGGCGGTCAGAACGGCGGCCACCGCGGCGGCGAAGTCCTCCGAGATGCCCGCCGCGTCCAGCAGTCCGCGCAGCCGGTCGTCCGCGGTGAGCGCCGGAGCCGCCGCCGAGAGTGCCTCGCCCGGCGGCCGGGCACCGGGCGGCAACTCGGTTCTTCCCGCGGTTTCCACGGTGAGCAGGCGCAGTTCGAGCAGCGGGTCCAGATAAAGAAGTCCCCAGAATTCGACGTCCTCGTCGAGGTCTCGTTGCAGCGTGCCGGGGGCGCCCGTGTCCGGTACTTCACGCCCCGTCCCGTACCCCGGCACGGAAATACCGTTCGAATGCAGTACCGATCCGGCAGTTCCTCCCCAATAACAGGAAGAAACGCAGACTTCGGGCCGTAACGGCTGTAATCCTTCCCGTACGACTTCCACGGTTCCGCTGAATCCCGGCTCGCGCACGCCGGTGCCGTGTACGAATAAGACCGTCGTCACCGTCGACCCCCCGCCCCAGAACGGCATATTCCAAGCGCACGCAACAATAGGTCAGTTGCGGCTTAACCGGCTACACTGCGTAGGAAAAAGGCCACAGGGCGCGGCACTTGCCAAAAGGGGGATGCCGGTGAGCATCGACTCCACTGTCACTCATGTCGTCGCAGCTCTCGCACTGGTGATCGCGGCCTCCTCGGCCCTGGGAGCGGCCGCCCGCAGGCTGCGCCAGCCCTCCGTCATCGGACAGTTATTCGCCGGCATCGCCCTCGGCCCCAGCCTGCTGGGCCTGGCCCCGGGAGGGGTGTACGAAACCCTCTTCCCGGACCAGATCAAGCCAGTTCTCACTTCCGTGGCGCAAGTCGCGCTGGTGCTGTTCCTGTTCGCAGTCGGCTATGAACTCGACCTCGGCCAGCTGCGCAATCGCGGGGCGGTGACCGCCGTCTCGCTGAGCGGGTTCGCGATTCCCATGCTTATCGGAGCCGGCATCGTCCTGCTGTATTCCGGAGGTTTCCGCTCCGCGAACGGCGGGCATCCGATCGACGCGACATTCACCCTCTATATGGCGGTCGCCCTGTCCATCACGGCGGTTCCCGTGCTGGCGAGCATCATCCGGGACCAGGGACTGGCCGGCACCCGCCCCGCCACGATCGCGATGGCCGCCGCCGGTGTCATCGACGCACTGAGCTGGCCGGTGCTGGCCGTCGCCCTGATCGGCGGCGAGGACGGCTCGCTGCGCTCCTGGAGCGTCAAGGTGGCGCTGCTGGCGGCGTACGTGCTGGTGATGTTCGCCGTCGTGCGGCCGGCGATGAAGTGGTGGATGCACCGGCCCGGCGCCCTGATGACCAATCACGTCCCCGTCGCCGCGGCGCTGGCGTTGGCCTCGGCCTGGGCCACCAGCGCACTCGGACTGCATGTGATCTTCGGTGCGCTGCTGGCCGGGATCATCATGCCGCGCCAGCCCGACGGCGCTCCCGACAGCCAGGTGCTGCGACCGCTCCAGGAGACCGGCGGCCTGCTGCTGCCGGTGTTCTTCACGATCTCCGGGATGTCGGTCCAGCTCGACGGACTGCACGCCTCCGACCTGGTGCTCCTGCTGGTGATATGCGCCGCCGCGGTGGTGGGCAAGGTGGCCGCCGGCGCCCTGTCGGCCCGGGGCGGTGCCCGGCTGCCCTGGCGCGACTCGCTGCTGATCGGCGTGCTGCTCAACACCCGGGGCCTGACCGAACTCATCGTGCTCAACGTCGGGTTGCAGGCCGGAGTGATCGGCCCCCGGCTGTACGCGCTGCTGGTCGTGATGGCGCTCTTCACCACGGCGGCCACCGGACCGCTGATCGGCCCGCTGTACCGTCCCACCGGCGCGCCGCCGGCCGGCCGCGTCGGCACCGGCCCCGACGGCGAGCAGACGCCGGGCTCCGGGCAGGCCCCCGCCGTGGACGCCGAACCGACGCCGCAGCCGTAGCGCCGCGGGCCGTGAAGTCACCCGCCGAGCAGCCACCGGCCGTGGCGCGGTGGCGGGCCGAGCCGGCCGGACCCTGGGCCCGGCCGGCGGTCCCCGGCTAGAACGGCACCGGGGCGATGTCCGCCTCGGCCCGTCGGCTGCTGGCGGCGGCGACGGTCGCCGGGTGGCTCTCGCCCAGCGTCCGGCGGAACCGGGTCAGGGTGTCGGTGTGCAGCACCGTGGCCTCGTCCACGCGGTCCAGCGCGCGCAGGTCCAGAGCGACGTTGTTGGCGCAGGCCAGGGTGGTCGGGTGGTCCGCGCCGAGGTCGCGCCTGAGGATCTCCAGGGTCTGCCGGTCCAGTTCCAGGGCCTCCGCGTGCCGCCCCAGTGCGCTGTGCTGGTTGGCCATGCCGAGAGCCGTGGTCAAGGTGAGGATGTTCTCCTCACCCAGTGACTCGCGCATGCCCCGCAGCGCCACGTCGAGGTGTTCCCCGGCGGCATCCAGCTCACCGAGGTGGCGCAGGGTGATGGCGACGTTCGTACGGGCCGACAAGGTGTAGGGGTGGGTGGGGCCCAGCTGGGCGGCGTAGCGCTCGACGGTCGCCTCGCCCACGTCCCGGGACCGCTCCAGCTGACCGTTCTGCCTGAGGTCGACGACCAGGTTGGCCGCGAAGGCGATGGCGTCCGGGTGGTCGGCTCCGTAACGGCTCTGGACCCTCGACAGCCCCAGCTCGGCGAGCTCCAGCGCCCCGTCGTGGTCGCCGGCGCGCCGGCGGCACACCGCGAGCACCCGGGCACAGGTGATGCTGGCCGGGTTGTCCTCGCCGTAGTTGGCGATGTAGCGGGCGTAGATGTCCTCCTGGTGGACCAGCGCGCCCAGGTAGTCGCCGACCTCGCGCATGTCGAGGGACAGGCCGCTGAGGGTGTTCAGGGTGTCGAGGTGGTTCTCGCCGAGGGTGAGGCCACGCAGCCGGGCCGTCTCCGCGTCGAGTTCGCGGGCCTCCTGGTACAGACCCATCAGCCGCAGGCCGATACCCAGGCTGTGCGCCGCGCGGAGGGTGGCCGGGTCGTCCTCGCCGAAGGCCCGCAGGGAACGTTCGTAGACCGACCGGTTGATGTCCAGCGCCTCGGCCATCTCTGCCCTCAGCCGCAGTCCGCTGGTCAGCTGGATGAGGGCGTCCAGGGTGCCCTCGTCGTCCTCGCCCGCGACCCGGACGTACGTGTCCGCGGTGCGCTGCATCATGTCGGCGGCTTCCGCGTACTCCCCGACCCTGCGCAGCAGGAAGGCCAGCCACTTCGCCATCTCCAGCGTCTGCTGGTCCTCGGCGCCGAACTTCGCGGTCCACACCTGCAGCGCCTCACGCGCCATCGAGACCGCGCCGTCGAAGTCTCCCCAGATGGAGAGGAACTCCACCACGTCCCGGATCAGGCCACGCACCCACGGCGAGTCGCACTCCACGGCCCGCGACACGATGATGTGCGGCAGCAGCTGCTGGTAGCGCGGCCACAGTTCCCGGGAGCCGGGGCCGTTGGGGTTGGCGTCGGCGAGCAGCAGGTGCGCGCCGTGCCGCATGTCCGCCTGCTGCTGCGGGGACATGCGGTTGACCAGGACCGCCTGGACCAGACGGTGCAGCTGGATGGTGTCGTGCCGGTGCTCGATGCGGGCCAGGGCGTAGACGTTGATCTCGCGGATGGCCCGGCCGAGCCTGATCGGGTGGCGCAGGGCTTCGTCGAGCTCGGGGGCGATGGTGCTCCGCGAGTTGTTGAAGAGGGAGCGCGAGATCGGCTCGGGGGCGAAGAACGAGCAGACCTGGAGGAGCTGGAGCGCGGCGGGGTTGCGCTGTTCGAGCTGGCGCAGCGAGACGTCCCAGGCGGCCGCCACCGACATGGGGTAGTCCGGCGAGGGAACCAGTTCGAGCATCAGCTCGGCGATCTTCTCCCTGATCAGCCCTAGATACTCGGAGACGGCCATACCGGTGACGGCCTGCCAGGCCGCGGCCTGCTCGATGGCGAGCGGCAGGTCGCCCAGCTCCTCGGCGAGCCGGTCGGCGTCGGAGTCACTCAGGTCACGGGCCCGGCGGCGGAGCAGCGCCTTGCTCTCCTCCCGGGTGAAGACGTCCACGGAGAGGGTCCTGGCCACCCGGTCCCACTCCTGGTTCCGGGACGTGATGAGGATCTTCCCGGTGCCGCCGGTCGGGAAGTAGGGGCGTACGGCCTCGACGTTCTCGGCGTTGTCGAACACCAGGAGCCAGCGGTCGAACGGCTCGCCCCGGCGCAGGGCCTCCCGGACCGCCGGGACCGCCCGGTTGGCTTCCGTGCCCACGTTCAGGCCGAGCCGGTGGGCGAGTTCGGTGAGCGCGGTCAGGATCATCGTCGGCTGTTCGGACGGGATCCACCAGATGACGTCGTATTCGGAGGAGTGCCGGTAGACGTACTCGATGGCGATCTGGGACTTCCCGACACCGCCCATGCCGTGCAGGGTGTGCGGGAGCACCGCCGAGGTGTCGCCCGTCAGCAACTGCTCGTGCACCTGCGCCAGGAGTTCCTCGCGCCCGGTGAAGTTGGGGTTGTTCGGCGGCACGTTCCCCCACACCGCCGGTACGGAGGCGCGCTGCGGGGCCGACCGTGACTGCGGTGCGGCAGGCCCGGGGACCGTCCTGCCGGGTGACGAGAGGTCGGCGTCCGGCTGCCCGTCGGTGCTCGGAACGGGAATCTCCCGCACTGGAGTCCCGCTCGCGGATTCTCCCGCTGCGTGCTGGTGCTCACTGGCAGTGGTGTCGGTCATGTCCAGGCCGCCCAAGTCTGAATTTACAACATCTTTATTACGGATATCGTGGCTCATTTGCCGCGAATTCTCAGTGATCGACGCACCCGCAGGGGCCCCTTCCAACGCCGCGCCGACCCGGCGGGCGCGCAGCAGGTAGGGCCCCGACAGGGCGCGCAGCACGGCCAGCTCGACACGCACGAACGGCAGACTCTCCGCCGTCACTTGTGGAACCGGCTCCTCGTCCGGGGCGAGCAGCGCGCCGTGCAGCCCGCGGGCCGCCTCGAACCGGTCGCCGTAGAACTCGGACACCGAGCTCACCACCCGGGCGGTGTCCGCACGCATCGCGCCCGCCAGCAGCGCCTCGCGCGCCCCGTCGACGAACTCGAGCGGCGCGGGCGCGACGGCGCTCTGCGCCCCGGCGGGCGCCGGCTGCTCCAGCAGGCCGCTCAGGAAGAGCTCGGCCAGATGGGCCGGCTGTGCCTCGGGCACCAGTCTGCGCTGGACGTCCCGCACCAGGCGGGGCTCCAGGATCGCGGCGGCCAGATGCGTGGCCAGCCGGAAGGCGGTGGGGGTGGCATGGCTGCGGAAGCGCCGGATGCGCTCCTGCACCGAGGGCGCCGGGATGACGACCGGCGGCTCGGCGAGGTCCTCGTCGGAGGTGTCGGCGTCGGGCGCGCCGAGCAGCAGCACCGGGGCCTCGACCCAGCCGGGCTCCGCACCGGCCACCAGACCGGCCCAGCGGCCCAGCCACCGGGCGTCCAGCTCCAGGACCGGGACCGCCGCCGTCCAGGTGCCGGGCGGCGGGTCGAAGGGGTCGTGCCACTCGGCCGGGAAGTCCACGGCCAGTTCGGTGGTGCGGGCCGCCGGGCGGGGGCTGCGCAGCCGTGCGGGCCGCGGCGTGAGCGCGGTGCGGTGCCAGTCCCGCTGGGACAGCAGGTGCACGACCGCCACCGGCCCGGCCGCCGACCAGGGCTCCATCGCCTGCCGGCCTGCCGCGGTCCGCCACAGGGGTCCCAGGCCGTCGGTGAGGACGAGGATGATCCGGCGGCCGGTGCGGTCCACCAGTTCGCCGGGGACACCGAGGACGTCGTGGTCCGGATACGGCCCGCGCAGCACCGCCTCCGGCCCCCGCGGGGTCTCGCGCAGACCGAGCCTGCGCACCCGCACGTCTCGGAAGGCGCCGAGCCGTTCCGCCACGGCGGTGAACTCGGCGACCGTCTGCTCCCAGATCACCATGGTCGGGTGGTCGTCCACCACCAGCACCAGATCGAAGCGGCGCTCGTCCGCCGACCGGGTGTAGGGCACCCACAGGCCGTCCTCGGCGGCGCGTTCGGCGGTGGTCTCCTCGTCCAGTTCGACCTCGGAGGCCGAGGGCACCAGCTGCTTCAGCGCGCGCAGCGCACGGGTGATCCCCGCCGCGTCCCGCAGGTCCGGCGCCGCCTCGGCCGGCTCGGCCGCCCCGGCACGGACCCGGCGGGTCGCCCGCTCCGGCACGGAACCGGGCCCGGTTCCCTCCGCTCCGGCGGGCGGAAACGGCAGGAACAGCACCTCGGCCAGGTCACCCAACGGCTCCCGCACCGCGCCGTCGGCGGTCCCGTCCGTCGTGCCGTCCCCGTTCTCCGGCGACCTGCCGTCGCCGTTCTCCGCGGACCTGCCGCCTCCGGTCCCGTGCGCCGAACCACCGGCGGCTCCGGCTGCCGCACCGCCACCGGTCCCGGCTGCCGCACCGCCGCCCGTAACGCCCGTCGTACGACCGCCCGTCCCGCCCGTCCCACCGGACACCGGCGGGCCGCCGAGTGGCTCGGACAGCCCGGCCAGCCCCGGCAGTTCGGTCGGCCGGGGCCGCGGTGGGCGGTCCGACGCCGGCAGCCGGGCCGCCAGCGTCTGGTACGCGTGCAGCCAGAGGCCCTCCGCCACCTCGAAGGCCTCCGGACGGGCACGCGGGTCCTCACCCATCAGGGCGCCCCCGACAGCTCACGCCAGAGGGCCTCCAGCAGCTCGCCCCAGGACTCGTCGTCCTCCCGGACCCCGGCCGTCCGCAGGAACACGGCGTTGAGCAGCTGGTCGGTCGCGAGTCCGCCGTTCTGCCTGCTGCGCTCCACGAACTCCCGGATCATGTCGTCGTACCGGCCCTCCGGGTCCCGGAAGTGCGCGGCGATCATGGTGGCCAGCTGGTCCTCGCGGGGCGGCGAGACGTCCAGCCGGACGCAGCGGCGCAGGAACGCCGGCGGGAACTGCCGTTCGCCGTTGCTGGTGATGACGATGAACGGGAAGGCTCGGCACCGGACCCGGCCGTCCGTCACCGTGACCGTGGTGTCCGGGTCGTCGGTGAACACCTGCGCCCGGCCCTCGTGATGGCGGGCGCGGACCAGTTCCGGGATGTCGTACGAACCGTTCTCCAGGACATGGAGGAGGTCGCTGGGCAGGTCGATGTCGCTCTTGTCCAGCTCGTCGATGAGCAGGACGCGGGGCAGCTCGTACGGGAGCAGGGCGGTGCCCAGCGGGCCCAGCCGCACGAAGTCCCCGATCCGGGCCCCGGTGCCGCCCTCCGGGGCCGCCGACGGGGTTCCGGGTGCCGCCTCCGGGGTGCCGTCGCCGGACGGGGCGGCCGGCCCCCGCCCCAGGGACGCCTGGGCCCGGCCGATGGCGTCGTACTCGTAGAGTCCGGAACGCAGGGTGCTGCGCGAGGTGATCCCCCAGTGCAGCACCCGGCCCAGGCCCAGTTCGCGGGCGACCAGGTAGGCCAGCGTGGACTTCCCGATGCCGGGCCGGCCGGTCACCAGCAGCGGCCTGCGCAGCAGCAGAGCCGTGTTGATCATGTCGATGTCGTGCGGGTTCTGCCGGGAGGTGGTGCGGCCCACGCTGCCGAGACGGCGGTCGGTCTCGGCGCTCTCGGCCGGTACGGGCGGCAGCACCGGGCCGCCGTCGAAGGTCCGCCAGCCGGGCGGCGGGGGCAGCACGTCGGCCAGGCGGATGTCGGGCAGCGGCTGCCCCGTGCCCCGGTAGATCCACCAACTGCGGCTGACCGGCCCGCCGTTGCGGCTGTTCTCCACGGGGTGCTGGACGCGGCTCATGAGGTCCCCTCGTCGTTGTGTCCGCCGCGCACGCTCCCGGGATCCGACGCCGGGTATTCGGACCAGTCCACCATCCGGTTCGGGTTGTCGAGGAGTACCGCGAGGTGACGTCCTGCGTGCGCATCGCGTTGCGGAGCGGCGGCGGTGGCCGCCTCGGTGCGCAACTTCTGCACACGCTGCGGCAGTTCGGCGGCCGTCCCCTTCAGCAGCCTGTCGACCCGTTTCCGGAAGTCGCCCGGGGGCGTGGGCCGGCGGTCCCAGACCGCCAGCGGCACCCCGGCCCGCAGCGCGGCTTCGAGCGTGGTCTGGCGGCCGCCGGGACCGGGCAGCACAGGCCCGGTGAGCGCGACCGACACCAGCCTCTCGTCGGCGGCGAGGGCGCTGTTCCACTGCTCGGGGTCGTGGCCGCGCTCCCCCGTCGTGTCCCAGTGGCAGACGATGCGGGGACCGGCCGCCAGCTGCTGCCAGCGGTTGCGCCAGCGCCGGTGGTACCGGCGGGCCCGCATCCGCTCCAGGCTCCGCAGCGCCACCGGGTAGTCCAGGCACAGGGCGGTGGCGGAGGACGAGTGCGAGGCGGTCGGCAGCCATTCCATGGGATGGTTCAGCAGCTGGAGCGGCAGTACGAACTCAAGGACCGGCCGGCCGGGTTGCTCGCCCCAGTCCTCCTCGACCCTCTCCACCAACTGCTCGACCGCGGCCTCGACGTCGCCCACGGCCACGATCCGGTCCTCTCCTCGCTCCGGCCGCCACGAGCCGGGCCGCCGCTGACGCCAGTGGGACAGCAGGTACTCGTCCGAACTCATCCCGTGTTTGCTCAACTGGACAACGAGGCAGGCGGGAGCCGGTTCCGCCGCTCCGCGCGCTATCTGCGAGCGGAGCGCTTCGAGAGGTTTCACCAGGTCGAGTCGGGTGCTCTGATCGTCGTTCCAGCCGCGCAGGCCGTCGACGACCCGCCGGTCGGCGTCGGCCACCGCGCCCGCCGCGATCGCGTGCTCCACCAGGACCAGCACCGGAAGCAGGCCGTCGGGGCGGGCGTTGGCCCCGGCGAGGAAGTCGAAGGCCTCCTGGAGGCTGCCGACCGGGTGGGCCGGGAGCGGAAGGTCACCGGCCGCCGCGTACAGCAGGCCCTGTGCGTCGGGATACGGTAACCGGCCCAACAGCGCGCGGGCCCTGCGCAGTTCGGCGTCGGGCAGGGCCGCCAGAACCGGCGAGCCGGAGAGGAGCTCGACGATCCTCAGCACGGGAATCGATCCCGGGTCGTACACCTGGAGGGTGTCCACCAACACCGAGAGTCCCGCGGGCTGCTGCCAGCAGGCTCGGGCTATCTCCAGGATGTCGTGCCGCTTCCGGTCGTGTCGCCGGACGTTGGCCAACTCGGGTAACCGGCCCGACAGCATGTCGATCAAGAGATCGCGCCCTCCCGGTGCATCGAGTCCCGACACCGCGCACATCTGGTCTACCAGCTCATGCTCGAACCCCGCCGGACGACCGCCGTTTCTCCCACTGAACAAAAGTCCCCCCGTCACGGCTCCAGCGCCCCTCAACTCCCTCCGGTTACAGGGCAGTCCAGGTGCCGCAGCCCCGGCTCCAGGGTATGGCCCAGGCCTTACACGTGGCCACCCCGGAAGGGCAATCACAGGCATTCGCCGCACGGTCACGCAGGAGGGGGGGAAGGGGCGGCCGCTTCGCGGCCGGATGCCGGCACGGCCTAAGGTCGTCCGGTGACGAACAGCAGCGCGACGCGTTCCCACGACCTCGACGGCATACGTCCGGCGCCGGAGCCCCCGGTGTGGCTGGACCGGCTGCGCCGCTTCGGTTACGCCGGGGCCCCGCGCACCGGCACCCGCACGGTCCCGCCCGCCGATGTCCGCGAACGCCTGGTCCCGCCCTTCCCCGAGCCCGGCGCCCGGCCCTGGCAGCTCCTGGGGCTCGGCCCGGCCCGGGCGCGGCGGCTCGCGAAGGCGACGCAGTGGCTGGGCCCGCTGCTCGTCGCCGCCCTGGCCGGCGTACTGCGCTTCTGGCACCTGGGCCGGCCGCGGGACCTCGTCTTCGACGAGACGTACTACGCCAAGGACGCCTGGGCACTGCTCCACCTCGGATACGAGGGCACCTGGCCGGACCGCAAGATCGCCGACCCGCAGATCCTGGCGCACCCCCAGGTGATCTCGCTCTCCGACACCGGCTCCTTCGTCGCGCACCCGCCGACCGGCAAGTGGGTGATCGCCGTCGGCGAGTGGATGTTCGGCCTCGACCCCGTCGGCTGGCGCTTCATGACGGCGGCCCTGGGCACCCTCTCGGTGTTCATGCTGTGCCGCATCGGCCGCCGCCTGTTCCGCTCGACGTTCCTCGGCTGCCTGGCCGGGGCGCTGATGGCGATCGACGGCCTGCACCTGGTGATGAGCCGCACCGCGCTGCTCGACCTCGTCGTCATGTTCTTCGTGCTGGCGGCGTTCGGCTGCCTGCTGATCGACCGGGACCGGTACCGGTACCGGGCCCGGCTGGCGGCGGCCCTGCCGGCCGACGCGGAGGGCAGGGTGCGCCCGGACGCGGACACCGGAGACCGGGCCGGGACGGGCCGGCGGCCCTGGCGCCTCGCGGCCGGCGTGCTGCTCGGCCTCGCGGCCTCGACGAAGTGGAACGGCCTGTACGTCCTGGTCTTCTTCGTGGTCCTGACGCTGCTGTGGGACGTCGGCGCCCGCCGCGTCGCCGGGGCCCGCCACCCATACCGGTCGGTGCTGCGCCGGGACCTCGGCCGGTCGGTCCTCTCCCTCGTCCCGACCGCGCTCCTGACGTACCTGCTCTCCTGGACCGGCTGGTTCCTGTCCGACGACGGCTGGGGCCGGCACTGGGCGGACGGCCGCGGCGGCACCTGGTCGTGGATACCGGCCCCGCTGCGCAGCTTCTGGCACTACGAGTACCTGGTGTACCAGTTCAACGTGGGCCTGCACACGCCGCACAAGTACCAGTCGAACCCGTGGAGCTGGCTGGTCCTCGGCCGTCCCGTGCTGTTCGCCTACGACTCCCCGCAGCCCGGCCGGGACGGCTGCTCCACCGCGGCCGCCTGCACCCGCACGGTCCTCGCCCTGGGCACCCCCGCGCTGTGGTGGTCGGCCTGCCTCGCCCTCGCCTACCTGCTCTACCGGTGGGCCCTGCGCCGCGACTGGCGGGCCGGTGCGATCCTCTGCGCGGTGGCGGCCGGTTACCTCCCCTGGTTCCTCTACCAGGACCGTACGGTCTTCTCCTTCTACGCCGTGGTCTTCGTGCCGTACCTGTGCCTGGCCGTGGCGATGATGATCGGGGCCCTGCTGGGGCCGCGGGGTGCCACGGAGCGGCGGCGGCTGCGGGGTTCGGTGGCGGCCGGACTGGTGTTGCTGATCGCCTGGAACTTCGTCTACTTCTACCCGATCTACACCGGGCAGACGATTCCCTACAGCGGCTGGCAGTCCAGGATGTGGCTCGACACCTGGATCTGAGGCCGGCCCGGCTCCGGGACCCACCTGGACTCCGGGGCCCACCTGAACTCCGGGGCCCACCTGAACTCCGGGGCCCACCTGAACTCCGGCGCCCACCTGGACTCCGGCGCCCACCTGGACTCCGGCGCCCAGCCCGGGCTGCGACGCTCAGCGCAGTGCGGCGGCCTCGCCCGTGCGGACGGCGCGCAGGACGCGGTCGACGGTCTCCTGCTGCTCGCCGACGGGTGCCGTGTAGCCGATGACCTCGCGCACGGCCTCGTCGCCGAGGGTCCGGGAGATCACCCAGGCGCCGAGGTACTGCGAGGCCATGCAGCCACCGGCCGTGGCGATGTTCCCCTCGCTGTGGAACGGCGCGTCCAGCACGGTGACGCCGCGGGCCTCGACGAAGGGCCGGCTGGCCTGGTCCGTGCACGCGGGCCGGCCGTCGAGCAGTCCGAGCCGGGCCAGCACGAGGGCGCCGGAGCACTGCGCGCCGATCAGCTGGCGCCCGGGGTCGAGCGGCAGCCGGGAGACCAGCCGGTCGTCGGCGACGACGTCCCGGGTCCGCACCCCGCTGCCGACCAGCACGACGTCGGCCTCGGCCACGAACTCCAGCGGCCGCTGCCCGGTCACCTCGACGCCGTTCATGGACGTGACGACGGGGGCGGGCGTCGTGATGAACGCCTCCAGTCCGTTCCTGCGGCACCGGTTGACCAGCGCGGCGGCGACGAAGGAGTCCAGCTCGTTGAACCCGTCGAAGGTGACCACGGCTACCTGCGTCGCCATTCCCCACTCCCACTCCACTGGTCGGGCACCGGCTGCCCAGTCTAAGGGCTGCTCCTCGGTCACCGCGGTGCGGTGACCGGCCGGTCAGCGGTGTGCGGTTGCGGTGGGCGTGGGCTCCGGGCCCTCCGCGCGCAGCGAGCGGTGGCCGTGGGCGGGAGTGGGGCCGGGGGTGGGTTTGCCCGCGGCCTCGGTCACCGGCTTCTTGGCGTGGTGGAGGGGCACGACGTCCTGGGGGAAGGTCAGCTGCCCGTTCATCCACTTCAGGGCGGCGGGCATCTCCCGCACCCAGGTCGGGAAGTTGTGGCTGCCGTTCTCGGGGAGGATGGAGACGACCCGCATGGGCGCCTTGACGGCCTTGATGAAGGCCTCGGTCTGCGCGTAGCCCTTCTCGCCGTGCTTGCTGTTGGCGACCAGGACCGACACCTGGGGCACGGGCAGGTGCTTGAGGCGCCACATCAGGTCGTGGCCGTCGATCCGGGCCTGGCGGCCGGGACCGCTGCCGAAGAGGTTGCCGGTGGTGGGGTCGTCCTTGACCCGGTAGTCGGGCGACAGGGCGGCGGCCGTGGTGTAGACGCCGGGGTCGCGCATGGTGAGCTGGAGGGCGCAGCTGGCGCCGGAGGAGTACCCCATGACGCCCCAGGAGCTCGCGTCGTGGCCGGCCCGGTAGACGGACTTGACGGCGTCCGGGAGGTCCTTGGCCAGGAACGTCTCGGTCTGCGGCCCGCCGGGGACGTCCACGCACTCGGTGTCGCGCGGCGGGGCGATGGTGGGCCGGATCATCACGATGATCGTCGGCTGCATCTGGCCCTTGCGCTGGAGTTCGCCCGCGGTCTGCGAGACCCGCAGGTGCTGGGCGAGGTTGTAGATGCTGCCCGGGTAGCCGCTGAGCGCGACGATCACCGGGAACCGCATGCGGTGGTACGCCTTCTGGAAGTACTGCGGCGGCAGATAGACGAAGGCCGGGTCGACCACGCCGGTGCGCCGGCCGATGATCTTCACGGACTCCACCCGGCCGACGGTCGCGGCGGGCCCGTCGGGCAGACCGCTGACCCTGCTCAGCTGCTGGTCCCCGGCGGGCTGCACGAGCGACGCCCCGCGGACGCTGCTTATGCCGTTCACCGAGCCGCCGCCGTTCCCGCCGGCCGCCTGGGTCACGCCGACCGGAGCGGTGTCGACGTTCCCGAACAGCTCGTTCCAGGAGCCGAAGAACTGGTACGACGAGTTCACCGCGCAGGCGAACGCCGCGACGATCGTCACCTGTGTCACCGCGACGGCCCCGAGCCGCCCGAGCACCTGCCACAGCCCCGGCCTGGCGAGCCGCGGCCACAGCCAGACCAGCAGCGCCACACACAGGGCGGCCAGCGCCGCCAGCGCGTATACGGTCGTTCGACTGGTCAAACCCATGTCACTCAGTCCCTGTTTTCCCTGCCCGTACTCCGTTGCTTCCGCACAGGAGGAGGGCGGAAGAGCCTTCCGCGTTCCGTAACGAGGGATTCAGGAAGAAGACATGACCTGTTACGCCATGTCGGGCAGCAGGACCGCCGCCGTGGAGTGACGGACGTCATTGACACACCCGATCACGAGGGTTGTCATGAACACATGCAACTGACCGGGCGCCGAGCGCTGCTCGACGCCGCCCGGGTCCAGGTGGCGGCCCGCCCCGGACTGCTCCTCCACGGCCCCGCCGGCATCGGCAAGTCCGCGCTCGTGGCGGCTCTCGCGGCCGAGCCGGCCGCCGGGACCGTCCTGCACTGCTCGCCCGCCGAGGCGGACGCCCGGCTGCCCTTCGCCGGGCTCGTCGACCTGTTCGCGCGGATCCCGGAGAGCCTCCTGGAGAACCTGCCGCCGGAGCCCCGGGCAGCGCTGCGGGCGGCCCTGCTGCGCGGCGGCGGACCGGCGGACGACCGCGGCCTGCTCGCCGTGCGCGTCGCCGTCCTCGGCACGCTGCGCGCCCTGGCCGCCGCGGCTCCCGTGCTGCTCGTCGTCGACGGCCTGCAGTGGCTCGACGGGCCGACCGCCGAGCTCCTCGCCTTCGCGGTACGGCGGCTCGACGACCCCGGCATCCGGATGCTCGCCGCCGAGCGGGTGCCGGACGGCGGCCGGCCCGAGCGGCTGCGCTGCTGCCCGCCGGGCACCGTCGAACTCCCGGTACCGCCCCTGACGGACGGCGAGACCGCCCACCTGGTCCGCACCCGCGTCGGCGCCGACCTGCCCCCGGCGATGCTCCGGGCGATCCTGCGGACCGCCGCCGGAAACCCCTACTACGCCGAGGAGTTGGGCCGCGCCGCCCGGACGGCCCCGCCGTCCGCGGGGTTCGGCGCGCTGCCGCCGGTGCCCCCGGCGCTGCGCACCCGCCTGCTGGAGCGGGCCCGTTCGCTGCCGGAGCCGGTGCGGCGCACCCTCCTCGTCGCGAGCGCCGCGGCCCGCCCCAGCCTCAGCCTGCTGCGTGCCGCCGGGCTCCCGGACCCGGCCGCGGACCTCGCGGAGGCGGAACGGCTCGGCATCGCGGCGGCCGATGCCGACGGGGCCGTACGTTTCCACCACCCCGTGCTGCGCGCGGCGGTGCACGCCGACGCCTCGGAGCACGGGCGGCGGCAGGCGCACGCGCTGCTGGTCCGCGCGGTGCCCGAGCCGGTGGAGCGGGCCCGCCATCTCGCGCTCGCCCACCCGTACGAGGACGAGGACACGGCCCGCACCCTGATGGCGGCGGCAGGCAGCGCCCGCCACGACGGCGCCCCCGGCACCGCCTTCGAGCTGGCCGCCCTCGCCGCCCGCCGCACCCCCGCCGACCGCCCGGCGGAACGTGCCGAACGGCTGCTGGCCGCGGCCGAGTACGCCTGCGACGCCGGTCGCACGGAGGAGGCCGGTGAGGCCGCCGGAGCCGTACTCGCCCGGTCCTGCTCGGCGGCACAGCGGGTGCAGGCCCGGCTGGTCCTGCTGCGCGGCGCCGGGCAGGCGCTGGAGGGCGCCGAGGACCTGATCGCGGACGGCCTGCGGGACGCGGCCGGTGATCCGCGCTCCGAGGCCCGGCTGCACCACTGGGCCGCCGTCCGGGGCCTGCTGTGCGGTGAGTTGGCCGAGGCGGCCGAACACGCCCGGCAGGCGGCCGCGACCGGCGACACCGGCACCAGGATCGACGCCCTCGCCACCCTGGCCCGAATCCAGTCCCTGGCCGGAGACCCCTCCGCCGCCGACGCCGCCCTCACAAAGGCCCTGACCCTGCTCCACCGCAACCCAGCAGCGCCCTGCAGGGGCGCGGGGAACTGCGCGAACAACCACGACGCCACCGCACCCGACACACAGCATGTCGCGGCAGCCCCCCAAAGGGGCGCGGGGAACTGCGCGATCGGCCACGACGGCGCCGCGGTCGACGCACGGCAGATCGCGGCACCCACAGATGTCGCGGCACTTGCAGCAGACCGCTTCGGCGGACCGGAGAGTCGCCGGCTGATCCGGATGCGGGCGATCCTCGCCCTGGACTCCGACCGGGTGACCGAGGCCCGCGAGCAGGTCGTGCCGCTGCTCGCCGCGACCGGTGAGCCCGCGGGAGCCGAGGAGACCGTCGCGACCCTGGTGGCGCTGACCCGGATCCAGGTGCGCGCCGGGCACTGCCGGGAGGCGCTGCGCAGCGCGGCCCGCTGCGCGCGCACCCTGCCCGAGGCGGCGCCGGCGCTCTACGCGGCGGCCCTCGCCGCGACCGCCGGCGGCACCGCCGAGGAGGCCCGGCAGCTGGCCGCACAGGCGGTCCGCGCCTCGGAGGCCGACGGCGACCGGCTGTTCCTGCTGCGCGCCCTCGCCGTCCTCGGCCAGGCCGAACTCCTCGGCGGCGATCCCCGCGGGGCGGCGGCCGCCGCCGAAGCGCTGCAACGCGTCAGGGAACTCGGCGAGGCCATGTGCGCGGCCGACCCGCCGCTGCTGCACTGGTACGGCGACCTGGCCGAGGCCCTGGTCGTGCTCGGCGAGCCGGAGGCGGCCGAGGCGGTGCTCCACGACGCCCGCGCGCGGGTGCCGGACGGGGCACCCGGCAGTGTCCTGGCGGCACTCGACCGGGCGGAGGGGCTGCGCGAGGCGGGGATCGGCCGGGCCCGGGAGGGTGCGGTACGGCTGCGCACCGCCGTCGACCGGCTGCGCCGGCTCCCGCTCCCCGTCGAGCTGGTGCGCACCCTGATCGCACTCGGCGCGGTCGAGCGCCGCGCCCGCCGCCGCAACGCGGCCCGCGAAGCGCTCGCCGAGGCCCTGGAGACGGCGACCCGGATCGGCGCGGCCCCGCTCGCGGCCCGGGCGAGGGACGAACTGGCCCGCCTGGCGGCCGGGGAGCGCGGCGGCGAGGCGGGCGCGGCCGGGCCCGACCTCACACCCACGGAGGCGCGGATCGCCGAACTGGTCGGCGGCGGGGCGACCAACAGGGAGGTCGCCGCCGAACTGTTCATCAGCGTCAAGACGGTCGAGGGCACGCTGTCCCGGGTCTATCGCAAGGTCGGCGTCCGCTCCCGCACCGCGCTGGCGCACGCGATGGCGGTCGCCGTCATCGCCTCCGGCGCGGCGGTGGACACCGGCGACGACGACCAACCCGCGCCCACCGCACAGACGGTGACGGTCAGCCAGGCCGCGCGGGCCCGCCTCCCCCGTCCGCTGGACACACGCCGTTGACGTGACACAGGCAGTTAACACGCAACGCAAGGGTTCCCCCGCTTACGGGGGTGGGGCCGCAGTTCCTACGGTGATCCCGTTCCGCTTCCGGAACACTCCCCACCCCCCACCGTCCGGAGGAACTTCGGTGAAGTCACGCCTGAAACTGCTCGGTCTGGTCGCCGCGCCGGCACTGATCACGGCGGTCGTCCCCGCCGCCTACGCGGCCGACGCCCCGCACACCGCCCGTGCCGCCGTCGCCGGTGACGTCCTGCCCGGCCTGAAGCACGACGCGTCCCGCACCGGCGAGGTCGCCGCGGGCAAGCGCATATCGGTGGCGATCAGCCTGACGCCCCGAGGCGGCAGCGCCCTCGACACCTTCATCGCGAAGGTCAGCGACCCGCACTCGGCCGCCTACGGGCACTACCTGAGCAAGCGCCAGTTCGCGGCCCGGTTCGGCCGGACGGACGCCGAGGTCGAGCAGCTGAAGGACTACCTGCGTGCGCAGGGCGTCACCGTCGGCAAGGTGCACTCCGGCAACCTGCTGGTCGACGCCAGCGGCACCGCCGCCCAGTTGCGGAAGGCGTTCGGCACCCGCCTGTCGACCTGGAAGGACGCCACGACGGGCCGCTCCTTCTACGCCAACGACAGCGCGCCGACGCTCCCGTCCTCCCTCGCCGCCATCGTCAGCGACGTGGCCGGCCTCAACAACCGCGTCCAGCTGCACCACCAGGCGACCCCGCACACCGTCTCCCCACACAACGGCCCCGGCGGCGGCTACACGCCGGCCCAGCTCAAGGGCGGCTACAACGTCTCCGGCACGTACACCGGCAGCGGCCAGAAGATCGCGCTCCTGGAGTTCGACGGGTTCCAGCAGTCCAACATCACCAAGTACGACACCAACTACGGCCTGGGCTCGCCCACCCCGACCGTGTCCCAGGTCGACGGCGGTTCCGGTGCGCTCGGCGACGGCCAGGTCGAGGTCGAGCTGGACATCGAGGTCCTGCACGCGATCGCCCCGAAGGCGAACGTGACGGTCTTCGAGGGCCCCAACTCGGACGCCGGCGAGGTGGACACGTACCAGGCCATCGTCGACAGCGGCATCCCGACCACCTCGATCAGCTGGGGCGCGGCCGAGTCCGCCCGCACCACCTCCAACATCAACGCGGTGGACGCGGTCTTCAAGGCGGGCGCCGCCGAGGGCCTCGGCTTCTACGCGGCCTCCGGTGACGACGGCTCCGACGACGCGGGCGACGGCGGCACCTCCGTGGACTACCCGGCCAGCGACCCGTACGTCACGGGCGTCGGCGGCACCAAGCTGACCGTCACCTCGTCCAACGCGTTCAGCAAGGAGGTGGCCTGGTCCGGCGGCGGTGGCGGCAAGTCCTCCGTCTTCAAGATCCCGAGCTGGCAGACGGCCGTCCAGAAGAGCGCGGGCGGCGGCTACCGCCAGGTCCCGGACGTCTCGGCGCACGCCAACCCGAGCCCCGGCGTCTCCATCTACTCGCAGGGCTCCTGGTCCTCGGTCGGCGGCACCAGCGCCGCGGCCCCCGAGTGGGCGGCGTTCGCGGCCCTCTACAACCAGCAGGCGGCGGCGGCCGGAAAGGCCAACCTCGGCTTCGCGAACCCTGCCCTCTACGCGGCGAGCGGCACCGGCTTCCACGACATCACCAGCGGCAGCAACGGCGCCTACTCCGCGGCCACCGGCTGGGACTTCACCACCGGCTGGGGCTCGTACAACGCCTCGACGCTGGCGTCCAAGCTCCTCGGCTGACAGGCGGGGCCCGGGCCACCGTCATCGGGTGCGGGTGCGCTGTGGCGGGTCGCGCAGTTCCCCGCGCCCCTGACGGGGCCTTATCTGACGTCGACGAAGTCGCCGGCCGCCGTGGCCGGGCCGGTGGTGGCGGTGCCGGCGAAGACGAACCGGAAGTAGCCGTCGGCCTTGGCCTTGGTGGTGGTCCTCAGCGCTCCGGCGCTGCCGCTGGTGACGGTCTTCAGGGTGGTGTAGGTGCTGCTGCCCTTCTTCCGGAACTGCAGCTTGACCGCCTGCCCCTGGTAGCCGGTGTAGCTGCCGCTCTCCCAGTTCGCCCGGCTCAGCCTGCCGGTGACGGTGACGGTCCTGCCCTTCTTCACCGGCTCGGGCGAGGCGTTCACCGTGACCTTGGCCAGCCGCTTGATCCGGGCCGTGCCCGCGGCGTCGATCTCCGTCCAGTCGTCGGTGCGGTCCTGGGCCCCGGCGAGCACCTTCCAGGTGCCGGCGAGGCCGTTGTGGTCGAGGTCCCGCGCGGCGTCCACGGCGATGCTCACCGTGCAGGCCGAGGTGGTGGGGTCGGTGGCCGACACCGTGCAGGTGCCCGTCGGCGGGTACAGCGGCAGGTGGCCGTCCTCGTCGTCGGTGTTCGGGCCGTGCCACAGGTAGGCCCAGGACGCGGCGACGCCGTCCGGGTCCGTCGCCGTCCAGGTGATGGCGACGGTCTTCCTGGTGGTCAGGCCGAGGACGATGTCCTTGCCGCCGTTGACCACGACGTGCGAGAACACCGTGTCACTGGGCGCGGCCCGGTCCGCCGCCCGGGCGGCTGCCGGGAGCACCGACGCGGTGAGGGCGGAAAGGCCGGTGGCAAGGGATACGGCGGCGACGGCCGGGCGGATGCGCATGGGATCCCCCTTCGGGATCGGCGGCTCGCCGCCTCCGTACGGCGAGTCCTGATGCTGTGTCACGTTCGCTAGACATGCGAAGGACGGCCATGGTTGCCCCGTTGTTCCCACCGTGCTCACGGAGGGCCGGCCGGGGCGCTCGGCCCCGAGGGGCTCAGGACCTGCGCAGGACCCGGTTGGCCCCCGCCACGACCGTGGACGCGAGGACCCAGCCCACGCTGACCAGGACGACCACCGCCCACTGCATGGCGCCGTGGGAGCTGTACGACCGCTCCTGGCCGAAGTCGACCACCGGAAGCAGCAGGTCGAGGGTGTACACGGCCGGCTGGAAGTCCGGGGGCGTGCCGTCGCCGTACGGAAGCGGCGGCCAGGCCGCGAACAGCACGGTGCCGACGGTGAAGAAGACGGCGAGCAGCAGCACCGCGCGCAGCGGCCGGTACCCGTAGCCCACGGTGAGGTCCTGGAGGAGGCTCCAGATCCGGGCCGGCCAGGCCAGGGTGGCCCGCCTGCGGCGCTGTTTGGCGAGCAGGACGAGACGGGCGTCGGCGTCCCGGCCGTGGCGCCGGTAGTTGGCGGCCAGTTGCTCGTAGGGCTGCGGTGCGAAGCCGGCCGGGTCGCGGTCGAGCCAGGTCAGCCGGCGGTGCCCGGGCAGCGCCGGCTTGGTGCTGTCGTAGGCGAGGCCCTCCAGGACCAGCGAGCGGGGCCAGCCGGCGGGGTCGTCGCGGAGCACGCCGATCCTGGTGTGGCTGAGGTCCACGATGCCGTGCGGTGCCTCGCGGGGCTTCAGGGTCAGCTCGGCGGCTGCGGAGCGCCGGCAGATCAGGGCCCGCTCCCCCGCCGGGACGTCCAGCAGGGCGTTCTCGAAACAGAGCCGGGCCCGTACGGTGATGCTGCTGAGGGAGATCCGGCCGTGCGCGGTGAGCCCGTCGCAGCAGTTGAACTCCGCACCCACCTCGATGCCGTTGGCCCGCAGGGCGGCGGCCCCGTCACGGCCGGTCAGCTCAGCGCCCTCGAAGAGGGCCGACCCGCCGACCCGGGCGTCGCAGAGGTCCACGGTGCCCTCCGCGACGAAGCCGTCCCGGCAGTCGAGGTCGCCGCCGACATGCAGCCGGTGGGCCCTGAGCGCGGTGCCGGCCGGATGGTGCAGTTGGGCCCGCCGCAGCACCACGCTGCCCCGCACCGCGGTGTCCCGCATGTCGACGCTCCCCCGCACGGCGAGCCCCGAGCCGGCCTGTATGTCGCCGCCGACCGAGGCGCAGAGCAGTTGCAGGGCGGGGTCGCCCGGTGCGTCGGGGCCGGTCAGGGTGGCGTCCTCCAGATGCAGCGAACCGCCTATCGAGGCGCCGTAAAGGTTGATGCCCCCGTCGCTGGAGAACCCCCGGTCGAGGTAGAGGCCGCCGCCCACGGTCAGTTCCGGAGCCTGGAGGCAGGCCCGGTCGCCCTGCAGCCGGGCACCGCGGAAGCCGAGGGTGTCCTGCACCCGGGAGCTCATGAGCCGGACCGGGCCGGTGCACACCAGTCCGGTCGCCGAGAAGTGCTCCTCGACGGCGAGCGACTGCGCGTAAACCGCCGCGGCGCCGTCGGGCGCGTGCACCGTCGAGCGGTCGAGCAGCAGGCGCGTACCGACGGTCAGGGAACGGAGGTCCAGGGTGCCGTCGAGGGTGCAGCCCACGAACTCGCACTCCTGGCCCACCCGCGCCCCGGCCGCGCTCAGCCCCGGCAGGGCACAGTCCTTCAACTGCAGGACACCGAACTGCCCGCCGTCGAAACAGGGCACGTCGTCGAAGCGGCACGAGTCCAGGCGGATCGCGCCCTGGACGGCCGCCTCGGCCAGGTCGAGGGTGCCGGTGATCCGGGCGCCGCGGAGCCGGAGCCGGGCCAGCCGCCCGGGCACCGGGCGCGGCGCGGCGACGAGCAGCCACCGCAGGGTCTCGGCCCGCACCTCCGGCACGTCCTCGCACCACTCGCCCCGCCGGTACGCCTCCCACAGCCGGCGCTCGTGCGCCTCCCAGCCGTCCGGCGGGTCGTCGTCCGACACCCTGTGATCCCCCTCCACACGTTCCCGCACGCGGCTGCGAAGCAGGACGTTGCTACCCGAGGGAGAGGGAGATCACGCCTGCGAACCGCCGCGGCGGCAAGGACGGTTGGGGTCAGGCGGGCCTCGCCGCCACCCCGCACCGCCGTACCCGCCGCGGTCGTCCGCGGGTCCGCGGGGAACTGCGCGCCCGGCCACGACGCCGCCGCAGCCGACCACGGCGGCCATCCCCCACCATCGTCCAGCCATCCCCTACCACCGCCGCCACCACCATCGTCCAGCCATCCCCTACCACCACCGCGCAGCCACCACCCAGCCATCCCCCACCCCTCACCGCCACCCAGCCATCCCCCACCTCTCACCGCCACCCAGCCATCCCCCACCCACCATCCCGCCACCGCCACCGCCCGCACCCGCACCCGCACCCGCACCAGCCACCCGCCCTGCCAAGACCAGTCACCCGCACCCACAGGCGATATACCCCAAGAAGACGCCTCTGTCGTCGCTTTCCATGTTCTGCCCCCGATGGGGCGTTCCCGGCTGTACCTCTGGCAGCACGCGTCGAGGCAAGGGGGGACGCATGCAACGCGCAGGGCGTTGGGTTGTGGCGGTGTGCGTGGGGGCCGGTTCGTTCGTGGGCTGTCTGTGGGCGGCTCGGACCGCGTCGTTCGGGTTTCTGCCCCGCGCGGAGGCCGACCGGTGGGTGGTGGCGACGGCGTTCGCGACGACGGTGGCCGCGCTGGTCGGGGCGGCGGCCGGGTGGTGGGCGGGGGCGGGGGCCGAGGGAGCCGGGGCCGTACGGCAGGCCGTCACGGCAGCGGACGACGCCCGGGTCACCCAGGTCGCGGGGCACCGGCACCCCGGGCCCGGCGCTCCCGCGGAACGCCCCGGAAGGCTGGCCCAGCGCGTCAGGGCGGCGGGCAGGGCCCGGGTCACCCAGGTCGGCGGGGACGACGGCACAGCAGGTCCCGGGCGTGGTGACCGGTAGGCGCAGGGCCGCGCAGGCACAGGCCGCCGCAGCCTCCGGGCACGGCCACGTCATCCAGATCAGCGGCAGCGGGAACCACGTCTGCGCGTCCGGCGCCGCGGACCGGTCACCGGTGCTGCACCTCCCGGCGGAGCCGACACTCCTGGCCGGCCGGGAGAAGGAGGCCGAGGCCGTACTGGCGCTGCTCGCCCCCGTGTCCCGCGGCCGGCCCGACGCCGTCGTCTCGTTGCTGTCCGGGCTCCCCGGCATCGGCAAGACCGCCCTGGCCCTCCATGTCGCCCACCGGGCCGTGGCCCGGGGCTGGTTCCCGGGCGGCGCGGTCTTCCTGCACCTGCGGGGCTACGACCCGGCCGGACCGGTCGGCGCGGACGAGGCGGTCGGCGCGCTGGCACGGGCGCTGTGCGTGGAGGACGCGAGGACGCCGGACGAACAGACGGGACTTTGCCAGGCCGCGCTGAACCGGCTCGCCGACGAGGACAGGGCGGTCCTGCTCATCGCCGACGACGCCGCCGACGCCGCACAGATCGAGCGGCTCGTACCCGCCCGCTCCGCGCACCGGCTGCTGGTGACCTCCCGTCACCTGCTCACCAGCCCCGCCTTCCAGCCGCGGCTGATCGGCCTGGACGAGCTGACCCCGCAGGGCGCCGCCGACCTGATCGCCGAGGCGCTGCGGCACGCCCGGCCCGACGATCCGCGTCCGCGGCGGGAGGCCGACGCGCTGGCCGAGCTCGCCGGACACTGCGGCCACCATCCGCTCGCCCTGCGGATCGCCGCCTGCCTGCTCACCACCGACGCGGGCCGGTCCATCGCCGCCCTCGCCGCCGACCTGGCCGACGCCCGGACCCGCCTCGACGTGCTGAGCTTCGAGGACGGCGGGCACACGACGGCGGTCCAGGCGGCGTTCCGCCTCTCGTACCAGCGGCTGCCACCGCACCACCGCCAGCTGTTCCGGCAACTCGCCCTCAGCCCCGGCCCGGACATCGGCACGGACGCCGCCGCGGCACTCGCGGGCCGGTCCCGGGGGCGGACCCGGGACTCCCTGGCCGCGCTCGCCCGCGCCGGACTGCTGGCGGAGCAGCCGGTGCGCTCGGGTCGCTGGCGGATGCACGACCTGCTCCGCGTCTACGCGGCCGCGCTGGTCGAGAAGGACAGCGCCAAGTGGCGGGACGCCGCGTTCACCCGGCTGCTGGCGCACTGCGGGAAGCTCGCACGCGCGGCCGACGCGCATCGGCACACCCACGACGACGGGCCCCTGCCGGGTGACTTCCCGGACCGTGCGCACGCCATGCAGTGGCTGGAGGCGGAACGGGCGAACCTGGTGGCCCTCGTCACCCGGGCCGCGGCCACCGGGCACCCGCATGCGGTGCTGGACCTGGAGGAGCACATACGTCTGTTCCTGCTGGAACGGCGCACGTACGCCGGCGAGGCGGTGACCGCCGCGCAGCACGCCGTCGACAGCGCCCGCGCGATCGGCCACACCTGCTGTGAGGCCACCGCCCTGGAACACCTCAGCCAGGCCCTCGGCGACTGCGGACGACTGCCCGATGCGGTGGAGGCCGCCGCCAGGAGCCTGGACGTCGCACGGGGCCGCGCCGACCGGAAGCGCCAGATCACGGCGCTGCACGTGCTCGGCACCTCGCTGCGCCGTGCCGAGCGGTTCGAGGAGGCCGTCAAGGCCCATACCGAGAGCCTGGCCCTCTGCGAGGAACTCGGCGACCGGGACTTGATCGGCAGGGCGCTCGTGGGCCTTGCCGACACGCTGCGCGACCGCCAGGAGCACGAGGAGGCCGCCGGCCTGCTCACCGAGGCCGTACGGCACTTCACCGAGACCGGTGACTGGCATGCCGAGGGCCTCAACCTCCTCGGGCTCGGGGACACGCTGCTCGCGTTGAAGAGGTCGGACGACGCCGTCGCCGCCTACCGCCGCGCCCTCGCCGTCTACCAGGAGCGCGGCGACGAACACCACCAGGCCATCGCCATGCAGCACCTGTGGACGGTGAGCGACATGGACCCGGAGGAGGCGGTGGACAACTACGAGAAGGTCGTCGCCATCTGCCACAAGGTCTGCGACCGCCCGCTGGAGGCCCTGGCCCTGAGAGCCCTGGCCGACCGGCTCCAGCGGCTCGGCCGGTACGACGAGGCCGTCACGGCCCACCGCAGGGCGGCGGCCATCCACGAGGAGCGCGACGAGGAGACCCAGTTGACCGGCGTACTCCGCGACCTGGGCAGCGCCCTGTGCGCGGCCGGCCGGTTCACCGAGGCCGCCGAGGTGCACGAACGGGAGATCGCGCTGTTCCAGGCCCGCGGTGACCTGCACAAGGAGGCCGAGGCACTGGAACGCCTCGCGACGACACTGCGCAGCGGGCGCCGGCGGTCGCGGGCCCTGGAAGCCTCCGCCGCGGCGATCGGCCGCTACCGCGAACTGGAGGACACCTGGTGCGAGCGGAGGGCACTGGGCGGCCTGGGCCTGCCGGTCCGGGACGCGCCACGGGCCGAGCGGACCATGGCCGCGTACCACTGGGTGCTGTCCGGCCTGCCGGAGAACGACCCGCGCGGCCGGGAGAGCGTGATCCTGTTGGCCGTCGCCACCGCGCAACGGCAGGCATGGCGCGTCACCGACATGTTCTGGTCGTTGACGAGCGCGTTCGGGATCGTGCGGCGGGACGACCAGGAAGCGGAGCAGTTCAACGATGCTCTCTTCCACCTGGCGAAGGCCTCCCTCCGTCCGGGCCCGGTCCGCACCGCCCTGCGGAACCGGTACCGCCGTCCGACCGCCTGAGCCGCAGCCCGTCACATCCCGCCGTATCCCACGCCCGTCCCAGCGGCACTCCGTCCCCGCAGGTCACCGGCGTGCGACCGTCCCGGCGTCCCGATCCGGGGCGAGGGGGCCGGGGTTCGGGGCGGGCGCTGCCAGCATGTGCCCCGCCGGGAGTTCCCGGCCACTCACAGAGGGGGAACACAGATGGGACGGAGGACGCTACTGCGGGGCCTGACCCTCGCCGTGGCAGCGGTCCTGCCCCTGTACGGACCCACGGCGGTGCACGCGGCGCAGTCCGCGGCGACCACCACCGCCACCGCGGTCGCGGTCTGCGGGCACACGAGCGAACAGCCCACGCTCCAGCGGGGATCCACGGGGGACCCGACGGTCGAGGCGCAGTGCGAACTCGATCTCGCGACGAAGCCGAGCCGGTACACGCCGATCGCGGCGGACGGCTCGTTCGGTCCGGCGACGGAGACGCGGGTCAAGGAGTTCCAGGCGTGTGCCGGGCTGAGCGTGGACGGTGTGCTCGGGCCGCAGACCTGGGCCGCGCTGAACACCTGGGCCGCACAGCCGCACACCTGCGCGACGCAGGGCACGTCGGCCACGGCGCAGGCGGCCGTGTGCGGTCACACCGACACGCGCCCGACCCTGCGCCAGGGCGCGAACGGCGTCGAGGTGGAGGAACTGCAGTGCCGGCTGAACCTGGCCATGGAGCCGTTCCACTACCCGCCGCTCACGATCGACGGTGACTTCGGGGGCGGCACCGCGGGCCGGGTCGTCGAGCTCCAGCACTGCGCGGGCCTCAGCGCCGACGGCGTCGTCGGCCCCAACACCTGGGCGAAGCTGGTCGACTGGTCCGGCCGCAACACGTACTGCGCGCCGCCGCGCCCGGCCGGCCACCCGGTCGACGGCCTGGACACGGCCAAGTACCAGCACCCGGGCGGCGCGCCGATCGACTGGAAGGCCGTACGGGCCTCGGACGTCGAGTTCGCGACGATCAAGGCCACCCGCGGCCTGAACGTCACCGACGAGTACCTCGCCACCGACCTGCCGGCGGCCAGGGCGGCCGGACTCGCCGTCGCGCCGTACCACTTCTACACGGGCACCGCGCCCGACACGGGCGGCGCGCAGGCCGACCGGTTCATCGCCGCGGTGCGGGCGACCGGCTACACCGGGCAGCGCGCGGGCGACCTGCCGCCGGTGTTCGACCTGGAGCGGATGGACGACGGCACCGGACGCTGCCCGACCTACGGCACGGTGGCCGACGCCAAGGCCTGGCTCGACAAGGTGGAGGCGGCCTTCGGCCGCACTCCGATCATCTACACCCAGAAGTCCTTCCTGGACGACTGCCTCGGCTCGACCACCGCCTTCGCCCGGTATCCGCTGCAACTCGCGGACTACCGCCAGTCGATCACCCAGCCGCCGCTGCCGGCCGGCTCTTCGACCTGGACGATGTGGCAGTACACCGACGCCGCGCTGTTCCCGGGCATCAAGGCCCCGGCGACCGCGGACGTCTTCAACGGCACCCAGGCCGACCTGGACCGGCTGGCCAACCGCACCACCGGTCTCACCACCGGTCTCGCCACCGGCCTGTCCACCGGCCTGTCCACCGGCCTGTCCACCGCGGCGTCGGTGACCGCGGCCGCGACGACCTGCTACGGCGGGGCGGTGACGGTGCGCTACGGGGACGTCGTCGACTTCGGCCCCTACTGGACCACCAGCCGCTGCAACGACATCAACATGCGCGTCACCGGCGGCACCGCGGACTACGTGAACGCCTGCGTGAAGTTCGCGAAGACCGGTACCTGCAACCGCTGGACCAAGGTCGGCCGCAGCTGGACGACCATCGCCACCGACGTCCTGGACGGCACCAAGTTCACGGTGCCCAACGGCGTGCCCCTGGAGGGCGACGACGCCGTCCTGCAGATCGCCTTCTGACCCGCCGGCCGTACGGAGACCACCATGATCCGCAACAGAACCCTCGCCTCGGCCCTGTGCACCGCGGCCGCCCTGCTGGGCGTGGGCGTCGCGCCCGCCTCGGCGCAGACGTCGGCCGCCTCGACCGCCACGGCCGCGGCCACCAGCTGCTACGGCGGCGCGAAGACCCTGACATACCACTACCAGGCGGCCGCCAAGGAGTACGGCACCTACACCACGTCCTCGCGGTGCAACGACATCAACCTGCGGCTCATCACGGACGAGCCGGGCGTGTACCTGGACGCTTGCGTGGTGTTCGTCGACCACACCAGCAAGTGCAACAACGGTGACGCCTACACCACGCACGGTACCGAGTGGGGAACCGTCGCCACCGACGTCAAGGACGGCACCCACTTCGTCCTGCGTGTGCACGCCTACGACATCGACGCGCAGAACGTGACGTTCCAGATCGCCTACTGACCTCTTCGCATTCGGATCCACATTCGAAAGGACGACCATGACCTCCTCCTCCCGTCCCCTGGACCGCCGCACCATGCTGCGCGGCACGCTGGCCGCCGGTGCCGGCATCGCCTTCGGCCAGCTGCTGTTCTCGGGCACCGCCCAGGCCTATTCGTGGTCGCGCACCCTGACCCAGGGCGCCACCGGCGCCGACGTGACCGAACTCCAGATCCGGATAGCGGGCTGGGCGGCGGACAGCGCCGGCCACAGCCGGGTGAGCATCGACGGTGACTTCGGCTCCGGTACGGCGGCGGCCGTGCGCCGCTTCCAGACGGCGTACGGTCTCACCGCCGACGCCAGTGTCGGACCCAACACCCAGGCGAAGCTCAACTCCCTGGAGCAGTCGGACGGCTCCACGCTCCACTTCAACTGGAGCGAGTTCGTGAACCAGTCGGACGGCACCTTCAACGGTGGCAAGCTGAGCGCCTCCCAGGTGAAGGAGAACGTCCGCCGCTGCATGTACAAGCTGGAGGCGCTGCGCAAGAAGCTGGGCGACAAGCCGATCACGGTCAACTCCGGCTTCCGCAGCATCGCGCACAACGCCGAGATCGGCGGGGCCAGCGACAGCATGCACCTGTACGGCACCGCGGCCGACCTCGACGTGCCCGGGGTGGCCACCAAGACCGTCTACCAGAAGGCGGAGACCTGCGGGTTCTCCGGGCTGGAGACGTACACCGTCGACCACCAGCACGTCGACAGCCGGGCCGACCTCGGCCGTGACTGGTGGTGGGAGGACGGCACGGTCTGACGCCGCTCTCGGGGGAGCGGAGCTCCGGGTACCGCCGCTTCGGTACTCGGAGCTCCGGGCTTCAGCCCGCCGGTGTGCCCTTCGCTGTGCTGTCGGGTGTGCTGCCGGGTGTGCTCTTCAGCGCCGCCTCGCAGGAGGGCCAGTCGTGGAAGTCGTGCCGGACGCTCCACAGCCGGTGGGCCGCCCGGATGTTCCAGTCCGGGTCGAACGCCCGCAGCGGGGTGCCGTCGAGGTCCCGCAGCCGGGCGTCGGAGATCTGGAAGACGCCCCAGTTGCGGCTGCCGTTGGTGTTCGGCAGTACGTACAGCGGGTCGAGGAACGACGCGCAGCGGGCGACGGCCACGGCGGTGCCGGGATCCTCGACGAACACCTCGCGGATCCGCTTCGCCACCCTGTCCGCCGGCCAGGTCGTCATGGTCACCCGCCGCGCGTACAGAGCCTTCTTGGTGGCGTCGTCGACCACGTTGGTGGCCGGCAGCCCCGCCAGCACCTGGAACGCGGTCACTCTGCGCAGGGTCTCCGGCCCGAAGTCGCCGTCGACGGCGAGCTTGCCCTTCGCCCGCGTCAGCAGGGTCTGTACCTCGCGCACACAGGCGTCGTGCTGTCCCATGCTCACGGTCTTGCACGCCGCGGAGTCCAGCAGCCTGTCACCGGACGCCGGCGCGGCACCGTCAGGAGAGCTGCCGGGCAGCCACACGAAGCCGGCCACCAGCACCACCGCGACCACGGCGGCCAGGACCGCGACACGCGGGGACAGCTTCTCGGGCACCCGGAACCGCCGCGGCCGCCCGGCCTCCGCCGCGGTGACGCCGGTCTCCGCCGGGGTGACGTCATCCGGTACGGCACTGCCCTGCACGCTTTCCGGCGCGTCTTCCGGTGCGCTTTCCTGCGCGTTTTCCTGCGCACCTTCCGGCACGCCCGTCCCGGCGGTCGCGGTCGGCGCATCCCGCTCGGTGTCCGCCAGAGCCCACAGCCGGTGGAGTTCCCGGAGTTCCTCCGCGCCGGCGCCGCACACCTTGGCGAAGGCGTGCACCACGCGGTAGTCCACCGGGACGCTGACGCCGGAGCAGTACCGATGCAGGCTGGATCCGCTGACGCCCGCTTCCTTGCCGAGGCGGTCGTATCCCCGGCCGCTGCGGTCCTTCAGCATCCGAAGACGGGCGGCGAATTTCTCGGTATGCGGAGAGGCAACCACGCGTCGTCCCCCGTTGCTCAAGCCTCTACTGACGGGTAGAAGCTACACCGCGGGAAAGGAGCGCGTACGTCGTTCCGTTGCCCTCATGCGACCGCCAATGACCTTTTCAGTAAAGGAATTTGACAAGTCATCAAAAAAAGCGCCACTCCCGGGCGGCCTACTTGCACTCGACCCGGCCGGCCGGAGCGGTCCCCGTCGTCAGCGCCTCGCACGCCGCCTGCCACGCGTAGGGGTCGGACCGGAGCTGGGTGCGCAGGTAGGCGGAAGTGAGGTGGCCGAGGGCGGCGACGCGCTCGGGGTTCTCGTCGGTGGTTTCGTCGGCGTCGTATCCCGATATGCCGCCGAGCAGGTGCTCGGCACCGAAGAGGGTGAGCAGGGTCTTGGGGGCGGGGGCGAGGTGGTACGGGTCGGCGTGCCAGCCGGGGCCGATGTCGGTGAAGTGCGGGGAGTCGTCCTTGTCGCCGGCGACGACCAGGGTGGGCGCGGTCATCGTGGAGAAGTCGGTGCCGTGGAAGAACGGCACCTTGTCGGCCATCCACCCGTTGAGGACGTCGCCGCCCCTGCCGGGTGCGGCCAGCAGCACGCCCGCCTTGATCCGGGGTTCGCGCAGGTCCACTTCCGCCCCGGTGTCGGGGTCGGTGGTCCGGGCGCCGAGCAGGAGGCTCGCCGTGTGGCCACCGAGGGAGTGCCCGGCGACCGCGATGCGGTCGTGGTCGAGGCGCCCGGCGAGCTGGGGCACGGTCTTCTCGATCTCGTCGAGCCGGTCGAGCACGCGGCTCATGTCCTCGGCGCGTGAACGCCAGAAGAAGGGGCCGCCCGGCGCGTCGGCGAGCTGCCGGGCCAGGGTCCGGGAGCTGAGGTGGGTGGGCTGGACGACGGCGAATCCGGCGGCCGCCCAGAGGTTGGCGAGGGGTGCGTAGCCGTTCAGCGAGGAGAGGTGGTGGGAGCCGCCGTGCCCGTGGGAGAGCAGCACGACGGGCAGGCCGGTCCCGGTCGCGGGCACGGAGACACGGACCTGGAGGTCCACGGGCCGCCCGGGCACGGACAGGGTCAGCGGGCTGTACGACAGGACGGGGGTGGGCGCGGGCGCGCCGGAGCCGGCGGAGAGGTCGGTGGATGCACTCATGGTGAGCGGTTCCCTTCTGCGTCCGACCGCGGGCAAGCGAAACGGAACGCTGTCCCGATTACTATCCGGAACAGCGTCCCGCTTTGTCAAGCGACGCCGGACGGCCCGCGTGCCGCCGGGTGGTGGCTCGTCCTCAGTCGCACAGGCTCGCCACCACCAGGCTGTCGAAGGCCAGGCGGCCGGACTGCCAGGCGGTGACGCGGACGGCGGCGTCCTCGCTCGCGTCCTGGGCGGGGAGCCGGGTCGCGGAGATGCGGCAGGGAGCGGACAGGCTCAAGGGGAAATGGAAGGCGCTGCGCAGTTCCACCGGGAGGACACGGTACGGGGCGCAGGCCGCCTGGACGGCCTGGCGGGCCGCCTCCAGGAGGACCATCCCGGGGATTTCGTCGGTGGGATGGTCGAAGAGCACCGGGTGGCCGGGATCGATCCGCAGGTCCCAGGCCAGCCCACGGCGGGCGCCGGCGGAGCCGGGGACGCCGAGGACGACGTCGCGTTCGTCGAGCCGCCCCACGATCGCCGGCGGGACGGGGTCGGGCAGGGGCGGGTACCCGCCGCCCTCCCCTGCGGCGGGGTCGCGGGGCGCCTTCGTGTGCAGGGTCAGCCGTCCGGCACCGGCGAAGTCGCCGCCGCGCAGCAGGTCGGCCTCGAGCGTGAGCGCGGTCGGGGTGCCGTGGTGATGCCGCAGGTCGGTCGCGGCGACGTCGAGACGCACTTCGGCGGGGCGGGGGCCGAGCAGAATGGCACCCGGCACCACCTCGAACTCCAGTTCCGCGATGGTGAAGTCGTGGTCCGCCGGGACACCGTAGTACGTCTGTCCGACCAGGACGGACGCCTGCCGCAGTGACTCCGCGGCGAGCAGGGGGTCGTACCAGGCACCGGCGATGGGCACGTAGAAATGGTGCCCGCGCGGCCACTGCGCGCCCAGCCGGAAGGCGTCGGGGCCCAGCCGCCGCCAGTCCGTGATCAGCACCTCGGCCACCGCGCTGCGGTCGACGAGATGGCGTGGGGCGGTCCGCACGAAGCGGAGATCGGCCTCGTCCATGGCATCCGGCGGCAGAGGCACGGTGAGTGTGGGATCGGTGAGGGACACGCAGGTTGCCTTTCTCGTGGGCGACGACGCGGATGCCCTGCCGGGCGGGCCGGACCGGGGCGGGTCGGGGCGGGGCGGGGCGGGTCGAGGACGCCAGTGACCTCGGCCCAGTGGACGGGAGGAGCCGGGCGGTGCCGGGCGGCCGTCGGCCGGGTCCCGCACCGACCCGGATCGCCGGGCGCCGCCGGATCCCCGGACCGCCGTTCCGAGACCGGAACCGCACCGGGCCGCCGGGCCGGGGCGAGGTCGGTCTCCGGACCGCAGCGGGGACCGCCCCCGGCCGCCGGGCCACCACACCACGACGAATCCGAACCGGACCGTCCAGCCCTGAACCGGCCCCCCGGCGAGCACCAGGACCCGACCGGACCCCGGGCGAAGACCAGGGCCTGAGCCGGCCCCCCGGCGAAAACCAGAACCCGAACCGGCCCCCCGGCGAAAACCAGAACCCGAACCGGACCCCCGACCAAAAACCAGAACCTGAACCAGACCCAGGGCCGGCCGCTGGGTCAGCTCGGTGGGAGTCGGGCGGGGTGTGGGCCGGGGCCCAGGGCCGGGCGGGTGGGCAGGTGACCTGCACCGGGCAGCCGGGGCGGACGACCCTGGTCGCGTCGGTGTTCGTGCGGCTCAGGCCACTGCCAGGGCCGTGAAGCGGCCGGCGTGGAACACCAGGGGGTCCGCCTGTTCGCTCAGGGAACCCTCCAGCGCCTCGGCGACGACCAGTTCGTGGTCGCCCGCCGGGTGGACCGTGGTGATGCGGCAGTCCAGCCAGGCGAGGCCGTCGGCCGGAATGGGGTGCCCGGCACGGGTCGTCGACCAGTCGCCGGCGGCGAAGCGGTCGGCGCCCTTCGTGCTGAACAGGCGGCAGAGTTCCGCGTGCCGGTCGCCGAGGATCGTCACCGCGAAGGAACCGGTGTCGCGGATGGCCGGCCAGGTGGAGGAGGTGTCCGCGGCGCACAGGGCGACCAGCGGCGGGGTCAGCGAGACGGAGGTGAAGGAGTTCACGGCCATGCCCTTGGGGCCCTCGGTCGTGTCTGCGGTGACCAGGACCACTCCTGTGGTGAACCGGCCGAGTATGTCGCGGAACGAGCGTTGCTCCAGCATGAGTTCTTTCCGATCGGGTGGGATGCCCGGCCGGGCCGGCGAGACGGCCCGGCCGGACGCGACGTGAGTGACGTGAGAGACGCGCCTGCCTCGTCGGGCCCGTCGGCCCGCCTACTTCCCGCGGGCGGCGATCGCGAAGTCCACCGCCTCCTGCGGTCGCGCCGCCGAACCGGTGATGCGCGGCGCGACGTGCCGGGCCAGCAGTTGCATGCTGCGGTTGGTCTTCTCCCAGGACGTCCAGTCGGCGACGTAGACGAGCAGCGTGCCGAAGCCGCCGGTGATCTCGTGGAGCCGCTCGATGCCGGCCACCACGTCGTCCACCGAGCCGACGAGCGCACCGCCCGCCTCGACCCGCGCCTCCAGCGCCTTCTCGCGCGGCACATCGGGGCTGAGGACGTCACGCCCGGCCGCCTTGCCGAAGTACTCGAACAGCCAGCGGTCGTACCCCTCGCGGACGTCCGCGTACGCCTCCTCGCGGGTCTCGGCCACGTGCACCGGCAGCGCGATGCGCCACTTGTCGCGGTCCAGGGTCTGCCCGTGCTCGGCGGCGGCCTCCTCCGCGTACTTCCACTGGTGGGCGAGGTTGATGTGGGCCGGCGCGCCCGGCGTGAGCAGGGCGAAGGGGAGCGCGAACGACGTCATGCTCAGCCCGTACCGGCCGATCAGGCGCGGGCTGGACTGCGAGGTCCCGGAGGTGGCGACGGCGACCTCGATGCCCTGCGGGCTGAACCGGGGCAACTGGAGCTTGGCGTCGCGCAGGTCGAACCAGTCGGTCTGCTGGGTGATCCGCTCGTCGCCGTTGACGAGTTCCAGGACGGTCGGCAGGGCCTCCTCCAGGCGGCGGCGCTGCACCGGCTGCTCCAGGCCGAACATCTTCGCGTCGAAGGGCACGCCCGGGCCGACGCCCAGGATGTAGCGGCCGCGGGTGAGGTGGTCGAGGTGGACGGCCCGGCTCGCCACGTGGAAGGGGTGGTGGCCGGAGAGCGGTACGACACCGTGGGCCAGCTTGATCTGGGTGGTGCGCTGCGAGGCGGCGGCTATCAGCGTCTCGGGTGCCCCGACGAGCCCCCAGCCCAGGGTGTGGTGCTCGCCGAACCACGCCTCGTCGAAGTTGAGGTCGTCGACGTACTCGACGAGGTCCAGGTTACGGCGGATCGCCAGGTGCGGGTCCTGGCCGGTCTCGTGGACGGGGGACAGGAAGAGACCGATACGGCTGTGCATGACAGAAGCCTCCGGGAAGTGACGGGACGTGAGTCGTGCGCGGGAAGCGCGAGGAAGAGAGGAGGGAGAGAACAGGGCGAGAGGAGGGCGAGAAGGAGACGGGCGCCGGTCAGGCGACGCGGTACACCGCGTCCTTCAGCGAGCGGACCTTCTCGTAGTCGGCCGCCAGGGCCGCCTCGTCCGGTGCGGTGAGGAACACCCGCAGGGAGCTGGTCAGCAGGTCGACCGTGGGCTTGATGCGGGCGCCGGGACCGAACTTGACGGCCGCGAAGAACACGCTCTCCAGGGACCGGATCTCCGCGACGGCCGTCTCGTCGACGGACTCCACGACACCGTCCAGCTCGGTCGGGGTGTTGTAGACGACGGCGGGCTGCAGCCGGGCGTACGTCCGGCCGGCGCGCTCGGCGCGGAACTCGTCGGGCCGGGTGTACGCCTGCGCGGTGAGCGCGGCCTGGTTGTGGCCGAGGCACAGGTCGTGGAAGGGGGCGTTGATGTTGCCGTTGAGTCGGGTGCCGATCTCCACCAGGACGGGGCCCTCGTCGGTGACGATGACCTCGGCGTGGGCGGGTCCCCAGGCGACGCCGAGCGCGGCGAGGACCTCGTCGACGTACCCGGTGAGCGCCGCGACCACCGGGTCGTCGTCCGGGTCGGCGAGGAGGTCGCGGTTGTAGATGTTCTTGCCGGACGGCAGCAGCGTCTTCTCGTACTCCCAGACGCCGCAGACGTACCGTTCGCCGCCGCAGCTGACCGTGTCGACGATGTACTCGGTGCCCTTGAGATAGGACTGCACGAGGATCTCGGTGTTGGCGAGGCCGAACATGTTCGGTGCGTCGAGCACGGCCCGGGCGGCGGCGCGCACCGCGGCGGGGCCGTCACAGACGACGACACCGTCGGAGGCCGCCGAGCTGAGCGGCTTGACGACCACCGGGTAACTGCCGTGTTCCTCAGCCCAGTTCACCGCGGCGTCCGGGTCGTCGGTCTTGAACTGCCGTGCGCAGCGCACTCCGGCCCGGCGCAGCGTCTCGATCATCTCGTACTTGTCCCGGCGGGCCGGCGACAGCGCCGAGCCGTTGGAGGGGACGCCGACCGCCTCGCTCAGCCGGTCGGCGAGCGGCACCGACGACTCCTGCCCCGCGATCACGCACACCGGGCGAAGGGCGCGCAACCGCTCGGCGAGCGCGGACTCGTCGCCGTGGCCGGCGATGTTCTCCGTGTACGCGGTGAGGTCCGGCGGCGCCATCGTCGGGATCAGCTCCGGCGTGGACTGGACGTGGACGACGTCCGTGCCGTACGCGGCGAAGGCGGCGGGGTAGAAGTTGCCGGCGGAGTAGCCGTCGACGACCACGGCGACGGGACGGGTGGGTGTGCTGGTCATGAGACGGCCTCCGGGGTGGACGTGGACTCGTCCTCGATGAAGCGGGCCAGGCGGGCGACGCCCTCGCGGATCGCGGCGGGGGTGAGGTTGCTGAAGCCGAGGCGCACGGCGCGTTCGCCGCCGCCTTCGAGGTGGAACATGCTCATCGGCGCCCAGCTGACGCCGTAGTCGCGGGCCGACCGTTCCATGGCGGCCAGGTCGGCCTCGAAGGGCACCTCGACGACGAGGAAGAAGCCGCCGCGCGGCCGGTTCCAGCGCACCCCGTGCTCGGCGTACCGCTCGGGCGGGAAGTGCACGGCGAGGGCGTCGAGGGTGGCCGCGAGCCGCTTCTGGTAGACGGCGGCCAGATCGCGGGTGGCGGAGCGCAGGTCGTGGCCGGCGTCGACGAGGATGCCGCCGATCGCCGCCTGGGAGAGCGACGACGAGCCCACCGTGAACATCGCCTTGGCCTTGGAGAGTTCCTGGGCGAGGGTGCGCCGGACGCCGTCCTCGCCGACCACCTCGCGGTCGCCGACCAGGTAGCCGAGCCGGGCGCCGGGGAACGCGGACTTGGCGAAGGAACCGAGGTAGACGACGTCCCCCCGGGTGTCGAGCGACTTCAGCGTGGGCAGCCGCTCCTCGTCGCTCGCGAACAACCCGTACGGGTTGTCCTCCAGGATGGTGAACCCCTCCTCGGCGGCCAGCGCGAGCAGCCGCCGCCGCACCTGGAGCGGTACGACCGTGCCGGACGGGTTGGAGAAGTCGGGGACCAGATAGAGCGCGGCAGGCCGCTTGCCCTCGGCGCGCACGGCGCGCACCGCGGCGGCCACGGCCTCCGGTTCGAGCCCGTTGGGCCCCTCGGTGACGCCCTTGACCGGGATGTCCAGCATGCGGGCGGCCCCGCGGATGCCGACGTACGCCGGGGACACGGACAGCAGCACGTCGTCGGGTGACCGGAACAGCCCCCGCAGGGCGACCAGCGCCGCCTCCTGGAAACCGTGCGTGATCATGACGGCCTCGGGCGAGACAACGATGTCCTCGTCCTTGGCGAGCATCCGCGCGACTTCCTCCTGGATGAACCCGTTGACGGGTCCGTACTGGAAGTGCAGCCGGGTGATGCGCTGTTCGGGCACCCCCTTCTCCCGCAGATGCGCGATGTAACGGTCGACGTAGTAGGAGAGCCTCGCGAGGTCGTGGGTGCCGTCGTGGGGCGCGCCCGACGAGAACGACAACGCTTCGGGGAACCTCATCGCCGTCTCGCTGAGCAGGCGCATCGAGTCCATGTCCGGATCGACGATGCCGGCGTGCAGCTCTTCACGGCGCAGAGGTGTGGCGGCTTGCGGCACTGGCGTCAGAAGCACGTCAGTCGGTCCTTTCGGGGAAGGTCACTTCGCGAATGCGGGGGTCTGGGAGGCAGCCCCTGGGAAGGGTGAGGTCGGCGGGGGCGGAAGACCCGCAGGCTCAGGCCGCCGCCCGGGACCGCCCCGCGGCCCAGGAACCCTTGCCGGGGGCCCACTGCCGGATGCGGATGCGGCGGACGATGCCGCCCCTGACGTAGGGCTCGGCGTCCAGAATCCGCTGCAACGCGTCACGGTCCTCGGCCTCGTAGACCAGCAGACCGCCGTTGGTGTCCTGGAGCGGCCCGCCGAGCAGCAGGACGCCGCTGTCGGTGAGGGCCCGCAGGTAGTCGGTGTGGGCGGGGTGCAGGTGCTCCCGTCCCGCGCGGTCGACGTTGTACTCGAACTCGACGACGAACGTCGCCATGGAAACCTCCGTTGTCACGGTTTCGGGGTTGGGGGGCGGGGCTCACATGTAGAGGCCGCCGTTGATGTCGATGACGGATCCCGTCGAGTAGCCGGCGCTCTCCGAGCAGAGGTGGAGCACGCTGCCGACGGCCTCGGCGACGGTGCCGTAGCGGCCCATCGGCAGCTTGGCCAGGACGGCCGCCCGCTGCGCCGGGTCGCGCCGTTCGAACGCCCCCGCGACCCGCTCGGTGGCGACGGGACCGTGGGCGACGACGTTGACGACGACCCCGGTCGGGGCGAGCTCGTACGCCATCTGCTTGGTCATGCCGATGACGGCGGCCTTGGCCCCGACGTACGCGGCGTTGTTGAAGTGGCTGTACGTACGGCCGCCCGCCGAGGCGAAGTTGACGATGCGGCCGTAGCCGTCGGCGGCCATGCGCGGGGCGCACACCTTGACCGCTATCCAGCTGCTGACCACGTTCTCCAGGAAAGACTGGTCGAAATGGCCGGTGGTGAGGTCGGCGTAGCCGATGACCCGGGTGTCGCCGCCGACGCCGTTGACGAGGATCGACGGGGCGAACCGGTCGACGATGTCGGTCAGTTGGCGTTCCGCAGCCGGGATGTCGGTGATGTCACCGACGACGGCCTCGACCTTCGTGATCTGCCCCAGCTCCGTTGCGAGCCGGCCCACGGCCTCCGCGTCCCGGTCGAACAGGACGAGCGTGTGGCCCTCCTCGGCGAGCTTGCGCGAGACCTCCGTGAGGATGCCGCCGGCGGCTCCGACGAGGAGTGCGGTGCGGGGAGTGCGTGCGGACATGTGGGATCACCTTGTCTGTGTGGCGGGGTCTGTGTCGTCGGGGACTGTGTGGTCGGGGTCTGTGTCGTCGGGGACTGTGTGGTCGGGGTCTGTGTCGTCGGGGTCTGTGTGGTCGGGATCTGTTCAGCGGAGGTCGCTTGTGGGGACGGCCCGGGACTGGACGGCGCCCGGCGGGACGGCGTCGGACCCGGACCCGGACTCGGATCCGGCGGCGGCGTCGGCCGCGAACCCGGTCAGCCTCGGCAGGACGGCGAAGCCGAGTGCCACGGCCAGGCCCAGGCCGAGGACGGACAGCCACAGCGGTCCGTAGCCGTGGGCCTGGGCGAAGGCCAGTCCTGCGGGGCTGCCGACGACGAACGCGGCGTTCCAGGCGAAGAAGTACGAGCCCTGGTAGGTGCTGCTGCGTCCGGCGGGGGCCCGGTCGGCGATGAAGGTCGCGGACATGGGGGCCCACAGCACCTCGCCGAGTGTCCACAGGACGGTGGCGAGGGTGAAGGTCACCATGCCGTCGGCGAGGGCGTTGGCGCCGAAGCCGAGGGCCATGAGCCCGGCGGCCAGGACCAGCGGCACGTGGGCGCGCAGCCGGCCGACCAGGCGGGGCACGAGCGGCAGCAGCAGGACCGACAGTACGGCGTTGACGGCGAACACGAACCCGATGCCCCTGGTGGTCAGCCCGCTGTCCCGCATGTCCAGCGGGAGCGCGGAGTTGACCTGGAGATAGATGCAGGCCAGCAGGAAGGTCAGCAGGAGGAAGGCGACCAGGACGGGGGTGCGGAAGGGTTCGGCGATGCCGCGCGCGGCCGACTTCAGGGCGGCCGCGGCCCCGGCGGGCCGGTCGGCGTCCCGCGCGGGCGGCGGGTCGGCGGGCACCGCGAAGACCAGGGCCGCGTAGACGAGGCTGGAGACCGCCCAGACCACGAACAGGGCGCCGGGGCTGACTTCGAGGAGGAACCCCGAGACGACCGGGCTCAGCGACATCCCGATGTTGAAGCCGACCAGGAAGAGGCTGTACGCCTTCGAGAACTGCTCCTGGGGGACGATCGCGGAGATCAGCCCGGCCCCGGCCGGCCGGTCCACCGCCGACAGGAACCCGGTGACCAGCGACAGCGCGCACAGCGCGGCGACGTGGTCGGCGACGCCGAACAGCAGGGCCATCACGGCGGTCACCGGCTGGGCGGCGACGATGGTCCGGCGCGGCCCGATCAGGTCGGCGACCGCCCCTCCCACCAGACCGGACAGCACGACTCCCGCGCCGAAGAGCCCGACGACGAGCGGGGTGGTGCCGGGGGCGACGCGGCCGTCCTGCTCCAGGTAGAGGACGAGGAAGGCGGGGGCGAGCGTCCCGAGCCGGCCGGCGGTCTGCCCGAACCACAGCAGCCAGAACGCTTTCGGAAGGGCCATCAGGAGCATCCCGTCGTGTCGGAGAGGTGGGGGACGGTGCCGCGGGGAGTGCGGGTGTTCCCGCCGTCCCCTTGACGCGTCGCGAACGAGTCCATGGGTCCTCCTTCGCGACCCCGGAGCGGCGGCGCACCCGGTGCTGTGCGGATGACGCCCCGGCCCACGAGCACAGCCTGCTGAGGGGACGGTGGTCTGTCGCCCGCTGTGCCGTTGAGCGGAACGGGTGACGGGCGCGGGGAGAGCGGGGCGGCCGGGACCGCGGGTGGCCGCGGCGGGTGTGCGGCGGCCCGCGCGGGGGTTTCCGTGCCCCGGCCCGGCCCTCCGGCGCTCCGGGCCGGCGCCGTACCGCC
>NZ_JAEKKT010000278.1 GCF_019510245.1 Streptomyces sp. | reverse complement strand
TCCACCAACTCACCCACTCCATGGCCGACACCGCCCCGCCGGACGCGGCCTTCCTCGACGGCCTGGAGATCTTCGCCCGGTACGTGCGCGCCAACGGATCCGGCGCCCACGCGCCCACCGGCCGCCTGGAGAGCGAGGTGGACCGGCTCGCCGCCCGCACCCCGCACTCCTCCGTGATCGTGGCCCGGCCCGACCGTCAGCTCGTGGCCCGGCTCCAGGAGTTCGCCGAAGGCCGCTGATCCGCAAGCGGGCTACGACACAGCGAAGGGGAGTCCTGGCCCCGGCCACCGGTTCCGAGGCCACCGGCCGGGCGGACTCCCCATCAGGACGCCATCCAGAAGGGACGCCTGCCATGACCCATTGTCCCCGCACGCCCTGCAAGCCCCGCACGGGCCGGGAGCGGCTGATCGCCGCCGGAAAGTGGATCGCGCGACGGCGGCGTACCGCCCTTTCGCACCTGCTGCGCGGCGCCTGCTACGGCGCCGGCACCGGAGCCGTCGGCCTGATCTTCGTGTGGGTGGAACACCAGATGTGAGCGGTGTGGATCAGACCGCGCATTTGGGGCCGCAGCCAGGTCTGCGTTGTATGTAGTGTGCGGAAATGACAAGAAGTGAGCGGCTCGCGGACCAGCTGGACTGGTACTGGCACAAGAACCTGCGGCCGCGGCTGGACGGTCTTGCCGATGAGGAGTACTTCTGGGAGCCGGTGCGAGGCTGCTGGAGCATCCGCCCACATGGCACGTCGGCCGCACCGATGTCGCCTGGTTCGGGGGAGTGGACGATGGACTCCGCGTCCCCTGACCCGGTACCGGCACCGGTGACCACGATTGCCTGGCGGCTGGCTCACATCATCGTCTCCTGCCTGGGGTATCGGGTCGGATGGTATTTCGGCGGCCAGGACGTCAACGCCCAGACATTCGCCTACGCGGGGACCGCTGACGAGGCGCTGAAACAGCTCGATGAGATGTACGGGAAATGGAACGCGGGGGTCCGCGAGCTCTCGGACGCCGACCTGGAAAATCCGCCCACGGTGGGTCCCGAGCGCTTCCCCATGGAGAACAGGGTCCTGCACGTCAACAGGGAGCTGATCCATCACGGCGCCGAGATCTCCCTGCTGCGCGACCTCTACCGCCGACAGGACGGAGCCGTACCGCGCCGAACATGACTTTCCGGCAACCGGCAACCGGCAATCGAGCTTCGGAAACCTGAGGCGGTGCTGCCGGACGTGGTGTGCTCAGTGCGGGAAAGCCCGGGGCGGGCGCTGGCGGGGGAGTGTGGTGCGGAACTCCTCGATCACTGAACTCACCTGCCGCATCAGCGAAGTCCGTTCCAGCAGACCGAGGTAGAGGTTGCGGCGGGCCAGTCCAGGCAGGTCCACACAGAAGTACAGGGCCATCAGCGGGTTGACGAACAACTCGCCGCCTTTGGTCCTTTCCGTGAACCGGACATCGCCGAAGTCACCGCGTACGGCGGCGGCGACGGATCCGTTCACGATGCTCGGGTGGCTCGCGGTGTGGCGCTGGGCGTGGGCCACCGCGTCGAGATAGAGCGCGCCCTCCCGCGCGGCCCCGAGCAGCGAGAACGCCCCGAGGTAGGCGCCGTCCCGGTCCAGGGCGGCCAGGTTCTCCAGTACCAGGGAGTGGTTCACGCCGTGATAGGCGTCCACTCCGAAGCCGAGGCATGCCACCAGCCGGTGCGGGATCTCGTCGAGCCTGCTCACGGCGGCCAGGCTCGCCATGTCCTCCTCGGGAGTGCCGAGACCGTGTTCGTCGCCGCGCATCAGGATGTCGGTCCCGCCGTCCACCAGCACGACCGCGTCGACACCGCCTAGATGCGCGATCAGCGTCCGGTAGGCCGCCCGAAGCGGACCGACCCCGATGCTCGGGAACGCGTACACGGTCGACGGCAGATCCTGCGTCGCGAGCCACTGGGCGAGCGTCCGTTCGGGGAAGTAGTCACCGCGTAGAGGGGTTTCGGGTCCGACGGCCGCGACGTCCTGATCCACCCACACATCGAGGTCCAGGCCGTAGAGATCGGCGAAGGACAGGTTGGCTAGGTGCACCTCCTTGCCCGCGGACCGCAGCGCGAGTGCGAGCGGCAGCCCGGCATACACGTCGAAGCCGCCGCCCGCGCCGGCGATGAGTACCCGTCGGGCGTCGCGCAGGCGGGTGAAGAACGCAGGTTCCCCCAGAGAGATCACCGCAGGAAGCTACTGCACTTGATCGTGTGATGCCGGGTGATCGCCTGAAAGGCGGGGGTTGGTTCCGGTAGATCTGCGCGCGTGCATGACTCCACGCCCGAGGATGACGCGCCCACCTCCTTCGTCGAGAACTCGAAGAAAGCGGCTGGCGGCCTGGCTGGAACAGCCGGTCCTCGTCATGCCGGGACTGCGCACGATGATCAGAACGGCCGCTCGCGCCTACCGCATACGCCGCCCGGCCCCGCTTCCCCTGTCCGAGGAGGAGCTGTCCGCCATCCGGACTCCGCTCTACCTGGTGCTCGGGAAGCGAAGCCTCCTCGTGCACCCGCAGCGGCAGGTGGAGCGGGTGCCGCGCCTGGTCCCCGGTGCCCGAGTCGAGATCATCGCTGACACAGGCCATGTGCCGCAGATCGACCACGCGGAGGAGATCAATAGCCGGATGCTGAACTTCGTGGCCTCCGTCGACTGACAACCGCCCGCGCCGACGGGCCGGGACGGCACTCTGGGACGGCTCGGACGGGTGGCCAGTTCCGCAGCGCCGCTTCGACCACCTGCTGGAGTTCCGCCCGCGAGCTGTCCGGCGTTGCGCCGGACCGGGTGGTGGCCGGACTTCTCATCAGCGTCTCCGACGGCACCTACCGGGTCCGGTGACACCACCCACCAGGTCATCCGTTCGACAGGGGGGAACAGTCATGCCGGGCCCGGAGGCCAGCGGCCCTCTTGCAGGGCTGCGAAGAACATAACGGGGCAGATCGCCCTCGTCGACGGCGCGCTGGAACCGGTGCCGGAGGCGAGCGCGGCCGTCGTCTCGCCAGGCGATCAGGGCGTCCTGGGCCGGCCGTCCGGAGTGGCCTGAAGCCAGCGAGCCCTGCACACCCAGCATCCAGCGGGGTGGCCGGGGTGGGTGGTCGTGCTGACCGAGCCGGCGAGGAACGTCGTGGCCACCTCCCGGGCGCTCGGCTTGTCCAGCGTGCGGGCCGCATAGGAGGCGGGGCCGTCGGTGTAGCGCTCCAGGACCTTGCGGAACAGCTCTCAAGGCCGAACTCGCGGCGGGCGTGCCGATCGGCCGCGGGGGGCGCCCGGAGGAGGTCGCCGCCGCCGTGGCCCTCCTCGCCTCCGCGGACAGCAGCTTCATGCTCGGCACCACCCTGCACGTCAACGGCGGCGAGAATCAGCTCTGACCCACCGCGCGGGGTCCCGACCGCCCAGTAGTGCGCCACCCGCGCGGATACCTGACCGTGCGTGTACGCCTTCTTCGCCCACTGACGACATACGGGCCGGACGGTCGACCTACGCCCAGGTGCCGAGGGCGCCCACGAACGGTAGAACGTAAGTGTGAAGGACGAGACCAGCCCTGCTGAGGGTGCCCGGCCACAACGTGTGGCGAGGCCGGGGATCGACTACCAGGCGCTGTTCTCGGTCACCCCCAGCCCCTGCATGGTGCTGGGCCCGGACCTGGTGCTCGTCGACGTCAATGAGGCGGCCTGCCGGGGGACCGGCCGCACTCGGGAGGATCTGATCGGGCGGTACCTCTTCGACGCCTTCCCTGACAATCCGGCGGACCCGGATGCCGACGGGGTGCGGAATCTGCACGCTTCCCTGCACTGGGTCCTGCGCTCGAAGAAGCGGGACACGATGGCGCCGATGAAGTACGACATTCCCGTGGCCGACCAGCCCGGCGTGTTCGAGGAGCGGTGGTGGTCCGCCATCAACACACCGGTGCTCGGGCCGGACGGGCAGGTGCAGTGGATCCTGCACCGGGGGGAGGACGTGACCTCGTTCATCCTCTCCCACCCTCGTCGGCGAGGAGGCGGGGCGCTGAGCGACGTGGAGGCGATGGAGGTCGAGCTGTACGCCCGGGCGCGCGAGCTCCATCGAGTGAACGAGGAACTGCGCCAAGCCCACGCCCGGGAACGCCAGGTTGCCGTCACCTTGCAGGAAGCCATGCTCCACTCGCCCCATCTGGCCCGGCACCGGGACACCGCGGTGCGCTACCTGCCCGCCGCCGGGTCACTGAACGTGTGCGGCGACTGGTACGAGGTGGTCGACCTGCCCGAGAACCGATTCGCCGTCGCGGTCGGCGACGTGGTCGGCCACGGCCTGGAGGCCGCCGCCGTCATGGGCATGCTGCGCAGCGCGCTGTCCGCCGTCGTCCGGGCCGTCGAAGGACCCGCGAGAGCCCTGGACATCCTGGGCCGGTACGCACGCTACGTGGAGGGTGCCCTGGCCACTACAGTCATCCAAGCCGTCATCGACACCCGCGCTCACCGCATTCTGTACAGCAGCGCCGGCCACCCGCCCCCCGTCCTGCTCCACCCGGACGGCACCTGCGATCTCCTGGACCAGGCCACCGACCCTCCGCTGGGAGCCCGCCCCGAACCCGTCCCCCGCCCCCAGGCCGACCTGGCCTACACCCCCGGCGACACCTTCGTGCTCTACACCGACGGTCTGATCGAACGCCGCGGCGAGGACATCGATGCCGGCCTGGAACGCCTCACCGACGCGCTCGCCCGCCATGCCCGCCACAGCCCCGAACGTCTCGCCGACGCTCTGCTCGCGCACCTCGGCGTCAGCAGCGGCGCCAGCGACGACATCGCCCTGATCGTCCTGCGCCTTTGATCCGCGCCGCCACCTGTACGCCGACGATGTCGACGCGGCCAGCCCGCACCAAGGCTCACGCGTACCCGCGAAGTGCCTTGTGGGCGCCGTAAGCCTCGATGAAGCCCTGGGTCGCCTCCAGGTTGTTCGCCAAGTCGGCGGACCGCCACTTCTTCTTGCTGCCGTCGAGGTAGCGCAGGTCGACCCACGTGGAGACGGCCACCGACGAATCGGAACTGGCCACTCGCAGCTTCATGCCGGCCAGATCATGGAAGACAACGAGATGGATGCAGCCGTCACCACCCCTTCCGTTCGGTTGGTAGTCCGCTCGGTTGGTCGTCGACAGGCGACGTCCTCGTCCAGATGGAGCTCATCGAGCAGAGCAGCGAGCTCTTCCGAAGTGGTCCGCGCTCGGCGTCCACCCGGGTGGTGAACGTATCGGGCTGACCGCCGGTGCGGCGGACGTCGCCCCTCCTTGGCGAAAACCAGACGTGCTTGATGAAGAACCGACCGCTACTTCGGTGTGCGTTCACGCCTGCGCCGTCCCCGGTACGCAAGGCGGGACTCTGATGGGCCCGGCAACTCGCAGCTCGCCCCAAACGCCCGGGAGAAACCCAGATGTCCAGAAGTTACGTCAGGCCCGCAACCGTCCTCGCCGCCGCGGGAGTACTTACCGGCCTGACTGCCGCCCAGCCCTCCGCTTTTGCCGCCCCCCACCACGGAGCCCCCGCCAGGCACGTCCTGCTGATCTCGGTCGACGGCCTGCACCAGTCGGACCTGGCCTGGTACGTCTCCCGGCACCCGAACTCCGCGCTGGCCCGGCTGGTCGGCGGCGGTGTGGAGTACACCCACGCCAAGACCACCACGCCGTCCGACTCCTTCCC
>NZ_JAEKKT010000533.1 GCF_019510245.1 Streptomyces sp. | reverse complement strand
GCCGACTTCATCGCCGAGCTGTCTTTCTACGGTCCGATGGACCCCAAGACGCTCAAGGTCGATGCGGGCTACCTGAAGGCGGTCCAGGCGGCGCAACACCAGGTGATGGTGACCGATCCGGCCAAGCAGGTGACCGACGGCGCCTCGCTGGAGCTGACCCTGACTGGCGCGCCGGCCGAACGCGCCGACCAGATCCTGGTCGAACTGTCGAAGCTGCCGGCGACGGGACAGTATCGGGACGAGGAGAACCCGCCGACCTCGCGGCTGGCCGAGATCGTCTATCCGCTGCGCAAGCTGTCGTCCAAGGGGACCGTCTCGGACGAGGCGAAGAGGCTGATCGGCAACCTGAACGTCGTCGCCACCCAGGCGGGCGCCTCCGCCCCCGTCGACAGCAAAGGCCGCATGCAGGTCAGCGAGGGCGTCTCGCAGCTCGCGGCGCTGATGGCCGAGGCCAACACCGGTGGTCTCGACCGCAAGGCGCCCAATGCGCATGCCGGCGACCTGACGCTGCGCACCGCCATCACCGACAGCATCGCCCATGGCGACGGTGCGACCCTGGCGGTCGCCATGGCGGCGCATTATGCGGACGAAGGCTGGGCCAAGGCCGCCGACAACATGCTCCACACCGTGGCCTTCGGAGTGGAGCGGCTGACCCCCGAGGCGCGGGGCGCCACCGAGGCATACGGGCGCCTGATCGGCGATCCGCAATGGGCCGGCAGCTATCTGGAGGGGCTGCGGGACGACAAGGAGCTCGCCGGCGCAATCCAGACCGTCCAGAACGGCAAGCTGAAGGACAATCCGGAGCAGGTCGCCAAGTTCGAGCGCCTGTTTGCCGGCGCCATGTCGACGGACGCGGTCCTGCAGGCGCTGCCGGCGTCCCTGCGCAACCTGAAGGGCGACAATCTCGGCGGCTATGACCGGCTGAAGGGCGCCCAGGGGGATCTGCGCCACCTGCTGGTCGGCAACAAGGATGATGGCGACGACGCACCGCCGCCGATGGTCCAGGTCGCCATGGCGGGGATGCCGGCGCCGCCGAAGACCCTGACGCTGGCGGAGGTGGAGCGGCAACTGCAGCAGTCGCCCGAGTTCAAGCAATACGAGACGCTGTATCGCAACATCTCCAACCCCGAATTCGACGCGGTGTTCGGCGACGCGCTGGACACCTACGACAAGATCCAGCGGCAGCTCGCCGATCCGAAGGCGAAGATCATCGAGCTGCCGCCCGGGATGACCTCGCTGCCGCCCACCGTGACCGAGGTTCTGGACGGGCTGAAGGGCAAGGACCGGGCGGCGGCGCTGGATGCCCTGCGCGACGAGCCGGCTCAGGGCGCGGCGCTGCTGATGACGCTGGAGGTGCTGGAGAACGGCCAGCCCAACGGCCCCAGCGGCGGTTTCGT
>NZ_JAEKKT010000058.1 GCF_019510245.1 Streptomyces sp. | reverse complement strand
AAAACCCGCGACCCTTCACCTGGACCAAAACGGCCGACGAGATCCTCAACTCCCTCGCCGACTACCTCACCAAAGTCGGAACCACCGACCAGAAAACAGAGCAGAACTAAACCTCAGGATTTCTGGCGCATCACACTAGGGACTTGCCCGAGGGGGACAGCAGGTCGGTACGCGTGACGTTCAGCGGTGTTCCGGCGGGCAGCTTCAGGTCGGCGGTGAGGGCGCCCTTGACGGTGAGCGTCTTGCCGCGCGTGCCGGTGGCCGGGGCGTCGACGGTCAGCTTCGTCACGTACTTGCGGGGTTCGGTGACGGTCTGCAGCTGTGTGAAGTCCGTCGTCCCGGTGAACACGAACAGCTTCGTGCCGTCCGCCGACCAGGCCGTCGAGTGCCCGCCCCACGGCATCCACGAGTCCGACAGGTTGCGGATGCTGGCCGGGGCGTCGGCGCCGCCGGGGAAGACGTAGGTGTCACCGGTGTTCTCGGTGTCGAGCGAGGTCGCCGCGACCGTGCCGTCCGGGGCGACGCTGACGGTCTCCGACTCGCTGTTGACCGGGTACTCGTGCACCTCCTGGAGGTCGGCGAGCCGGTATTCGACGACCGCCCGGTGCCCCTGCCCGACGACGAGGACCGACTGTCCGTCCGGCGTGAGCGCGGCGTCCCGGTAGAAGCCGCCCTCGTTCGCGGCGACGCGGATGACCGGAGTGCCCGACGACACGTCGTAGACGACGATCGGTCCGGTGCTGATGCCGCCGTCCAGGGCGACCAGGGTGTTTGGGTTCGCTGGGCGAGGAGCTGGAGCGTGGACTCGATCGCGCCGATCTGCGCCAGCACGGTGCGGATGTAGGGGCCTTCGGGGGTCTTCTTCTGGTGCGCGAGGAGAATCCCGGCGATGAAGTGGGACACCCGGTGGTGGACGGTGTCGAAGAACGCCCGCTCGTAGCGGATCCAGACCTCCGGCGCGTCGTCGAGCATCCGGCAGCCCCAGGTCTTGTCCCAGGTGATGGGCGGAAGGCCCTTCGCGGCGGCGACCTTGCGCAGGTGGGCGAGCCGGTGTGGACCTGTTCACCAGCATGGGATTCGACCCGGACGAGCTGTACGAGAGCGAGCTGCGCGGCTGGTGCGGTGAACGACCCGCCCCGACAAGGAACAGTGAGGGGCTTCCCGTTGACGACCGCTCACACCGACCGGCCCGGACCATGCCTTCCCGGCGCGGCCATCCCGGACGCAGGTCATGTGCCGCCGGGTCCTGGCGCGCCCGAACCCCACCCGCACAGATCGCCGCGGCAATGGCCTCCCTCCGCACTCCCGTCGGCCCGTATGAGGGAAGGCCGGCACACCTGACGGTCGCCGTGGACGTCCTCCCGCTGACCGTCACCTCGCCTCCGGCTCGGACGTACGACCAGACGTCGTCCGGGCCGGCGAGGGGCACGAGGCCCTCGTCGCCGCCCCCTCGGTCTTCACATCCATGTAGTACTGGAAGACCGGCACCGACGCGGACCTCGGAGCCGACTCGTCAAGTCCCAGAATGAGGCTGATGGTCGTCTCGACGTCGACCTTCGCATCGTCATCCTCATAGCCGATGACGACGAACTGGCAGAGGACGTCCTCGAAGACGCGAACGGGAAGCGACGACTCACGTAGTCGCCGAAGTCAGCATCGACGGTCACGGGGCCCAGGCCGGGGATCGCCATGCGCGCGCTCTACGAGCTCGATCGAGAGCGCCGGACGGCACGTGCACGCTGCGACCCCAGGCGGAAATTCTGCGGGACTGACCCGTGGTCAATTCTGCGAGAGCGTTGACAGTGCCAGTCCAAAGTCATGGAAAGCCCACCGCAGGACGGCCCGGGATGTTGCGCCCCGAAGTGCGTCAGTGCCGAGCCGCCGCTTGCCTGCCGGGCCGTGGCGGAGGACGGCTTCCTCAGAGTGGAGCGGCAGAACACACGGAGCGGAATCTGTCGGAAACATTGACGGAGCCATAGCTGAAACCTATCTTCTGCTCGAAGTGCCGCACAGCGTTCGCGATTTCGAACATTCGGAACCCTTGCCACGGCGATCGGCCAAGCGGACCGGCCGAGTTCGGAGGAAGAGCTGAACAGAACCGTAAGAACGCTCGCCCTGCTGGGCCCGCTGCTGGTTGTGCACCGCGAACCCGTCGGGGCGCGGCTCGCTGTTCCCGTAACGATGACAAGGGGGTTCATGGTGCCTGAGCCATTCACGTTTCGACGACTGTGTCGGGGGGTCGTTGTCTGTCTGGCCGTGGTGGCGTTCGCCTTCGCCGGCCTTGTCGCCTTCAGTGGCACCTCGCAGGCCGCTGCACAGGGGCCCTGTGACATCTACGCGGCGGGTGGCACGCCGTGCGTGGCGGCGCACAGCACGACCCGCGCGCTGTTCGCCTCGTACAACGGACCGCTCTACCAAGTGCAGCGTGCCTCGGACGGTGCGGTGCACGACGTCGGGGTAGTGTCGGCCGGAGGCGTAGCCAACGCGGCGGCACAGGACTCGTTCTGCGCGGGCACCACCTGCACCATCACCCGCGTCTACGACCAGACCGGCGGCGGCAACACCCTGGTCTACCAGGGGCCCGGCGGGACCGGCGGCGCCGACACCGCGGCCACCGCGACCACCGAAGCGATCGGTGTGGGCGGGCAGAAGGCGTACGCGCTCTACATCAACCCCGGCAACAGCTACTTCGCGTACAACTCCTCCGGGGGTGTGCCGACCGGCAGTTCACCCGAGGGCGAGTACATGGTCACCAGCGGCACCCACGTCAACAACGGCTGCTGCTTCGACTACGGCAACACGGAGATCGACCACCTGGCCGACGGCAACGGTGCCATGGACGCGATCAACTTCGGCACGGAGTGCTGGTTCGGCGGCTGCAGCGGAACCGGACCGTGGGTCCAGGCGGACCTGGAGAACGGCCTGTTCTCCGGCGGGACCAAGACATGGAACCCCAACCAGGTCTCCCAGACCAGCCGCTTCGTCACCGCGATGCTCAAGAACAACGGCACCACCCAGATGGCGCTCAAAGGTGCGAACGCCCAGTCCGGGAGCCTGACCCAGCTCTACAGCGGCGCCCTGCCCAGCGGATGGCCGATGCGCAAACAGGGTGCCGTCATCCTCGGCAGCGGCGGCGACTGCTGCCAGACCAACCGCAACGCGAGCGCGGGCACCTTCTACGAGGGCGCGATGGTCAAGGGCTACCCCTCCGATGCCACCGACGCAGCCGTCCAGGCCAATATCGCCGCGGCCGGCTACAGCACCGGCACGACCAGCCCCTTCACCCCGGGCGCGAAGGTGTCGCTGCAAGCCACCACCTCCTGCTGCACCGGGGACTACCTGCAGCACGACAGCAGCGACGACAAGGTCGTGATCGCGCCGGTGACCTCGAGCAGCTCGACCACCGACAAGGGCAACGCCACCTGGGTCGTCCGCGCAGGCCTGGCCGACAGCAACTGCGTCTCCTTCGAGTCGGCCAACGCGTCCGGCAGGTACCTCAGGCACTACGCCTTCCAGCTTCACCTGCAACCCGACGACGGCTCCAGTCAGTTCGCCGCCGATGCCACCTTCTGCTCCAAGCCGGGCAACAGCGGCACCGGTTACTCCCTCCAGTCCTTCAACTATCCGGCCAAGTACATCCGCCACTACCGATTCACCGGCTACGTGGCAAGCAACGGCGGCACCAACGCCTGGGACACCACAGCCTCGTGGGCCCAGGACACCAGCTGGCTCGCCGCCGCGCCCTGGAGCTGACGAACAACGGACCCGTCGACGCATCCCACCCTGTTCTCAGGATCGGACAACGTGCGAGACACCGAACATCGGGGGGCGGCGACCCCTCACCCCGCACCCCACCTCGCGAAGGAGCAATTCATGATCAAGTCACCGTGGATACGCAGCGTAAGACGCGCGCTCCTCTCGGCCGGTGCCACCGTCGCGCTCGCCGCCGGCCTGCTCAGCGCCACGCCCACCATCTCGCAGGCCGCCACCCAGCAGCCGTGCGACATCTACGCAGCAGGCGGCACGCCCTGCGTAGCGGCGCACAGCACCACCCGCGCCCTGTACGGCACGTACAACGGCCCGCTGTACCAGGTCAGGCGTGCCTCCGACAACGCGACCAAGGACATCGGCCTGCTGAGCACCGGTGGATACGCCGACGCCGCCGCACAGGACTCCTTCTGCGCGGGCACCAGCTGCGTCATCACCGACATCTACGACCAGTCCGGCAAGGGCAACAACCTCACCCAGGCGCCCGCGGGCGGCGCCGCAAGCGGGCCGGACAACCTTGCCAACGCCTTCGAAGCGCCGGTCACCGTCGGCGGGCACAAGGCGTACGGTGTCTACGTCGCCCCCGGCACCGGCTACCGCAACGACCACACCAACGGCATCGCGACCGGCGACCAGCCCGAGGGCATGTACGCGATCTTCGACGGCACGCACTTCAACGGCGGCTGCTGCTTCGACTACGGCAACGCCGAGACCAACGACCACGACACCGGCAACGGCCACATGGAAGCCATCTACTTCGGCAACAACAAGGTCTGGGGCTCCGGCAGCGGCAACGGCCCCTGGATCATGGCCGACCTGGAGAACGGCCTGTTCTCCGGCGTGAACCAGCACCTCAACACGGGCGACCCCACCGTCACCAACCGGTTCCTGACCGCCATGGTCAAGGGCGGCCCGAACCAGTGGGCCATCCGCGGCGGCGACGCCCAGTCGGGCAGCCTGTCCACCTTCTACAACGGCGTGCGCCCCAACGTCTCCGGCTACAACCCGATGCACAAGGAAGGCTCGATCATCCTGGGCATCGGCGGTGACAACAGCAAGGGCGCCCAAGGCACCTTCTACGAAGGCGTCATGACCCAGGGCTACCCCTCGGACGCCACCGAGAACGCCGTCCAGGCCAACATCACCGCCGCCGGCTACAACAGCGGCTCGACCAGCACCGGCTCGCTCACCCCCGGCTCCCGGATCTCCCTGCAAGCCACCACCGCCCCCTGCTGCACCAACGACTACCTCCGCCACAACGACGCCGACAACAAGGTCGTCATCTCCAACATCACCTCCTCCAGCTCCGCCACCGACAAGGCCGACGCCACCTGGATCGTCCGCTCCGGTCTGGCCAACAGCTCCTGCCTGACCTTCGAATCCGCCAACAACCCCGGCCAGTTCCTGCGCCACTACAACTACGAGCTCTACGCGAGCGCCGACACCGGCGCCGGCTCCTTCGCGCAGGACGCCACCTTCTGCCCCACCACGGGCAACAGCGGCGTCGGCCACTCCTTCCAGTCCGTCAACTTTCCGACGAAGTACATCCGGCACTACAACTTCACGGGCTACATAGCCAGTAACGGCGGCTCCAACGCCTGGGACTCCACGACATCGTGGGCCCAGGACACCAGCTGGCTCACCGCATCTCCCTGGAACTGACGAGCAGAACCGGCCTCCCCGACCGCCGCCATCAGCGAGCACGGCAGGCTTGCAGAAGCGCGGGGAGGCCGTGCTTGCTCCCTTCTGCCACATCAGGAGCCCCTCACAGGCCGGGCCCGGACACTACGTCGCCGTCCTCCCGGCCGCCTCACTGGAACCGGTCTTGCCGGCCTTGCCCAGGGACGTCTCGGCCTGGTCGGTGGCGGTCTTGAGGCCCTTGAGCTCCTTTTCCGAACCCTGGGCTGCGGTCTTGAGGGACTGGATCTGTTGGGAGCTCTGCTGCCCGGTGCTTCCCAAACTCTTTGCGGCGGAGCCGGCGTTCGAGGCCTTCGCCTTGAAGTCCTCCAGAGATGCGGAGGCCTTTTTCAGGGAACTGACAAGTGACATTTCATGCCTCGTCCTTCTGTGCGTGGCTTCTTTGGCTTGCGGCTCGGGTCACCTGCCGATGGCCGATTCCAGGTCCGTTACGCGTTGTGCCAGTTGCTGGACGTCACGACCCGTCTGGGCGACGGCAGGCTCTTCCCGCACGCGGTCCCCGACGGTCCTTCCCTTTTTCAGCCGGTTCTCGACCCGCGCCCTTGTCGCCCACTTTTCGGCTACGCCGACCTTCTGATTCCGGTAGGTTTTCTGCTTGTTCTTCAGTGTGGAGACCGTGCCGCTGAGATCGCTCGCCAGGGTCTTCACACCGGTGATCTCGCCCTTGACGTCGACCATTTCCCCCTTCACTCGTTGATGTCTCCCTTGATCAACGGCATGTCGTCTTGCAGGGTTTTCACTTCTCTGGCGCTGGCGGACGCGGTTCCGAACTTCTCTTCCAGTGCGCTGACCCACGGGAATTCGTAGACCTTGGCCCCCATGAGATAAATACCGGATTCATCCACTTTGAACCCGTCGAACGAGGCGGTCAACGCGCTCACATCGAGCTTGGCTGCCTGCTGGCTCCAGTAGAGTCCCTGGCTCGACGCGGCGATCGAACTGCCGTCCGGGTCCACGTGTTTCAGCCAGTCGACCGGCTTCTCAAGGTCGCCGCCGACTTTGCTGTAGGCCTCCTCGAAATAATGATTGACCTGGGTCTACCATGCCATTCAGTATCTCTGATACCTTTTTGTTGAGTTCGTCGAATCCCGGGTCGGCTGGGGTGCTCATTGACCCTCCTTGAGCTCTGATGTTGCGATGAAAGGAAACTGTTGCCCGTATTCGTTTCTCTTCTTGCCGCTCTCGCGGTCTCTTTGCTGCCCGCGGTCGGGCTCTACTTCGCCGTGCGAGCCGTCACATTTGTCGTCCGGTTGTTGATCGAGGAATGGCGAATCGGGCAGAAGGGCGTGGAAACTGCCGGAAAATGCGTCGAGTTGATACCGGCGCGGCGCGGTATGCGACTGCTGGTTCGGTTTGTCGACTCTCTGGGTGAAGAGCATTCGTTCAAGAGCAGAGTGCTCATGGAAGTGCGCATACCGCAGGCAGGGGATGCGGTAGGTGTCGTCTATTTGCCGGACCGGCCCGCGGTCGCGCGGATCACGCCTCGGAAGGCGACCGCCGACAACATCGCCTGGGGTTGTGTTGCGCTCCCCTTTTTGGCAGCGGTGTGCTTCGGCGCGGCGGCGCTCATAGTGAGCCTTCTCTGGGAGGCTGCCACCAGATGAGAACGATGCATTTACGGGGCGACGGCGCTCCGCAGCATGGAACACTCTCCCCGGCGGCCGTCAGCAGCGCCTCGTCGTGCTCCGGATTCGGCGCGAAGTCGTATGCGCCGAAACGGGTTGTGCGCGCCCGCGGTGGGGGCTTCGCCCGTCGCAGGGAAGGGTTGTTATCGCCGCAAGCGGTCTGCTTCGAGGGCCGCTGTGAACTCCGCCCAGGCCCCTCGGCCCACCATGGTGCCGCGGAGGGACCTGATCCACTTGGGGGCTGGAGGCTGCCGCGTAGAGCGCGGAGTCGCCGCACAGGGGATGTTCGAACACTTCACCCCCGACGCCCGCACCGTCGTCGTCCACGCTCAAGACCATGCACGCCGGCTCGGGCACCACCACATCGGCAGCGAACACCTCCTGCTCGCCCTCGCGCTGACCGACCAGCCCGCGAGCTTCGTCCTGCGCGAGCACGGTCTCACGCCCCAGCGCGTCGAGGAGGAGATCGTCCGCCAGGTCGGCCTCGGTGCCGGATCCTTCCTGTTCGGCACCCTCAACCGGGACGCGCTGGCCTCGATCGGGATCGATCTCGACGCCGTCCGCGCCAGGATCGAGGAATCGTTCGGACCAGAAGCCCTCGCCCGCGCCGGCCGGACTGTGCACCGGCCACCTCGCCCCTCCAGGTTCAACCCTCGGCGCGCAGTACCCCCGCGTCACTGGCGCAGCCAACGCCGCGCCCGACGCACCGTCCTCACGGCACCCACCCCCGCCCCTGCTGGCCACTACCAGACCGACGGCGCCCGCCCCACCGGGCACATCCCCTTCACCCCAGACGCCAAAGAGAGCCTGTCCAACGCCGTCCACGAGGCACAGACCCGGCACGAGACCGACATCGGCACAAAGCGCCTCGCCCTCGGCCTCATCGCCATGAAAAGCGGGCAGATACCTTCCATCCTGTCGGCACTCGGCGCGTCAGCCCCGGCGCTGCGCACCGCGATCGTCGACCGCTACCGCCAGGCGAACTGATCCCGCTCCCCGCCCATCGGCAACTTCCCCATCCGGCATCAAGTCACCCAGGACCAGATCAACCGAGACTTCCAGCCCCCTCACGTCTCAACTCATCGGGTCGCCGCAGGTCACAGACCCGAGCCGGGGCCAGAGCGTTTGAGACGGGACACAAACGCAGGTGCTCGCCCGGGCGGAGAGATGAAGTAGTCCGGGGCATGGCGACGCTCCCGCTCGCCGTCATGCCAGTGCAGCCAGAACGGCTGCGAGCCGATCCACACCACGCTCGCATCGCCGGAGCGACATCATCGAACCGGCCCGTCACGCAATCCCGCAGTGGACACCGACGACGTCCGCGCACCGCGTCCACGTGCGACAACTCGATGCACGGCCCCGTCTGATCCACCCCAGGGAGTACAGCCATCCAGCACCCCCAGCGCCCTCAGCTGCGCGACTAACGAGCTCGTGCATGGTTGGCGTTGGCACGTCGAGGGGCGTGAACTGGCCCGGCGTTCACACTTGCGAGGGTGGCCGCCTGTTGGTGAGAGAGCAGCGCAGCGACCGCCTGGATGACCTCACTCATGTGCTCACGCCGGCCGCGGTGGCGGGCGAGGGCTCGCCAGTTCTTCAGGTGAGCGATGCCGTGCTCGACGCGGATCCGGCGCGAAGAGTGGGCCTTGCGCCGCTGCTCATGGATCTCCTCGTACCAGTCTGGGGCGTTCTTCTTGAACTTGCGGTGTGGCCGAGTCACCACACGTCCGCCGGTCTGGGCACCCAGGCCCTGGTAGCCGGCGTCCGCGAGGATTTCCACCACGGGGCCGTCGGACAGGAGCCTGACCAGCCCTAACTTGCGGGCATGAGTGATGTCCGCACAGCTCGCGGGCTCAGCCGGGCTGCAGTACAGGAGGCGGCTGTCAGCGTCGGTGAAGACCATGGACTTGACGGCGTTCTGCTTGTTCTTACCCGAGATGTACTTGTCCCGGTCCTTGCGCCCGGCAGCCGGGCGGCGGACGCGGATCTCGATGCCGTCGATGATCCCGGTCTGCTCGTTCTCGCCGAGGTGGTCGACCACCTCGGTGAGCGTGCGAATCCGAAGGCCAGGCGCGATGGTGCAGCCCCGCTGGGCCAGCAGCGGCCGCACTTCACCGATCGCACGCGTGATGGTGGAGCGATTTACGTCGAACCAGCAGGCCAGTACGTCGTGGGTGGCGCCATGGCGGAGATGAACCAGCGTGGCCAGAAGCCGATCGACGAAGACGAGCTTGTGCTTGGCGCCGGCGCCGACGGCCCGTTGGCGGGGGCGCGAGGCGAGTGTCGCCTGGTGCCGCTCGTGCCACAACAGGCCGACTTCCGCTACGAGTTCGGCGATCACCTCTGAACTCAGTCCGGTGATCTGCTGACTGCGAAGGACCGCTGCACGCGTCCGGTTCACCACCACGCAGACCATGATCGACGATCAAGGTCTCGACGTGCCAACGCCAACCATGCACGAGCTCGTAAGGTCGGACTGGCTCGCTCTGCCGGAGCATCCCGGCACGTGAGAACTTTCTTGTTCGGCTCCTCCGCGTCAGCGGCCGTCGGTCTCGCCGCGAGTTACCGGAAACCCAGGCGGTCACGGGTGACCGTATCGGCGGTGAGGCATTTCCTGGACCGCCTGAAGACCGGCTGGACCGTCAAGGAAGCGGCACATTCCGCAGCGGTCACCTCTCAGGCGATCTACCAGCGCCGACGCCGGGACGCGGGGTTCGCCGCCACCATGGACAGGGCTCGGGCATCAGGGGCGTCGAGACAGCGCACGGCGCCACGGCCCGAGGCGCAGAGTTCGCCGGTGGCTCCGCCCTGACCGGCTGGGCCCGGCGCCCTGCCTCCGCGGCGGGCGGGCCGTCGTCACGGTGCCGTCGCCCGGATGCCGTACGCGCGGGTGGCCAGGGCTTGAAGCGGTTCCTCCGCATACGGTCCGATGCCGGAGATCGGGTGGCCGTCGCGGCCCGGCAGGACTGGGAGAAGATCGCGAAGGCGCTCAGGCCCCTCTACACCGCCCCGACCGAGGAGGCCGCGCTGGAGCGATTCGCAGGAGCGCGCACCAGAACGTGTCACCGTCGTGCTGGCGACGGAAGGCATCCAACTCGATCGTCTCCAGCGGAAGCATCAGGGGCTCATCGGTCCGCGCTTTCCACGTCCGCCGTCTGAATCCGCCTCTTGTAACCGCGCACGCATGCCCACGCTTCATCCCGACTCATTGCGCCATCAGCCCCGTTGGCCTCACAGCGGATCGGGGGTGCCTTCGGCCCCGCGCGTCGATGTCTCTTCGGCCCTGCGCATGCAGAAACGTGCGGGATACACGAATGCGTCGTAGGCCGTAACTGTCCATTGGCACGCTTCCCCCGTCGTTCAAGATCGGAAGGGGAGCCCCTCCATGGCAGAGCCTCAAGTCGGGACGGGAACAAGCCGACGCGCGTTCCTGCGCAGTGTGGGTGTGACCGGCGGTGCCGGCGCCATGTTCGCCACGATGGGCGCGCTCGGCCTCGCCCCCACCGCCGCCTACGCAGCGGAGAAGGAAGCACCGTTCCGCGCCCCTAGGCACGGCGACTTCACCCTCCAGGGCCGTAAGGGCAGGCCCGCCAAGGTCGTCGTCATCGGCGGCGGCATCGCCGGCCTCACCTCCGCCTACGAACTCGGCAAGGCCGGCTACGACTGTACGGTCCTCGAAGCACGCGATCGCGTCGGAGGCCGCAACCTCACCGTCCGCGGCGGCGACCGGCTGACCGACATCAACGGCGTCAGCCAGACCGCGGGATTCAGCAAGGGCCAGTACATGAACGCCGGCCCCGCACGCCTTGCCCAGTGGATGGTCACCCTCGACTACTGCCGTGAGCTCGGCGTGCCCGTCGAGGTCTTCACCAACACCAATGCCGGAGCGCTCATCTACAACGAGACCACCGGCATGAAGGCGCCGGTCCAGTACCGCACCGCCAAGGCCGACGTCTACGGCTACGTCTCCGAATTGCTGTCCAAGGCCACCAACTCCGGTGCATTGGATGCCGAGTTGACGGCGGACGACAAGGAACGGCTGCTCACGTTCCTCAAGAGCTACGGCTCGCTCGGCTCCGACTACACGTACACAGGGACCGAACACCGCGGCTTCAGCATCGACCCGGGCGCCGCCGGCACCCCCGGCGAGGAACTCGGCGACGTACCTTCCCTCTCCGATGTGTTCGCCTCCAACGTGGGCCGCTACTTCTCCTTCGAGTTCGGCTACGACCAGGCGATGCTGATGTTCCAGCCCGTCGGCGGCATGGACCGGATACCGATGGCGTTCGCCCGCGCCATAGGCGAGGAGAAGATCCGCACCAGCGCCCCCGTCACCGACATCAAGAACACCTCCGACGGAGTGCTGATCACCTACACCCAGAACGGCCGTACCCGCACCATCACGGCCGACTACTGCATCGCCACCCTCGCCCCGCACATCCTGGCCAAGACCTCGCACAACCTCGGCACCGCCGTGCAGACCGCACTGCGGGCGGTGAAACCGTCCTACGCCTCCAAGATCGGACTCGAGTACAAGAGCCGCTGGTGGGAGAGGGATTTCAAGATCTTCGGCGGCATCACCGAGACCGACCTGGACCTCGATCACATCTGGTACCCGTCCTACGGGCACCTTGGCGAGCGCGGTCTGATCATCGGCTACTACAACACGGGCGCCCACTCCGACCTGTACTCGGCCCTCACCCCGGCCCAGCGCCTGGAACGCGCCCTTGACCAGGGTGTCAAGATCCACGGCGGCAAGTACCGTAGCGAACTCGCCGCGTCCTACTCCCACCAGTGGAAGCTCGTTCCCTACCTCGAAGGCGCCTGGCACTCCATGCCCGGCGGCCCCGACGCACCGGCGTACGCGCCGCTCAACACGGCCCAGGGGCACGTGTATTTCGCCGGTGACTACCTCAGCTATCTGGACGCCTGGCAGCACGGCGCGATCTCCTCTGCCCGCAAGGTTGTCACCGAGCTGCACCAGCGCGTGCTCGCCTCCTGATGCGCCCTCGCGGCCCGCCAGCGGAACCCTGCCCGCTGTCATGGCGTAGTACCTTACGGGCTGCCCCGCGATTGGTGTCGGGTCGTGCCGACCTGGGGGTTCGGCTGGTGGATGATTCCGCAGGCCGTCGTACGGACGAGCACGAGTTCGGTGCTCGGCTTGTGCCGGGTGGCCCGCTTGGCGACGCGGTCGGAGACAATGCCGGCGATGGCCCGGTGCGTCTCGCCGTAGTCCTCGCGCCATCCGGTGTACCGCTGCAGCGTGCGCCATTGCCGGTGTTCGGCGTTGGCGTGTTCGACGAAGACCCGTCGGGAAGACTGACGACGCCGCTGCTCGCGTCACCGGTACCGTTCGGTCAGCGGTGCTTCGTCGAAGTCTTTCGGTCTTCTCGGCGGGGCGCTGACCTGGTCCGCGAACTCGTTGGCCAGTCCCCGGTAACCCTCGTCGGCCTCGGCCTTCACGCTGGGCTGGAGACGGAACTGCTCGGCGATGGCCTCGGTGCGCACACAGGTCTGGTCGTGAATCCGGCCGGGACGCATCGCGCCGGACCACAGGGTGCGGCCCTGCTGATCGCTGATAGCGGTGGTCTTCATGGTGTTCTGCCTGCGCTTGCCCGAGACGAAGGCTCGCCTGCCGGGCCGGCTGGCCCTGGGTCTCGATGCCGTCGATGCGCAGGGTGATGTTCTCGGCGACGGCGTAGGCGAACACGGCCTCCAGGGTCTTCAGCCGTAGGCCGAGCCGGTCGGGGATGGCGAGTCCGCGCTCCGCCAGGAGCGGGCGGATCTCGCTGATGGCACGGCCGAGGGTGGACGAGCCCACCTCGTAGATCACGCCGAGGGCCTCATGGGTGAGGCCGGTGCGCAGTGAACCAGGGTGGCCAGCAGCCGGTCGGTGAAGACGAGTTCGTACCTCGGGCCGGCCTCGGCCTGCCGTGTGCGCCCCGGCGCCGTTCGTGCCGTGCGGACTCGCAGCGCGCTTCCCAGCGCGGCGCGAGTTCTTCGATCAACTCGCCAAGAAGTTGGGCGCGATGCCGCAGAAGGCAGGATGGGCCATGGCCGCGCGAGCCTGCTTGATGTTCACACCTTAAGAACCCGCGCGGCCGTCGTCATGTCACGGCTTGCCCGGGAAGCTGGTCAGACCCGGTCCAGGGGCTGGTGCGGACCGCTGGGAAGCTCAATATCGACCGTGTCGCCAGGGCGCACCACGCCGCCTTCCCTCACGATGCTCATGATTCCGGCTTTGCGCACGATGTTCCCCGCCTCGTCGCGGCCGACGACCTGCTTCAGCAGCCCGTCCTGGAACGTGTCGATCTGCAGGCAGGGATTGCGGAGGCCGGTGACTTCGAGGACCGCGGAGTCGCCGATGCGCAGCAATGTGCCGACCGGAAGGCGGAGCAGATCGATGCCGCGCGTGGTGATGTTCTCGCCGAGCTCGCCGGGCGCTACCTTGAACCCTTCTTCGCCGACCTCGGCGAAGAGCTCTTCGTGAATGAGGTGGACCTGGCGCAGGTTCGGCTGAGTGGGATCCTGCGCGACGCGCGAGCGGTGCTTGACCGTCACACCGGCGTGCACGTCCCCTTCCACACCAAGCCCGGCCAGCAATACGACGCTGTCCCGGTTCGGCTTGGTGAACGAGTACTCCCCGTTGCTGCTGACCGCCGTCACTCTTCCGCTCATGCCTCGAAACCGCCTCGTCGGTAGCCGTGATCAGCCACGAGCCTAACCCTGGCCCTTGAGGCACAGCATCCACGATCAATCGCGGGTGGGGTCGTTAGAAGCCGTTGCCATACCGATCATGGAGTCTGTCGATCGCATGGGAGTCTCGATCGGGTGATCGCGGGCCCTGCCCGGCATGAGAGCAGGGCCTGGCGGTATGCGGGGTAAATCCAGGGGAGTGGACGGCCGCGCGCTGCTACGGTCGGGCGCCATGAGCTGGCTTCCCGATGACTTCGTCCACCCCGTCCTGGTACCGCTGCCGGGCGGTGGTCATCACCTACGGCCGATCCGGGAGGCGGACACCCCGCTCGACTATCCGGCTGTGAGGGGTTCGCGCGAGCGGCTGTGGACCATCTTCGGTCCGGCCTGGGGCTGGCCCGCGGCCGGCATGACCTACGAGGCCGACCAGGCCGACCTGTTGCGGCACGAGAAGGAGATCGCCGCACACCAGTCCTTCAACTACGCGCTGTTCGACGCGGCGGAGACAGCTCTGCTCGGCTGCGTCTACATCGACCCACCGGAGAGGGCCGGCGCGGACGGCGAGATCTCTTGGTGGGTGGTGGACGAGCTGGTGGGCAGCAAGGTCGAGCAAGCACTCGACGCGCTGGTGCCGCAGTGGATCGGCGCCGACTGGCCGTTCGACCAGCCGCGCTTCCTCGGCCGCGAGATCTCCTGGTCGGACTGGCTCGCCCTGCCGGAGCATCCCGACACGTAAGAACTTTTCGATCTTGAGCGTTGGTGGTCGAACGTGGGTTCCCGGTCGGGTGATCCTGCCGTGGCCAGAGCATGAAGGCGGGGCCTCCTGAACAGCTCGTGTGTGTCGAATCATCCATAGAGCAACAGGAGGCCCCTGTGCCGCTGTCTTCCGTGCCGATCGCCAGGCGGTCCAGCTCGGCCGCTCCAACTCGGCCGCTCCAACGTGTGATTGCCTCGCGTACGTGTACGGCAACGCGGCCGACCGGCCCGAGCGGCAGCGCCGGTACCCGACGGACATGACGGACGCGGAGTGGGCCGAGGTTAGGCCGCTGCTGCCGGTGCCGGGCTGGATGCGCGGGCGGGGCGGCCGGCCGGAGGGATACTGCCACCGCGCGCCGCTGGACGCGATCCGGTACCTCGTGGACAACGGTGTCAAGTGGCGTGCGATGCCGGCCGGCTTCCCGCCGTGGGACCGGACGTGCTTTCTTCCGCCGCTGGCGCGACCACGCCCTGGTCAGGGAGTTCCACGACCGGTTGCGCGCAAAGGTCCGCGAGGAGCTGGGGCGGGACGCGGAGCCGACGGCCGGGGTGATCGACTCTCAGTCGGTGAAGGCGGACGCCGTCGTTGGACAGGACAGCCGCGGCTTCGACGGCGGCAAGCTCGTCAACGGTCGCAAGCGGCACGTAGTGGTCGACACCCCCGGCCCGCTGCTGGGCGTGATGGTCACCGGAGACTTGAGCAAACCTGCGAACGTCGACCGGCTCGGGGCAGGTCAGTGAGTTCGAGAGGTCTCGTCCAACACTGCGATCAAAGGGCAGAATGCGGATGGGGCAACGAGCGGCGTGGTCGACGGCCAGCCCTCAGGCGCGACGAGTGGCGAGGACGTTCGGTGATGTTTCCGCGGTTCAACCAGCTTCGACAGTCCGTGCCCGCCCGCGCTCGGGATGAGGCCCAGAAGCCCTTCTCGCTCTACCAGAGTCTCGACGCGATGGATCATGATCCGGTCAAGCGGGGCAAAGCATTCAACAGCGTCCTGGTGTCGACGTACCCCTGTGAGTGCTCCACCAATTACGGAGATATCTGCACCAGCGCGATGTCGGGAGCCGGCGTTATCTCGTGAGCATGGCGGTGGCAGGGGGGTGAATCTCCAGCACGACTGCGGTGCCAGCCACGGTTCGGTCCTCGTGCATGTTGATCAGTTGGCCGGCTTCGACGTGCGTCCAGTGAGCGGGGGTGAGGGGAACGAGGCGGACAGTGGCTCGGCCGCCGGGCTCCAGAATGGGCATGCCCTCAACCCAGAGCCCGGCGATGCTCACCGCAGCGCTCCCGGTGGGTGAGAGGTTCCCGATGTCCCACATGGGCCGCAGAACGCCGTGACCGGCGATTGGTGTCTTGCGTCGCGTCTCTGTGACTGGACGGAGCGTCAGGTCCGCCCGGATCATTCCGTTTCGGATCTCGGAGCATCGCCAATGGCACCAAGTCGCGCTCCGCTCAAGGCCAAGCTGCTCAGCCGCCTTGGCAAGCTGCTCCCAGAACGTCAGGGGCAGCGGTTGCCCGTCCCCGAGCTCCTCCAGCAGGCTCAGAGCGATCTGCCATTCGTCGTGGGCTAGGTAGTCCCAGACGTCTCGCACCGTGATGTCGTTTTCGGTAGCGACCTCTTCCGGGACCAGGAGGGAAGCCGATTCGAGCAGCTCGGTGACATCCATGTGGTCATTGTCGACCACGTTGTCAGGCCGCGTCGTCCCGCTCTCGTTCGATGGCAGCGAGCCGGTTCTTGAACCGGTGACTGGGGCCGTTGATGGAGATCACTCCGCAGGGACGTGTCAGGACAGCGGTTTGAGGCGGCTCGACGACGCGGGACCACGGGTGTCAGGGATTCCGCTGCTCCCGCTAGCTTGACTCTGTCGGGGATCTTGGTGTCGGCGGAGTCAACTGCCCAGGGTTCGCCAGGACTTCAGGCGAGGGAGCTCGCGCTGGTCGAGGTAGTTCTGGAAGGCAGTCGGCTGGCGGGGTGTGGGGGCTTCCTCAGCCGGGGCCAGTCCGCCGAGGCGCTCGATGTTGACGGCGATGGCTGTCAACACGTGCTGGACATGGACCTTTCCCTGTCCTCGATAGCGGCAGCGCCGCATACCGTGCCCGTGGGCGAACTCGTTGACCGTGCTCTCCACTCCGGAGCGGACCGCGTAGCGCGTCTTTCACTCGGGCGTCTGCTGCTCGGCGCGGACGCGGAGTTGCAGGTCACGGAGCTCTCGTGGGGGGAAGCCCACGGTGCGGGCGTTGTCGGCGGTGCTGGTGCACTGGGTGCGGGCCGGGCAGGGGCGGCACTGGCTTTCGGTGAACCGTGCGACGATCAGCGGGGCGGCGGCGGGCGAGGAGGTCGGGTAAGGGCCGTGCCAGCCCGCGCTGACCTGTCCCTGGGGGCAGGTGACCTGTCGGCGGTCGTAGTCGATGTGGAAGCCGTCCCGGGCGAAGCCCTCGCCTCGGCGGTGCTGGCGGGTGGGGTTGCTCTTCAGCGGACCGGAGACGGTGACCTGGTGTTCACGGGCGGCCTGTTCCAGGTGGGGCAGAGAGGTGTAGCCGGCGTCGACCAGGTGCTCGGCGGGCAGCAGGCCGCGTCGGGCGAGGCGGGTGTGGATGCCGGGCAGCACCTGGCTGTCGTGGGTGGTGGCCGCGGTGGTGGCGATGTCCGTGATCACGTTGAGGCCGTCGGCAGCACAGGTCTCGGTCAGATGAGCGGCGAACCCCTTCCAGCTGATGATGTGTCCGTGCCTCGCGCAGCGGGCCGAGGTGTCGTAGGGCGAGACGATCGCCCTCGACGACGGCGGCAGACCCGCCCCGCCTTCCTTCTCGGCGGTGCGCCAGCGCAGGTGTCCCGCGGCATCACGGTGATAGTTCTGCACCATGATCTGCCGCAGAGCCTGGATGCGAGGACCGGACATGCGGTCCGCTGCGTAGCGGTGGAGGTGTTCCAGAAGCCGGACGGCGTCGTTCCCGGTGGCAAGAATCCTAGTCATGGGCTTGGTGGGGTTCTTCCCCAGGCGGACCGGCCGGCCGTAGCGCAGCCCCCGGCCCTGGTCGACCAGCTCGTCCAGCAGATGAGGTGAGATACCTGCGACCTCTTCGAGTGCGGCGCGAACCGCCTCGGTGACCAGCTCCAGGCGGGTCAGATCACGCACCGCGGCCAGGACGTGCGTGGAGTCGGTGCGCTGCGTGGTGCGCTCGCGCACCAGGCCGGCCTCCTTCAGGCGGGCCAGTGCGAGGTCGAGGAGGCGGTCGGCTCGGCCGTCCTCGGTGAGACGCTCGCGGAAGTCGGCCAGCACGCTGTGGTGGGAGCCGGGATCGTCCAGCTCCATGGCCATCGCGTACTTGAAGTCGATGCGGCAGCGGACCGCCTCGGCGGCCTGCCTGTCCGACAGCCCGAGCAGGAACTGCAGCACACAGACGGTGGCCAGCTGAGCGGGCGAGAGCCCCGGACGCCCGTCCCTGGGGTACCAGTCCGCGAAGTCCTCGTCGCGCCACAGCCCGTCCAGCCGGGCCCGCACCCATACGGCCGTCGTACCGCCCGGGTTGCTCGCCCGCGCGACCCGTGCGGTCAGAGGCGGAACGTGCTCACCGGAACGGGGGCGCAGGGACAACGGGCACCTCGACAGCTGCAACGGTCGGCGGAACTCCCCGATCATCTCCATCGACCATGCTGCCGCACCGGGAAACTCCAAGATCCCCGACAGAGTCAAGTTAGGGAACGCCGCCCGTGACGGTGGGGCACCTGTTTCACGGTGCCTGAGCAGTGGAAGGGCTGAGCGGTACTTCTTCGCTCCTTGGAGGACTTCATGCCAGAAGATTTCGAAGACGTTCCTGAGCCTGACGACGACACCATCGAGGACACCGTCGACGAGACCGGGGTTGACCCCAAGGACATCGAATTGGTTATGGATCAGACTGGTGCGTCAAGAGCGAAGGCGGTCAGGGCCTTGAAAGAGAGCGGCGGCGACCTCATCAACGCGATCATGGCGGCCAGCGGATAGTTGGCGAGCCGCGACCGTGATTGGTCAGTATCGTCGACGAGTCCGGGTGTGCGTAGTTGGGGTACAGCAAATCCGCGTCAGCACGATCATGCTCGGCTAGCACGTCGACTGAAGGGTCCGCTGAGGTTCACGGAAAGATCGCTGGTCGGGTTCCCTGGCTGGCTACGTCGGCGGGCGTGAGATCAGGGCGAGGCCGGTGGCACCGAGGGCCTCCGCGGCGTCCGGATCGCGCAGCGGGCGCAGCCCGAGGCCGGGCCCGCTGGCTCAGCCTGCCGGACCAGGCCCGAAGGAAAGCGGGTCGGCGGATGGCGTCGCCCTGGGGACTTGGCGGAGTTGCTGGACGCCGCGGGCCAGCTGGCGACTGCATGGAGCTGGAGGACGTCGCGGCGCTGCCGGCGTCGACCGGCTCGCCGCGCTCGTGGACGGCCCAACGGAGAGGACGCTGGCACCTGATGCATCGGGCGGCGGGTGCTGTGCGGCAGGGTGGTCAGCCGACCAGACTCTCGTATTCGGCGGCGGCGAGGAGGTTGAGGGTGGGGGCACCATCCATCGGCTTGATTCTGAACAGCCATCCTTGGTCGTAGGGGGGAATGATTCACCCAGTCGGCATACGCTTCGAGGCTTAGAAGCTGTTGTCTTTTCGATCTTGGGAGATGCACGTCGAACGGAAGTCCCGATCGGGTGGTCGCGGGCGCTGGACGCATACGAACAGGGCCTCCTGAACAGCTCGTTGGTGTCGAATCACCGAGCAGCAGGAGGCCCT
>NZ_JAEKKT010000277.1 GCF_019510245.1 Streptomyces sp. | reverse complement strand
GGCGAAGCTGAAGCAGGTCGTGTGCGTGAAGGGCTAGCGCCTCTGTGGGGCGAGGTGCGCGCCTCGCCCCACAGCACGGGGCGATCGTCTTCGACGTGCAGCCGTAAAGACCGGGTGCGATCAGGAGATCGGCATCCCGTGCGTTGATCTCGACACGCTTACTTCGGGGCGTGCATCACCGCGTAGATCATGACGAAGGCGACGATGTGGATGCCGAAGAGGAAGTAGGCGAGCCACCACCACATCTGGCGTTCGTCGTGCGGGTCCTTCTTGTCCTTCTCGGGCCGGGTCACAGGTCTCTGTGCACCTTTGTGTTGGATGCCTGGGCGCGGGGGCGCAGGACCAGGAGGTCGACGTTGACGTGGCTGGGGCGGGTGACCGCCCAGGTGATGGTGTCGGCCACGTCGTCGGCGGTCAGTGGTTCCGCGACGCCCTGGTAGACCTTCTCCGCCTTCTCCTGGTCGCCGCCGAAGCGGGTGAGGGCGAACTCGTCGGTCTTGACCATGCCGGGCGCGACCTCGATCACGCGGACGGGGCGGCCGACGATCTCCAGGCGGAGGGTCTCCGCCAGGACGTGGGCGCCGTGCTTGGCGGCGACATAGCCCGCGCCGCCCTCGTACGTGCCGTGGCCCGCCGTGGAGGAGACGACGACGACCGTGCCGTCGCCGCTCGCGTCGAGCTTGGGGAGCAGGGCCTGGGTGACGTTGAGGGTGCCGATGACGTTCGTCTCGTACATCGAGCGCCAGTCGGCGGGATCGCCGGTGGCGACCGGGTCGGCGCCGAGGGCTCCGCCGGCGTTGTTCACGAGGACGCCGACCGTCTTGAAGGCGGAGGCGAACTCGTCGACCGCGGCCCGGTCCGTCACGTCCAGCTGGTACGCCGTCGCCTGGTGGCCCGCCGCGTTGATCTCCTCCGCCAGCGCCTCGATACGGTCCTTGCGGCGGGCGGTCAGGACCACGCGGTAGCCGGCCGCGGCGAGCTGCCGTGCGGTCGCCGCGCCGATTCCGCTGCTCGCCCCGGTGACGATCGCGATCCGGGACGCGGGGGACGGGGCGGCGGATGCCATGGCTGCTCCTCGGGCGGGTGGGGGTACGGGCTCCCGCCAGGATAGGGCGGTGGTAGTCGGAGGCTCCGGGCGGGCCGGTCGGCGAGACGTCAGTCGCCCCGCGGCGCGTACATGATCACCGCCATGCCCGCGAGGCAGATCAGGGCGCCCGTGATGTCCCAGCGGTCCGGGCGGTAGCCGTCCGCCGCCATGCCCCACAGGATCGAGCCGGCCACGAAGATGCCGCCGTACGCGGCGAGGATGCGGCCGAAGTGGGCGTCGGGCTGGAAGGTGGCGACGAAGCCGTAGGCGCCGAGGGCGAGGATGCCGCCCGTGGTCCACATCCAGCCCCGGTGCTCCCGTACGCCCTGCCAGACCAGCCAGGCTCCGCCGATCTCGAAGAGGGCGGCGACGACGAAGAGGGCGGCGGAGCGGGCTACGAGCATGGGGATCAGCCTCGCATGCCGCTCCGCGGGCGCCGGGGTCACCTGATGGAGGGCGCCTGCCGGCTGCCGTACGTGGGATACATCCCTGCGACCACGGCGGCCGGCATGGAGATCGACACGGTGTGGAAGGGCGGGACGGTGGACCGGAACCGGGAGAACGACCGGCAGCGGGTGTTGGTGCTGGACAGTGGGGACGAGTACTACTTCTGACGGGTCAGGTCAGTGCCAGTGTTGCGATACGGTCACGGCGATCCAGTCGGCGCGGGTAAGCCCGGCCAGTTTTTCGGGTCAGCCCGCAGTCGCTTGTGTGTACGCCGTCGGCGGGGCCCCGACCGTCGCTGTGAAGTCCCGAACCAGATGGGCTTGGTCGGCGTAGCCGAGGTCGGCTGCGAGGGCGGCCCAGTCGACCTCGCTGCGGGTGCCGGCGAGCTCCAGGGCCTCGTGGATGCGGTAGCGGAGGATGACCCACTTCGGACTCACGCCGACGTAGGCGGAGAAGAGCCGTTGCAGCGCTCGTACCGAGAGTCCCGCTGTGCGGGCGAAGTCGTCGACGCGGCGGACGGTGCGGTCGTCGTGGACGCGGTCGACGAGGGCCATGGCGAGGTCGGCCTGCGGGTCGGGGGCGGCGGGGCCGAGGGGGAGGAGGAAGGCGTCGAGTGCGGCGACGCGGGCCTCGTCGGTGGCGGGGGCCACGACCTCGCGGGCGGTGTCCGTCGTGATTTGCGGGAACACGTCCCGGGCGGCGAGCACCTCGCCCGTCCAGTGGGACACCGGGTGCTCGGGGGCGTACGGCCGGAAGCCACCGGGGCGGAACTTCACCCCGCAGACCCGGCCCTGGCCGGTGAGCTTCCTGGTGTAGAGGCCGCCGGGGATGCCTGTCAGCTCGGCGTAGGGCGACCCCTCGTCCTGCTGGAAGGTGAGGTGGACGGACGGGTGCGGGACGACGTGGGAGGCGTAGGGCTCGGGCAGGTCCCAGTCGATGAACCAGTACCGCTCGACGTACCGGCGCAGCGGCTCGGCGGGTTCGTGGCGGCGGAACCTTACCCGGGTGAGCAGTCCGGCCGGGTCGACGATCCCGCGGGTGTCGCGGCGGGGGGCGGCCATGGGGGGATCGTACGGCCGGGCTCGGGCGTCGCGTTTCTTCAAGAGGGGCGGGCGGCGGTCTTCGTACGGTCGGGGCATGGACACGAACGCGGTGAAGAAGACGTACGGCATCGGCGAGTTGCTGGGGATGGCCCTGGAGCGGGCGGTTCCGGTGTTCCGGGGGATTCCGGACGCGGCTCTGGGGGCTGCCACGCCCTGTGCGGAGTACGACGTGAAGGCGCTGGTCAACCATGTTTTCCAGGTGATCGTGCAGTTCCAGCGGCTGGCCGTGAAGGAGCCGTCGGACTTCGGCGAGGTCACCCCGGACCGGGTGGCCGAGGGCCCGGACTGGCGGGAGCGGCTCGCGCGGGAGGCGGACCGGCTGGTGGCTGCCTGGTCCGCGCCCGGCGCCGAGGAGGGCACGACTGGGGCGATGGACATGCCGGCGCGGCTGGTGGGCTCGATGGCGCTGCTCGATCTGACCGTTCATGTGTGGGACCTGGCGCGGGGGACGGGACAGGAGTACGGGCCGGCCCACTCGGCGGTCGTGGAGGAGCTGACGGCCGCGGTGGCTCAACTGGCGCCCACGGCCAGGAGCATGGGGGTATTCGGGGAGCCGGTCCCGGTGACCGAGGACGCGTCGGCGTTCGAGCGGTTGCTGGCGGGGACGGGGCGGGATCCGCGCTGGGGGTGAGGTGCGGGGGTGGGGGGTTGTGGCGGGTCGGCGGACTCGGGGCTCGAGGGTTGGGGGTGGTGGCTCGCAGCGGTGCGGGCTGGCGGCTTGGAGGGGTGTGGGATGAGGGCGCCGCTGCTGGTTGCGTGAACTGACCGCCCTTCCTGGGGCCGTGACCTGCCCGGTCACGGCCCCACCTGCGTTTCCAAGCGGTCAACCAGCCCAGCCTCACCACCCCCCACCCGGAGGAGATGAGGCGGCCACATCCCCACCCAAGCCCGCGCAGCAGGCGGAATCCACGCCCATCCACGCACACCAGGAGACCCCCCGGATGGTCAGCAGGGTCAGCTCGGCTTCGACCTCTTCGGCCAGGAGGTTCCAGACCTGTGGACCCGGCCAGCGGGAGACACGCCGTGTAACTCGGCGACCGCCGATCGGAGGGTCGCACCACTCCATGGGCCTAGGCCGACAGCTGTGCTGTGGCGCTGAGCGCGCAGCCTTCCGATTCTGGCTCAAGGGAGCACGAGCTCCCTTGCCAAGTGCACGGAACGGATGGTTCCCATGGGTTGGAACTGGCAGCCACGTCCATTGCCAAAGCCAATGCTGCGAGCGGAAAGGGCTTTGTCATTCTGGGGCCTGCCTTCGCCGCTGCCAACATGGCTTTGGCCAACCACGTATATCGACCATGAGGTCCCCCACACGTCCAACGTGCCCGCGAACAATCAAGAGGCGGTCAAGCTCTTCGTACGGGAGCGGAGGAGCCGGCGGACGGGGCCGGTAGGCAAACCCGTGCTCATGCTTCACGGCAGGAGTGCTCCGGTGCTCGCCAGCTTCGATCTCCAGTACAAGACGTACAGCTGGGCCGAGGCACTGGCGAAGGACGGCTACGACGTCTTCATGATGGACCTCCAGGGCTCCGGGCGGTCACCTCGTCCCGAGATGGGCTCCCCGTGCAACCTCAGCGAGAACGACCAGAAGCTGCTCATCCCACGGCCGCCAGGATTCACCCCACCGTGCAGCCCCACTTACCCGCACCAGCTGAACAACTCCGACAGCGACCAAGCCGAGCTGCACCGCGTCGTGGAGTACATCAAGCTGAAGTGCGGCGTGGAGCAAGTCGCCTTTGTCGGCTGGTCTGCGGCCGCGTTCACGATGGGACCCTACGCGGTCAAACATCCGGAAAACGTGGAGAGCATGTTCCTGTTGGCGCCGATCTTCCCGCCCAAGGCCACGTCGAGCCCTCCAAGCCCGCCACCGAGCCCAGTTCCGATGTCCCTCGGCGCGAGACCGGGCCTGGAGAACGCGTGGAACCTCGAGCTGCGCTCCCCGGACCAGCGGGAGCCCGGCATGGTGGATGCGGTGTGGGCGGCGTACATGGAGAGCGAACCGATCGGCAGCACCTGGGGGCCACCGGAAGGCTTGAACCGCATCAGGAGCTTCGCCCGGTGGGGATGGAACGAGACAACCGCGGGGCAGGGCGGGGTCCTCGGCGGAAGCGTGCCCGTACTGATCGTGGACGGGGAGCACGACAGGACGGCGAACACGACGCCGCCGAGCGGGAATGTGGAGCTCAACTTCTCGGTCCGCGCGCTGTATGGCGCCATCGCCGGACCCCACAAGGTGATGGTCAAAGCACTCGGTGCCTCACACCAGATGCCTTGGGAACAGCAACACATGAATCTGCACAACCTGTCGTCGAAGTGGATCGAGGACCGGCAGGTCGACGGCAAGACCACGGGCGTCTTCGTCATGCACCAGAACGGCGTGATCAGCCCGGCTCCCTGAAGCGACGAAGCAAGGGTCGGTCACAGGTTCCGCCTCGACTGGTGGGTGTCCGGCATCCTCCTCGCGACCTGGCTCCTTGTCACCGGCCAGTTCGACGACGCCCCCCTCCTCGTCCACGGCATCGAGTGGTTCGCCGGCGGGGCCGTCCTCCTCAACCGCTTCGACGACACCCTCGGCGAGGTGGGTAAGTGACCGCCCGGCTGACCGCCGCGGCCTCCCGGTACGTCAACCGGAAGGCCCGCGCTCTCAAGGGCACCACCAACGGCGGCTTGCAGCCCCGGACCTGGCAGCTGTACCGCGCAGTCTCCCGAAGTCCGCTTCTCCGCCACGTACATGGCCAACGGCATGGCCGGAGCCACCCTGTACGCAGGCCGCCGCGCCGACGACGGCACGATCGAGCCCGCACCCAACACCCACCGCGCCTCGGAGATCGTCCAGCAGATCGCGGGCGGCCCCGACGGCCAGTCCAAGATGCTCGGCGCCTTCGGTAAGCATCTGACCGTGCCCGGCGAAGGCTGGATCGTCGTCCGCCCCAACGCCGACGTCCTCAGCTCCGAGGTCCCCGAAGACGGCCACGACTGGCGCGTACTGTCCATCAAAGAGGCAGCCAGAAGTCCGGCAAGCTCACCGGAGAGATCGACGGCGAAGAGATCGGGATCCCGC
>NZ_JAEKKT010000276.1 GCF_019510245.1 Streptomyces sp. | reverse complement strand
AGCGCACAGAGCTGACGTCGCCCGCGGTCCGCGGAGCGTTAGCCCGCGACCCGGTTCCGTCCCGCCCGCTTCGCCTCGTACAACGCGTCGTCGGCGATCTTGATCAGCTGTTCGGCCGTCTCGGCGACGGACGGCGGGCCGCCGGCGACGCCGACGCTCACCGTGACGATGCCGGGCTCGGTCAGCTCGTGCGGCAGCGCCAGCTTCTCCACCGCGCGGCGGATCCGCCCGGCCACCATCAGCGCGTCGGTCATCGAGGTGGTCGGCAGCACCACGATGAACTCCTCGCCGCCGTAGCGGGCGACCATGTCGGTGTCCCGCACGCTGTCCTTGATCGCGTGCGCCACGCGCCGCAGGCACTCGTCCCCGGCGGGGTGCCCGTAGTGGTCGTTGAACAGCTTGAAGTGGTCGATGTCGAGCATGGCGATGGCGAGTGAGCTGTCCGGGCGGACGGCCCGCCGCCATTCGAGATCGAGCGCCTCGGTGAAGTGGCGGCGGTTGGCGAGCCCGGTGAGCGGGTCGGTGGTGGCCAGCAGCTCGAGCTGCTCGTTCGCCTCGCGCAGGGCCTCGGTGCGTTCGGCGACCTTGCGCTCGAGGCTGGCGTAGAGCAGCGCGTTGTCCAGCGACACCGACAGCTGCCCGGTGATCAGTTCGATCGCATCGAGGCGGTCGGCGGCGAACGCACCCCGGCTGCGGCGGTTCTCCAGCAGCAGGATCGCGCCGACCTCGCCGCGCGCCTGCACCGGCAATCCGAGCAGCGAACACTCGGTCAGCGCCTGGAAGTACGGATCGCGGGCGAACCGGTCGTCGCGCGTCGCGTCCTCGACCGCCAGTGGGGCTTGCGTCCGCTCGACGTAGCGCAGCGCCGACAGCGGGAGCAGCCCGCCGGCGGCGGCGTCCTCGACCGAGACGCGGCGGCCGTCGGGCTTGGGCACGACCCAGCCGGGGGCGTCCGGGTTTCGCAGGACGATCTGCACCCCGGTCGCGCCCGTCATCGAACGCAACACGTCGGCGACGACGTCCTGCAGGCGGCCGAGGTTCGTCTCCGAGCTCAACGCCTGCGACGCGCGCAGCACGGCGAGCATGTCGACCGCGTCGGAGGTCAGCGTGCCCGTGCGGGTCGCAGTTGGTCGGCGGCCATTTCGCCGACGCGTTTCCGGCTCGTCGGCCCGGACGGTGAGGTGCGGGAACTCCTCGGCCAGCTGCCGCACCTTCGCCGTCGCGCCCCAGCGGCGGTAGCGGCGCGCGGCCTCGGTCATCGCCAGCCGCCCGACCTGCTCGAAGCCGGTGGCCAGGTGCAGGCGGGCGAGCCGTTCGGCGATGAAGGCCTGCAGCCAGGGCGACTGCCGGTCCGCGATCTCCGCGGCGGCCGCGTCGAAGGCGTGGGCCGCGCCGGCGAAGTCGCCCAGGCCCCCGGCCCGCTCGGCCGCGACGAGCAGCGACAACGCGGCGAAGTTGTGCGGCGCCTCCTCCGCCCGGGCGGCGAGCCACGCCTCGACGGGCGCCAGCTCGGCGAGCAGGGCGGCGCGTGCGGGCTCGTCGGCGGCCGCCAGCCGGCCGGTCAGGGCCAGCCCGCGCATCAGTTGCATGGTGGTGACGGTCTGGGTTGCTTCGACGTAGGGCCGGTAGGCCATCGCCGCCGCCGAGTGCCGGTCGAGGGCGGACGGATCCCCGTGCGTCGCGGCCAGGAACGCGGCGAAGACGTGGACGTTCGCCGTCGCCGTCGGGTTGCCCGCCAGCTGCTCGAGGCGGGCCTCCAGCCCGTCGCCGTCGGTGTCGGTGTCGGCGTCGGTCAGTTCGTGCACGACGCGGCGGGCCACGAGGCAGTGCTCGGCCACGAACGGGTTGCCGCTGCGCTGCAGCCAGGAGATCGCGTGCTCGATCTGGGCGAGGGCGTCGGCGAGCGTCGCCGCGTGGGTCAGCGCATACGCGGGCACCGGGTAGAAGGTGTAGTCGGCGTTGCGCCGGTCGCCGTGGCGCACGAGGTCCTCGCGGGCCCGCTGCAGCTGGGCCGCGACGTCCTCGGCCGGGTCGAACCACGACCCGGCGCTGAGCGCGTAGAGGAACCGCGCCTGCGACGTGGCGGGCTCGTATCCCTTGGCCTCGCTCGCCGCGAGCACCCGCCGCACGGCCGCGTGCCCGGTGCGGTAGTCCTGCTGGGCGGCGATGGTGATGAAGGCGGTATGGGCGAGACCGCCGACGAGCGTCGCGCAGGGCCCGTGGGTGCGCCAGAGGCGGCCGGCCTCGACGACGAACCACGGCAGCACGGGGTGGCCGAGGAAGAAGGCGACGGGGACCGCCGCGCTGATCAGCTCGGCGATCTCGGCGACCTCGGGGTCGTGGTTGTCCGGCCGGGCGAGATCGTCCCGGTACGAACCGGTGCGCACCCACTCCTGCAGCGTGAACAGCCCGGCCCCGACCTCGACCATCAAGTCGTCGCCCTCGGGAATGATCGCCCCGCGCTGCGCCAGGGCCGCGACGGCCAGGTCGAGCGCCTCCGGCAGCCGGCCGCGCCCGGTCAGGCTGCCGACCTGCAGCGCCGTGCAGGCCGCGGGCGGCTCCCCCTCGGCGACGAGCTCGGCGTAGGCGGCGTCGGCGTCCTCGTGCTGGCCCAGGCCGACGAGGGCAAGGTGCCGGTCGACCTCGAGCTCCCGGTAGGTCGTGGCGTCCTCGCCGGCGTCGAGCAGCTCGAGGGCGCACGCGAGGTAGCGCTCGGCGGTGGCGTAGTCGGCGAAGCGCCGCGCGTGGGTGGCGGCGGTCGCGAACAGGCCGGCCACGGTCCGCCGCTCGTCCACCTCGGCCATGTCGTCCAGAGCGAACAGGTACTGCTCGGCGGCCAGTGCGGGGTGGGTGCCCTCCTCGGCGAGCGCGCGGGCGAGCCGCAGGTGCGCCGCCCGCCGCCGCGCCGGGTCCTGCCGGGTGTACGCGGCCTGCCGGATGCGGTCGTGCCGGAAGCCGATGGAGCGCGCGCCGTCGGGCTGCAGGACGAGCAACCCGTCCTCCAGCGCCGGGGCCAGCCGCTCGAGCGCGTCCGCCCCGAGCGCGACGCGCAACAGGTCGAGCGCGACCTCGCCGCCGAGGCAGGCGAGCAGGTGCAACAGCTCGACGGTGGCCGGCCGCAGCCGGCCGATGCGATCGGCGATGAGCTCGAGCACGTCCCCCGAGCCGAGCCGGTGCCGCAGCGCGCCGGCGTCCCAGCTCCAACCCGCGTCGCCCGGGACGAGAATGCCCTCCCGGCGCAGCGCGTTCACGAGTTCGACGGTGTCGAACGGGTTGCCGGCCGTTCGCTCGCGCACGGCGTCGGCGAGCGGCGCGATCTGCTCGGCCGGTGCCCGCAGCAGGCTGGCGAGCAGGTCGCACAGGTCTTCGGGGGGCAGATCCGCCAGGGCCAACCGGGTCGGGGGCGACTCCTGCGCCGCCCAGCGGGGCAGCAGCGTGGCCAGGGGATGGGTGGCGTCGACTTCGGCCTCGCGGCACGCGGCCACGATGAGCAGCCCGGGGAAACCGCCGGCGGTGATGAGCGCGTCGACGAAGGCCAGCGGGGCCGGGGTGGCCCACTGCAGGTCGTCGATCACGACCACCAGTGGGCGCGAGGGCGAGACGACCGCGCCGAGCAGCGCGATCCCCATCTGGACGAGCCGGGGCAGGGCCGTCCTCGGGTCGCCTATGGACGTGTCACCGTTCAGGCCGAGGACGGGCCGGAACTCCGGCACCAGCCCGGCCACCAGCTCCGCCTCCGGCCCGAGACGCTCGAGCAGCCGGGCGCGCTGCGCGGCGAGCTGATCGTCCGGCTCGGCCAGCAGCAACCGGGCGAGCGCGCCCAGCGCCTGGGTCACGGCGTCCTCGCCGCTCTGGCCGTACTGGTCGAACTTGCCGCTGACGAACCACCCACCGGCCGCCGTCACCGTCGGACGCAGCTGGTCGATCAGGCTGCTCTTCCCGACGCCGGGCGACCCGCTGACGACCACGCCGGGGCAGCGCCCGCCGAGCGCCTCGTGAAACGCCCGGTTGAGCGCGGCCAGCTCGTGGTCGCGGCCGACCAGCCGGGCCGGCGGGACGAGGCGCCACGGGTAGTCACGCTCGCCGGCGACGAGCTCGACCGCCGGGTCGGCCTGCACCCGACGCAGGTCGTGCAGGACGCCCTCCGCGCTCTGGTAGCGCCGGTCGGGTTCCTTCTCGAGCAGGTGCGCGATCACGGCGGCCAGGGCGGGCGGGACGGCCGGGTTGAGGCGCTCCGGCGGCGTGGGCGTCCGCGAGAGGTGGGCGTGGGTGAGCGCGAGCGCGTCGTCCTCGTCGCCGAACGGGGGGCGGCCGGTCGCCAGCTCATACAGCGTCGCGCCGAGCGCGTACAGGTCGGCCCGCTGGTCGACCGCCCATCCGGTGCGGCCGGTCTGTTCCGGCGCCAGGTAGGCCAGGGTGCCGGCGATCTCGCGGTGATGCGTGAATCCCGGCCGCTGCTCGGCGAAGGTGGTGGCCAGCTCGAAGTCGATGAGGACGACCGCGCCGTCCGGGCCCACGACCACGTTCGCCGGGTTGACGTCCTTGTGCACCACGCCGCGGCGGTGGACGGCCGCGAGCACCGTCGTCAACCGCACGGCGACGTCCAGCACCTCGGCGATCGGGAGCGGGCCACCGGCCACCCGGGCCGCCAGCGGCTCGCCGGCGTCGCGTAGGACGAGGCCGTCGCCGAACTCGGTGTGCCGCAGCAGCACCGGCACGCCGGCGACGCCGGCGACGCGCTCGAGGACCTCGCGCTCCTGCGCCAGCCGGGCGGCGGCGCCGTTGCCGCGGGTCGTTTTGACCACCACCCGCTCGCCGCCGGGCAGCACGACGCGGTCCACGCGGGTGCGTGGACTCTCGTAGACGACGTCGGCGCTCATCAGGAGCCTGATCGACGGCGACGAAGATCCTCTGAGCGCCCCGCCTCCGGGGCCGCGATGCAGGGTGGCGCGGCCGGCGGCGGAATCCCCACCCGAAGATCGACGAAGCGGCCCCCACGTTGCCGCCGCCGACCGCAGCCGTAATTGTTAGGTGAAGTCGCGGTTACGGCAAGTCAGCGTTGACCGCGCCCGGTACCGTCCGCCGGATGGAGACGCTGCGCACGCCGCCCGACCGCTTCGCCGGGCTGCCGGAGTTCGGCTACGAACCGCACTACGCCGACGTCCCGGACGGGACGGGCGGCACGGGCGGCACGGGCGGCACGGGCGGCACGGGTGGCACCCTGCGCATGGCCTGGGTCGAGGACGGCCCGGCCGACGGGGAGCCGGTGCTGCTGCTGCACGGCGAGCCGTCCTGGTCGTTCCTCTACCGCCGGATGATCCCGCCGCTGGCCGCCGCGGGGCTGCGCGCGATCGCGCCCGACCTGGTCGGCTTCGGCCGCTCCGACAAGCCGGCCGACCGCGGCGAGCACAGCTTCGCCCGGCACGTCGAATGGGTGCGCGCCCTCGTCGAGGACGTCCTCGACCTGCGCGGCGTCACCCTGGTCGGGCAGGACTGGGGCGGGCTGATCGGACTGCGCCTGGCCGCCGAGCATCCGGACCGGTTCGCCCGGCTCGTCCTCGCCAACACCGGCCTGCCGACCGGCGACCACCCCATGCCGCAGATCTGGCACCAGTTCAAGCAGGCGGTGGAGACGGCGCCGCAGCTCGACGTCGGCCGGTTCGTGCAGGCGGGCTGCCGGCAGCCGATGAGCGAAGAGGCGCGGCGCGCCT
>NZ_JAEKKT010000141.1 GCF_019510245.1 Streptomyces sp. | reverse complement strand
CCGGCCAACGAGACGCTCACCCTCATCACGGCCGAACTCAGCGCCAACGCCGTACGCCACGGCCACATCCCCGGCCGGGATTTCCATCTCCGACTCAACCTGGCCGAGGGCATCTTCCGCATCGAGGTAACCGACACCCGAGCCGAGAAGCAGCCCCCGCCCACTCCCCCGACCCCCGACTCCCTGTCCGAGTCCGGCCGCGGCCTCCACCTCGTCGCCGTCCTCGCAGACGACTGGGGCGTCACCCCTCGACCGACCGCTCCGGGCAAGACCGTCTGGGCGGTGCTGCGCGTACCGACCGGAGGCCACCCGCACACACGCCCGGAGGCCCCTCGTCCAGCAGACTCGGCATCGGCGTGCGGGCACAACGCCGAGTCGTTTCCGGCTACTTCTTCACTGCAGGGCGACGGCCTCGGGTTGCAGCCTGGGGACGCCAGTTGCGAAGGTCGTCGTCGGTGAGTCCGTGCTCGCCCTGCTTCTGCTGGCGGTAACCCGCGAAGAAGTCCGCCGGGGAGCCGCTGTAGAGCAAGTCGAACTCGTTGTGCCACTGGGACAGCCACGGCTGGAGTTCCAGCAGGCCGGCGAGGAACGGCGTGATCTCCTCGGTGGACAGCGCGGTGTTGGTGAAGTACGTGGCGAGGGCCTGCGCCTGCTCCCGGTGGTCCCAGCCGGCCCACCCGTACAGCTCGGGGGTGGCGGCGTTGGTCTGCCCGTACGAGATGAACCGCTCCTTGGGCACGTCGAGCTTGCCGCGCGCCCTCCAGTAGGAGGGGCGGAGGAAGTCGGCCGAGGTGTACTTCGGCGGTATGGGGATGGAGTCCCTGATCTTCCGCTTGGCGGGCTCGTCGGGAGCGGCGTCCTCCTTGCGCTGAAGGTCCCAGACCTCTTCCCAGTCGGCGCGCTTCTTGAGGCCGGAAGGCTTGTAGCGCAAGGCGGAGAGGAACGGCACATGCTCGTCGGTGATCAGCTCGGCGACGACCTTGGCAAGCTCCTTGCGGGGCGCGTAGAGCTTGGCCACGGAGACGAAGTCCTCGTCACGGGAGAGGGCGTCGGTGAGACGGGCCAGGGTAAGAATGGTGGGCTGCCCGTTCTCGTCGAACCAGTGGTCGCGGTTCTCCATTCGGTCGAGAAGCCAGGAGCGAAGGACTTTCTCCTGAAGGGCATCCCACCCCTCGGTGGCCCAGCGTCGCTTGTACTCGGGGCGCTCGACCATGTTGATGGCACGGGTCGACTCGATTACGTCAATGCGCCTCTGAACGATCTCTTTATAGAGAGAGGGCCAGTGGGCGGGGATCTCCGTGATGGGCTTGGAGTTGTGCCGCTTGAACCACTCATCGCTGGCCTGGCCTGCGGCTACGCGACGAGCAAGGACGATTTCGAAGGCGCGTTCGCCGAGGGCGAGTTCAGGGATGTTCGGGTCGTCGGGGTTCTCGGAGACACGGAGGTCTTCTGGATGGAGCTTGTAGAGGGAGTAGACCTGCCAGTCGAGTTCCTCCTGGAGGGCGATCATGCGACCTCGATTGGATTCCCAGATTTTCCTTGCTTCCCGGAGAGCACTGAGCGTGGGAGGCCCAATCTTCGCCACCCCTGAAGGCGCCGCAGCAGGAAGCAGTTGCGCCAGGGAATCCAGAGGTTGCGAGAGAGCAGTCGGACGCCTTTCCGGAAGAGGAAATCGCTCTACATTGGCCCCATTGAACTGATAGAAGTCCTCGAATGGGATCGTACTCTGCCGAGCCCCTTTAGAATCTACCGTACTCCCCATGTTATGGCAGCGCATTTTTAGCCAGAAACCCGCAGTTGAACTATTCAGAATGGCGAGAATGTTCGACAAATCCTCATTGCCGACATCGAGGGAGAACTTAACAACAGGGGCAGATTGCTTGAAAGCCGTCCCCTTCCTATCCCACACAAAATGGTTATGGGTCGCAACAAACGCGTAAGCAAGGTACGTTGGGTTAGATGATGGGTCCTTCGGAAGCTGATGCCACTCCCACCACGGCCTACCCGATTGAAAGTAATTCTTGCCGGAGAAAGTAGCTCGACTGCCCAACTCGGTGCGATAAGGCCAAATATCGACAGACTTAAGAACTGACGACGGAACAACCTTGGGTTCCCTATCGGAACCATAGGGAAAGAATGCGGCATTATCGGTAACCAGTCCCCAGTCGCGCAACTCATCGCCAGCAGCTGTTGGGGTAAGGAACTTGGCAACTTCGGGCGACCAAGAGCGACTCGGACGAATCATCACGTCGTCTGCATGAGTCATTCCCACGAACCCGACGCGGATACATTCGTCTTTCAGAGTCCCGCCTGAATTTTGCTCGATAGACTCAACAGTTTCACGACCGCCATCAGCCAGGATCCATGGGTGAGTTCCGAAGAACTGCTTGCGATCCAGGTCCTCAACAGAGACCCAGTTACTAATGGAACCCGGCACGTCGATCTGATCAAAGATCGCTTGCCAGACAAGACCGGGCTCACCATCCTTTGGCGTGCGCGGCTCACCATGCACGCCTCTTACAGTTCTAATCGTCACCGCACGGCCACCTCCTGACCTATTCTTGCCGATTAGAACAATTGTCGGAGTCCCATGCCCAGGCACGTGAGCACCGGAAGTGTCAATTACCTCAGTCAACTCTACTGCGTTGGCGAAGAATCCTTCAATGAGGCGCTTACCAAATTCCCTTTTACTGAATGAACTGGCCGTGATCTGCCCAACCATCCCATATCCGAGCCCATCTCCGGCGCCACGCTTGGCCAACTCGAAGAACCTCTGAGCAAAGGGGACGGAAAGTGCGTAAATCCCCGCACAAGAACTGTATAGTTCCCGATAGAGTGCGTTCAATCCCTTGTCTTTAACCGTAATATATGGAGGATTACCAACTACCACATGATAACGCCCCCGCTGAAGAATACCGGGATATTTATGTACATCCTCTGTGGAGTAGGCAAAGGAAGCTAGAGGATCACCCTCTTCTCCTTCAACCCCGCCCAGCGTCAACTCCAACTGCCGAGCCTTGATGAGCGAGTCACCCACCGCCAACTGAATCGGCCACTCGTACTTCGCCGCCTCCGCCAGCGTCCGCACCCCACCCGCCGCCATAGCCGCAACCAGCAACCGGAACCGAGCAATAGCCACCGCGAACGGGTTGATGTCCACCCCGTGCACCGAGTCCAGCGCAGCCCGCACCCGCTCATGCACGTCCTTCCCCGGCTGCCCCTCTCCCCACAGCCGCACCAACCGCCGAAACGCCCCCAACACAAAGTGCCCCGACCCACACGTAGGGTCGATCATCTTCAGTTCCTCGTACCCGAACTCCCGCACCGCAGGATTCATCGTCCGGTCGAGGATGAACTCCTCCACGAACTCCGGCGTCTGGAGCAGCGCATACGTCTTCCGCGCGGCCTCACTCAAGTCCTGGTACAAGTCACCCAGGAACCGCGTGTCCCACCCCTCCGTACCGTCCTCGTTCAGCGGATCGGTGAAGTCATGGACGAGGACACCCGCCTCATCCCTCCCCCGCCAGAACTCGACCAGCTCCCGCGCCCCGTCATGCGACAGCGGAACCTGATACAGCGGGTTGTGCCGCTTGTCAAAAAGAAGCCGCCCCGCCTGCCCCTGCCCCAGCTCCTCGAACGCTTTCTCCAGCCACCCCCGGTACGTCGGATCCTCATCCGACTCCACATACGCGTCGTACCGAGACTCCGCCAACTCCCGCCGATCCCCGTCCGGCCCCGTCAGGTACGGCTCCGGAATCAGCCGGTTGTCCTCGCAGAACCGTACGAACACAGTGCCCAGCACCCACGCCACCGCGACCTGCGTGACCCGCTCGTCCAGCCACGAGGTCCACGTCGCCGCCGTACGCCCCAGCTTGCGCGCCTGGTCGTACTCGCCCCTCAGCCGCGCACCGACCTCCCCCAGCGCCTTCACCTGGCGCCCGAGGTCGGTCTCGACCGCCTTGACCTGCTTCTTCAGGTCCTCCAACAGAGCCTTGCGGTCGATCACTTCGCGTCTCCCTCGACACCACTGGCGCTGGCACTTGCCACACCCTCGCCGGACCCGCGATGGGCGTTGCCCACCCACGTGTCCGGAAGCTGAATCCACTCCCCCAGGCCGGCCTGGTACGGCACGGCCACCTGCCCGAGCCGGGGCTCGCGCGAGGGGTCGCTCTGCGGGACCAGGAGCCACAGGCCTCGCCCGCCCTGCCGGGCCGCCGACGCCAGTCGGTCCAGGACGCCCATCGCGTCGTACCGCGCGAACACCCCGGCCTCCGTCAGCAGCACAGGACCGGCCCCGCCATCGCCACCGTCACCCAGCAGCTCCGCAACCCGGGGCTCCACCACGCCCCACGCCGTCCGCACGTACTCCGCAAACCGCACCGCGCCCTTCGAGCCCGGCTCGGCGGCGTCCGCCTTGAGCAGGGTCTCCCAGGTCGGCTTGGTACCCGGCGTGACCTGAGCGTGCAGAGCCTCCAGGAACAGCTCGGTCACCGACAGCGCACCCGCGCCCAGCCGCTCGGCGCCCAGCTCCCGCACCGCGTCCCGCACCAACTGCTGCCGTACGGTCAGCACGCGGAACCCGTCCCGCCGGGCCGACGCCAGCAGCCGTTCCTCCGCGCGCACCGCGCCCGCGAGCTGCGGGTCGTCCGCGTACCGCGTCACCGCGCCCGTACGCGTCGACTGCCGCCAGGCACCAGTCGTGAGGTAGCTGGACGCGTCGTCCACCCGTGTCGGCAGGTATCGCAGCGTCCCCGTGTCGTCGCGCATGTTGAGCGACAGTTCGAAGCCCGCGTCCCGCAGGGCCTTCGTCAGCGGACCGGCCGTCGGCAGTTCGTGGGAGGCACCGCCCCGCCCGTCCACCACGACCAGCTCGGGGAAGCGAGCGCGTACCCGCTCATGCACGTCCTCGCCGGTCAGACCCGGCTGCCGCCCTTCCGGTACGCCCGGGATCCAGCGGACGAGCCCCGCCTGCGTGAGCCGCAGCGCCCTGACCAGCGACAGGTCACGCGGATAGATCTCCAGACGCGGAGTGGCCGCGGCGTTCACCGACGCCGCAGCCGCCAGCTCCACCATCCGCCGCTCGTCCCAGTCCACCGCGCCCGGCGGCACCGTCAGCGCGCCCAGCTCGGCCAGCACGGTCGCCGCCGTCGGCAGGGTGTCCAGCCTCGCGAGCCGATCAGCCGTCTTTCCGAGACGGGTCGCGTACTCCAACAAGCCCGGCGCGGTAGGGGTGTCCGGACCGTCGGTCTCCCGCACGTCGAGCGCGAGCAGGCCGGCACCCAGGGACTCGTCCGTCGCCTTGCGGTTCGGCTGGTGCTGGAACTCGGCTTCCTGCGGCTCCAGTTGCTCCACCTCGACCACGGCCCGCACCGCCGCCAGCGCCATCGCCCGCCGCTGCTCGCGCCCCGCGAGATGCGTACCGCGCCGGACCGCCAACGCGTCCGCGATCTCCACCGCCGAAGCGACCCGCCCCATGCTCACCAGCAGGTCGATGATCTCCCCGCGCAGTGCCTGGACGGCGGGCACCGCCTTCCAGCGCTTGCGCTCCTCCTTGAGCATCTGCGGGATACGGCCGTGGCTCAGGGCAAGAGCGTCCGCGACGTCCTTCTGCTTCGGCCAGACGCCGATGTCCGGCAGGACCCCGTGCTCGTCGGGCAGGCGCAGCAACAGCCGCACCATCTCCGCCTTGTTGCGGTTGGAGCCGTTGTTGTTGACGGCGGGCACGAAGACGGTGGCGAGGGTGTCGAGGCTGACCGAGCGCAGGGTGCGGGCAGGCAGCGTGCCTGCCGAATCGCCCGTCGCGAGGTGGCCCACCAACGCCGACTCGGCGGCCGTGAGCTGGTCCAGCTCCTCCTTGGCCTCCGCCCGGCCCTTCGGCGTCAGCGGGGATACCGGCGCCTCGCGCAGCCGCTCGCCCCACTCGCGCTGCCGCTGCTGGACCTCGTTGCGGGTCTTGGCGCCGAGGCCTGGGGCGTTGACGAGCTTGCGGCGGCTGTAGTCGAGCAGTTCGCCGACCGTCGTGATGCCCAGGCCGTAGAGGAAGGACTGGGCGGCGGGCGTGAGGCCGGAGACGGTCAGCGGGGTGTCCCGCGTGACCTCGGCGGCCAGCCGGTCGCGCTGCTGCTCGGCGGTCTCCGGCTCGGCGTCCGCGATCGCCGCGGCGGCGCCCGCGGCGGGCAGCGCCTCCCCCGGCGCCGGAGCCGCCGGGGCCGACGCGCGGGTGCGGTGGCTGGAGGGGACCGTCTGGGAGGCGTCGAGGAAGACCTTGCGCCAGGCGTCCCGCATCGGCTTGAGCTCGGGGTAGCGCTTGCCGGCGTCGCGGTGCAGGGCCTTCTGGAAGAAGGCGACCAGACCGTCCCGGACGGCCGGGTCGAAGGCCTCAGCCGCGATCGTCGGGTACGGCCACTCCTTCGCGTCGGTCATGCGGGGCAGGACGCTGCCGTCGCCCCACTTGGGCAGCTCGCCGGAGGCCATCTGGTGCAGGGTGACGGCGACGGCGTACCGCTCGGCGTGGGAGTCGTACGAGCCGCGGGTGATGACGTCGACGAAGGGGTCGAGGTAGCCGTCGGTGCCCGCGTCGGTGTTCTTCGCGGGGTAGCCGGCGAGGGAGAAGTCGATGAGGACGAGTTCGCGGGTGCGGTTGGGGCGGATGCGGATGGCGATGTTGTCCGGCTTGATGTCGCGGTGCCAGACGCCCTCGCCCTCCAAGAAGTCGACGGCGCCGAAGAGGTAGTCGCCGTACGCCTCCAGCTGGTCGACCTGGAGGCGGCCGTTCTCGCGGAGCTGGCGGGCGACGGTCTCCTCACGGCGGCGCGGGCGCCCGCCGGCCGCCTCGGTGCCCTGCCCGCCCTCGTCGCGTTCGTCGCCTACGTACTCCAGCACCAGGACCGTACGGCCGCCCATGTGCAGCGGCTCGGTTTCGACGAGGCGGATGATGCCGGAGTGGGGGCGCAGGCGGGCCATGGCCTCGGCCTCGCGGGCCAGGATCTCGCCCCGGTTGTCGGAGAGGGCGACCTTCAGGACGGCCAGGGGGCGGGTCTTGCGGGCCTCCGCCTGAAGGTCGCGGACGAGGAAGGCGCGGCTGGTGGAGCCGGTGCCGAGGCGGCGGCGGATCTCCCAGCGGCCGGCGAGCACGTCTCCGGCGACGGCTTCCAGCGGGTCCTTGTCGGCGGGGGGTTCGTCCTCCTCGCCCGGCGTCTCCGTGCCGGGGGCCGCCGCGGCCGGGGCGGTGAGGGAGTCCTCGACGACCTCCAGCAGTTCCAGGAACTCGTCCACGCTGGAGAGTCGCTGGCCGGGGCGGTAGGCGGTGGCGGCCTGCACCAGGTCGTCGACGTCCTCCGAGAGGCCGTCGACCAGAGAGCTCGGGCGCAGGCCCTCGCCCGCCTCCAGTCGGGCCAGCAGTTCGGCCTGGCTGGCGGCCGGGGCCTTGCCGGTGACCAGCAGGTAAGTGAGGACGCCGAGGCCGTACACGTCGAGGTAGACCGGGTCGGGGTTGAGGGCGGTGAGCTCGGGGGCGAGGTAGGCGTCGGCGTCGTCGGCCAGGTGCATCGCGGACAGGGCGGTCGGCGCGAAGCGGGTCATGCCCTGGCCCTGGGAGGAGTCCCCGCTGCGCTGGGTGGCGATCTGCCAGTCGGAGATCTGCAGCTGCGGGGTGAGCCAGGCGGCCTCCTCCCCGACGGCACGGCCCTTGCCGCCGCGCGGCCGGGGGACGACGTGCACGGAGCGGGCGGCGAGTGCCCGGTGGTGGATGCGGCTGGAGTGCGCGGAGCGCATGGTCTCGGCGAGTTGGCGGACCAGTGCCATGCGGCCGAGGATGTCCAGTTTTTCTCCGTACTGGACCAGGTACTCGTCCAGCTTGAGGGTGGCCGGGTGGTAGTCGAAGATCAGTGCGGGGCCGGCGGCGTGCCCGGAAGGGAAGTACTGCTTGAGCTCGACCGCGCCGGGGTGCTTGAAGCGGCCCAGCACGGCGGCCTCGCGGCGGGCGGCGTTCTCGACCGACTGGCGCAGGGAGGCGTCGGAGCCGCGCTCGCTGAGGTAGATGCGGACGCGGGCGGCCTCGGGCAGGTCGCTGTGGCGGGCGAGGTAGTCCGCCCAGGTGGGCCCGGAGTCGAAGGACTTCCGCTCCAGCTCGTACGGGCCGACCTTGTACTGAGCGTCACTCTTGCGGATGCCGATGTTCTTGAGGGCCGCCTCGATCTCGCGGGAGCCGATCGCCGTGATACGGCGGCGCTCGTCGCTCGGGGGCTGCTTGAGCATCTCGACCAGCTGGTGGACGGTGTGGACGCCGTTCTGGTCGTGTGCGGGCAGCCGTACACGGAGGCTGTTGTCCGTGAAGCAGACGGCCTCGGCGACCCAGACCCGCTTGTGTCCGGGCAGCGCGAGCAGGCCGGCGAGTTCCTTGGCCTTGCGGTTGACCAGGTGCAGCGGGTTGCCGTGGGTACGGCGACGGCCGCCGGGCGTGGTCTGCACCCAGGTGCCGTTCTCGGAGGTGACCGAGCCGTGCCAGTCCTTGAGTTCGATCATGCAGACGCCGCCGGGGGCGACGACCAGCAGGTCCACCTCGCGGACGTGGCCGGTGTTCGCGGTGAACGTGAAGTTCGACCAGGCACGCCACGGGTCGGAGTCCGGCAGCTTCTCCCGGATCGCCTCCAGGCCGCGGCGTTCGTGATCGAACTCGGACTCGGTGACCGTGACCCACCGGCCTTCCCGCATGCCTGTTCCCCGCTCCTTGTGTCCCTCAAGGGTCGCCGTTCCCCATGGTCAGACCCAGAAAGACGATCCTAGTCCGTGCCTGTGACATGAGAAGGGGTGATGAAGGACGGGAGTATAGGACATACATCCCGAACTAGGTCATTGCACGGCATCAGAACCAGCCTTTCCGCCCTCGGTAGGGTCGGCTCGTGACCTACATAGTGACCCTCACGCCGAGCCAGATCGCGAAGAACGAACCGGACTGGCTCATCACGCAACGTTTCACGAAGGCACTGCCCACGGAACTCGACACGTCCCCCGAGGGGACGCGGTTAGCGTTCCTTGTCTGCGACAACAGGGCAGGCTCGGCTGACAACGGCCGCACGGAGTTCTCCGAACGCGGCCGCTTCATCATCTGGGTGGGGGCAGTTCTGCGCATCAACACCGTGGGACCGGTGGACAGAAGCATCACCATCGAGCCCATGAGAAGTTGCCCGGAGGCAGTTCCGCTCGACGGCCCCGAAGGCATCCTCGCCGCCCTCTCCCCTACCCATCGAGCGGCTGTGGAGCAGGCCTTGTCGGGGAGCGCGGGATACTGCGGAACAGAAACATGGCAGGCCCTCCGGGCAGCGCTCCGGCAGAGTCACCCGGAGCTGACGCCGTACATCGACTGGCTGCTGGCCCGGCTCAATCCGGTTGCCTTCAGGCCCGACGATGCCGCGGACCGCGCATGGCAGGAACAGAAAGACGCGGCGGATTCCCTCACTCGCCTGACCGATTTCCCCCACTCCTCATTAGCTGCCTGGGACCGCCCCCTCAACCGGGATGACACGTATCTCGCAGGTCTCATCCCGGAACCTTTCGAGCAAAGCCTGATCGACCACGACGTACGGGTCGGCCTCGGAGACATGTCGCAATTCTTCGACGGTTGGCGGCGGCTCAGCGATGTGCTGTGTGACATCCATGTCCTGGAGGATTCGACAGGACGCCGACTCGAGATCGTCAACGTCAACGCCACCCCGGTCGAGAACCGACTGGGTACCGACATGATCTACTACCACCATCCCACCCACAGTTTCGTCCTCGTCCAGTACAAACGGCTGGACCCGCGAGGCAAGGAGTACCGGGTGGACAAACAGCTTCGCGGGCAGATGGACCGCCTGGAGAAGGTGGCGCAGCTCAGCCTCGAGCCCACGCGCCCGCACGAATGGCGCCTTGCCCAGGATTCGTGCTTCCTGAAGTTCGCCTACTGGCGGGACAGCGCGACCTCCTCCTCCGACCTGGCACACGGCATGTACCTTCCCCTCTCCTACGCCCGTGTGCTGCTGGACGACGACTGCACACGCGGCGAGCGAGGTGGGCGGATCATCAGCTATGAGCGTGTGGGCCGCTATCTCGTCAGCTCGGAGTTCACGGACTTGGTGAAGCTCGGCATGGTCGGAACCGTCGGAACCAGCGTCGAACAGCTCCGGGACCTGGGGCTGCAACGAGCCCGTGAGGGTTACAGCGTCGTGATGGGGCTGGAGACAAGCGAGGAAACGCCTCGCGCTCGTACCACACGTGTCCGCAACCGCAGCTCGAAGAACAGGCCCAAAGTGACGTCGTACTCCCCTCCCGCCGCACAGGAGCCCTTGTTCGACGTCCCGGACTCTTGATCCACGAGGGCACCTGCCGCCAGGGAGTCGACGTTCTGTTCCTCGCCCCACGAAGGGGTCAGTAGTGAGACCCTTCATCCCGACACAGGCGCCAGGTCAGGGGGCAGGACAGATGCCGAGCGAAGCAGAGAACCGGTTCCACGGCGACATGCGTAGGGGCGCCGAACGCCTCAAGCGTGAAATCGGCTACAACCCCACGCGCTTCGTGCAGATGCTGGGTGAGCTGGGCGGCGTCGGGGCTGCCAAGCAACTCCTGCGCGGCGGCAACGCCTCGGACGGTTTCACCACGCTGTGGGAGGCCGGCCGCCTCGAGCTGAGCGTCGAAGCCTTCGTTCTCCTGCCGTGGTACCGGCAACTCTTCGAAAACCACCACTTGGACACGGCACGGTACCGGCTGAGGGAGCACGGATTCGACGTCGACCGCTTTCTGCGTGAAACCCAGCGGAATCCACCCGTCTGGGTTTCTGACGACGTCTGAACGCACGCAACCGTCCTGTCAGACCGGCACGGCTACACGTGCCGGTCCACCCGCGAGCTCCCGCAGCTTCTCCCGCGTCTCCGGGTCCGTCGAGTACACGACCGTGCCCACCATGCCCCGGGTCAGCAGCACCTTGTAGGTATTACGGATCAGACGGTCCACGTCGGTGTCCGGGGTCGACTTCTTGAAGACCGGGTCCTTGGACGCCGTGCGGTCCGTGATCCAGCGGTCGCCACGCCAGACCAGGTCGGGGCCGATGATCAGGCCGGACCAGTCGTACTCGAAGCCCTGGGCGGTGTAGACGCAGCCGACCTGCCCGAAGCCCGCCGGATCGGTGGCCCACAGGGCGGCCGGGGGAGCACCGGAGACGGAGCGGTCACCGCGAAGGTTCCAGGGGCGGGCCCAGTCGCCGATGACGACGTCCGGCGGGAGCGGGTCGCCCGGCTTCGGTTCCGCGGACCAGCGCCAGCAGTAGCCCGCGGACATACGGGCACCGTAGTCATGGGCCCGACGTGCCTGGAGGAAGGCTTCCATCTCCTGCGGGCTCTCTGCGACCAGCAACTGCATACGGTCGTCGGGTTCCCACACGACCGGCCCGCCCGGCTCCAGGCCGAGGAGCCGGACCACCCAGCGCAGGTAGGCGTCACTACCACCGCAGCGGAACTGGCTGTCCAGCGGTACGACGCTGCAGGGGATGCCCCGCTTCGCCGCTGCCGCCTTGATCTCGGCCACGGTGCCCATCTCGCCGGGGCGGACGACCTGGTGCTCGTCGAGGAAGAAGACGGGCACGTAGGCGACGTCGATGAGCTCGTCGATCTGTGCCCTGCCGGTGCGGTGCGCGGCGCGCGTGTAGCGGTTGGCCGAGGTCTCCCGAATACGGTGGGCCTCGTCGCAGATCAGGGCACCGAGGCTGTTCTTCTCGGCCGTCATGAAGCTGTTGAAGTACTTGAACAGGTCCTGGACTTCCCGCTTACGGGCTCCGGCGACCTTCCTCATCGTCTTCGTGAACGACTGCGAGCCGGTGGCATGCAGTGCCGGAACCCCGCGCCGGTAGAGCTCGCCGAGCAGTTGGAGAGCGATCACGCTCTTGCCGGTACCGGGGCCGCCGGTGACGATGACGACCTCCTTGCGATCTGCCTGCTTCGCCTTCTCCACCGCATTGAGCACCATGCGGTATGCCACCTGCTGCTCGTCGAGGAGGACGAACTGCGTGCGTTCGCGCACCTCCTCGGCGGCCACGGACATGAGCTGCTTCGACGGCACCGTGGCGCCTGCGTGGAGTTCGTCCGCCGCCCGGGCTCCCGGGTGCTTGTCGCTCAGCCTCGTACGAAGGTGGTCCAGGAATGCGCCGCGGCGTTCCTCTGTGAAGAGCAGACCGTGGCCATCACGCTCGATCTCGCGCAGCCCGGTCACGCCGAACTCGGTGGCGTTGTGCAGATACGCCACTCCGGCCATCCGGTGGCCGTGTTCGGCCACCGCCCCGTTGAAATCGGAACATCACACCCACGCCTGCCTCGTCCTGTCGTATGGGCCGGCCCTCCGGCCGATACGGGAAGAGCCCACCCGAACGCATCAGGAACCCTCGGCAGGTAGCAGGCCACCCTCCGACTCGACCAAATACCCAGCGGCGATCAACACGTCGATGTCACCAGTCAGCGTGTCCCGGATATCGGCGCCGAGCCGCGCCCAGCCGAAGAAGCGGGCAGCCTCCCGCAGCAGATCCTCGCGATGCACGCCCGGTCCTTCGTCGACCACGTTTCCGAGCACGAGCTGCCGCTCCGCAACGGGAACCTCCGCCACCCGTCGGGCGCACCGCGCCGTCGGCGTGCGGGCGAACTCCAACTCGTGGCCGGGCCTGTCGTAGGCCGTACCGACATGGACGATCTTGCCCTGCTTGAGCAGGCGACGAAGGGCACGGTCGATGCGGTCGCGAACCACCTGGCCGGCTCGTCCGAGGCCCCACGCAAGACGGACCCGGGTGTAGATCACCTCCTTCTCGACAGGCCCTTCTACCTCGACCACACACAGCGCCACGTCCGCCACCACGTCGAGGGCATCGGGGTCCTGCAACTCCACGCCCCACATGCCTCGCTGACTGCTCGACCTGTCACGTACCTCTGTCAGCAGGTCAAGGTCGACCTCCTGGTAGGGACGGCTCCAAGTTGCCGGGCCGACGTCGACCGTCACGAACTCCACGCGCGGGACCGCCGGACCACCTGCCACTTCTGCAGGCTCCCCGCCCTCCGAGCCCAGGAGGCTGTCCACGACCTGTGTCGTGCTGCCACCGTTGCCGAGGTCGCCGACGCTACCGACCACCCCTGTCGGTGGCGTCACTCGCACCGCATGAGGGTCCTCCGCACAGGCCGCCTCCACCGCAGCCCGCAGCCCGCAGCCGCGCCATCGCATCCCGGCGGTTCCGGTACCAGTCCGTGCCCCAGATCCGGTGGAGCCTCCAGCCCAGGTCCCGCAGGACCGCCTCCCTGAGCCGGTCACGGTCCCGCGCCGCCCGCGAGGAGTGGTACATGGCGCCGTCGCACTCGATGCCCAACGCGTACGTGCCGGGCGCGCCCGGGTGCCGTACCGCCATGTCGATGCGGAAACCGGCGACACCGACCTGCGGCTGGACCTCGTATCCCCACCCGCGCAGGACGTCGATGACCTCCTCTTCGAAGGGGCTCTCCGGAGCGGCGGCCGGAGCGGCGGCCTCCGTCTGGAGGACCGCAGGACCGTGCTGGGCGTACTGCAGGTACCGCTTGAGGTGCTGCACGCTCTTGTTGGCACTGTCGGGCAGGTCGCCTCCGTGGAAAGAGGCGATGACCTCCATGCGGCGCCGGGCCCGGGTCACGGCCACGTTGAGGCGTCGCCAGCCACCCTCCCTGTTGATGGGCCCGAAGGTCGACAGCAGCTTGCCCCGGTGGTCGGGACCGTAGCCGATGGAGAGGATGATGACGTCACGCTCGTCGCCCTGGACGGTCTCGAGGTTCTTGACGAAGAACCCGTCGAGGCGGCCTTCCGTGAAGTGGTGGTCGAGGTCCGGGCGGGCCGCCCTGGCCTTCTGCACCGCCTCCTCGATCGCCTCCGCCTGTGCCTTCGACAGTGCGACGACGCCGAGGGTGTGCTCGGGGCGGGTGTCGAAGTGGTGGATGACGCGCTGGGCCACCTTGGCGGCCTCAAGGGGGTTGTCGCTGTTCCCGCCGCGGTCGTAGACGCCGTCCGCCTTGATGAACGCCACGCCGATGTCCGGCCCCTGTTCCAGCGCGCCCGGGAAAGTGACCATGGAGTTGTCGTAGAAGTCGTGGTTGCTGAAGGCGATCAGGTTCTCGTGCCTGCTGCGGTAGTGCCAGCGCAGGGGCAGCCCGCGCAGGACCCCGCTGGCCTTGCACATGTCGAGGATCGACTCGAAGCCGTCGATGGCGTCCTCGTCCCATTCGTCGCCGTCGTCGCTGTCGCCGGCCGCGGTGAAGAACGAGGTCGGCGGAAGCTGCTTCTGGTCACCCGCCACGATGAGGGCCTTGCCTCGGTAGACGGAGTTCACTGCGTCCTGGGGCAGCACCTGGGACGCCTCGTCGAAGACGACGACGTCGAACTCGAGGTCCGGCGGCAGAAACTGGCTGACCGTCAGCGGGCTCATCATGAAGCAGGGCTTGACCAGTCGTACGACGTCGCGGGTCTGCTGCAGCAGGTGCCGTACGGGCATGTGGCGACGCTGTTTCTCGGACTCGCGGCGGAGCACGGCGGCCTGGCCCACCGCTGTCCGGCGTGGACGGCGAGCGTTGCACGCCGCGATGACCTCGGCGTGTGCCGCCGCCACCAGGTCCTGGTCCACCCTCTGGAAGCGCTCCACCAACTGGTCGCGTTCCACAGCCCGCATCGGCTTCAGCCGCTGGTCGGTGGCGAGTTGGTGCTCGACCCACGCGGTGAGCACCGCACGTTCCATGGCGGCGGGGAAGTCCTCGGCGGATACCTCGCGACGCGCGAGCTGGTCGGGCAGCCCGTCGAGGTGGTAGCGGCGCAGCCGGGTCAGCGCGTCGGCGCAGCTGGTCCAGGCTTCCGGGCCGAAGGGGTCGCGGTCGAGGCGGGACAGGACGGACCGGGCCGCGGTGAGGGATTCGGCGAGTTCGCGTCGCAGCTCCTCAGCCCGCTCAGGCTCGAAGTGCCCGGCAAGTGCCTCGCGCTGACGGCTCCAGTCACCGGCGCGTGCCGCGACGGACGCATCGGCCGACGCGGCCAGCATCAGCCGGGCCGCCGTTTGCGACAGGGGCGCGGAGTGTCCGCCATGTGCAGTTCGACGGACCTTCTGGGCCCAGTCCAGGGCATCCAGGATCGCGTCGCGGTCTGTCTCGGTGCTCTCATAGAGAGCACCGAGAAGGCTTCGGTATGTGGCGTCGTTCTCCGCGAATGAGGACTCGGCGGCGCGGGCGGAGACGACAGCGGCCACCGCTTCCCTGGCCCGCGACAGAGTGAGGCCCGTCTCCTCGTCCATGACGCGGGCGGTCGAGCGGATGAGGTCGGCCGCGTCCTCGAAGGGCTCCACGTGCGCGCGAAGCCAGCTCGCCGCCGGTTCGAGGGGGTGCGCGGCAAGTACCGTGCCGACCATCGCGAGGTGGGATTGCCCGGTGTATTCCTGCCACAGGTCCAGGTCATGGCGGATCTGGTCGGTCCGCACGAGGAGTTCAAGCGGTTCGGGCCGGCCGTCGGCCAGTACGTCTACGAGGCTGGCCCGGCGCGCTGGTTCTGTGAGCGCGTCGGGTGCCAGACGGGCGACCAGCTGGGCGGAGTCCAAAGCGGCCCGCAGAGCCTCGGTGCGAAGGTGCCCTGCCGGAGCGTACGGGCCCAGCAACCCGAGTTGTTGTTCCCCGGCGTACGGACCCGGTTGCTGTCGCGTCAGGTCAAGGCCGTGTCGCAGGAGCTGCCCCATGGCCTCGTAGCCCGTCAGGCCGTTGGGCGGGGCGTCGTGCAGGTCGTCCGCCTGCGTGTCGGGGCCCTGGTACCAGGGGCCGAGAAGGTCACGGTCGGTTACCGCCCGAGCGGCGAACGCGGCGGTCTCCTTCTGTGCCGCTTGCGCGGCCGTGACCGCCGTGCGCGCGGAGGCGAGCGTGTACCCGGAACCGGGGCCACTGTCCCGGCGACCGACTGAGACCACGGCGTCCAGCAGCGCGACGGCCTGCCGCAATGGGGCGAGGTGGGCGCGCAGCCAGCGGGCGGCGGCGTCGAGCGGCTGCTTGGTGAGGTCGGCCGCGTGTGGTGCCAGCGACGGCTTGTCCAGATTCCTTCGCCAGGTGGCGAGATCGCTGCGTAGCGCCGTTCCCTGCTCGACAAGTGCAGGGTGCGGCTCTCGGTCGTCGGCCAGGTGCGTGGCGAGCAGACTCCGGCGGTAGGGGTCGGCGACGGTCTCCGGCGCGAGTGCGTGAATCGCTTCGGCGTGCGCGAGTGCCTTGCGCAGTTCCGGGACGTCGGGCAACGCATTGCCCCGGTAGCGGCCGAGCAGCTCGGCGTGGGTCGTGGCCAGCGACCGCAGCTTCCGGTGAGCGGTGCACCAGGCATCGGCGAGTGGCAGCTTGTCGTACAGCTCACCGCGCCACGAGCCGCCGCGCGTCAGCCCAGCCACGAGCTTCCGGTCGGCCCGGATGCCAGTGGACAGCATGCCGACGAGTCCCTGGCGGCCCTCCATGAGTCGTTGGACTGCTTCGGGCAGTTCGGGCGTGGAGACGAATTCGGGCAGGAAGGTGCCGTGTGCCGCTTCTTCCGCGGCAGCCAGGTCTTCGGCAGCCGCGGTGATCTCCGAGACGGCTGCCTGGACACCGGGAAGTGCTCGGGGATCGAGCCATGCTTCGAGCGTGCGGTCCGCGGCTGTGGCCAGCTCCACGAGGGTGGCCAGGTCCTCCGCCTCGGACGTCGCCTTCGGCCGATCGCACCCTAGGCGCTCGGCCACCGAGTCGGCGTGCTCGACGGCCGCCTCAAGGGTGCCGGCGAGCGTGTCGAACCGCTCGGCCAGTTCCGTGGCCTCGCGGCCGGTCAACGAGGCGATGCCGGTGCCAGGCGGCTCCAGTGCGGCGAGGGCCTGCTCGTTCGCCGGTGGCTCGGCGCTCATTTCCCGACGTAGTTCGGCCCACCCCGGGCCCGCGTGGCCCACCGCGAGGGCTTGGGCGGAGAGGACCTGGTCCCGTCGTGCGAAGAAGTCTCTCAGTGCGTCGGCGGTGGCCCCGACCGCCGCCTCCTCAGCCCGCACGGGGCCTTCAGGGACCAGCCACTCTTCGAGAGGGCGGTGTTCGGTGCCGGCCACGGCGATCACGTCGCACAGATGACGGGCTTCCTCGGGGCTACCGGGGTTCGTGAGCCCGGTGAGGCGGCTGACACCGGTGAGGCTCTGCAGTGTCCGCTCCAGCACACCGGCGATGTCGTCGAACTCCCCGGCGAGCTGTCGCGCTCGTTCCTCCGTGAGTCCGGCGAGGTCGAGGCCGCGCGGCACCATCGCCGAGAGCGCCTTCTCGGCTTCCCCCAGCTCAGCCGTCAGCCTGGTGGACAGTTCCTGCCAACGCTCGCCCACCGCCGCGCGGACGGCACTGCTCGTACGCTGCACCTTGCGCAGTTCCGCCAGGAAGGCGTCGATCCGGTCGTCCACCTCGTCGGCGAAGGTGTCCGTGGTCAGCCACGCTTCCGGCACCGGACTCCGCACGTCGAGCAGCCGCAGGAGCGCGACCAGGCGGTCGATTCCGCTCTGGTCCGTGACGGCCACTCCCCCGGGCGCGAGATCCCGGTACCGGTCGACCGCCGTCGCGAGCGCGTCCCGCGCCGCCTGCGCCTGCTCCAGCACAGGACGGGGATGCGGCAGGCCGGCTTGCAGGTCACGCCAGGGGAACGACGGATCGGCGACCGCCTCCCAAGCCTCGGAGATGGCTTTCGTGGCCTCGACGATCAGGCGCAGGTCCTCGTCACTGAGCGTCTCAGCGCGGAACGTCGCCCCTGCCCCCGTGGGCGTGTCGTCGCCACGGATCAGATAGGCCACCGGCGCCTCGGACAGTTGGCCGACCCGGCCGAGCACGTCGTGCAGGGTCCGCCCCAGCGGGTCGCGGACCTCGTTCATCGCTTCGGCGTAGTCGCTGAGCGCGAGGCGCAGTTCCCTGGCCTGGGCCAGGGTCTGGGATGACAGCTGCGGTGCGCGCGGCTCCTCCGCGAGAGCCCGCCCCAACTCCTGGGCCACCGCTTTACGGCTGGTGTTGTGGCTGTGGAGGGCCAGCGCGTACGAGTCGAGTCCGACCGACTTCAGCCGGTCGAGGACGACATCCAGGGCCGCCGCCTTCTCACTGACGAACAACACGCTCCGGCCCGCGTGCATCAGACCGGCGATCATGTTCGTGATCGTCTGGCTCTTTCCGGTGCCGGGCGGCCCGTCCAGCACGAAGGACTGTCCAGCCACGGCCGCGGCGACGGCCTGCCGCTGGGAGGCGTCGGCGTCAAGCACCAACGGACTGTTCTCGGGCGGGCTCAGTTCGTCGATCCGGTCGAGCTCGATCTCCTCGAAGTCGAAACGGTCGGAGGCGAGTCCGGAGTCCGGACCGAGAGCCATGGCCCGTACGAGGTCACTACCGAGGACTCGATCCTCGTTGTCCAGCAGGTCCTGGTACATCGACTCCTTGTGGGAGGCGAAGAGCGCGAGTACCACACGGTCGGAGGTCTGCCATCCGGCCTTGCCCGCCACCGCGCGAGCCGCAGCCGAGAGCACTGCCTGCAGATCCGAAGGGTCCTGCTCGCCCACCGGTGTCCAGTCGACATGCAACTGCTCCAGCTTCACCCTCAAGGCCGGGTTGAGGCGCGGTTCCTCGTCGTCGCTCGCCCTGAGGCGGATCCGGCCGTTGCGCGCACGCTCTACGACCACCGGCATCAGGACCAGCGGGGCATCACTGCCCGTCTCAGCGCCGTCCTCACGCCAGCGGAGCATGCCGACGCCGAGATTGAGGGTCCACAGGCCATAGTCGTTGAAGACCTGCGTCGCTTTGGCTCGCAGGCTGTTCAACGCGCGCAGAAGAGCAGGGGCGGTGGTCTTCTGGGTGACGATTCCGTCGGTGCGGTCGCCCTTCTTCGCCAGGACCACATCACCGGGTCGCATGCCCTCGCCTGCCTCCGGTTCCTCGTCCGGGAGCGGCGCGAAGTCCCAGCCGCGGGCCAGGCCTTCGACGAGCTCCTGTGCGGACGGGGTCGAGATCTCCAGTGTCGCCGACTTGGTGTGCCGAAAATTGAGCAGCCGGTTACGGCCGCTCAGGTCCACCAGAGAGGTGCGCCAGTTCTCGAGCATCGCCTTGAGGCGGTCGAGTTCCTGGCTGCCCCCGAAGTCACGCGAGTCCGTCACGCTGGCCCCTGATGTTGTCGCTTCCGGGCCAACGGAGCACCGGCGCCGACGGCAGTCCCCTGCGCCGCCAACGCAAAGCGCGGCCACAGTACTGTCCTGGTGGCCGCACAAGTCCCGCTGATCCCCCCTAGACGGGGAATTCTATGGTCAGCTCACCAATGCGTGAAGCGTTAACTACGGAATGTTTTTCTCGCCGCTCACGCGGGCCTCCGTCCCAGTTCAGAGACGCTTACTCAGGCAAAGCCGCAAGAAGCGGCAGACGAGTCGGGCTGTACGCCGGGTTCTGTACCCCGGTCCCTCGCGGGAGCCGAGGCGACGGCCATCCATCTAGGGCCGGTGTTGCCACCGGCCTCATGCGGTCTACCCGGGGGCTCGGGCGGGCAGCCCTCGAACGTCCCCGCAGAGTGCCTTTTACAGCGCTCCTCTTGACCTTGCTCCGGGTGGGGTTTACCTAGCTGCCCAGGTCACCCTGGGCACTGGTGGTCTCTTACACCACCGTTTCACCCTTACCGAGGGTCGAGACCCCCGGCGGTTTGCTTTCTGTGGCACTGTCCCGCGAGTCGCCTCGGGTGGCCGTTAGCCACCACCCTGCCCTGTGGAGCCCGGACGTTCCTCGGGAAGCCCCCGTCAAGGGGACTCCACGCGGCCGTCCGCCCGGCTCGTCTGCCGTGTCGACCATGTTACCGGGCGTGCCGGCCTCTTCGGTGCCGAGGCCATCGTCGCCAGCCGGGCAGGTGAGTTCGTCGGCGAGGCGGTCCCGGACGAGCAGGGAGATGCCGTGGGCGCCGGGGATCTCGTCCCGCGCCGGTCGTGCCGTGGAGTGGCGGCGGGACAGGGCCGTCAGCAGCCAGGGGAGGCGGGTCTCGGCCTCCAGGGGGTCGGGGCAGGCGGCCAGGTCGGTGTGGGCCTGGCGGATGGCCGCGGTCAGTTCCGGGTCGTCGACGACCGGGTCCCGGAAGTGCGGTACGGCGTCCAGCGTGCCGTCCGCCAGCAGGGACGGGTCCGCGTACAGGGCGCGGTAGGCGTAGCCCTCGGTCGGGGTGGCCGGTCCGCCGGTGTGCATCTCGCCGGGGGCGAGGACGACGATCGCGCCGGGTCCGGTGTGGATGTGGCCGCCCCGGTAGGCGATCACCTCGGCGCCGCCCACGGTCACCCCGATCGAGAACTCGGAGTGCGTGTGCGGGGCGTACACGTGTTTGTCGAAGCGGGCCGTCAGCATGTCGAGCGACGGGCCGCAGCGGCCCAGCCGTGCTCTTGTCCACCGTGCGTGTTCAGCCATCCTCGGTACCCCCCTGGCTAAGGGTGCAACGCCTTCAGGCCCCGTTTCCATGCCGCGTCCAGGTCGGCGTCCGCCGGGAAGCGGCCGTGGATCTCCAGGACCACCATGCCGTGGGCGAACGCCCAGGTGGCGCGGGCCAGGTCCCGGTCGCCGCCGCAGGCTCGCAGGAGCGGGAGGGCGGCCCGGTCCTCCAGGCCGGCGGGCAGCGCGGTGCGCGGGAGGGGGCGTTCCGTGGCGAGGCAGTAGAGGTGGGGGTGGGCCAGGGCGTAGGTGCGGTACGCCCTGGCCAGCGCGTCCAGGGAGCCGGAGGACTCCCCCGCCGCCGCCTCCAGCGCCTCGGCCGACTCCTCCAGCATCTGCGCGGTCAGTTCGACCTCCACCGCGTGCTTGTCGGGGAAGTGCTTGTAGAGCGACGGTGCCTTGATGCCGAGGCGGTCGGCGATGGTGCGCATGGTGAGGACGGAGGGTCCGGACTCCTCCAGCAGTTCCCGGGCCGCCGCCACGATCTCCCGCGCCCTCGGCGTCAGCCGGTCAGTCACATCAGTCCCGTCAGCCACGCTGGAAGCCTTCCGTCGTCCGCAGTCCGTATCCGAAGGCGCGATCGTACGAGATGTGGGCCAGCCAGCCGCACAGCGCGGCGAAGGCCGGGGGCCAGGCGAACGGCGCGAAGGCGTAGACCACCAGCAGCGCCAGCGGGACCAGCGCCCGGTGCATCGCGTTGTAGTACGGCACCGCGCGCGGCGGCAACTGCCCCTTCGCCATCCGGGGCGCCTCGTCGAGCGCGACCAGGAAGGTGAGGTCGGGGAGGAGCAGGAAGAGCAGGGCGAGGGCGCCGGCGAGCCAGCCGTGGTTCACGCCCTCCAGGACCGCGAACGCGGTCCAGAACAGGGCGGCGGCCAGCCAGGCCGTGCGGCGGGCCACCGTGGCGGCGGTGCGGAGGGCGGGGGTGACGTTCGTGGTGCTGGTCATGGCTGCCTCCAGGGCAAGTCAGCTAACGCCGTTAGCCATGACTGTAGGGCTAACGGTGTTAGCCGTCAAGGAGGAGGGGCGGCTACCCACGCCCGAAAAGGACGGGCGGCCACCGCGCGCCAACAAGGACCGGCAGCTACCCCACCATCCGCTCCAGCGCGTCGAACGCCGCCCCCATCCGCCGCCGGTGGTCCTCGACGATCTCCGCGAACGGGTCGCCCGCGAGCTGACGGCTCACCGAGGTGACGCACACCGAGCGGTACGCGGCCACGGTCACGGCCGCCACCAGCTCCGGGTCGGCGAGCCCGGCCTCGGCGAGCGCCCCGGCCAGCGCCCGCTCCACCTCCTCGACCGCCTCACGGGCCCGGGCCCGCAGCGCCGGCGAGTCGGCGACGACCGGCCAGAAGCCCCCGAAGTTCTCCCCCACCCCGCCCAGCGGATGCCGCGTGTCGATGAAACGGAAGGCCAGGCGGCGCAGCGCCGCGAGCGGGGCCTCGCCGGGCGCTCGGTCCCGTACCGCGCCGGCGAAGGCCGCGACGGCCTCCGGGATGCGGTCGAGGAACAGGTCCTCCTTGCGCGGGAAGTAGTTGAACACGGTCATCGCCGACACCCCGGCCGCCCGCGCGACCTCCGCGACGGTCACCCGGTCGAAGCCGTGCTCCCGGAACATCACCGTCGCGACGTTCGAGATCCGCTGCCGCGTCTCCCGCTTCTTGCGCTCCCGCAGGGATTCCCGCTGCCCGCCTGGCCTGTTCTCCTCGATCACGAGAAAACTATAGCCGCTCGAAAGTTTTAGTGACTACAGTGAAATCATGAGCGAGAGCATGACGACTGCAGACAGCAGCAACGGCAAGGACGACACGAACGGCACGGACTACGACGTGGTGGTGGTCGGCGGCGGGCCCGTCGGGCTCTTCCTCGCCGGCGAGCTGCGGCTCGGCGGCGCGGAGGTGCTGGTCGTGGAGCGGCTGGCCGAGGTGGACGAGACCATCAAGGCGGGCGGGATCAACACGGCCGGCGCGGTGAGCCTCTACCGGCGCGGACTGCTGCCCGAGCTCGCGGCGGCCTGGGAGCGGAACCGGTGGCGGATGCGGGCCTTCCTCGGTGACCGGGACCGGGAGCAGCGGGCCGACGGGGCCGACGCGCCCCGGACTCCCCCGAAGTTCGCCGGGCACTTCGCCGGGATCATGATGCGCGGTGACCTGTTCGACGGCTCCGACCCGGCGTTCGCCGACATCGGTCCCGCCGACGGCGTCGGCCTCGGTGTGCCGCAGGTGGAGCTGGAGCGGATCCTGGGCGCCCGCGCCGAGCGGCTCGGTGTCGAGGTGCGCCGGGGCGTGGAGCTGACCGGTTTCGACGCCGACGACGAGGGGGTGTCCGTACGCCTCGGCGGTGACCACACCGTCCGCACCGGCTGGCTGGTGGGGTGCGACGGCGGGCGGAGCACCGTCCGCAAGCTCGCCGGGTTCGGCTTCCCCGGGACCGAGCCGGAGATCACCGGGTACCAGGCGGTCGTCGAGATGAGCGGCGGCGAGCGGCTCGGGGCCGGGTGGAACACCACCGACGTGGGGACGTACGTCAACGGGCCCTTCCCCGGCCGGATCCTCACCGTCGAGTTCGACGGGCCGCCCGCCGACCGCTCCGCTCCCGTCACCGCCGCTGAGCTGCAGGCCGCCCTGCGCCGGGTGTCGGGCGTGGCCGAGGTGACCATCCACGAGGTGCACTCCTCGACCCGGTTCACCGACAACGCCCGGCAGGCGAGCGGTTACCGCAAGGGCCGGGTGCTGCTCGCGGGGGACGCGGCGCACGTGCACTCGCCGTTCGGCGGGCAGGGGCTCAACCTCGGGCTCGGGGACGCCATGAACCTCGGCTGGAAACTGGCCGCCGTGGTGCGCGGGGCCGCCCCCGGCTCCCTCCTCGACAGCTACACCGCCGAACGGCACCCGATCGGCGCCTGGGTGCTGGACTGGACCCGCGCCCAGATCGCCGTGATGCGCCCCGACCGGCACGCCCGCGCCCTGCGCCGGGTGGTCACCGACCTCGCGCTGACGACGACCGGGACGACGTACCTCGTCAAGCAGATCTCCGGCGTCTGGCAGCACTACGACCTGCCCGGAGACCACCCGCTGACCGGGCGGAGCGCCCCGGACCTGGAGCTCTCCGACGGCACCCGGCTCGGCGACCACCTGCACGACGGCCGCGCCCTGCTCCTCGACCTCGCCGACGACCCGAAGCTGCGCGCCCGCGCGGAGGCGTACGGCGACCGGGTGGACGTCGTCACCGCGGCCTGCCCGGGTCGGCCGGAGCTGACCGGTCTCCTCGTACGGCCGGACGGGTTCGTCGCCTGGGCCACGGACGGGAACGACCGGGACGAGGGCAACCAGGGTTCGAACGGCCGGGGGGCCGACCTCGACGACGTGCTGGCCCGCTGGTTCGTCGCCGCCTGAGGCTCGCTCGCGTCCGGCGGCTCCGCGCCGTCGTACGACGGCTCACGCGGGCGCGAAGCGTACCTTCGTCGTCCCCGGATCGGCCTCGGTCAGCCGCACCGGCAGCCGCTCGCCCAGCGGAAGAGGGGTGGCGGCCTCGATCCGGCCTATCACGGCGGGCTGCTGCAACAGCACCTTGCCCACGGTCGGCCGGTGCGGCTCGACCTCCACCACACACCCGTCGAAGACCTCCCCGACCCGGTCCTTGAGCAGGGCCGCCTCGACGATGTCGACGCACTCCCGCTCGACCGTACCGGCGCGCCGCGCCCCTTCGGCCATCTGCTTGGGGAGCGTGTCCAGCGCCATCAGCACCCAGTCGGGCGGGTCCTCGCCGGCGGCCGCCGCCAGGCACAGTTCCGAGGCGTAGCGGTCGGCCAGCCGGCGCAGGGGCGCGGTGCAGTGGGCGTAGGGGGCGGCGACGGCCGCGTGGGTGGTGTTCGAGGGGAGGACGCCGTCCTGGAAGACCGTGTAGCCGGCGCCGCGCAACAGCGTGGTGCACTCCTGGAGGAAGGCCGCGTGACGGGGGCGGCGCGGGTTCAGGGAGCGGATCAGCGCGGCGTAGGAGACGTGGTGCGGCCAGTCGATGCGCAGCGCGTGCGCGGTACGGCGCAGGCGGGCCACCGCGCCGTCGGGGGCGGTCGGGAGGGTGCGCAGCACGCCGGTGCCGTGGGCCAGCATCAGGTCGGCGGCTGCCATGCCGGTGAGCAGGGAGATCTGGGCGTTCCAGGCGTCGGCGGGCAGCGGGGCGCGGTAGGTGAGCTCGTAGGTGTGGTCGTACTCGACGATCTCCTGCTCGGGCACGTTGAGGGAGATGCCGCCGCGCGCCACCTCCAGGCGTTCGCGGGCCTCGCCGATCTCCCTGAGCAGGGCGACGGGCTCCTCGGCGGTTCCCTCGTCGATCCGCTTCTGCACGCCCGCGTAGTCGAGCTTGGCCCGGCTGCGGACGAGGGCCCGGCGGACGTCGGCGGTCACGGTCCGGCCCTCCCCGTCCAGGTCGATGGTCCACAGCACGGCCGGGCAGGTCTGGCCGGGGAGCAGGCTGGCCGCGCCCTCGCTGAGGACGGCGGGGTGCAGGGGGACCTTCTCGTCCGGGAAGTAGAGGGTGTTGACGCGGTGGTGCGCCTCGGAGTCCAGGGCGCCGCCGGGTACGACGAAGGCGGCGACGTCGGCGATGGCGTACCGGACGCGGTAGCCGCCGTCGTGCCGGGACAGGTGCATCGCCTGGTCCAGGTCGTTCGCGGTCGGCGGGTCGACCGTGAAGAAGGGGATGTCGGTCGCGTCGTGGCCGGGTACGGCCGGGAACCTGGCGGTGCTCTCGGCCTCCGCGAGGACCTCGGACCGGAAGGTCTCGGGGACGCCGAGGTCGGCCCGGAGGGCGGCGAGCGCGGCCCGGAGGGGAGCCTCGGGGGCACCCTTGACACGGATGTGGCGGCGGGGCATAGGACGAGCGTAGTCACATCGCACCGCTCCGGCGCCTTACGCTGGCGCGAAGCGTTGATGATGAACGTCGTCGGTGAAGAGGAGTACCCGTGCTGGTCCTGCTGCCGCCCTCGGAAGGCAAGGCGCCCTCGGGCCGTGGCGCCCCGCTGAAGCCCGAGTCGCTGTCCCTGCCGGGACTGGCGGCGGCGCGCGAGGCGGTGCTCGCGGAGCTGGTCGACCTGGGCGCCGGTGACGAGGAGAAGGCGCGCGAGGTGCTCGGGCTGAGCGAGGGGCTGCGCGGCGAGGTCGCGAAGAACGCGGCGCTGCGGACGGCGGGCACCCGCCCGGCCGGGGAGATCTACACCGGGGTGCTGTACGACGCCCTGGACCTGGCCTCCCTGGACGCGGCCGCGAAGCGGCGGGCCGCGCGGTCGCTGCTGGTCTTCTCCGGGTTGTGGGGCGCGGTCCGGGTGACGGACCGGATCCCGTCGTACCGCTGCTCGATGGGGGTGAAGCTGCCGGGTCTCGGCGCGCTGGGCGCGCACTGGCGCGGGCCGATGGCCGAGGTGCTGCCGCAGGCGGCCGGGACGGGGCTGGTGCTGGACCTGCGGTCGGCGGCGTACGCGGCCGCGTGGAAGCCGAAGGGCGAGGTGGCCGGGCGGACGGCGACCGTGCGGGTGCTGCACGCGCCGACGCGGAAGGTGGTCAGCCACTTCAACAAGGCGACGAAGGGGCGGATGGTGCGGAGCCTGCTGGCCGCCGGGATCGCGCCGGCCGGTCCGGCTGAGCTGGTGGAGGCGCTGCGGGAGCTGGGCTACGAGGTGGAGGCGGAGGCGCCCGCGAAGGCGGGACAGCCGTGGGCGTTGGACGTGCTGGTGACCGAGGTCCACTGACGTCACTCCCACGCCCGCTGCTGCATTGCAACATGCGCAACGCCCTTTGCGTGCTCTGCATCGCATCGGCAGGATGTTCGCCATGCCCACCTCCGTGCTGGACCTCGCGCCCGTCGTGCCCGTCGTCGTGATCGAGGACGCCGCCGACGCCGTACCGCTGGCGCGGGCGCTGGTGGACGGCGGGCTGCCCGTCATCGAGGTGACGCTGCGGACGCCGGCCGCGCTCGACGCGATCCGGGCCGTCGCCGCCGCGGTGCCGGACGCGATGGTCGGTGCGGGTACGGTCCTCACGCCCGCGCAGGTGACGGAGTGCGTCGCGGCCGGGGCGCGGTTCCTGGTCAGTCCCGGCTGGACGGACAGGCTGCTGACGGCGATGGCCGCGTCCGGGGTGCCGTACCTGCCGGGGGTGTCGACCGCCTCCGAGGTGGTGACACTGCTCGAACGCGGGGTGCGGGAGATGAAGTTCTTCCCGGCGCAGGCCGCGGGCGGCACGGCCTACCTCGGGTCGCTCGCCGGTCCGCTGCCGCAGGCACGCTTCTGTCCCACCGGGGGGATCGGCCCGGACAACGCGCCGGAGTACCTCGCCCTGCCCAACGTCGGCTGCGTCGGCGGCACCTGGATGGTCCCGGCGGACGCGGTCGGCGCCGGGGACTGGGACCGGGTTCGGGAGCTGGCCCGGGCCGCGGCGGGGCTGCGGACCGGGCTCGGGCCCGGGGGCGGGTCCGGGGTCAGGGACGCAGGTGGGACGTGTCGTTGAAGAGCCGTACGCTCGCGTTGCCGTCCGCGTAGTACGCCACCGCGGACAGCGAGGCGGCCGAGAGTTCCATCCGGAACAGGGACTGGAGCGGGGCGCCGAGGGCGAGTTGCACGAATGTCTTGATCGGCGTGACGTGCGTGACCAGCAGCACTGTGCGGCCCGCGTAGGCCGCGATCAGCTTGTCGCGGGTGGCCGCGATGCGGGCGGCGGTCTCGGCGAAGCTCTCGCCGCCGCCGGTGGGGTGGGCCGACGGGTCGGCCAGCCAGGTGGTCAGGTCGTCGGGGTACCGCTCGCGGACCTCGCCGAAGGTGAGGCCCTCCCAGGCGCCGAAGTCCGTCTCCTTGATCCCCTCCTCGATCGTGACGTCGAGGCCGAGGCGGTCGGCGACGGCCGCCGCGGTCTGGCGGGTGCGGGTGAGGGGGGAGGCGAGGATCGCCTCGATCGTGCCGCGGCGGGCGAGGGCCTCGGCGACACGTCGCGCCTGCTCCAGGCCGACGTCGGAGAGGGCGGGGTCGGTGCCGCCGCTGCCGGAGAAGCGTTTCTGGGGGGTGAGGGGGGTTTCGCCGTGGCGGAGGAGGACGAAGGTGGCGGGGGCGCCCATGTCTGGCGACGCCCAGCCGGAGGTCGGCTGAGGTGCCGTCGCGAGATTGCGTGCGGCGCGGGAGGTGGCGGTGGGTGCGTCGGTCGTCGTCACAGTGCCGGTGAGTGGGGGCTGGTCGCGCAGTTCCCCGCGCCCCTTACGGGGCGCTGCAGTCGGCGTCGGCGACCAGGGCTCGCCCCGCTTGCCCGCGTCCATCGCCTCGTTGGCCAGGCGGTCGGCGTGTTTGTTCTCGGCTCTCGGGATCCACTCGTAGGTGACCTGGTCCGGCGGGAACACCCGGGACGCCTCCGCCGCCAGCGGCTTCATGTCGGGGTGCTTGATCTTCCAGCGGCCGGACATCTGCTCGATGACCAGCTTGGAGTCCATGCGGACGTGGACCCTGGCGGCCGGGTCCAGGGCGTGGGCCGCGCGCAGGCCCGCCAGCAGGCCGCGGTACTCGGCGACGTTGTTGGTGACGACGCCGAGGTATTCGGCCGCCTCCGTCAGCGTCTCGCCACTCGCCGCGTCGACGACCACCGCGCCGTAGCCGGCCGGCCCCGGGTTGCCCCGGGAGCCGCCGTCCGCCTCGACGATGAACTCCCTTGCCACGTAAGCCCCTTGAGACCCTCGGCTGTTCCTACAGGCCCGACTCGGAGGTGCGCACCAGGATCCGGCGGCAGTTCTCGCAGCGGACCACGGTGTCGGGTGCGGCCTTGCGGACCTCGGCCAGCTCGGTGATGGCGAGCTCCTGGCGGCAGCCCTGGCAGGTGCGGGCATAGAGCTTGGCCGCGCCGATGCCGCCCTGCTGCTCGCGCAGCTTGTCGTAGAGCTTGAGCAGGTCGGCCGGGACCGAGCCGGCGATGACCTCGCGCTCCTTGGTGACCGTCGCCGCCTCGGCGTCGATCTCCTCGGACACGGCGTCACGGCGGGCGGTCGCCTCGTCGATCCGGCCCTGGACCGCGCCGACCCGCTCGGTCAGCTCGGCGACCCGCTCCTGCGCGGACTCGCGGCGCTCCATGACCTCCAGGACGACGTCCTCCAGGTCGCCCTGGCGCTTGGCGAGGGAGACGATCTCCCTCTGGAGGTTCTCCAGGTCCTTCGGGGAGGTGACCGCGCCGGAGTCCAGGCGCTGCTGGTCGCGGGCGGCGCGCTGGCGCACCTGGTCCACGTCCTGCTCGGCCTTGGTCTGCTCGCGGGCGGTGTCGCTCTCCTCGGTCTGCGCGGCCACGAGCAGGTCGCGCAGCTGGGTCAGGTCTTTGGTCAGCGACTCGATCTCGGCGTGCTCGGGCAGCGACTTCCGCTTGTGCGCCAGCTGCTGGAGGCGTACGTCCAGGCCCTGGACGTCGAGGAGTCGGATCTGGTCGGCGGGCGCTGCGTTCAGTTGGGGGCTCCAAGGGACGGTGAGTGGCTGGTCCAGGGGTCGGTGACCGTCCTGGAGACGTGCACGCGCAGGTCCCAGCCGTGGCGGTCGGAGATTTCGTCGAGCTGGGTCGCGGCCAGCTCGCACCAGGGCCATTCGGTGGCCCAGTGCGCCGCGTCGAGCAGCGCGAGGGGGCTGTGGGCGACCGCCTCCGACGCCGGGTGGTGGCGCAGGTCGGCGGTGAGGAAGGCGTCCACGCCTGCGGCGCGGACGACGTCGAAGAGGCTGTCGCCGGAGCCGCCGCTGACGGCGACGGTACGGACGAGGGCCTCGGGGTCGCCGGCCACGCGGATGCCCTGTGCGGTGGCGGGGAGGCGGGCGGCGGCCCGGTCGGCGAGCTCGCGGACGGTCACCGGGTGGTCCAGCTCGCAGACGCGACCGAGGCCCCGGCGGCCCTCCGGGTCGGTCGGGTCCGGGACGAGGGGTCGCACGACGCGCAGGTCCAGGGCGCCCGCGAGTGCGTCGGAGACGCCCGGGTCGGCGGTGTCGGCGTTGGTGTGGGCGACGTGCAGCGCGATGTCGTTCTTGATCAGGGTGTGCACCGCCCGGCCCTTGAAGTGGGAGGCCGCGACCGTCGTCGTACCGCGCAGGTAGAGGGGGTGGTGGGTGACCAGCAGGTCGGCGCCGAGCTTCACCGCCTCGTCGACGATCCGCTGGACCGGGTCGACGGCGAAGAGGACCCGCGTGACCGCCTGGTCGGGGTCGCCCACGACCGTACCGACCGCGTCCCAGGACTCGGCCCGCTCGGCGGGCCAGAGGTTCTCCAGCGCGGTGATGACTTCTGACAGACGGGGCACGGGGAAAGGCTACCTGCCTGTTCCGTGGGGCTGTACCTGCTCGCCCATCGGAGTCGGCACCCAGCACACCGGCCCCGGTTTCCTCAGGCGAATCGTCGAGTGTGCACCCGTATGTGTGAAGCCGTCGGCAGCCGCTGCCCCGCCTGTGCGTGCGAAAACTAGCTTCGTGGCCGGAGGTGACCGAGCGATGACGGCCTGTGCGATCGAACCCTCGGCTGCGGACGGGGAAGACAGCGCGCCAGGGGCGGGCTGCACGATCACGGTGGACGGGGCGTACGCGGCCCGGCTGACCCAGCAGGAAGGTTCCTGGTACCCGGAGCGGTGGACGCTGGACGGCCCCGAGCCCTACGCCGTACCCCTCCCCGGCAACCAGCCGGAGGAGCCGGACACGGAGGTGCAGCCGCTGGGCGACGGGCGGGTGCTCATCCGCCGGCTGGTGGACGGGCGGCACCACTTCGCCCTCCTCTATCCGACCGGGCCGGGTACCGGCGAGCTGCCGCTGGGCGCGGTGGAGTGCCCGGACGAGGGTGCCTCGCTGCGGCTGCTGCCGCCGGCGCCGGGGGGTGTGCACGCGTGCGCGCTCGCCGTGGGGCCGCGTTCCTCCGCCGTCTGGCTGGTGGCGGGCGGGGCCTTCGGGCCGGAGCGGCTCGCGGTGGTGCCGGGGCGGTGTTCGGGCGGGGTCTGGCTGGACCGGGCCGGGCGGATGCTGGCCCTGGACCGGGAGCTGGGCGGGCGGACCAAGGCGGTCGTGGTCGATCTGGAGCGCGCCGGCGAGGTGTCGCCGCTGCTGCAGATCGCGCCGGACAGCGACGACCGGCTGCTGCTCGCCGACCCGGACAGCGGGCTGATCCTGGTCGGCTCGGACGCGCCCAGCCCCGGGCAGGAACGATTGGGCTGGGGTGTCCTCGGCAGCACGCTGCCGGTGCGCTTCCCGGAGAGCCTGCGGGTGCCGGAGTGCCCGGACTGCGTGGTCACCCCGTTCGCCGCGCAGCCGGGGCAGGTGCTGGTGCCGGAGAGCTGCGCGGTGGCGCTGCGGATCGACGGCCCGCTCGGCAGCTGGCTGGGGGCCTGGCGGCCCAGAGCGCGCAGGATGTGTCATCTCCCGGCGCCCGAGGGGTGGTTGACGGGCGCCGGGGTGTGGACGCGGGACGGGGTGCTGCGGCTGCCGTACGCCACGGGGGAGGTCCCGTGCGGCGTGGCGGCGGTGGCGGTGCCCTGGGGGGAGACGGGGGAGCACGGGGGGCCGGGGGACGCCGGCCCGGAGGATCCGGTTCGGGACGGCACGGCTGCCGGGGCGTCGGGTACGCCCGGGGAGCCGGCGGAACCGGATCCTCCGGGACCTGTCGTGGCCCGGCCGGTGCCCCTGCAACAGGCCCCGCTGGCACGGCTTGTAACGAACTAGCTGCGGTCGGCGTGCCCGCCTGGATTCGCCCCGTGGTGGGCCGGTTAAAATCACCGCGCTGTAAGGCTTGTTGTCGGCTGTGCCGGCGTGCCACTTGGGTGCGGCTGTGCCGGCGTGCCGCTTGGGTGCGGCTGTGCCACTCGGGTGCGGCTGATCGGTGCGCGCGGCGGCATACCAACCAGTGGTATGTCACACATCACTGCCGCTTCAGCCCCAGCACCTCCGCCGCCGCGAACGTCTCCCCCACCGGCCGCTGCGCGTAGTGCGGCGTGAGCGCGGCGTCGAGTTCGGCGTAGTCGAAGGTGTCCTGCTTGCTGTCGAACTTGGCCTGCACGCGCGGTCGTTCCACGATCGCGACCATGCCGCCGTGCACGACGAGCAGCTGGCCGTTGATCCGCCCGGCGGCCGGGGAGGCCAGGTAGCCGACGAGCGGGGCGACGTGTTCGGGGGCCAGGGGGTCGAGGCCCTCGGCGGGCTGTTCGAAACCGGCGAAGACGTCCTCGGTCATCCGGGTGCGGGCGCGCGGGCAGATCACGTTCGCGGTGACGCCGTACTTGGCGAGCGCGAGGGCCGTGGAGGTGGTCAGGCCGACGATGCCGCCCTTCGCCGCCGCGTAGTTGGGCTGGCCCGCGGAGCCGGCGAGGAAGGCCTCGGAGGAGGTGTTCACGATCCGGCCGTAGACCTTCCCGTCCCCCGCCGCCTTGGCGCGGTCCCGCCAGTGCGCAGCGGCGAAGTGGGTGGTGTTGAAGTGACCCTTGAGATGGACCCTGATCACCGAGTCCCACTCGTCCTCGGTCATGGAGAAGACCATGCGGTCGCGCAGGATCCCGGCGTTGTTGACGAGGATGTCCAGCTTTCCGTAATGGGCTGTCGCCAGGGCGAGAAGGTCCCGTGCCTGGGAGAAGTCGGCGACGTCTCCCGTGTGGGCGACGGCCCGGCCGCCCGCCGCGCGGATCTCCTCGGCGACCTGCTCGGCGGGCGCCGCGGAGGCCGCCCCCGAGCCGTCCCGGCCCGGCCGGCCGAAGTCGTTGACGACGACGGCCGCGCCCAGCCGGGCCAGTTCGAGCGCCTCGGCCCGGCCCAGGCCCCGGCCGGCCCCCGTGACGACGGCTGCCAGCCCTTCCAGCGGCCTCTCCTGCATACGGCGGCCCCTCAGATCTCTATGCAGGTGCGCAGGGCGGTGCCCGTGCGCATCTGGTCCAGGGCCTCGTTGATGTCGGCCAGCGGCACCCGGTGGGTGATCAGGCCCTCCAGGTCGATCCGGCCCGCCCGCCACAGGGCGATCGTCCGCTCGTAGGAGCGGACCACGTCCCCGCCGCCGTACATGGACGGCAGGATCCGCTTCTCGTCGAAGAACAGCTCGAACATGTTGAGCTGGAGGAAGTCGTCCATGCCGCCCGCGCCGACGACCACGAGGGTGCCGCCGCGCCGGGTGTTCTCGTAGGCGGTCCGGGCGGTGGCTGACCTGCCGACGACCTCGAAGACGTAGTCGAAGCCCTCGCCCGCGGTGACCTCCTGCTTGGCGCCGGGCAGCTCGTCCGGCGAGACCGCCCTGGTCGCCCCGAACCTGAGCGCGGACTCGCGCCGCGACTCGACCGGGTCGACGGCGACGATCTCGGCCGCGCCCTTGAGCCGGGCCCCCTGGATCGCCGAGATCCCGACGCCTCCGCAGCCGATGACGGCGACCGACGAACCGGCCTGCACGTCGGCCGTGTTGAGGGCCGCGCCGAGCCCGGTGGTGACCCCGCAGCCGATCAGCGCGGCGATGTCGAAGGGCACGTCGTCCGGGATCGGCACCGCGCACCCGGCGTCGACGACGACCTCCTCGGTGAAGGTGCCGGTGCCCGCGAAGCCGAAGACGTCTCCGGTGGGGCGCTTGAAGTTGGGGGTGCCGGCGTTCATGAAACCGGCGAGGCACAGCTCGGTCTGGCCGCGCTTGCAGGCGGGACAGGCGCCACAGGCCGGGAGCCAGCAGACGACCACCCGGTCACCGGGTTTCACCCGGGTGACGCCCTCCCCCACCTCCAGGACCTCGCCGGCGCCCTCGTGGCCCGGCACGAACGGTCCCGGCTGCGGCAGCACCCCGCTCATCGCCGACAGGTCCGAGTGGCACAGCCCCGTGGCGCGCACCCGGATCCGCACCCTGCCGGGCCCGAACCCCACCGCCTCGACGTCGTCGAGGACCTCCAGCTTCTCCTGGCCGATCTCGTGCAGTACGGCTGCGCGCATGGTGCGGCTCCCCTCAACTGCTCAGCTGCTCAACTGATCAAGAGTGTTCGACGATCGTGTCGGCGAGGACGGGCGCGTCCTCCCGCTCCACAGCGCTGACGGCCACCTGGACGCGCCCGTCACCGCGCCACATGCGGATCCGCAGCGTCTCCCCCGGGTACACCACCCCGGCGAACCGCGTCGTGTACGACCGCACCCGGCTCACGTCCCCGCCGAGCAGCGTGTCCACGACCGCCTTGAGCGTGATCCCGTAGGTGCACAGTCCGTGCAGGATGGGCCGGTCGAAGCCGGCGAGCTTGGCGAACTCGGGGTCGGCGTGCAGCGGGTTGTAGTCGCCGGAGAGGCGGTAGAGCAGGGCCTGGTCCTCGCGGACCGGGCGCTCGACGGTGCGGTCCGGTTCGCCGGCTGGCGGCTCCAGCCGGGTCGAGGGGCCGCGGTCGCCGCCCCAGCCGCCCTCCCCCCGTACGAAGATCTGCGCGTCGTTGGTCCACAGCGGTCCGTCGGCGTCCGCGACCTCGGTGCGCATCACCAGGACGGCCGCCTTGCCCTTGTCGTGGATCGCGGCGATGCGCCCCGTGGCGGTGGCGGTGCCGGCGGCCGGGATGGGGCGGTGCAGGATGAGGGACTGGCCGCCGTGCAGCACCTTGGCGAGGTCGACGTCGATGCCGGGCATGGACAGTCCGCTGATCACCCCGGGGGAGCCGGCGCCCGCGACGGTGGCGAAGCTGGGCAGCACGTGCAGCCGGGTCTCCAGGGTGTAGCGCAGTTCGTCGGGGTCGGTGGCGGGGCGGCCCGCGCCGATGCCGAGGTGGTAGAGCTGGACGTCCCGGCGCTCCCAGCGGATCTCCCCGGACCTGGGTTCGGCGGCGAGGGCCTTGGCGGCGTCGATGGGCATACGGCTCCTGAGGTGTCTCAAGACCTCGGCACGGCCGTCCGCACCGTCGGCCGCACCGAGGTCGTCCACGGGTGCAGATCTAGAACGCGTTCCATTCCAGCGCCCCTTGTATAGCCCAGCGCTCCGCACTTGTGAAGGCTCCTGACGTCGTGTCAGATGCAGTGCCGCCGGACCATGACATTTGTCCTGCCCGCCGCCGTACATCCGCCTCTGCCGGACCGGCGCGGCCTTCCGTAGGGTCGTACCGCCGGACAGTACGGCCGGACGGAGCGGAACGGAACAGATCCGCACAGAACGGGGGAAGAGTGTCATGGCGTGGTGGCAGCAGGTGAAGTGTCAGGCGGACGGCTGGCGGACGGCTCGCGCCCAGTGGCGGGAGGACATGACCCGCTTCAAGGAGCAGCAGAGGGCCGCCCGGAAGAACGGTGAGGTGCCCGAGCACGCGGGGCCGCCGCCCTCCGGGTTCGCCCTGCTCCCGTGGCTGCTGATGGGGCTCGGCTCGCTCTCCAACCTGCTCCAGGGCAAGACGGCCGACCCGCTGATCGGCGGCTTCGGCCTGCTCGTCTTCAACTCCCTGTACATCTACGTGACCTTCCGCTCCTTCCGCAAAGAGGCCAGGGAGGCCACCTCCACCCGCGTCGCCCTGCTGCTGATGGGCCTGCTGACCACGGGCCTGGCCCTCGGCTACGGCGGCAGCTGGCTGATGTTCTTCCCGCTGCTCGGCCTGGCCGCGGGCGCGGCGCTGCGCGGGCCCTGGCTGGGCCGCACCGGCATCCTGCTGGCAGGCTTCGCGGGTGCGGTCTCCTGGTACCGGGACGGCTCCGACGCCATCACCATCGCCTACGGCACCTTCCTGTCGACGATGATCACCGCCGCGATCCTCTCCCTCTCCGAGGCCGTGCGGGAGCTGCGCGCCGCCCGCGAGGAGCTGGCCCGGCGGGCGGTGGAGAAGGAGCGGCTGCGCTTCTCGCGGGATCTGCACGACCTGCTCGGGCACACCCTCTCGGTGATCGTCGTGAAGTCCGAGGCGGCCCGGCGGGTCGCGCCCCGGGATCTGGACGCGGCGCTGACGCAGATCTCCGACATCGAGTCGGTCGGCCGGCAGGCGCTGACCGAGATCCGCGAGGCGGTCACCGGCTACCGGGAGGGCAGCCTGGCCGCCGATCTCGTCCGGGCCCGCTCGGCCCTGACGGCGGCGGGCGTCGAGCCGGTGGTCCGGCAGGCGGGGGCACCGCTCGCCCCGCAGACCGAGACGCTGCTCGGCTGGGTGGTGCGCGAGGCGGTCACCAACGTGGTCCGGCACAGCGGCGCCACGCGCTGCGAGATCATCGTCGACAGCGCCGCCGGGCGGGCCCGGCTGACGGTCACCGACGACGGCTCGGGCGCGGTGGCCGCCGAGCCCTGTCCGGAGGGCATCGGCGGCACCGGCCTGAAGGGGCTGACCGAGCGCCTCGCGGCGGCGGGCGGCTCCCTCACGGCCGGCCCGGCGCCGCGCGGCGGCTTCACGGTCACCGCGGAGCTGCCCACCGAGGCGCTGGAGCTTCTGACCCCGGCGGCCGCTACGGCGCCCAGGGCGAGCTGACCACCCAGCTCACGTCGTCGGTCCAGGACGTGGCGCTGTCCCAGGCGTTGGAGCCGCCGTCGCTGGCTATGTAGAGGTTGTAGTTGTAGTGCCGCAGGTATTTCGTCGGATAGTTGTACGAGGCGAAGGACGTGCCGGTGCCGCTCTTGCCGGTCGTCGGACAGAAGGTGGCGTCCTGTCGATACGTGGTGGTGCCGTCCATGGGCTGCCGGTAGATCTTGAAGTTGTAGTGGCGCAGGTAGTCGCCGGGGTAGTTCCGGGACTCGAAGGAGACGCAGGAGCTGTCGGCGAGACCGGGGCGGACGATCCAGGTGGCGTCGCTCTTGTCGAGGGCGGAGCTGCTGGAGGTGATGGCGGACAGCACGCCGGCGTTGTTCTGGTGGCGGACGTAGTCGGCGGTGCAGCAGGACGTGGTGGCCTTCAGGGAGATCTCCGAGGCGGAGCCGAGGCTGCCGGCGGAGCCGGTCGCGCCGCCGTAGCCGACGGAGACGATGTTGGACTGGACGGCGTCGTCGGCGGCGTCGGTCGGGATGCCGGAGGTCATCACGCCCTCGAAGAACGAGCCGATGGAGCCGTTGCTGTTGTCGCCGCCGGTGCCGAGGACGATCGCACCCTCCTGGTGCATCGGCGAGTAACCGCTGCTGGTACTGGGCTCACCGCCGGAATAGGTGGTGGTGAGACCGCCCGATTGTGCGTTTCCCCATTTCAGTGCGAAATGGTCCTGCCCGTTGTTCTTCAGCAACGCGGTGACGAACGGTATCGCGCCGGTGCCCGTGTTGGAGGAGTTGGTGCTGTAGCCGAGGTTGGACTCGAACAGCCCGTTCTCCAGGTCCGCCTGGACCCAGGGGCCGGAGCCGTAGCAGGGCGAGAACCAGCACTCGGTGCCGAAGTTGATGGCGTCCATGTGGCCGTTGCCGGTGTCCTTGTTGTTGGTCTCGGCGTTGCCGTAGTCGAAGCAGCAGCTGCCGTTCACATGGGTGCCGGAGGTGACCATGTACATCCCCTCGGCGGCGCCGTTGGTGGCGACACCGGAGGTGGAGTTGTCCCGGTAGCCCATGCCGGCCGAGATCTCCAGGCCGTAGACCTGGTGCCCGCCGACGGTCACCGGCAGCGCGTCCGCCGGGGCCCCGACATCGGCCGCGCCGGCCCCGCCCGCGCCCTCGACCGTGAGGTCGTTGTGCCTGCTCGACTGGTCGTAGATCTTCGTGATGATGCAGGTCGTACCAGCGCAGAAGGAGTTCTGCGCGGCCGCGTTGGCGTAGCCGCCGGTGGCCAGCAGGCCGATGTCGGCCGAGGCGCCGTCCGAAGCGCGCTGCACCCGGTAGAGGGAGCCGCTGTACGACGAGTACAGCGCCCGGACCATGCTGTGCGCGGCGACGCACGGGGTGCCGGCGGCGGCGTAGACGTCACAGGGCAGCGAACTCGCGGCGGACGCCTCGGGGACGCCGGCCCCGACGACGAGGGCGGCGATCGTCGCTAACGCGGCGAGCACGGACAGGACGGCTCTCCGGATGCGCGGCGGACAGGAGCGCAGGGCTCGTACGGGCACTGAGAACACGGTGCACCTCTTCTTGGTTCCTCGTAGGGCGGTGCGGGTTCCTGGCGTTCGGTATCCCGAACGCCGTTCGATCGAAATACCGAACCTATTCAGCTGTCGAAATGCCGACCATTCGCCGACCATTCGGGGAATTGCAGAGGCGATTGTTTGAGCACCGTCAACCGCCGTCAAGACCTGCGGCGCGGAACAATGGCTATTCTTTAATTGCCGGGCCCGAGGCTACGCTTGGGCTGTGTACGAGCCTGCGAACGAGATGCCCCGGGACCACCGGCCCGCCAAGTCCATCCGGGTGCTCCTCGCCGAGGACCAGGGGATGATGCGCGGGGCCCTCGCCTTACTGCTCGGGATGGAGCCGGACATCGAGGTCGTCGCCCAGGTCGGCACCGGCGACGCGATCGTGGACGCCGCGCTCGTCCACCGGCCGCACGTGGCCCTCCTCGACATCGAACTGCCGGGCATGAGCGGCCTGGACGCGGCGGCGGAGCTGCGCGAGCAGGCGCCGGACTGCCGGGTGCTGATCCTCACCACCTTCGGCCGGCCCGGCTATCTGCGCCGGGCGATGGAGGCCGGGGCGGCCGGGTTCCTCGTCAAGGACGGGCCGGTGGAGGAACTGGCCCGGGCGATCCGGCGGGTGCTCACCGGGGAGACCGTGGTCGACCCGGCGCTCGCCACCGCCGCGCTCAGCGCCGGGCCGAACCCGCTCACCGCCCGCGAGTGCGACGTACTGAAGGCGTCGGTGGACGGCGCGACCGTCGCCGACATCGCGGCGAAGCTGCATCTGTCGGAGTCGACGGTCCGCAACTACCTCTCCGCCGCGATCGGCAAGACCGGCACCCGCAACCGCGCGGAGGCGGTACGGGAGGCCCGGCAGCAGGGGTGGCTGTGACCTCCCGGCGAGCCGGCCGGCGGACGGCGGTGCGTCACTTCGTCACCTCCGCCGACTGGTAGACCGTGCCCTGCGGGGCCACGCAGACGAACCAGTTCGCCGTAGGGAAGCCGTCGACCGCACGGATCGCGTTGCCGTCGTCGTGCGCCGAGAAGCCCACGAGGGGGTGAGCCACGCCGGTCCTGCCGTCCTTCCAGTGGCAGGTGACCTCCTGGGCCGTCTTCGCGACGATGCCGATCACCAGCCGGCCCGAGCTCGCGGGGTCGGACGAGAACCGGGTGGCGATGGCCTCCAGGTCCGTGCCGGCGTAGGTCTCCGGTGTGCGGACGGTGTTGAACATGACCTGCTGGCCGTGTTCCCCTTCCCAGCCCCGGGTCGCGAAGTACGAGATCTTGCCGATCAGATCGGCGGGCACCCGGACGTCCGCCGGCTTCATCCCCATCGCGTCCATAGCGTCGAACTGCCGGTCCGCCTCGGTCTCGTTTCGGGGCGCTCCCCACACCTGGACATTGGCGCTCCACTCCCTGCCCTGGTACGTCCCGCGGGACAGCGTCGTCCACTGCGGGTCGTACACATGCCGTGCCTCGGGTGATGCCGGGTGTGCCGCCACCTGCGTCCGGTGCTCCCCGGGCAGCCCGGCGACCGCCAGCGTCGCCCCCGCCGACCCCGCCAGCACCGCCACCGCCGTGGCCGCCGCCACCGCCCACCGCCGGGTCCTGCGCCGGCGGCCGCCGCGCAGGACCGCCTGCACGGGGGCTATGCCGATCTCGACCTCGTCCGCGGCGTCCGCGAGGAGGAGGGCGATGTCCGACTCCGCCTGTGTCATGTCGTGGTTCTCCCGGTCCGCGCTCATCAGTTTCGCCCTCCCTGCGTCACCATGTCGGCCAGTCCCGGTATGGCCCTGAGCTTCGCGATCCCCTTGGCCGCGTTGCTCTTGACCGTGCCCGCCGAACAGCCCATCGCCTGCGCCGCCTGTGTCTCCGTCAGGTCCTCCCAGTAGCGCAGCACCACCGCCTCCCGCTGCCGTGGCGGCAGTTGGGCGAGTGCCTCGATCAGGGCGCTGCGGTCGTCGGCCTGGGCGATCCGGTCCCCCGTGTCCGGCGTCTCGCGCACCAGGCCCGAGTCGTCCTTCGGTGCCAGGAACTCCTTGAGCTTCCTTCTGTGCCTGCGCGCGTGCGCGTTGATCATCACGCGCCGTACGTACGCTTCCGGGTCGTCGGCCGAGCCGACCTTCCGCCATGCCACGAAGACCTGTTCGAGCGTCGACTGGACCAGGTCCTCGGCGGCGTGCTGCTCCCCCGTGAGGAGAAATGCCGTACGCATCAGCCGCGGCCAGCGGCCGATCATGAAGCTCTGGAACTCCTCGCTCCGAGCATCCTTCCGCTCCCCCATGGGCACCTCCTAGATACACAAAGGAGTCCACGAGCCGCCCGGACCGTTGCCCGCCGTCCCGGAATTCTCCGGCCTACTTCGCGGAGGCCTTCCGGCGCGGCAGCCACAGCAGCATCAGCACCGCCCCGGCCAGCAGCACCCCGGTGCCGGCGCGGAAGACGGCCGCGTACCCCGCCGTCAGGGCGGCCGCCCCGTCGCCCCCGCCGGTCCGGGCCGCCGCGACCGTCGACATCACCGCGAGTCCCAGCGAACCGCCCATCGTGCGCGAGGTGTTGACGAGCCCGGAGAGCAGTCCGGCCTCCGCCGGCGCCGCCCCGGACGTGGCCAGCGCGGCCAGCGGGGTCGCGGCCAGGCCCGCGCCGAGCAGCATCAGGATGCCGGGGAACATGATGGCCGTCGGATAGGCGCCGTGCGGGCCCATCGTCGACTGCCAGGCGAACCCGGCCGCCGCGACCAGCGTGCCGGAGACCGCCACCGTCCGCGCCCCCGCCCGGCGCATCAGCCGCGGCGCCGTCTTGGAGCCGACGAGCACGGCGACCGAGCTGGGCACCAGGGCGAGACCGGCCTCCAGCGGGCTGTAGCCGAGGACGTTCTGGGCGTAGAGCGTCATGAAGTACCACATGCAGAACATCGCCGAACCGGAGACCAGCATGGCCGCGTTGGCCGACGCCACCGGCCGCCGGGCGAGCAGCCCGAGCGGCATGAGCGGGGCCGCCGTACGCGCCTCGACGGCCAGGAACAGACCGAGCAGGGCGAGGCCGGCGGCGAGCGGGAGCAGGGTGGCGGCCGCCGTCCATCCCTCGGCCTCGGTCTGCGAGATGCCGTACGCCAGGGTCCCCAGGCCCGCCGTCACCAGCAGGGCGCCGGGCAGGTCGAGGCGCCGTCGGTCACCGGCCCGGCTCTCCGTCAGCCAGAGCACGGATCCGGCGAGGACCAGGGCGCCCACCGGCACGTTGATGAGCAGCACCCAGCGCCAGGACAGCGCGTCCACCAGCACCCCGCCGACCAGTCCGCCGGCCGCGCCGCCGCCTGCGCCGACCGCCGTCCAGGTGGCGATCGCCCGCGCCCGGGCCGGCCCCTCCGGCACGGCGGCCGTGAGCAGGGTCAGCGTCGAGGGCGCCAGCACGGCGGCGCCCAGCCCCTGCACGGCGCGGGCGAGCAGCAGCTGCCAGCCGTCCTGGGCGAGCCCGCCGCCGAGCGAGGCCAGCGTGAACAGGCCGAGCCCGACCAGGAACATCCGCTTGCGGCCGTACAGGTCGCCGGCCCGCCCGCCGAGCAGCATGAAACCGGCGAAGGCGATCGCGTACGCGTTCACCACCCACTGCAGGCCCGAGGCGCTCAGAGCCAGGTCGGTCCGCATCGACGGGAGCGCCACGTTCACCACGGACACGTCGAGGACGACCAGGAACTGCCCGGCGCACGCCAGCGACACCACCAGCCAGGTGGGGGGCGCGACCCGGCGGGATATGTGTGAGGTGTCCGCGGCTTCGAGCATGGGCGTCATGCTCTCAAGGCGGTTACGGTCCTTGCATCGGCTTTTCGGCCCACCCGGCCGCCCGGCCCTCGGTCGCCGGCCCTCGGTCGCGGGCCCTCGGTCCCCGGTCGTACGGCCTACGCCGCCCGCCGGAACAGGGTCACCACGGCCGCCCCGCCCAGCCCGATGTTGTGCGCGAGTGCCACCCGGGCCTCCGGCACCTGCCGGTCGCCGGCCGTGCCGCGCAGCTGCCAGACCAGTTCGGCGGTCTGCGCGAGCCCGGTCGCGCCCAGTGGATGCCCCTTGGAGATGAGCCCGCCGGAGGGGTTCACCACCCAGCGGCCGCCGTACGTGGTCGCGCCGGACTCGACGAGCTTGCCCGACCCGCCGAGGGCACACATGCCGAGCGCCTCGTACGTCAGCAGCTCGTTGACGGAGAAGCAGTCGTGGAGTTCGACGACGTCGACGTCCTCGATGCCGAGGCCGGAGCGGTCGTACACCTGCCGGGCAGCGGCCCGTGACATGGGCTGCCCGACGACGTCGATGCACGAGCCCGACGCAAAGGACTCCTCGGTGTCGGTGGTCATCGCCTGCGCGACGATCTCGACCAGCCCGGAGAGGCCGCGCCGTTCGGCGAACCGTTCGGAGACGACCACGGCCGCCGCCGCGCCGTCGGAGGTGGGCGAGCACTGGAGTTTGGTGAGCGGGCGGTGGACGGTGCGGGCGGCGAGGATGCCGGCGACGTCGTACACGTCCTGGAACTGGGCGTACGGGTTGTCCGCGGAGTGCCGGTGGTTCTTGGCGGCCACGGCGGCGAGTTGCGCCTCGGTCGTGCCGTACCGCTCCATGTGCTCGCGGGCCGCGTCGCCGAAGATCTGTGCGGTGGGCGGGGTCATCTCGAAGCCGTGCCGGGCGGCCATGACGCCGTAGTGCCGGGCGACCGGGGAGGTCGAGAAGTCCCCGCCGTCGGCCCCGCCGCCCAGCGCACCCCTCTTCATCTTCTCGAAGCCGAGGGCCAGGACGCAGTCGGCCGCCCCGCCCTCGACCAGCTGGCGGGCGAGCATCAGCGCGGTCGCACCGGTGGCGCAGTTGTTGTTGACGTTGTAGACGGGGACGCCGGTGAGACCCAGCTCATAGGCAGCGCGCTGACCGGCGGTCGAGGGCTGGAAACAGTAGCCGACGGGAACCTGTTCCACATCGGCGTAGGAGATCCCGGCGTCGGCGAGCGCGGAGCCGCCGGCCTCCCGGACCATGTCCCAGTACTGCCAGTCACGGGTCTCGGGCTTCTCGAACTTCGTCATCCCGACCCCGGCCACATAGGCCTTCATGGCACTCATGGCGCGTGAGATTAGAACATGTTCCACTAACAGGCCAGCCCCTGACGGGAGATCAGAAACCCATGGGACGGTCAAGGATTCGTTAGGAGCTCGAAGCAACGGAATAGTTGCCTGTGCATACGAGGTTTACCGAGCACTTATCCCGCACGCATGCCGTACTTCCCGTCACTCTCTCGGCCCGGAGGCCCCACTCAATGACGCACACGACGACCGACCAGCCCGCCCGGGGCGCGAGCGGGGCCGTGGTCCCGGTGCTCGCCTTCGCGGGCATCGTGGTCGCGGTGATGCAGACCCTGCTCGTTCCGGTCATCAAGGACCTCCCGCAGCTGCTGGGCACCGAACCCAGCAACGCCACCTGGGTCCTCACCTCGACGCTGCTGTCGGGAGCCGTGGCCACCCCGATCATGGGCCGCCTCGGCGACCTCTACGGCAAGCGGCGGATGCTGATCCTGAGCCTCGCCGTGATGGTGGTCGGCGCGCTGATCAGCGCGCTCACCAGCGACCTGCTCACGATGATCGCGGGCCGGACCCTCCAGGGCTTCGCCATGGGCGCGATCCCGCTGGGCATCGGCCTGATGCGCGACATGCTGCCGCGGGAGAAGCTCGGCTCGGCGATGGCGCTGATGAGCTCCTCGATCGGCGTCGGCGGCGGCCTCGCGCTGCCCGCCGCGGCCCTGGTCGCGCAGCACATGGACTGGCACGCCCTGTTCTACGGCGCCGCCGGCCTCGGCGTGCTCTCCATAGCCCTGACCCTCCTCGTCGTACCAGAATCCCCGATGCGCGCGGAGGGCTCCTTCGACGTGCTCGGTGCGATCGGCCTGTCGGCCGGTCTGGTGCTGCTCCTGCTGCCCATCACCAAGGGCAGCGACTGGGGCTGGTCGTCCGGCACCACGCTCGGCCTGTTCGCCGCCTCGGTGGCCGTCCTGCTCCTCTGGGGCGTCTTCGAGCTGCGCCACTCGGCCCCGCTGGTCGACCTGCGCACCACGGCCCGCCCGGCGGTGCTCTTCACCAACCTCGCCTCGATCATGGTCGGTGTCAGCTTCTACGTCGTCTCGCTGGTCCTGCCGCAGCTGCTCCAGCTCCCGAAGGCCACCGGCTACGGTCTCGGCCAGTCGATGGTCACGGCCGGTCTGCTGGTCGCCCCGCTGGGCCTGACGATGATGTTCACGGCCCCCGTCTACGCCCGCCTGTCGGCCAAGTACGGCCCGAAGACCACCCTGATCCTCGGCATGCTGATCATCGGCATCGGCTACGGCTCCGGTCTCGGCCTGATGAGCGCGCCGTGGCAGAGCCTGGTCATCGCGGTCGTCCTCGGCGCGGGCATCGGCCTCGCCTACTCCTCGCTGCCGGCACTGATCGTCGGCGCCGTCCCGGCCTCGGAGACCGGTGCGGCGAACGGCCTCAACACGCTGATGCGGTCCATCGGCACGTCCGTGTCCAGCGCCGTCATCGGCATGGTGCTGGCCAACACGGCGAACCACGTGGGCGGCGTCGCGATCCCGACCATGCACGGCTTCCGGGTCTCGTTCCTGATCGCCACCGGAGCGGTCGCGGTGGGTCTGGTGCTCGCCCTGCTCCTGCCGAAGCGGGGCCGGCCGGCCGAGGTCGCCCAGCACACGCAGCTGCGGGCGAGCAGCGAGGAGGACGCGGTGCTCGCGGGCGCCGAGGCGGTGCTGCGCGGCTTCCGCGGCCGCGTCCTGGACGCCACGGGGGTGCCGGTGGCCCGCGCCAAGGTGACCCTGATCGACCGGCGGGGGCGGCAGGCGGGGGCGACGCTGTCCGCCGAGGACGGCACGTATGCGCTCGCGGTGCCGGCCGAGGGGGCGTACGTGCTGGCCGCGAAGGCGGCGGGCCACGGCCCGCTCGCCTCGGCGGCGACCCATGCCGGGGACGACCGGGCGGTCGACCTGGACCTCGCGCTTCCCGGGGAGACGGTCAGCGCGTGACACTCCGTGGGGGCGGCCGCGACTGTCGCCCCCACCACCGTCTGCCGTCTGCGGCGCCGTCGTGGCCGGTCGCGCAGTTCCTCCCCCAGCCTTCGGCCGGGGGTACCCCCAGCGCCCCTTTGGGGCGCTTGGGCCCAGGTCGACTTGGTCCTCGCGCTCCCCGGGGAGACGGTCAGCCACACCACCGTCCGCCATCCGCCGTCCGCGGCGCCGCCGTGGCCGGTCGCGCAGTTCCTCCCCCAGCCTTCGGCCGGGGGTACCCCCAGCGCCCCTTTGGGGCGCGGATTACGCGGGCTCAGCCTGCGGCCGCGCGTTCCCCGGTGGGGCGCCTGCGGGTGGACTGGTCGGTGAGGGACGGTGGCTGCCAGACGCCGTCGGCCCGGTAGAGGTCGGTGCCGGGGGCCACGATCTCGTCGATGCGGTCGAGCACCGCGTCGTCGAGGAGCAGTTCGGCCCCCTTGAGCAGCCCGGTGAGCTGGTCCATGGTGCGCGGTCCGATGATCACCGACGTCACGGCCGGGTGCACCAGCGGAAACGCGACGGCCAGCTCCGGCAGGGTGCAGCCCATCTCCTCGGTGAGGGCGATGAGCTTCTCGACGGCCGCGTACTTCGCTACGTTGCCGGGGATCGCGGGGTCGAAGCGCTGCGGGGAGAGCCTGGCCCGGCCGGTGGCGAGGTCGACGGGGCGGCCCTCGCGGTGGGCGCCGGAGAGGAATCCGGAGGCGAGCGGCGACCAGGTCAGCACGCCCATGCCCAGGCGCTGCGCGGTGGGCAGCACGGCCCGTTCGATGCCGCGGGCGAGGATCGAGTACGGCGGCTGCTCCGTGCGCATCCGCATCAGCCCGCGCCGCTCCGCCACGTAGTGCGCCTCGACGAGGTCCTCGGCGGGGAACGTGGAGCAGCCGAACGCCCGGATCTTCCCCGCCGTCACCAGGTCACCGAGGACGGACAGGGTCTCCTCGATGTCGGTGGTGTGGTCGGGGCGGTGCACCTGGTAGAGGTCGATCCAGTCGGTGTCCAGCCGCCGCAGACTGTCCTCGACGGCCTTGAGGATCCAGCGCCGCGAGTTGCCGCTGCGGTTGCGGCCCTCCCCCAGCGGAAAGTGCACCTTCGTGGCGAGCACCACGTCGTCGCGCCGGCCCTTGAGCGCCTTGCCGACGATCTCCTCGCACTCACCGGCCGAGTACATGTCGGCGGTGTCCACGAAGTTGACACCGGCGTCGAGCGCCGCGTTGATGATCCGGGCGCCGTCCTCGTGGTCGGGGTTGCCGATGCCCCCGAACATCATCGTGCCGAGACAGTGGGTGCTGACCTCGATGCCGGTCTTGCCGAGGACGCGATAACGCATGTCGGTGCTCCGTCACAGGTGGGGCGGGTTGGCGGCGTCAGTGTAGGTGCTGGAGTGCGCTTGAAAGCCAGCTCCTGCGGCCAACTTGATGGGCGCACAGCGGACTTGGAGGAGGTGCCCCGCTCGGGCGGCCCTCTTCCGCCACCGCCCGCGGCGGGCCGGCGGGGCCGCCGCAGACCCCCTGTCGACCGGACGGCGAAGCGCGTGCGGCAGCATGGACGCCCGGACAGCAGACACGAGTGAACGAGTGAGAGGACGCCCATGACCGCGGCAGCCCCCAAGCCCGAGATCCTGGCCGCGTTCGAGGCGGCGAAGGGGTTCATGCCCGTCGGCGAGGGACTCGCGCTGTACGCGGCCGCCGTCGAGGCGGGGCGGCTCGGCCTGCCCCTGCTGGAGGTCGGGACGTACTGCGGGCGGTCGACCGTCCTGCTCGCCGACGCGGCCCGCGCGGCCGGGGTCACCGCGCTCACCGTCGACCACCACCGGGGCAGCGAGGAGCAGCAGCCGGGCTGGGGCTACCACGACCCGGAGACGGTCGACCCGGAGATCGGGCTGATGGACACGCTGCCCACCTTCCGGCGCACCCTGCACAGGGCGGGCCTGGAGGACCACGTGGTCGCCGTCGTCGGCCGGTCCCCGCAGATCGCCGCGTTCTGGAACTCCCCGCTCGGCCTCGTCTTCGTCGACGGCGGCCACACCGACGAGCACGCCACCGCCGACTACGAGGGGTGGGCCCCCCATGTGGCCCAAGGCGGACTCCTCGTGATCCACGACGTCTTCCCGGACCCGGAGGACGAGTTCACCGGCCAGGCCCCTTACCGCGTCTACCTCCGCGCCCTGGAGTCGGGCGCCTTCACGGAGGTCTCGGCCCACGACTCGCTGCGTGTCCTGCGGCGAACGGGGGCGGGGATCTGAGGACGCGGTTAGAGTCGCCGCCATGTCGGAGTCGAGGATCAAGGCGGCCGTCGACCGGGGCGTCCGGGAGGCCCTGGCGAGCCCGGAGTTCGCCGAGTCCGTCGACCAGTACACGCAGGCCACCACACCCATGCCGGAGGCGCCGCAGGCCCCTGCGAAGCCCCTCCACGAGATGTCGCCGGAGGAGTGGGACGCGCACCGGCGTACCTACTGGGAGGCGGCGATGCCGACCCGTTCCAGGACGTTGACGATCAGCGACCTGATCGGGCGCCGGTACGACGGCGACGAGGCGTAGACAGGCGCATTGCCGAGGCACCCGTCGTACGCCTGCCGGTGCCGGTTACGCTGCACCCGTCCCGCATGGGTGTTCGGGACTGCCGGGCCTCCCGATGGGGCCCGGCTCCACCATGACGGGGCGGGGGCCAGCGTGAGCCAGTGCACGACCACGACGACCAGAGGAACGCGCTGCTCCATGCCGCTGATGGTCTGGTACGGCCTCGGTCCTCACCCGGGGGTCTGTACGCGTCACGCCACCGGCGAGCAGAAGGCAGCCTCAACAGCGGCGTTGGACATCCCCGTCGACATCGCGACCGCGGACCCCGCCAGGGTGTTCCCCGGGGTGTCCATCACGCCGGACCGGGTCACCTGTGACGCGGTAACTGGCTGGGTGGCCAGGATCCGCGGCACGAACAAGAAGTACGTGTACGCGCGCGCCTTCCTTGAGCGCAGCCATACCGCCCCCTACGGTTTCCCGCTGCCCGGTACTGGCCTGTACGAGTGTCGGGAGATCGGCCCACTAGGCCGCTTCTCGTGCTTCTTCGTGATCAAGGGCGCGTTTCGCCGTAAGGTGCGGCTGGTGACTCCGGAGGAAGCTGCGCGGATGGCCAGCCGGATGGGACCACAGTCCTCGGGGTGACGCCGGACCGGACACGCCCCTGGCCGTGGAACACTCCCTTCGTGAAACTCCCTCGTGACCCCCGATACTGGATCACTCTGGTGACGCTCGCGGTGATAGCCGCTGGTGCTGCTCTCGTCGTAGGCGCCGCCTTCGCTGGCTGGACGTTGGGGCTTGGCACTCGTGACCGGGCGGTCACCGTGAACACGGCCCTGGTGATCTACACCTGTCTTGTGACCGCCGTGGCCGCCATCGTGGCGCTATGGGCCTACCGGGCCGCCACTGGCCGCCCTGCCCTAGACATTGAGATCACGTTCAACTTCAGCTTCCCGAACGAGCCCGTCTTCGCGGCGGTACATGACGAGGACGACATCACGGGGTGGCGAAAGCTGGAGAGCTTCAAGCAGACGTGGGCGACGGTGACGCTCAACAACGCGAGCGCGTACGCCGCCAAGAACCCGGGCGTCAGGATTGGCCTGGAGGGATTGGGCAGCCTCGGACCGCAAGAGGGCTGGCAAACGGTCACCTTCGTCTCGTCCGTGGGGATCACGGCGATCCAGTGGGACGGCGGAACCGACAGCATCGTCCACGGGCAGTGGTCACGGGCACTGCCGACACTTGATTTCAGTGACGTCCGTGAACTCGTGCCCGGTGAGACTGCCCTGGTCGTCACCATCGTGGCGGACGGCGTCGAGCCGCTCGTCAAAAGGCTTCCTGTCAGGGTTCTGGACCAGGAGGAGTACGGCGCTTATACAGAGCAGCGAGCCCAGCAGGTGACGCTGGACTGAGTTGACTGTGCCTTCAGTGTCGCCTTGCGGAGACGCCGACGGCCCGCTGCCTGGGGCGGGTGGCAGCGGGCCGTCGAGGGCGGCCGGAGCGGGGGCCGCGCGAGGGTGCTGGCAGTGTATGGCGACGGGCGGCCACCACGGCGGCGCGTCATCCTGACGACGTTTTTGTGCTCGCCTTGGCCGGCGCGCTTCCCAACGGTTCTGGCCAAGGCGAGCGATCACGGGCCCGTCCGCCCATGCCGCATGGGTGCGGGGCTGACGGGCGTCTTTCGAGCCCAGGCTGGCCCGCGTGGAGGCCTCAGGCTCGGGCCTGGACGATGAGGGTCCCGATGTGCCCGGCCTTGGGCGCGTCCACCACCGTCGCCTCTGCCGCGGTGAACCCTGCCCGGAGCAGATGCCGCTCCCACACCGCGGGCCGGTAGCTGTACCGGTAGGTGAACGTGGCCTTCCCCGCGAACCCGCCCTTGTACATGCCCTGCGGACCGTAGGCGCCCGGGATGGCCGGCGGCTGGGAGAACACGAAGACGCCACCCGGGGCCAGGTGCTGACGGACGAGGGGAAACAGCCGAGACGGATCGGTGAACCAGGCGGCGCCGAAGATGGAGTACACCGCGTCGTACCGGCCGCCGTCCGCGGCGAGCCAGTCCAGGATCTCGCCCTGCTCGATCCGCACCCCGAGCGGCGCCCACTTCTCGCCCGCCAGCTGCACCATGCGCGGCGACAGGTCCACACCCGTCGCCTTCACGCCCCGCTGCGCGAGGCGGGCCAGCGCGCGGCCGGTGCCGCACCCGACCTCAAGCACGGACTCCGGGCTGCCGAGGAGTTCCGGGCCGGGGCCGTGGCCGGCGTACTGGGTCCAGCAGAACGACGGTTCGGCGTCGTCCTTGAACGCCGACTCGGCGAAGGCGTCCCACAGTTCGGTCTCGGCGGCGATGTCGTGCGGTACGGGCACAGCGGTTCCTTGGGTCGTCGGGATGCGGAGCCCCCGCCCTCGGGGGTGCTGTGAGGGCGGGGGCGACTGTAGCCGGGGTCAGTGGCTGTCGGGGACCTTGTCGTCGCACGGCGAGCACTCCGTGCCGTCGATGGCCCACAGTTCCTCGTCGATCGCCCAGCCCTGGGAGCGCAGGAAGTCGCCGGTGCGCAGGCACAGGCCGTCGCGGCGGCGCTCGATGAACGGGGCGTGGTGCTTGAACCGGCCGCCGTTGTAGAGGCGGCAGATGCCCCACCAGACGGGTGTGTCGAGGATGAGCTGGTGGACGCCGATGTCGACGAGCCTGCCGACGCCGAGGTGCTGGTCGGGGTTCTCGATGGAGCCCATGACGTACATGACGGCGTTGGCGAGGATCCGTTCGGCCATGTCGCGGACCATGGTGTGGTCGCGGAGGAGCAGGGCGACCTCGCGGTCCCACAGGCTCATGCCGGAGTCGAAGATGTTGGTGGTCAGCTCGGTGATGTGGGGGGCGACCGCGTTGAGGAGTTCCTGCGGGTCCCGGGTGCGGGTGGTGGCGGGGTGTTCTAACGCAACGGTCACGTTGTCCTCCTGTTGTGGACGAGTGCCAGCAGGTTGTGGGGTGCTGACCCGCCCGCCCCATGGAGCCTGGGGTGCGGGACGGGCGGGAGTTCAGGGGGGCGGCTACGGGCGACTACGGGCGGGCGGAGCCGCGGCGGGCGGCGCATCCGCCGGGCCGCCGGAGAACGGACTGAGGCCGCGCAGCCGGATGTGCGCGGGGCAGGCGTAGCGGCTGACCTGGCGGCTCCCGGACCCCTGGTCCTCGACGTTGATCAGCCGGACGTTCGCGGTGTAGCCGCGGCACCAGGCGCAGAACCCGAACCCCGGCATCAGGCGCCGCCGAGAATCCGATAGTGATCGCACAGGGCTTTCACCGACCTGGCAAGCTTCATCGCCACCGTCATCTGACCGGGGCTGTTGTAGCCCGGACGCAGGCCGAGCCGCATGCGGGCCTCCCGGCAGCAGACCAGCGCGCACGCGCTCGGGACGTCGCCGGCCGGGAAGTCGCGGGTCATCGCCTCGATGGTGGGGATGAGTTCCTCGACATGTCCGCGGAGGGCGGCGGCGAGCGTCGTCACCTCGCTGGTGGGGATGGGGCGGGCGTCCGGGGCGAGGAACCGGTGCGCGGTGCTGCGCATGGTCTCGATGTCCGGCGCGAGCTGCTGCTGTGCCTCGGTCATGGACGTGTCCGCGGTCATGCCTGCACCCCCACGCGGTAGCGGAAGCCGCCCGGACCGAACGCCGCGGCGAGGACCGCAGGGTCGGTGAGGACGCCCGACCCGTCCGGGTAGTTCAGCCACAGGTGCTTGCGCAGAACCTGGCCCGAGGGCGGGCAGTGCAGCGTCCAGCCGTGCGGCTTCACGGACACCGCCCGGACGTCCGCGAGTTCCTCGGCGGCATCGAGCGGCACGAGCCACCACGCCACATCCCCGAGGGGTGTCCGTCAGCACGGGGCCACGCTGCCCTTCGCGGATCCGGGTGAGGGCGGGCATGGTGTGGTCGAGGCGGGCCTCGGCGACGAGCCAGTGCGCGCCGGACTCTATGGGCGCGAGCTGCTCGGCCTGCCAGGCCTGGCGTACGAGATCGGGGTGTGCGGAGCAGTCGGCGAGCCACACGTCACCGGCCGCGTGCCGCACTTCCATGCGGGTCAGTTGGGCCATGACCTGGACGGTAGGGAGACGGGTTCCAGCCGCGGGCGCCGATTGCGCCGGATTGCGCATCCCGGCTGCGGGTTGGCGCGGGTTGCTCAACCGAGGTCGAGTGACGCCCTTGCCCGGCCGATCAGCCGACGCGCCTGCTGCCCGTAGACCGCGGACTCGTCGAGCCGCTCCCACACCCGCCCGTACAGAGCGACGTCCTCCGACGACTCCAGCGTGAACTCGGTGTTGATGGTCTCGACGACGACGCGTTCCTCGTCGAAGACCCAGAACCCGTGCTTCGGGGTGAGCCTCAGGCGGGCGCCGAACGGGACGATGCCCAGCTCGATCTGCGGGAGCCCAATCAGCCCGATGAGCCGGTCCATCTGCCCGGCCATCACCTCAGGCGGCCCTACGTGGGCATGGAGTGCGCCCTCCCACACCAGGACCCGGAACGTCTTGTCGCCCTCGTACAGGACCTCTTGGCGGCGCATGCGGGCGTTCACGGCCTCGTCGGTGTCGCGGGGCGACTGCATCAGCTCGGCGTTCAGGATGAGCACGTGCCGGGCGTAGTCCGGGGTCTGGAACAGGCCGGGGATGACGGTGGCCTCGTAGCCGCGGATGGTCGCGGTGCGCCGGTACTCGGCGACGTAGCGGTCCTGGACCGCCCGGTGCCCGGTGGCGAGCTGGCGGCGCCAGGAGCGTTGCTGGGACTCCAGACCGCGCAGACGGCTGTGAAGGTCCGGGACGGCGGCGGGAGCGTCCAGGGCGAGCGCCCACGCCTCCAGGTCGGCGGCGGTGGCGGTCTGCTTGCCGTTCTCCAGCCGGGACACCTTGGAGCGCTGCCAGCCCAGCCGCTCCGCGAGTTCCTTGCCCTGCAGGCCGGCCTCGGTGCGCAGCTCGCGTAGCCGCTCACCGAGGGCCTCGCGGCCGGACTGGTAATCGGTCACCCGGCAGACGGTACCGGGGCTTGGAACTGCCTGGTAGGTACGGCGAAATGCCAGGCAGCGTCACGGGCTTGGCAGGCGCGGACGACGGTCTCAGGGTCCCCGTGAACCGTCACTCCGAGGGTCACGCCGTCCTCGTCGATGACGAACTTGACGACCGTGCGGGAGTCGAAGATCCAGAAGTCGTACGCGGGGAGGCCCAGCTGCGCGGCCTCGGTGCGCCGAAGGTTGCGGATGTCTTCGCCGGCGGCGACGTTGCCGAGGCCTGTGGCGAGGAGGAACCGCTGCCCTTCGGTGGGCGGGTCGTCGACCAGGCGTACCCGCTCGAACCGCTTGCCCTGCTCGGTCTGTGCCCTGACGTTGGCCTGCCAGGGGTTGCCGGGGTCGTAGTCGAAGGTGGCGCCGGCCTTCCAGCGGGCCCAGTTCGGGCTCGTCCGATCGGAGGCGTACCCGCGCTGGGTCTCCAGCCGCCACGCGGTGTGCTGGCAGTCGGTGAACAGGTGGGTGATCTCGTCGAACGGGATCAGGTCGGGCACGCCGTCTACTCCTTGGGGGCGAAGCGGGTGAGGAGTTCGCGGGGGATCCGTACGAACGTCTCGGACGGCTTCACGTCCCGCAGTTGGGCGAGGTGCTCGGGGTCGGTCTCGCGGTCGCCCTGGACGAGGATCTCGCCGGTCTCTACGACCTCGTACAGGGTTGGGCAGTTGCCGTTCTCGGAGGTGGTGCCGAGGAACCTGAGCGTCATGGGTGCTCTCCGTTCTGGCTGGTGGGATGCCCAGCATCCTCGGTGTTGCGGCGGGATGCTGGGCGATTGCGCGGGATTGCGGGAGCGGGGCGACCGCTATCCGGTTGTCTGCAACAGGCCACGGCAAGAGTCCCCAAACGCATCGAGAGACCGACAGATGGGGCCTTCGACTGCGTGCTGCGCCTACTCCTGCACGGTGCCGTCCAGGGCGGCGGCGACCTTCGGGGCGAGCCGCTTACTGTCGGCGCGGGCGCCGGTCGCGATCGTGGGCAGGCTGACCGCCCACGTGTCGCCCGTGACCGATACGCCCCCGAGGCTCTTGGACATCGGCACCCACGCGGCGAGAGCCTCGGGGTTCGGGAACAGGTTGATGCCGGCACTCCCGGGCTTCGCCTTGGCGGTCTGGTCCGTCACCGAGAAGTCGTAGGCGGTGCCCCCGATCTGACTGATGTAGCCGTCGTCGGTGTTCTTCTGCGGCTTGGAGGCGGTGAGCCCTGCGGCGTTGAGCGCGTCGACGATGGCTTGCGCGCTGGCGTAGTGCCGTCCCTTCGCCGAGGTGCCGGCGGTCGCCGTGCTGGCGGTGCTCGTCTGCTTGCTGTCCTGGTCGCTGTTGCTGCACGCGGTGAGCGTGAGGGCGAGGGCAGCGGTGAGGCTGGCGATGAAGGTGCGGGTGCGCATGGTCCCCCCTGGACGTGCGTGTCGAGGTGGGCATCATGCTCGGCGTGAGCGGCCGGGGTGGGCGCTGTGTCCCTGTTGTGACCCTTGGGTCGGTGAAGGTCAGGTGGGGGCGCCGTTCACCGTGTCGCCCGGCTTACGCGGCGCGATCGGCGCCATACCGGGCATCTTGGCGGCGGCCGCGTTCCATCCGGCGCGGAACATGTCGGCGCGCAGGACCGCGACCTCGTCGGCCAGCGCCTCCATCTCCTCCACGGAGACAGACATCCGATGCGGTTGATCAGTCAAGCTGTGTTGGGGAAGGCGGTCTGCTCGTCGTAGGGGATGCGGTGGGTGAGGCAGTGGTGCAGGCAGCCGAGTAGGCGGTTGAAGAGGTTGCGTTGGGCTGCGACGTGTCGGTCTTCGGCTGCGCGGCGGCGGTCGTAGTGGGCTCGTGCTCCGGGGGATGCGGTGAGGGCGGCGAAGGCCCAGATGTAGCCGGCCGAGGCGAGACGCTGGTTCTTGATGTGCCTGGCCAGGACGGTGGTCTTGCGTCCGGAGGATCTGGTGATGGGGGCGGATCCGGCGTAGGCCTTCAAGGCGCGGGGGCTGGTGAAGCGGGTGTGGTCATCGCCGAGTTCGGCCAGAACGCGGGCTCCGGTCAGTGCGCCGAGACCGGGGAAACTGGTGATGATCTCGGCGTCCTGGTGGGTGGTGAAGGCCGTGGTGGTGGCTGCTTCCAGGTCGTTGGCACTGGTGCAGGCCGCGTCGAACTGCCGCAGCAGAGCGAGGGCTTTGGTGCCCATGGCCTGCTCGATGACGGGTGGCTGGTGCATCTGGGGTTCGCGCAGCAGCGTGTGAAGGCGTTCGACCTCGCCGGTGATCTCGCGCTGGCGTCCGGCCTTCTTCAGGATCGCTTGCAGCTGGGCGCATGTGAGCTGGGCGGCCTGGGTCGGAGTGGGGGCTGCGGCGAGCAGAGCGCGGGTGACGGGTGAGGCGAGGCCTTCGCGGAAGTGGCGGAAGACGGTGAGGAAGCCGGGGAAGTATTCGCGCAGGTGGGAGCGCAGCCGGTTGCCGGTCTGGACGCGGTCCCAGACGGCGTCCTGCTGGGCTCGGGCCAGGACGGTGATGGCCTGGGCGAGGTGGCTGTCCGCGGACAGGGGCCGATGTTCGGCCGGGTCGGTGCGCAGGATGTTGGCCAGGACTTTGGCGTCGAGGTGGTCGGACTTCTTGCGGCTGAGTGCGTAGCGGTCGCGGTAACGGGCGGCGGTCAGCGGGTTGATCACGTAAATGGGTCTGCCGGTGGCGCGTAAGCAGGCGACCAGGAGTCCGTGAGAGGTCTCGATGGCGACCGAGATCGGGTTCTCTGGGGTGTCGCCGTGCTGGGTCAGCAGGTCCAGGAGCTGGCTGAGGCCGGTGGGTGTGTCGTCGATGCGGAGCTTGTCCAGGAGGGTGCCGGCTTCGTCGAGCAGTGCGATGTCGTGGTGGTCGGTGGCCCAGTCGATGCCGCAGAACACGCTGGTCATGGTGGTGTTCTTGGGTGGGTGGCGGTGGTGTGAGGTCGTCGCCGTGGCGGGTTGCGCGTCTCCCTAATGGCAGGGCTCGGGGCCCGTCATCCGATTAGCCGTTCGCAATCCCAGCGGTCGCCAGGGGCCTCGGTCAGCTGCGGAACTGGGAGCGTTCGCCGAGCGGTGAGAGGTGTTCCCTGGCGGCGGCTTGGACCACGAGAGGCAACGATGCCGCTGTTTGTGTGCGAGCGGGGGTGGCGGGGCCGGTCCGCGCGGGACGAAGGCAGGAGCGCGGCCGGGCCCCGCCACCCCCGGCGCTGCTTCACAGAGCGGGAAGGCATGTGGGGCCGACTCTGTCTTGAGAGGTCAGGCCTCAGGAGCGACTACGGATCACCACATGCCCGCCCGCTTATGGCGCCATTAGGAGTGGAGTTGTAGCCGAACTTCTTCCTGGTCGGGTTCATCGCCTCTATACCGATGCCGGACTCGGTCGGCATGTACAGGGCGTGGACGATGGTGTTGCGTCGCTCGCGGAACTTGTCCGCTCTGGTGAGACAGGCTTCGATGTCGGGAACGTGTTCATCGGCAATGACGCCAACCTTGAGGGACAGGCGGCAGAACTCGATGAGCTGGCTGGTGTTCGCAGCGTTCGCGTACATGAGCAGCGTCGGCTCGTGGGCAATAGCGCCAAGCAGGCTGCGCAGGCCGAAGTCGAGTTCGGCACCCGCGACGGTGACGCGGCCGACGGCTTCGAGGAAGGGGTTCCGCTCGCGGGGAGCGGCGTCCGTGGTCATGCCGGGCATGGTACGGCGACGCATTGGGACGATGCTGCTGATTTCCGAGCCCGTACAAGATCCCTCACACCGCATGAGGCATGCGGTGTGACGGTACATGACCTGCGGGTTCTCATGGTGATGGCCCCCGCATGTCATACCAGGGAGCAGGCGTATGCCATGCCACTATGCGCGCCATGAGCGTAATCCACTGGGGCGACGTCCCGGCGTGGGCGGGTGCAATCTTCGCGGCATCGGCTGCGGGTGCGGCCATTTGGACGTTGGCCAGCCAGCGAGCCCAGCTCAGCGAGCAGCAGCAGTTCATCGGCGAACAGCGGAAGCTCATGGCCGAGCAGTCCGCAACCTTGGCCCTGGAGCGCGCGGAGCGCCTTGCAGTCGCCAAGGCCCGCAGACTTGAGCAGGCACGGCACATTGAAGCGGCCAAGACCACCGACCGCTTTGCCCGAATGGCGAGACTCTTTATTACCAACCGTAGCTCCGCACCCATCACCGATGTACACGTCAAGTTTGGAGAGTTGGCTCCAGGCTGGGTGTCGGAGGGAGACAGCGGCTATGTGGACAAGGACAGAGGAAATGAGCGCCCACATCCTTTGCCAACTATCGGTCCCAGTCGCACATTCTGCTTCGCCGCGTATAACGACGTTGAGGTCCCGGGTGGACTTGCGGTAGCCGCATTCACTGACGATTCGGGCGTGCGGTGGCAGTTGGACGAGCACGGCAATCTTGAGGAGATGCCGTCCGATCCCACGGCTCCCTTGCCTCCCTGACTGGCCGATTCCGTAGGTCGCGGCCCCGGTGCGCTCTCGCCGGAAGCCGTCAACCTACCGGCCGTGGAGCGGCTCGGCCGACCGGTGCTCGATCGTCGTGCCGCGGTGCGACGGTCGGTCTTCGGCCATCAACCGGGCCTCGAAGGCCAAGACCTCGGTCAGGGGGAAGAGCACGGGGGCGCTCCGGCTCTCGCCGCGCTTGAAGGCCTTCGGTGCCTTGCCGCGGTGCCGGGCGATGTAGATGGCGCGCGTGGTGGTGTTCCAGCGCTTGGCCAGGTCGGCGACGGTGAGGTGGGTGGACTCTTCAGCCTGCTGGTCGCGTGTCATGCCAACCCTTGGTTGCCCGTACGTCACTGGCGTGCCAGGCCTTGACCTTCTCCAAGTCGAAGCGGCGGGTTGCCTTCTTCGAGCCGGTCGACCGCATCGGCTCGACAGGCATGCCGTCCTCGATCCAGCGCAGGACCATCCAGTCGGAGACGTCGTAGTACGTCTCCAGTTCGCGCTGGCTCAGGAGGGGGACGAGGCCGGCGGGAAGGTCGACGCGGCGGTCACTCTTCTTCGGCATCAGGCCTCCGTACTTCCTCGCGGGCCTTGCGGCGCTTCGCGGCCGACGCGAGCCCCATGCGGGCGTAGTGCGCCTTCCGCAGGTTCTCGGCGACCTTCACGATGAACTCGTCGTCCGCGTCGGGGTGAAGCTCGCGGGCCTGCTTCTCGAAGCGGGCCTCGGCAGCGCGGCTGCCGGGGGCAGTGCGGGCGGTTCGGTCAGTCGTGTTGGCCCAGCTGATGTGGGCGCCGAGGGTGGCGCGATGCTCGCGCTCGACCTTCAGCGACGGCGCGCACGCCTTCATCGGCACCGGGCCAAGGTTGTTGGCCTTGAAGATCGCAGTGATGGCGGCGAGGTCCGGGGTCTGCCGGGAGGCCGGGGTGCGGAGGACGCGCCACGTGCCGTAGATGCCGGCGGGCAGCTTGTCGAGGATCTTCTTCGCGGCGCGCTTGCCGCGGTCGGCGCGGCGGGCGGCGTCGGTGGCCCGCTCGTACTCGCGGGCGGCGGCCTCGATGGTGGTGGTTTCGGGCATCTCATCGGCGCCGTACACGTCGGCCGGGTCGGGCGCGATGTCCTCGACGGCCGGGGTCTCGACCGGAGAGAGGGAGCGGAGGGTGTCGGCGGCCGACTCGACGAGCGCGCCGATCAGGCCACGCACACTACGGGCGCGGCGAGGGGCCATGAGAAGGTTGAACACAGCGGATCTCCTGTTCAGAGCAGGTAGTCCGTCAGGCCCCGGCCGGTGTTGCGAGCACCGGTGCGGGGCCGCCCCGTTTCCGGAAGGGACCGTGTTTCTGTGTACACAGACTAGGCCGCACACGCCTAGCCATGCAAGGGTTTTGCCGATATTCTCGTGTACACAGAAATACCGACCTTCCAAGAAGGGCTGACTATGATCCCGTGGACACAGCAACCGACCAGCACGGGAGGCTCAGTGGCTCGGCCACGCACAGGAGAGATGCCGATCCAGCACGTCAGGGCCCCCGACGAGGATTGGGCGGACCTGGACACGGCATCCGACGGCCGGCGCCCCGAGGTCGTACGGGAACTCATCCGCTGGTACCTGCGCCGGCCTGGCGCCCGCCTCCCTGAGCGCCCTCCGGCGGCCGACTGGCCAGCCACACGGGCCGCGGCCGCAGTCGCGTGGTTCGCATCACTTGGCCACGACGTCGACCTCAACGCCCCCGAGGCAGACGCCTACGGCCAACGGATCTGGCGCTGCCGTAAGTGCGGCAGCCACGTGGCCATGAACGACAAGGGCAAGCCGCACTCGCCGAGTGGCAAGGCTCGGTGCGCCCAGGAACGTTCGACGGCCGTCGAGTCCTGACAGAAGCGGCGACCGTCTCACACATCTCTCACAGTCCATGCGGATGGAGCGTCATCCAGACGGGCTTTTCGGGTCACTCGAAGGGCCCTGGTGGACCGTATGGACACCCCGGACGACGGTTAGGGTGGCAGACGTGTCGTACACAGGCCCGGAATTCGATCCCCCGCGGCGGCCCCGGTTCCGGCGGGCGCCGCTGGCCGTCGGTCTTGCCGCGCTGGTGCCCGGTGCGCTGCTCGGATGGGTGGTGTACGAGGGGGTGGGCAGGCCCGGCGGGAGCTCCGGCACGAGCGGTGCCGGGCAGGCGGACGCGGCGACGCCCAAGTCGGCGGCCGCGGTGCCGGGTGACGACGCCAAGGTGCCGACCGCGAGCCCGAGCGCGGCCCGCCCGCTGCAGGGCAAGGTCGTCGTCATCGACCCGGGGCACAACCCGGGGAACTTCCAGCACCCGTCCGAGATCAACCAGAAGGTGGACATCGGGACGAACTGGAAGGAGTGCGACACGACGGGCACCTCCACGAACGCCGGGTACAGCGAGGCCCGTTTCACCCTCGACGTCGCGCACCGGCTGCGCACCCTGCTGGAGAAGCAGGGCGCCACGGTGAAGCTGACGCACGACGGGGACCGGCCGGCCTGGGGGCCGTGCGTGACGAAGCGCGCGGAGATCGGCAACGCCGCGCACGCCGACGCGGCCATCTCCATCCACGCCGACGGAGCACCCGAGGGCGACCGCGGCTTCCACGTCATCCTCCCGGCCTCCGTGCACGCGGGCGCCGCCGACACCCGCCCGATCGTCGACTCCTCCCGCACCCTCGGCGAGCACGTCGAGAGCGACTTCGCGAAGGTCACGGGCAGCGCACCGTCCAACTACGTCGGCAACGGCACCGGTCTCGACGTGCGCAAGGACCTCGGCGGTCTCAATCTGTCGACGGTTCCCAAGGTGTTCATCGAGTGCGGCAACATGCGCGACAGCAAGGACGCGGCGCTGCTGACCAGCGGGGCCTGGCGGCAGAAGGCGGCGCAGGGCATCTCGGACGGCATCGCGGACTTCCTCAGGAAATAGCGGACTTCCCCGGGAAACGGACGGAGGGTGCCGAGCCGGCTCACGCCGACGCCTCGCGGCATGCGGCCTGTCGGCACCGGGCAACCGCCGGGATGCTGAGGAATCACTGAGTCCCAGGTAACGGAATCGTGAGTTTCCCGCGCCAGGTGGCCATCGGCGGGCCGGACCGGGCGGACACCCTGATCGGCCGGACGATAGTGTCCTTCCTACGATGAGAGGCCACGCGCGACGCCTCCTTTGCCGAGACGACCCACGAAGGACCTGAAGTGAATATCCGCTCCCTCACTAGAGGCGACGGCGCGGTGATCGGAGCAGCGGTATTGCTGTTCATCGCGTCGTTCCTCGACACGTTCGACAAGTCCGGCCCGAACGCCTGGGACAACCTCGGCCTCGTGATGAGCATGTACGTCGGCGGCATCGCCGGCGCGGTCCTGATCGTCCTCGCCCGCGCACTGCCGCAGCCGTTCAAGTTCGCCGGGCTCGACCTGGGCCAGATCGGCGTCGGCCTCACGGTGTTCTCCCTGTGGACCGCGTTCTGGTCGACCATCGACCCGCTGGGCGCCTTCTCCGACCAGTTGGGCGGCGCCGACGTCGGCGCGGGTTCCGGTCTGATCCTCGGCCTGATCGCCACGCTGGTCCTGGCCGCGGCCGCGATCGCCACCCCGCTGGTCCCGGCGCTCCAGGCGGCCCTGATCCCGGCCCCCAAGCCGCAGGCCCCGCAGCCCTACGGCGCCCAGCCCCCCGGCGGCTACGGCTACCCCGGTGCCGCCGCCCCGCAGCCCGGCCAGCCCTACGGCGCGCAGCCGCAGCCCGGTCAGCCCTTCGGCCAGCAGCAGCCCCCGGCCGCCGCGCAGCAGCCGGCCCCCGACTTCTCGCCGTTCTGGTTCGCCGTACCGGTGGCGCGGCCGCTGTTCGCGGAGGACGGCTCGACCGCGCCGATCGCCGAACTGGCGCCCGGAACCTGGTACTTGGCGGTCGAGCAGCGGGGTGCCGCCCTCGTGGCGCAGACCCAGGACGGCCGCCGCGGCGTGCTCCAGGACACCTCAGGCATCCAGCGCGGCTGAACAGCCCCGCACGTGCGGCCCCTTGCCCTTCCGGGTGAGGGGCCGCTGTCGTACAGTCACCCGGCAGTTGTCTGACGTGTCGTCAGGAGGTGGCCATGCGACTCGGGTTGGCACTCGGCTACTGGGGGCGCGGGCCCTCCCCCGACCATGTGCCGCTGGCGCGGGAGGCGGAGCGGCTCGGGTACGACTCGGTGTGGACGGCGGAGTCCTGGGGCTCGGACGCCTTCACCCCGCTCACCTGGATCGCCGCCCAGACGTCGACGATCAAGCTGGGTACGGCCGTTGCCCAGATGGCGGCCCGGTCGCCGACCACCACCGCGATGCACGCGCTGACCCTGGACCACCTGTCCGGGGGCCGGATGCTGCTCGGGCTCGGGCTGTCCGGGCCGCAGGTCGTCGAGGGCTGGTACGGCCGCCCGTTCCCGAAGTCGCCGCTGACCGCGACGCGGGAGTACGTGGACGTCGTACGGCAGGTGCTGCGCCGGGAGGGGCCGGTGACGGTGGACGGGCGCTTCCACCCCCTCCCGTACCGGGGGCCCGACGCCACCGGTCTCGGCAAGCCGCTGAAGCCGATCACCCACCCCCTCCGGGCCGGCCTGCCGGTCCTGCTCGGTGCCGAGGGGCCGAAGAACGTCGCCCAGACGGTCCGGATCGCCGACGGCTGGCTGCCGCTGTACTGGGCGCCGAGCCGGCCCGAGGTGTACGGCCCGGCGGTCGCCGGCCTCCCCGAGGGTTTCCTGGTCGCCCCCATGGCCCAGGTCAGGGTCTGCGACGACGTGGCGGCCGGGCTGCTGCCCGTGAAGGCGATGCTCGGCTTCTACATCGGCGGGATGGGCCACGCGGCCCGGAACTTCCACGCCGACCTCATGGCCCGCATGGGGTACGCGGAGGAGGCGCGGCGGATCCAGGAGCTGTTCCTGTCCGGCCGGCGCGAGGAGGCCGTGCTGGCGGTGCCGGACGCGTTCGCCGACGAGATCTCGCTGGTCGGTCCTCGCGAACGCATCGCCGAGCGGCTGGAGTTGTGGCGCAAGGGCCCGGTGACCGACCTGCTGGCCCTCGCCCCGGACCCTCACACCCTGCGGGTGCTCGCCGAGCTGAACTCCTAGCCGCCGGTCAGCTGACCGGCCGAGGGCACCTGGTTGTGCACCGGGGCGCCGGCGCTCTTGCCCGCGTCCTTCACGCTGTTGATGACGTCGTTGAACGAACTCGCCGCGCCCGTGTCGCCCTTGCGGAGCTTGGCCGGCAGGCCCTTCAGCCCGTCGATCGCAGTGGTGAGCGGTGCGAGGGCCTTGGAGAGCAGCGGATCACCCTGGGCGTTCCGTTGGGCTGCCTTGAGCCGTTTGTAGGCGAATCCGCCCGCTGCGGCGGCTTTGATCAGCGCGAAGGTGCGGCCGTGGGCGCCCTTCTTGAACTTGCCGGCCTTCCACGGTTTCACGATCCACTGGTAGGTCGCGCCCGCGGCGAGACCCGCGTTGGCGACGAACCGGGTCTTGGCGAACTTCTGCTTCTCCGCGGACGTGCTCGGACTGGGCGTGTCGGCCACCGGGGCCGCTGCCAGGCCGGTGTCGACGGACTTGCTCCGGGTGCTGCCGGCGCAGGCGGTGACACCGGCGACCAGGGCGCAGCAGAGGGTGAGCGTGACGACGAGGCGCCGTATCGGTACGGGCACGGGGTCCTCCCGTGTGTCTCGGTGTCCTCCCCGAGCGGGTTGCTTCCTCCGGCAGCGTCACCCAGATGGCGGCACCTCGCCACTCGGGAGAAGGCGGTGCAGGTTTCAAGGACCGTTCAGCGGCAAGCCGCAGGGTATGTCCTCTGAACGCGGTGCCAATCAGGCCGGTAGGGTCGTCGCGCTCATCGCCGACGTCATGGCCCTCATCCTGGGCCTGTGGATCCTGATGTACCTTTTGGACGCGAACCGGGCGAACAGCCTGGTCCAGTTCGTCCATGACACGGCGGCCTGGCTCGCAGGCTGGTCGCGCGACCTGTTCACCTTCGACAAGGCATGGGCGCGAGTGGTGGCCGGCTACGGGCTGGCCGCGGTGGTCTACCTGTTCGTCGGCCACGCGATAGCAAACCGCATGCACCGCCACTGAGCATGCGCCCCGTAGGGGCGCGGGGAACTGCGCGATCAACCACGACGCGCCCGCACCCGCCGTAGCACAGAACCCCCCGCCCCGCTAGGCGCAGCAATCCACCTCAAGCCCAGAAGGAAGCTCCTCGCCCCCGAACACGGCGCAGGTGGCGTCGTGCCCCCCGAGCGCGGCCACGGCGAGCAGCAACGACCCCGCCGTCCACGTCGTCAGCTCCCGCGGCCACACCGCGTCGTCCTCGAAGACGTACCCGGTCCAGTACAGCCCCGACTCGGCGTCCCGCAGATGTTGGATGGACTGGAGGATCTCCAGCGCCCGGTCGGACTCCCCCACCGCCCACAGCGCGAGCGCCAGCTCGGCCGACTCGCCGCCCGTCACCCACGGGTTGGGCACGACGCACCGCACCCCGAAACCGGGCACGACGAACCGTTCCCAGTCCTTCTCGATCCGCGCGCCCGCCTCCGCACCCGTCAACGCCCCGCCGAGGACCGGGTAGTACCAGTCCATCGAGTACCGGTCCTTGTCCAGGAACCGCTCCGGGTGCCGTCGTATCGCGTGCCGCAGGGCGCCCACCGCCAGCTCCCAGTCCGGCTGCGGCTCCTCCCGCTGCTCGGCGATGGCGAGCGCGCAGCGCAGCGCGTGGTGGATGGACGAACTCCCGGTCAGCAGCGCGTCGTCGGTGGGTGTGCCGTCGTCCTCGCGGCGCCAGCCGATCTCGCCGCCGGGCTGCTGCAGCCGCAGCACCCACTCGACGGCCGCGTAGACGGCGGGCCACATCCGGTCGAGGAACGTGTCGTCGCCGGTGGACAGGTAGTGGTGCCAGACGCCGACGGCGATGTACGCGACGAAGTTGGACTCACGGGCGCGGTCGGTGACGTCGTCGTGCGCGCCGTCGGCGTAGGCCGCGTACCAGGAGCCGTCCTCGTTCTGGTGCCGGGCCAGCCAGCGGTACGCCCGCTCGGCGGCCGCGTGCTCCCCGGCCGCGTCCAGCGCCATGGCGGCCTCGGTGTGGTCCCAGGGGTCGAGGTGGTGCCCCCGGAACCACGGGATCGCGCCGTCCTCCCGCTGTACGGCGAGGATGCGTCACTTGGCGGCCGCCCCGGTCTTCGCGGCCTTCTGGGCCCTCCCGGCCCTCACGGTCTTCCCGGCCCGCTCGGCCTGTTCAGCCCGCTCGGTCTGTTCGGCCCGCTCGGCCTGTTCGGCGTGCTCGGCCTGTTCGGGGAGCCGGGGCAGGTGCGGCTTGGTGGCGTAGACGACGAAGCTCTTGCCCATGACCGGGTTCAGCGCCTGCTCGGCGACGCGCGTGGCCAGCGGCTTCTTCATGATGTCCCAGACCAGGAGCTTGTGGTACGCCCGTACCGGCAGCGCCTTGTCGTTGTCGACGCCGAACGCGCACTTCAGCCACCAGTACGGCGAGTGCAGCGCGTGCGCGTGGTGGCTGCCGTACGGCCGCAGACCGGCTTCCCTGATCTTCCCGACCAGCTCGTCGGCCTTGTAGATGCGGATGTGGCCGCCCTCGACCTCGTGGTAGGCGTCGGAGAGCGCCCAGCAGACCTTCTCGGGGCCGTAGCGGGGCACGGTGACGGCGATCCGGCCGCCGGGCTTGAGCACCCGCACCATCTCGGCGAGCACGCCCTTGTCGTCGGGTATGTGCTCCATCACCTCGGAGATGATGACGACGTCGAAGGACTCGTCCGGGAAGGGCAGCGCGAGGGCGTCGCCCTCCATGGCGGTGGCGGTCGCGCCCTCCGGGGCCTCGCCGGCCTCCTTCATCGCCGCGAACCACTTGGCGACCTCGCGGATTTCCTCGGCGTTCTGGTCGAGGGCCACGACCTGTGCGCCGCGCCGGTAGCACTCGAAGGCGTGCCGGCCGGCCCCGCAGCCGAGGTCCAGGACGCGGTCGCCCGGCGCGAGCGGGAACCGGGAGAAGTCGACGGTCAGCACGTGGCCCTGCTTTCGGAGGAGACGCCTGCAACACTTACCGGGGCCGCGGAGCCGCCGGGGGTCTGGGCCGCGGGGCGGCCGGCGGTCGCCGCGGCGCGGCGGGGGCCCGCAGAGCGGGCGATGGCCTGGCGGTACCGGGCGACGGTCCCCTCGGCGGCCCGGGCCCACGTGAAGTGCTTCAGCACCCGCTCACGGCCCGCCCGGCCGAGCCGCAGCCGCAGCTCCGGGTCGCCGAGCAGCCGGCTCAGGCCGGCCGCCAGCGCGCCCGCGTCGCCCGGCGGTACGGCCAGGCAGGTCTCTCCGTCGCGCCCGGCGACCTCGGGGATCGCGCCGCCGGTCGTGGCGACCAGCGGGGTGCCGGTCGCCATGGCCTCGGCGGCGGGCAGTGAGAAGCCCTCGTAGAGCGAGGGCACGCAGGCGACCTCGGCGGAACGGACCAGGTCGACGAGTTCGGCGTCGGAGATGCCCTTCACGAACTCGACGGCGCCGGCGAGGCCGTACCGCTCCACGGCCTGCGCGACGGGCCCCTCGGTGGGCCGCTTGCCGACCACGACGAGGTGGGCGGAGGGGTGCTCGGTCCGCACCTTGGCGAGCGCCTCCACGAGGTGGACCAGCCCCTTGAGCGGCACGTCCGCGCTGGAGGTGGTGACGATCCGGCCGGGCACCTGGGGGACGGCGGGATTCGGCGCGAAGAGGTCGGTGTCGGCGCCGATGTGGACGACGTGCACGCGGTCCTCGCGCACGCCGAGATGGTCGACGATCTCCTGGCGGGAGGTGCCGGAGACGGTGAGCACGGAGGGCAGCCGGCGGGCGACCCGCTTCTGCATCCGGGTGAAGGCGTACCAGCGCCGTACGGAGTACCGCCGCTTCCATCCCTCGGCCGCGTCCAGCTCCCCCCGGCGCGGGCGCGCAGATGGCGGCGGGCGCGCAGCGAGAAGGTCAGCGGTTCGGGGAAGCCGCCGGTCCACATGGTGGCCACTTCGAGGGCGTCGACCCAGTCCCGGTACTCGTCCCGCTTCGGCGTCCGGAAGGGGTCCGGGGAGCGGTACAGGTCGAGGCTGGGCAGCTCGGTGAGGGTGAGGCCGGGGTAGCCCGCGTCGAGGACGGGGTAAGGCTGCGAGCCGATCACCTCGACCCGGTGGCCGAGCCGGGCCAGCTCGCGCGACAGGTGCCGTACGTAGACGCCCTGGCCGCCGCAGAACGGGTTCCCTTTATAGGTGAGGAGCGCGATGTCGAGCGGTCGCTCGCCGTCGGCGGCGGGTTCCTCGTCGGCACCCGCCCGACTGGCCTCAGCGGTCACTCCGGGCCCCCTTCTCCCTGCACTTTCCCGTGAGATTACGCCGGGACGCTAATCTAGAACAAGTTTCAGACTTGATCGTTCAAGAGGCTCTGAATCTACCGGCAGGTAGGGGCGGAGTGAGCAGTGGATCGGGTGATTCGCGCCACGGCGGGAACCCCTGCCATGCTGTCTGATCACTCGCCCTGAGCACTGCCCTCACCGATTGTCACGGACGGGACCCATGCCTGCGGAAGCCAAGGTGGACATCGGCGCCAGATCGGCCACCCCGCCGCTCACCGAGCGGCAGGAGGCCCGGCGCCGCCGGATCCTGCACGCGAGCGCCCAGCTGGCCAGCCGGGGCGGTTTCGACGCAGTGCAGATGCGGGAGGTGGCCGAGTCCTCCCAGGTGGCCCTGGGCACGCTCTACCGCTACTTTCCGTCCAAGGTGCACCTGCTGGTCGCGACCATGCAGGACCAGCTGGAACACATGCACGGCACGCTGCGGAAGAAACCGCCGGCGGGCGAGACGGCGTCGGAGCGGGTCGCCGAGACCCTGATGCGGGCCTTCCGCGCCCTCCAGCGCGAGCCGCACCTGGCCGACGCGATGGTCCGCGCCCTCACCTTCGCCGACCGCAGCGTCTCCCCGGAGGTGGACCAGGTCTCCCGGCAGACGACGGCGATCATCCTGGACGCGATGGGCCTGGCCGACCCCACCCCGGCCCAGCTGTCCGCCGTCCGGGTGATCGAGCACACCTGGCACTCGGCGCTGATCACCTGGCTCTCGGGGCGCGCCTCGATCGCCCAGGTGAAGATCGACATCGAGACGGTGTGCCGCCTGATCGACCTGACGGAGCCGGAGGAGAAACCACAGGTGAAGCCACAGGGGCCGCGGGAGAAGCCGTGAAGCCGTAGGCGCCGCCGGGCATGCGAAGACCTACGAGACGGGTTCCCTTCGCCGGCATGGTCCGGATCAGGTGCTGGGGGTCGCCGTCCGGCCTTACTGCTGCCTTCCGGCCTCTCAGCCCGAGCGTCGACGTCGGCACTGGCGGATGCGTATGCATCTGCGTCACGCCTGAGTCGGCTACTCCGCTCGGACTCCCTCACTCGCCTCGTAGGCTGATTCCAGAATAGAACGCCTGGAGCAGAAGAGAACCCCCAAAGATGGATTTTTTGGACTTTTCTGGTTAGGTGCGGCGATCGGGCGCGGAAACCACCTGGCGAGGCGGCGCCGCCCGACCGCAGAATCCCCCCATGGCACTCATCCACCGCACCACCCTCAAGCCCACCAAGGTCGAACTCCTCGCCGACTGGCTCCCCACCCGCCCCTGGTACCACGGCCCGGCCGCACCGGAGTTGGCGAAGGCCGGCGGCTTCCGGCTGGACGACCCGGCGGGCGAGGTCGGGATCGAGTTCATGATCGTCACCGGCGGCTCGACGGCCCACCTCGTACCGCTCACCTACCGCGGCGCCCCGCTGCCCGGCGCCGAGCACGCGCTCGTCGGCACCATGGAGCACGGCGTCCTCGGCACCCGCTGGGCCTACGACGGCTGCCACGACCCGGTCCTGACCGCCGCACTGCTCGCCCTGATCGAGGGCCGCGCCCAGGCCCAGGCGCAGAGCATCACCGACACCCCCGACCGCGAGGTCGCGCGGTCCTACGCCGGTGCGGGCCCGGTGCCCCGCCTCGGCGCCCCCGTCGACACCGACGACGGCACCGAGTTCGCGGTGCCGGACGGCGGCCTGGTGCTGCGGCTGCGGCGCGTGCTGACCGCCGGTTCGACGGCGCCCGACGGTGCGGTCGGGCACGTCACCGGCGCCTGGGAACAGCCGGACGGCACCCGCGTCCGCTCCCTGTTCGCGGTCCTGCAGGCCGGCTAGCCCCCTTCCGGCTCGCTCAGTCCTCCGGCGGGAACACCGGCTCCCCGCTGTCCAGCAGGGTGATCGTGATCGCCTCCACCGGGCAGTTCTCCGCCGCGTCGAGGACCCTTCCGCTGGCGTCCGTCTCCGGGTCCACGGGGTGCGACTGCATGGCGGAGTCGAGGCGGAAGGCCCCGGTGGCGCGGTGGACGCACTGGGCCGAGCCGATGCAGATCGATCGGTCGACCTCGACGTGCCAGCGGTCCCCCATGCGCGCTCACCCCTCCCAGCCGGCCGGGAGGTGGATCATCTTGTGTTCGAGGAACTCGCCGTACCCCTCCGGCCCGAACTCCCGCCCCAGGCCGGAGTTCTTGTAGCCGCCGAACGGCCCCAGCATGTCGAGGCTGAAGGTGTTCACCGAGTAGGTCCCGGTACGGACCTGCCGCGCGACCTCGATGCCGTGCGCCACGTCCGCCGTCCAGACGCTGCCGCTCAGGCCGTAGTCCGAGTCGTTCGCGATCTTCAGCGCCTCGGACTCGTCGCCGTAGGGGAGCAGGCAGATCACCGGGCCGAAGATCTCCTCGCGGGCGATCCGCATGGAGTTGTCGACGTCGCCGAAGAGGGTGGGCTCGACGTACCAGCCCTTCTCCAGACCCGGCGGCCGTCCGCCACCGGTGAGGATCTTGGCGCCCTCCTCCTGGCCGATGCGGATGTAGTCCAGGTTCCGCTGCTGCTGACGGCGGGCGACCAGCGGGCCCACCTGGGTGGCCGGGTCCAGCGGGTCGCCGACCTTCAGGGCGCTCGCCGCGGCCGCGAAGGCGTCGGCGAACTCGTCGTAGCGCGAGCGCGGGACGAGGATGCGGGTCTGGGCGACGCACGCCTGGCCGTTGTTCATCCAGGCCGCCGGGACGATGCCGGCGACGGCGATGGCCACGTCCGCGTCCGGCAGCACGACGGCGGCCGACTTGCCGCCGAGTTCCAGGGTCACCCGGGTGAGGTTCCGCGAGGCGACCTCCATCACGCGCTTGCCGGCCGCGACCGATCCGGTGAAGGAGACCTTGTCGACGCCCGGGTGCGAGACCAGGTACTCGCTCACCTCGTGGTCCGCCGGAAGGATGGAGAGCACACCGTCCGGGAGCCCGGCCTCCTTCGTGATCTCGCCGAGGATGTAGGCGTCCAGCGGCGACTCCGGGGACGGCTTCAGCACCACCGTGCAGCCGGTGAGCAGCGCCGGGGCGAGCTTGGCGGCGGCCACGAACTGGGGCACGTTCCACGGCACCACGGCCGCCACCACCCCGACCGGCTCCCGCCGCACGAGGATCTTCCCGAGCACCCCGTCGCGGGTCTCCTCGTACGTGAAGTCACGCGCGACCCTGATCGCCGCGTCCCACACCATCATCGCGCCGAGCGCCTGCGCGAGGACGCTCCAGGAGAACGGCGAGCCGTTCTCGGAGGAGATCACCCGGGCGATCTCCTCGTGCCGCACGGCGATCGCGTCCTTGATGCGGGTGACGACCTCGATCCGCTCGTCGAGCGTCATCCGCGGCCAGGGCCCCTCGTCGAAGGCCCGCCGCGCCACCGCCACCGCCCGGTCCACGTCCGCCCGCGAGGCATGCGGCACCCGCCCGAAGACCTCCTCGGTATGCGGAGAGACCACCTCGATGACGTCCTTGCCCAGGGGGTCGGTCAACTCCCCGCCGATGAAAAGCTGTCCGTGTTCCAGGAACTCGGTCATGGCGCCCCGCCACCCTTCCTGACGATGTCTCAGAACTGATACCAGTTCTAGTTGAACTAAGCCAGGGGCAGGGCCGAATAGGCTCCCACCAGCACTTTTGACGCCCCCGAGAGGACCGATGTGCGCGCCGGGCCGGGCACCGAGTCCGGTCAGCCGGTCAAGTGGCGGCGGAGGAAGTCCAGTTGGTGGCCCAGCAGCCGGGCGAAGGTGTCGTCGGTCGGGGCGGCGTGGGTCGTCCCGCTCAGCGGCAGCACCTCGTGCGGCTTCCCGGCGGCCAGCAGGGCACTGGAGAACCGCAGCGTGCCGGCCACGAAGACGTTGTCGTCCGCCAGCCCGTGCACCAGCAGCAGCGGACGGCTGAGCTTCGGCGCGTCGGCGAGCAGCGAGGACCGCTCGTAGTGCTCCGGGTAGAGGTCGGGCGGGCCGAGGAAGCGCTCCTTCCAGCAGGCGTCGTAGAGCCGCTGGTCGGTGAGCGGGGCGCCGGACACCGCGGCGTGGAAGACGTCGGGCCTGCGCAGCACCGCGGCGGCGGCCAGGATCCCGCCGAACGACCAGCCGCGGATCCCGACCCGGCCGAGGTCCAGCTCCGGGTGGCGCCCGGCCGTCGCGTGCAGCGCGGCGACCTGGTCGTCCAGGGTCGGGCCGATCAGGTCGCCGAAGATCTCCTTCTCCCAGCGCGGCCCGCGGCCGGGCGTACCGGCACCGTCCGTCACCAGCACCGCGAAGCCCTGTTCGGCGAACCACTGCGAGACGAAGGCGTGCGAGGCCTGTTCGGCCAGCACCTTCTGCATGGCGGGGCCGCCGTAGGGGTCGACCAGCACCGGCAGCGGGGCGTCACCGGCCCGGTGCCAGGACGGCAGGAAGAGGCGGGTGCGCAGTTCGCGCGGCCCGACGACGGCGGACTCGGCGCGCAGTCGCAGCAGCGGTCGCTGGGCGTACGAGCCGATCCCGACGGGGGCGGGGCCGTCCGGCTCCGGCAGGCCGTCCGGGGTCAGCCGGTGCACGGTGGTGCGCGAGCCGGGCAGCTCCGGGGTGCGCGTGACGCGGACGAACGTGCCGCCGCCGAACGCGCCGGAGTGCACGCCCGGCTGCTCGGTCAACCGGAGCACGCCCTGGCCCGGACGGTAGCTCCACACGTGGCGCTCCGTGGGTTCCGCGGCCGCCGTGAAGAACACCGTCTCCCCGTCCACCGCGAGCACCTCGTGCAGTTGCAGGCCGGCCGGCGTGACCGGCGTGCCGTCGATGCTCAGGTGCCGCGTGTCGTCCCGGTCGAGGTAATCGACGAGCCGGCCGCCGGCCGTCCGCGCGGGCACGCCGGGCACCAGCAGCTCCACCCAGCGCTCGTCGCGCCGCTCGGCCAGGAGGCCGGTCGCACCGCTTTCCGCGTCGACGGCCAGCACCCGGAGCGTGCGCTGGTCGCGGCTGAGGACGGCGGCGAACGGGCCGTGCCCGTCCCAGCCGGCCGCGGGCAGGTACTCGAAGGCGGCCCGGTCCCAGCGGACCTCGGTGCGGTGGCCCTCCAGATCGGCGATCCAGAGCGTGACGTCGGCGTTGGCGGTACCGACCCGCGGGTACCGCATCGTGCGCGGCGGCTTGGCGGGGTCGGCCGGATCGGCGAGGTACCAGAGCCCGACCGGGCGGTTGTCCACCCGGGTGGTCAGCAGCCGCTCCCCGTCCGGTGCCCACCAGTACGCCCGGTGGCGGCCCATCGACTCGCCCGCCACGTGCTCCGGCAGGCCGAAGAAGACGTCCGGGCCCTCGGCCGGATCGGGCGCGGCCACCGCCCGGTCGCCGCCGCCGTCGGCACCGATCACCCGGAGCGCGCCGCCGCAGACGTAGGCGACGTGCCGGCCGTCCGGGGACGGGCGCGGGTCCACCACCGGCTGCCGGGCGGGCAGTCGCCGTACGGCGCCGGAGACCGTGTCCACCGACCACAGTTGTCCGGAGAGCGCGAACGCGGCCGTCCGAACGGCCGCGTCGGTGGCGTAGTCGGTGATCCCGGCGCCCTGCTGCCGGGCGCGCTCGCGCCGGATGCGCTCCTCCTCGGGCACCTCGTCGGCCGCGTCGCCGAGCAGTCCGGCGGGGTCGGCGAGCAGTCGTTCCGCGCCGGTCGCCGGGTCGAGCGTCCACAGGCACCCGACCGGGTCGTCGCCGGCCCGGCTCCGCAGGAACAGGACACGGGCGCCGTCGGGCGCCACGGTGAGACGGGCGGGTGCGCCGAGGGTGAAGCGGCGGGTGCGGGCGATCTGTCGCAGAACCGGGGGAGTCACCATGTCCGGCAACTGTGCCATTCGTGCGGGAGGGCGGCACGGAATTATCGCGGCCGCCCGTTCACCGCCGGCGCGTGCGCGCGACAGGCCCACACACGGACCTGGGCCCGGGTCAGGGCCCAGGTCGGGACCTACGCCTTCGAGGCCGGCTGCCACTCGTCGGCGAGGAGTCCGAGCAGCACCTCGTCCACGAACTCGCCCATCAGCCAGGCGGAGGAGCGCAGCACGCCCTCGCGGACGAAGCCGTTGCGCTCGGCGGCACGCAGCATCGCCGCGTTGCCGGACAGGGTCTCGATCTGCAGGCGGCGCAGGCCGCGGACGACGAAGCCGTAGTGGCACAGGACCGCGACCGCGTCGGTGCCGTAGCCCTGGCCGCGGGCGGACGGCAGCAGGCCCAGTCCGATGTGCGCGAGGCGGTTGTGGGTGTCGATGCCCCAGAGCGTGGCGGTGCCGACCAGCGTGCCGCCCGCCAGCTCCACCACGGAGAACCTGACGCTCGCGTCGTCCTTGTGGTCCACCGTGAGCCGTGAGTCCTTCGACCCCGGCGGTACCGGCCGCCACGGGTCGCTGTCGGCCAGCGAGGAGTAGACCACGTCGTCGTAGAGCTCGGCCCGCAGGACCGGGATGTCCTCTTCGTGCCGGGCCCGGAGCCCGACCGTGCTGCCTGTGAGCATGCGTGCTTCCTATCCGGCCGGACCCGCGGGCGGCAAACCGTTTTACGCCGCCGCAGGCCGGAGCGTCGCCAAGTGAACTTCGCCCACCGGCTGTCTGACGCTTCATCAGTTCTCGTTATAGTGGGCAGTGGCCGTGGGGCCGGCGGGACCGGGCGGGGGCGGAGGAAGGCTGATGACGGACGGTCTGGGCGAGTCGGCGGAGGTGCGGCCGGGGGTCGCGGTGCGGGATCTCGGCGGGGGTGTGCGGTCGGTCGCGGTACCCATCCCGGACAATCCGCTCGGCCACACGCTGGTGTACGTGATGGACACCGACCGGGGGCCGGTGCTGGTCGACACCGGGTGGGACGACCCCGGGTCGTGGGACGTGCTGGTGGCGGGGCTGGAGGCGTGCGGTACGGACGTCGGCGAGGTGCACGGGGTCGTCATCACACACCACCATCCCGACCACCACGGCCTGTCGGGGAAGGTACGCGAGGCGTCCGGGGCCTGGATCGCGATGCACGCGGCCGACGCGGCGATCGTGCGGCGGGCCCGGGAGACCCGGCCTGAGCGGTGGTTCACGTACATGGCGGCGAAGCTGACGGCCGCCGGGGCGCCGGACGAGCACGTGGCGCCGCTGCGCGGCGGACCTCGCCGCAGCACCCCGCCCGGCCTGGCCCCCGCCCTCCCCGACCGCGAGATCCTCCCCGGCGAACTCCTCGACCTCCCGGGCCGCCGGCTGCGCGCCGTCTGGACGCCCGGGCACACCCCCGGCCATGTCTGCCTGCACCTGGAAGAGGAGCACCCCGGCCAACTGCAGGGCCACGGACGCCTGTTCTCCGGCGACCACCTCCTGCCCGAGATCACCCCGCACATCGGCCTCTACGAGGACCCCGACGACGCGACCGTGACCGACCCCCTCGGGGACTACCTCGACTCCCTGGAACGCGTCGGCCGCCTCGCCCCCGCCGAGGTCCTCCCGGCCCACCAGCACACCTTCACCGACGCACCGGCACGGGTACGCGCACTCCTGGCCCACCACGAGGAACGCCTCGCCGACCTGCTCTCCCTCCTCCAGCAGCCGCTCACGCCCTGGCAGCTGGCGGTGCGGATGGAGTGGAACCGCCCGTGGGACCAGATCCCCTACGGCTCCCGCAACATCGCCGTCTCGGAGGCCGAGGCCCATCTGCGCCGCCTGGTGAAGCAGGGCCGCGCGGAAGCGGTGGCGGGGAGCGAGCCGGTCACGTACGTGGCGGTGTAACCGGTCACGTACGTGGCGGTGTAACCGGTCACGTACGTGGCGGTGTAAATCGTTCGGCAGCCGACGCCCCCGGCTGTTAGACAATCTCATGGACCCCGTGCAGCGACTCCTCGCCGAACACGCCTGCGAGCGTCTCGTCATCGACTTCGTCCGCCGCCTCGACCTGGGCGAACCCTCGTCCGTCGCCGAGTTGTTCACCGAGGACGGCTGGTGGGAGTGGCCGCCGCCCGGGGACGGGCGGCGGGCCGACGGGCGGGCCGCGCTCGCCGCGTACTTCGGCTCCCGGCCGCCGGGCCGCCTCTCCCGGCGCGTGATGTCCAACATCCTCGTCACGGTGACGGGACCGGACACGGCGACCGCGACGTCGTACTTCCAGACGTACCGGGTCGACGGTCACGACGGGGGAACGGTCCCGGCCGGGCCGCCCGTCCAGGTCGGTCACTACGAGGACCGGTTCCGGTGCCTCGACGGCCGATGGCTGCTGGCCTCCCGGTCCCTGGTGCTGCCGTTCGGCGGGCCGACCCCTTTGGCGAGCGGCTGAAGCGCGGCCGCCCGCACCTCAGCTGACCGCGCCCTCGGCGGTGATGAGCATCTCCGCCAGGTCGGCGAGGGTGGCCAGCTGGCGGGGGTTCATCTGGGGGGCGCGGGCCGCGAGGCGGACCAGGCCGCTTTCGCGGAGGCGGGAGAGCGGGTCGGCCCGGGCCTCCAGACCCTGGAGCACCGGCTGGAGCGCCTCGTACAGCGCCTCGGGCTCGTCGGCGGTGAAGAAACCGGGCGGGAGGCCGAAGAACCGCCGCAGCCGGTCGGTGTGCTCGAGGCTCGGCAAGCCGCTCTTGCGCCACTCGCTCAGCCACTGCCTGCTGGTGCCGGCGATCGCCGCGAGCTCGCCCAGCGAGTACCGCTTGCCGTCCGGGCGGCGCCGGTTCTCGCGGATGAAGTCGAGCCGCTGCCGGACCCGTTCGGCGAGCCCCGTCTCGGGCGCGGCGCCACCTGCCAGAAGTTCGGCGACCACACCGACCGGGATGCCGGTGCGGTACGACAGGTCGGCAACGTCCAGCACCTCGGCCAGGCGTCCCGGACGGCCGGTCAGCTCTCCGAGCCGTTCCAGTACGCCGGTCAGCGGGGCATGGGCGTCACTCACCAAGGTCCCCCTGGACGCGCGTGATCGGTCGGCCGGCCGAGCGGGGCCGGACAGACGCGAGGCTATCGAATCACCGGTCCCGGCCACCAGACATGACAAGAACCCCTGCCCAAGAGGGCAGCAATTGTTGACATATGACGGGCTGACAGGAAAGGATCACCCCACCAGGCCACGGTCGAACCGACCCGCCCCGGGTGCCGCCGATGGGGGAGCGGCATCCGGGGCGACCAGCCGCCCCGCCTCCTCCCCGGAAGTGAGGCGAGCCGATGCCGCAGCCCGTGCTGCTCCTCGGTGCCGGACACCGGTGCGCGTACGACGAGTTCGTGCTGACGCGCATCGCCGCGGCCCGCCCGGTGCTGCTGGTGGACGCCGCGCCGCCCGCCTGGGCACAGCCGTGCCTGGCCGGTCACCTCGCGGCGGACCCCGGCAAAGGCGGCGCGACAGCGTCGGCGGTGGTGCGGTTCGCGGCCCGGCACCGGGTCCGCGGCGTGCTGACCTTCTCGGGCGAGTACGCGGTCGCCGCCGCGAGGATCGCCGGGCAGTTGGGGCTGCCCGGCCCCTCCCTCGCCACGGCCGAAGCCTGTACCGACCCGCCCGCCCTGCGCGCGCTGCTGGCCGCCTGCACCGTTCCCACCGGCGACCCCGGCGGGCCCGCCGCGCCCCGCGTCTCGGCCGAGACGGTCGTCCTCGACGGCGAGATCCGCATCGCCGCCATCACCCGTACGACCCTGGGCCCGGCGCCCGCCCGGCAGCCGCTGAGGCACACCGTGCACGCCCACGACGGCCTGCTGCACAACCGTTTCCTGCGTCTGGCCGTCGACCGCACCGTGCACGCCCTCGGCGTCGACCGGGGTGTCCTGCACATCGGCCTCACCCTCACCGACCGCGGCCCGCGGGTCACCGACGCCGCCCCGCATCTGCCGGGCGACCTGATCCCGCTCCTCGTCAAGCGGGCCACCGGCGTCGACCTCGCCCAGGCCGCGGCGGCCCTCGCCACCGGCGAGGTGCCCGACACGACGCCCACCCGGCAGCGGGCGGCCGCGATCCAGTTCGCCTACCCGGCCGCCACCGGCCGCCTCGACCGCCTGGACCTCTCCTCCGACGCGGCCCACGAGCCGGGCGCCGAGCGCATGCTCCTGACCCAGCACACCGGCAACCACGTCACCGCGGGCCCGCAGGCCACCGCCGCCGACCGGCTGGCCCACTGGGTGGCGGTCGGCGAGACCCCGGACGCCTGCGACGACGCACTGCGCCGCATGGCCCACCACCTGTCGGCGGAGATCGCCCCGCTCGCGGACGCGGCCTGAGCGGTCCGCTGGAAGTGCCGCGATCCGACGTCCGCCGACCGCGGTGCCGTCGTGGCCGGTCGCGCAGTCCTCCCCCGGTCTTCGGCCGGGGGTGCCCCCAGCGCCCCTCCGGGCGCTGCCGGCATCCCGTTCGGGAAAGGCGCTGGATCGCCGGACGCGTCCCGCCCTACGGTGCCGCCATGAGCAATCACCCGGAAGCCGCTGTCGCGCCCGTCGAGGCCTACGAACCCCCTTACTACGTCGCTGTCTTCACCACGGTGCGGACCCAGGAGCAGAGCGGCTACAGCGAGACCAACGCGCGGATGGAGGACCTGGTGAAGGACATCCCCGGTTATCTGGGGATGGACCACGCGCAGACGCCGGGCGGGCTGGGCATCACCGTCGGGTACTTCCGCGACGCCGAGGCGCTCACCCGGTGGCGGACCGACGCCGAGCACCGCGCGGCACAGAAGCGCGGGCGGGCCGAGTGGTACGAGAGCTACACCCTGCACGTGGCGAAAGTGGAGCGGAGCCACGGTTTCACGCGAGGGGAGTCCGCGGACGCGGCGCCGGAAGGCTAGAAGGCGAGCGACCGTATCAACTGCTCAGCCGCACCGAGCAGTTCGACCTCGTCCCTGCTCATCGTCGGATTGGCCGCCCGGCGGCGCAGGGCTTCCGTCAGCCCCTCCTCGGTCAGCTCGCCGGGATCGGCGAGCAGGGCCGTCAGCATGTCGTGGGCCGGCGGGTACGCGCCGAGGGCCGCTTGGGCGAGGATCACCGCGGACATGCCCCAGTCGAGTCCGGGCGGGCCGTCCTCGGCGTTGCTCCAGTCGATGACCCGGGGGCCGTCAGGGGTCACCATCACGTTGTCGGGGTGCAGGTCGAGGTGGAGGACCCGGGCGCCGGGGTCGGCCGGGTCCCGGCCGGGCACGGCGTGCAGCCGCCGCAGCAGCGAGGCGAGCAGCGCACCGCCCTCCGCCGCGTCCGTCTCCCCCGCCAGCAGCGCCGCCAGCATGGTCGGCCCGGACAGCCGCTCCATGACCAGTTCGGTACGGGACCCGGTCGGCCGCACCCGGGGCGCCGGGTACCCGTGCTCGCGTACGTACGTCATCACCGCGCCCTCGGCGGCCGCGTCCCCCCAGCCGTCCCGGTCCCGGCGCAGTACCCAGGCCCCGTCGAGCTCGTACACGTCGGCCGAACGCCCCGAACCGAGCAGTCTCCCCGTCATGGCATGACCATAACGAACTGGTCCCCGCACAGCCCCCTCTCAGCTTCTCCCGGGCGGCCGGTAAAGTAGCCGGGTCGTCATCACCCGTACGGGGGGAAGCCGGTGCAATTCCGGCGCTGACCCGCAACCGTGAGCCACCCACCCGTGGCAAGCCGGACCGCCGCGGCCGGGACGTTGATCGGCTCATGTGCGCCGGCACCCGTCGTCGCACGGCACCGTCGAGGTTTACGGAGCCGAGCCGCCGGGGTCTCCCCTGCTGCCCGGCTCCCCGCAGGGAGAGGCACCCGCCGACCATGACCGTCCTCCGCCGCGCCGCCGGAGTGCTGGCCGCCACCGCTGTCATCGGTACCGCCACGCCCGCGACGACCGCGCTGGCCGCCGGCAGCCCGTCGCCGTCCACGTCGGCGGTGCTGCCGTCGGGGCTGTACGGCGGTGCGGACCCCAAGTTCGACGGCGTCTGGCGCCAGTCCCTCGCCCTGCTGGCGCAGCGCGCGGTGGGGGTGACCCCTGCCGTGAAGGCGGTGGACTGGCTGGCGGGGCAGCAGTGCGCGAACGGCGCGTTCGCCGCGTTCCGCGCGGAGCCGACGTCGGCCTGTGACGCCAAGGTGACGGTCGACACGAACAGCACCGCCGCCGCCGTACAGGCCCTGAAAGCGGTCGGCGGGCACGACGCCGCCGCGGACAAGGCCGTGAGCTGGCTGAAGTCGCAGCAGAACAAGGACGGCGGCTGGGGCTACGCCCCGGGCTCGCCCAGCGACACCAACTCCACCGGCGTGGTCATCGGGGCGCTCGCGGCGGCCGGCGAGAGCGCGCAGAGGTCGCCGTACGACCTCCTCGCCAAGTGGTCCCTCGCGTGCGGCAAGGACGGTGGCGGTGCCCTCGCCTACCAGCCGGACAAGCAGGGGAAGCTGACCGCCAACGCGGACGCGACCGCGGCCGGGGTGCTCGGGGCCCTCGGCAAGGGGTTCGTGACGACGGCCGGGAAGGCCCCGGCGAAGGCCCCCGCCTGCGCCACCTCCGGCAAGACGCCCACGCGGGAGGAGGTGGCCCGCAACGGTGCCGCGTACCTGGCGGACGCCATGTCCAGGAGCGGCCACCTCGTCTCCACGCTCCCCGGCGCCTCACCGCAGCCGGACTTCGGAAACACCGCCGACGCCGTTGTCGCCCTGGCCGCGCAGGGCTGGACCGGGCAGGCGCAGAAGCCGTACGCCTGGCTGGAGGCGCACGCCGCGCCGTGGGCGGAGCAGAGCGGACCCGCGGCCTACGCCGAACTGGTCCTCGCCGCACACGCGATGGGCGCGGACCCGCGCGACTTCGGCGGTACGAACCTGGTGACGGCGCTGAACGCGACCGGACCGGCCCCGCAGGCCGCCGCCGCGAAGCAGGGCGGGAAGCACGCCGAGGGGAAGAAGTCGGGCAACAGCGTGTGGTGGATCGTCGGCACCGGGCTCGTCGCCGGTATCGGCATCGGCTTCCTGTTCAGCGGCCGGCGGAAGCAGCAGCTGTGACCGCGGGCCGCCGTGCGGCGCTGCTGTTGCTGGCCGCGCTGACGCTGTGCGCGACGGCCGCCGCCGGGCCGGCGGCGGCGACCGGCTACCGCTACTGGTCCTTCTGGGAGCGGGACGGCGCGCACTGGACGTACGCCACGCAGGGCCCCTCGACCGCGCAGCCCGCCGACGGTTCGGTCGAGGGTTTCCGCTTCGCGGTGAGCGCGGACTCGGCGGACGCGTCGCGGCCGCGCGGCACGGCGGACTTCGGGACGATCTGCGCGGACACCGCAGCCGTCGGGGGCCGCAAACGGGTGGCCCTGGTCGTCGACTTCGGTACGGCGGCGGACGCACCCCCGGGAGAGAAGCCGCCGGCGCGGCGGACGGCCTGCGCGGTGGTGCCCGGGGACGCGACGACGGCGGAGGCGCTGGCGGCGGTGGCGAAGCCGCTGCGGTACGACACGAACGCGTTGTTGTGCGCGATCGGGGGGTATCCGTCGCGGGGCTGCGGAGAGAAGGTGACGGCGGGGGCCGGGGGTTCGTCGTCTGGCGGCGGCCCGTCGCTTGGCCTGGCGGCCGGCGTGGCGGTGGTCGCGCTCCTCGCCACGGGAGCCTTCTGGCAGACACGGCGGCACCGACATGCCTGACACCGCGGGCCGGTGGGGGTTCTCCGCGCAGTTCCCCGCGCCCCTGACAGGGCACGCCCCCGCCGCCGGCAGCCGCACCACCGCAAGCCGGTGGGGGGCCTCCGCGCAGTTCCCCGCGCCCCTGACGGGGCACGCCCCCGCCGCCGGCAGCCGCACCACCGCAAGCCGGTGGGGGGTCTTCGCGCAGTTCCCCGCGCCCCTGAAGGGGCGCTGCGGCCCCCTGCTCAGTCTGCGGGCGGTCGTGCCGATGGGGAGATGGGGGTCCCCCCGCGCGAGCGAAGCCGAGCGTGGGGGAGGGTGGGCGCAGGCGGCGCCCCGCAGGCGTGGGCGAGCGGCCCTGCCCCCGGGCCGGCCGCCGCGCGCCCGCGCGCTGCATCCCGGTGCCTGGTGGCTCTGGTCGCTCTCGATGGGGGTCGGGGCGTCGCGGACGAGCAACCCGCTTCTCCTCGGGCTGCTCATCGCGGTCACCGCCTACGTCGTGGCCGCCTGCCGCAGCCGGACCGCCCCCTGGGCCCGCTCCTACGCGGCGTTCGCGCGGCTCGGTCTCGCCGTCCTGCTCGTGCGCCTCGCGTTCACCGTCGTCCTCGGCTCCCCCGTCCCCGGCGCGCACACCCTCGTCACCCTCCCCGAAGTCCCGCTCCCGCACTGGGCCCAGGGCATCCGCCTCGGCGGCCGGGTCACCGCGGAGGCACTCGTCTTCGCCCTCTACGACGGGCTCCGGATCGCCACCCTCCTCATCTGCGTCGGTGCCGCGAACGCGCTCGCCAACCCGGCCCGGCTGCTCAAGTCCCTGCCCGGTGCCCTGTACGAACTGGGCGTGGCCGTCGTCGTCGCGCTCACCTTCGCACCGCACCTCGTCACCGACGTGCAACGGCTGCGGGCCGCCCGGCGGCTGCGCGGCCGTCCCGACTCCGGCATCCGCGGCCTGCTCCAGGTCGCACTCCCGGTCCTGGAGGGCGCGTTGGAGCGGTCGGTCGCCCTCGCCGCCGCGATGGACGCGCGCGGGTACGGCCGCAGCGCCGACGTCCCGGCCCGGGTCCGCCGTACGACGGCCGGGCTGACCCTCGGCGGTCTGCTCGGCGTCTGCGCGGGGCTGTACGGGCTGCTCACCACCGAGGGCGGCGGCTACGGGCTGCCCCTCCTGCTGGCCGGGGTGGCCGCCGCGCTGGCGGGGCTGCGGCTCGGTGGCCGGCGTTCGCCGCGCACCCGGTACCGGCCGGACCCGTGGGACGCGCGGGCCTGGCTGGTGTCCGGGGCGGGCGCCGCCGTCGCCGCCCTGCTCACCCTGGCGTCCGTCCGCGACCCGGCCGCCCTGCAGCCCGGTGTCGTACCGCTGGTCGCCCCCACGCTTCCGTTGTGGCCCGCGGCCGCCGTGCTGCTCGGCCTGCTGCCCGCCCTGATCGTTCCCGAGGGTCCCGGCGGTCCCGAGGAGGAGTCGTCGTGATCCGTTTCGAGGACGTGTCCGTGACGTACGAGGGTGCCGCCCGACCCGCGGTGCGGGGCGTCGACTTCGAGGTGCCGGAAGGGGAACTCGTCCTGCTGGTGGGCCCGTCCGGGACTGGGAAGTCGACGGTCCTGAACTCCGTGAGCGGGCTCGTGCCGCACTTCACCGGCGGCACCCTGCGCGGCCGGGTGACGGTCGCCGGCCGGGACACCCGGACCCACCGGCCGCGTGAACTCGCCGATGTGGTGGGCACGGTGGGGCAGGATCCGCTCGCCCACTTCGTGACCGACACGGTGGAGGACGAACTCGCCTACGGGATGGAGTCGCTGGGGATCGCCCCGGCCGTGATGCGGCGGCGGGTGGAGGAGACCCTCGACCTGCTGGGGCTCGCCGAGCTGCGGGACCGGGCGATCGCCACGCTCTCGGGCGGGCAGCGGCAGCGGGTCGCGATCGGGTCGGTGCTCACCCCGCACCCCGCGGTCCTGGTGCTCGACGAGCCGACCTCCGCCCTCGATCCCGCCGCCGCCGAGGAGGTGCTGGCCGTGCTCCAGCGGCTGGTGCACGACCTGGGCACGACGGTGCTGCTGGCCGAGCACCGGCTGGAGCGGGTCGTGCAGTACGCCGACCGGGTCGTGCTGCTCCCGGGGGACGGGGCCGCGCCGGTGTGCGGGACGCCCGCCGAGGTGATGGCCGTGTCGCCGGTGTGTCCGCCGGTGGTGGAGCTGGGGCGGCTGGCCGGGTGGTCGCCGCTGCCGATGACCGTGCGGGACGCCCGGCGCCGGGCGGCGGCGACCGGGCTGCGGGAGCGCCTCGGCAGGCGGGTCCCGGCGCAGCGGCCCGCGAGCCCCGTGGCCGCCCCGGCGGCTCCCCTCGCCGAGGTCCGCTCCCTCGGCGTCCGCCGGGGCCGGGTCGACGCGCTGCGGGGCGTCGGTCTCACCGTCGCCGCCGGGGAGACCGTCGCCCTGATGGGGCGCAACGGCGCCGGGAAGTCCACGCTGCTCAACGCGCTGGTCGGGCTCGTCGAGCCGGGTTCCGGCACGGTGCGGGTCGGCGGCGCGGTCCCGCACCGCACCCGCCCGCGCGACCTCGTGCGCCTCGTCGGGCTGGTCCCGCAGGAACCCCGTGACCTGCTGTACGCCGACACGGTCGGTGCCGAGTGCGCGGCCGCCGACCGGGACGCGGGGGCGGAGCAGGGGACCTGCTGCGGGCTGGTGTCCGGTCTGCTGCCCGGGGTGGCGGACGACACGCACCCCCGTGATCTCTCCGAGGGGCAGCGGCTCGCCCTCGCGCTGGCCGTCGTCCTCACGGCCCGGCCGCCGCTGCTCCTGCTCGACGAGCCGACCCGGGGCCTGGACTACGCGGCGAAGGCCCGGCTGGTGGGCGTGTTGCGCGGGCTCGCCGCCGACGGGCACGCGATCGTGCTGGCCACGCACGACGTGGAGCTGGCCGCGGAGCTCGCGCACCGGGTGGTGCTGCTCGCGGAGGGCGAGGTCATCGCGGACGGGCCGACCGAGGAGATCGTCGTCTCCTCGCCGTCCTTCGCGCCGCAGGTGACGAAGGTCCTCGCGCCCGAGCGGTGGCTCACCGTGGCCCAGGTCCGCGAGGCCCTGGCGTGAACGGCCCGGTGCGGCTCGGCCCCCGCTCCCTCGTCGCTCTGCTCCTCGTCAGCGTGGTCGGGGTGGTCGCCGTCGGCTGGCCGTTCCTCGCGCCGCCCTCCTCGCGGATCGCCTCGCACGCCCAGGACGCGCCCTGGCTCTTCGCGGGCCTGCTGGTGCTGCTGGTCGCCGTGCTCGCGGCGACGATCGCCGAGTCGGGGCTCGGTCCCAAGGCGGTCGCGATGCTGGGCGTGCTGGCCGCGACCGGGGCGACGCTGCGGCCGGTCGGTGCCGGGACCGCCGGGATCGAGCCGATGTTCTTCCTGATGGTGCTGAGCGGACGGGTGCTCGGGCCGGGCTTCGGGTTCACCCTGGGCTCGCTGACCATGTTCGCGTCGGCGCTGCTCACCGGCGGGGTGGGGCCATGGCTGCCGTTCCAGATGCTGGCGATGGGCTGGTTCACGATGGGGGCCGGGCTACTGCCGGGCGCCGGACGGCTGCGCGGCCGCGGTGAGCTGGCGCTGCTGGCGGGCTACGGCTTTTTGGCCGCGTTCGCCTACGGCCTGGTCGTCGACCTGGCCGGCTGGCCGCTGCTGGCCGGCAACGCCTCGAACCTCGCCTTCGACCCGCACGCCGGGCCCGCCGCCAACCTGGCCCGTTTCCTCGCCTACAGTCTGGCCACCGCCATGGGCTGGAACCTGGGCCGGGCCCTGTGCACGGTCGTCCTCACCCTCTTGCTCGGTCCGGCGCTGCTGCGGGCGCTGCGCCGGGCCACCAGGCGGGCCGCTTTCGAGACCGCGGTCACATTCGACGGTCCCGGGACGTGAGGCGCCGTACGCGCCCGGTGACGTGAGCGGTGAAGCGCCCCACATGACGCACGTCACCTACGATCCGGAACAGTAGTCGGACTCTTCCACTATGTCCGTTTTGACACCCTCGATGACCTGCGGTTCGAGAGCCACGCCACACAACGGACCAAACCCTCCTATGCGACCACCACTAGTAAAAGGGGTGATTGCGGACGGCTTTCCGGCCTGCTTGTCTGGACGACGTCGCCAGGCGCCACGAGCCCACAGCGGGCCGCGGCGCCGACGCACACGGACCGCCCCCACGGGTGGTTCCGGAGCACACGGCGACTCCCTGTCCCCGACGAACGAGGTTCTCCGTGTCCGTGTCCTTCATCCGCCGCATCGCTTCCCCGAAGAAGGCCCTCACCACCGCCGCCGTGGCCGCTGCCGCCGCCGGCATGGCCCTGACCGCGGCGCCCGCCCAGGCCGCCACCACGTCGGCCTCCTCCGCCCAGGCGATCGCGCACAAGATGATTCCGGACGCCACGCAGTTCAACGCGTTCAGCAAGATCGTCTCGCACGAGAGCGGCTGGAACCCCTCCGCCACCAACTCCTCCTCCGGCGCCTACGGCCTGGTCCAGGCCCTGCCCGGCGCCAAGATGGCGTCCGCAGGCTCCGACTGGAAGACCAACCCCGCCACCCAGATCAAGTGGGGTCTGGACTACATGAACTCCCGCTACGGCAGCCCGGCCGCCGCCTGGAGCTTCTGGCAGGCCAACGGCTGGTACTGAGCCGGCCGACCCGCGGTCAATCGCGGCCGAGCCGCGCACCCGCCGCTGATCCCCGGCGCCGCGCGCCTTTGAACCCCGGCACCCTCGCCCCCCTCTCCTGGGCGAGGGTGCCGACGCGTGTCCGGACACCGCCGGAAGGGACGGGACGGTGACCGGCGTCTCGGGGGAGGCAGGAACGGGGCGTAGGGAGGGGTGCTCCTGCCTCCCTCGGGACGGGCCGGCGGCGCCGGGAGCCGTCGGCCCGGGTCGGAGGGGTGACGTGCGGCGTGCCTGGGGTCCGGGGCGGTCTACGCCGTGGTGACCTGCAGGTGTTTCACGCCGTTGATCCAGGCCGAGCGGAGCCGGTCCGGGTCGCCGGTCAGGCGCAGGTTCGGCATCGCGTCGGCGATCGCGTTGAAGATCAGGTCGATTTCGAGGACGGCCAGGGACTTGCCGAGGCAGTAGTGGGGGCCGCCGCCCCCGAAGCCGAGGTGGGGGTTGGGGTCGCGGGTGATGTCGAAGGCGTCGGGGTCGGCGAAGACCTCGGGGTCGTGGTTGGCGGAGGCGTAGAAGACGCCGACCCGGTCGCCCTTGCGGATCAGCTTGCCCCCCAGCTCGGTGTCCTGGGTGGCGGTGCGCTGGAAGGAGTTGACCGGCGTGGCCCAGCGGACGATCTCCTCGGCCGCGGTCGCCGGGCGCTCGCGCTTGTAGAGGTCCCAGGCCTCGGGGTGGGTCAGGAAGGCGTGCATGCCGTGGGTGATGGCGTTCCGGGTGGTCTCGTTGCCGGCCACCGCGAGCATCAGCACGAAGAAGCCGAACTCGTCGGAGTTGAGGTTGCCCTCGTCCTCGGCGGCGACCAGCGTGGAGACGATGTCCTTGGCGGGGCACTGCTTGCGGTCGGCCGCCATGTTCATCGCGTAGGCGATCAGCTCGGTGGCGGACTCGGCGCCCACCTCCTCGGTGATCGCGTACTCCGGGTCGTCGTACGAGATCATCTTGTTGGACCAGTCGAAGATCTTGGCCCGGTCGTCCTGCGGGATGCCGATCAGTTCCGCGATCGCCTGGAGGGGAAGCTCGCAGGCGACCTCGGTGACGAAGTCGAAGGGGCCCGTGTGGGCGCGCGCCGCCTCGACGATCGCCCCGGCGCGGGTGCGCAGGCGCTCCTCCAGGGCCCGGATCGACCGCGGTGTGAAACCGCGCTGGATGATCTGGCGGACCCGGGTGTGCTCCGGCGGGTCCATGTTGAGCAGGATCAGCCGCTGGGCGTCGATGGCGTCGCGCTGCATGTGCTCGCCGAAGCGGATGATCGCCGTGTTGAGCCAGGAGGAGAAGAGCTCGGGGTGCGTGGAGACGTACTTGACGTCCGCGTGCCGGGTGACGGCCCAGTAGCCGTCGTCCGCGAAGCCGGCGAGGCCGTGCGGCTGTTCGATCCAGCGGACCGGTTCGGCCTGGCGCAGGGCTGCGAACTCCGGGAGCGGCACCCGGTGACGGAGCAGATCGGGGTCGGTGAGGTCGAACCCGTCGGGCAGCGCGGGACAGGGCATGGCGACTCACTCCCACCGTGTACGAACCTGGATGTGTCGGTGTTCCGGCGGTCGTTCCGACAGCCGTTCTGACGGACCATCAGAAATGCCGGTTGTCGTGAAGGTAATAACGGGTTCTACAACTCGCAAGGGGCACGGTCACCCCAATTGCATGCACCCCTCTTGCGGTTGTGGACGGCCTGTCAGCAGACTGCACCCAGAACTAGTACGCGTTCTAGTTCTGCGTGGCGGGCCGGGCCGGGACGCCCCTGCGCCGCGCGGGTGACCGAGGAGAGGACCGAGCCCCCATGGCCGCGGAACCCGTGATCGTCGAAGCCGTACGCACCCCCATCGGCAAGCGCGGCGGCGCGCTCGCCAACCTGCATCCCGCCTACCTCCTGGGCGAGACCTACCGTGAACTCCTCGGCCGCACCGGCATCCCCGCCGACGCGGTCGAGCAGATCGTCGGCGGCACGGTGACCCACGCCGGCGAGCAGTCCATGAACCCCGCGCGTACCGCCTGGCTGACCATGGGGCTGCCGTACGAGACCGCGGCCACCACCGTCGACTGCCAGTGCGGCTCCTCGCAGCAGGCCTCGCACATGACCGCCAACATGATCGCCGCCGGGGTCATCGACGTGGGGATCAGCTGCGGGGTCGAGGCGATGTCCCGGGTGCCGCTGGGCTCCGGCTCCAAGCACGGGCCGGGCAAGCCCTTCCCCGACGAGTGGAACGTCGACCTGCCCAACCAGTTCGAGGCCGCCGAGCGCATCGCCCGCCACCGGGGCCTGACCAGGGAGGACGTCGACGCCCTTGGCCTGCTCTCGCAGGAGCGGGCGGCGCACGCCTGGGCCGAGGAACGCTTCAAGCGCGAGACCTTCGCCGTCCAGGTGCCGACGACGGAGGAGGAGCAGCACGCCGGGCAGGGCATGTGGCGCCTGGTCGACAAGGACGAGGGGCTGCGGGACACGTCGGCGGAGGCGCTGGCGGGCCTGAAGCCGGTGATGCCGACGGCTGTGCACACGGCGGGCAACTCCTCCCAGATCTCGGACGGCGCCGCCGCCATCATGTGGGCGTCGAAGCGGATGGTCCGCGCCCTCAAGCTCCGCCCCCGGGCCCGGATCGTCGCCCAGGCCCTGGTCGGCGCCGACCCGCACTTCCACCTCGACGGCCCCATCGACGCGACCCGCGCGGTGCTCGGCAAGGCCGGCATGACCCTCCGGGACATCGACCTCGTCGAGATCAACGAGGCGTTCGCGTCGGTGGTGCTCAGCTGGGCCCGGGTCTTCGAGCAGAACCTGGACAAGGTCAACGTCAACGGCGGCGCGATCGCCCTCGGCCACCCGGTGGGGGCCACCGGCGCCCGCCTCATCACCACCGCCCTGCACGAACTGGAGCGCACGGACAAGGAGTTCGCCCTGGTCACCATGTGCGCGGGCGGCGGCCTGGCGACGGGGACGATCATCCAGCGGCTGTAGCGACGGACGTCTCCGGACGGCGGCTCCGAGCGCTCAGCCGGACATGCTGCGCCGCGCCGCCGTCCGAGCATCCGCGGCGCCGTCGTGGCTGGTCGCGCCCACGCGGCGGAGCCGCACATGGAAACGGCCCGCGCCCCTTCGGGGCGCTGCCGCCCGCGGCCCCTGCAGCAGGTACCCCACCCCGAAGCCCGCGCCGACCACCGCCGCGCCGCCCACCGCGTCCAGGACCCAGTGGTTGCCGGTGCCGATGATCGCCGAGACGGTGAGGAGGGGGTGGATCAGGCCGAGCGCCTTCAGCCACCACCGCGGGGCGACGACGGCGATGACGATCCCGCACCACAGCGCCCAGCCGAAGTGCAGCGAGGGCATCGCCGCGTACTGGTTGGTCAGCTGGGTGAGGGTGCCGTAGTCCGGCTTGGCGAAGTCCTGCGGGCCGTGCACGGTGTCGATGATGCCGAGGCCCGGCATCAGACGGGGCGGGGCCAGCGGGTAGAGCCAGAAGCCGATCAGGGCGAACGCGGTGGCGAAGCCGAGGGCGGTGCGGGCCCAGCGGTAGTCGACCGGGCGGCGGACGTAGAGGACGGCGAGGACCGTCAGCGGGACGACGAAGTGGAAGGACTCGTAGTAGAAGTCGAGGAAGCTCCGCAGCCAGCCGACGCCGTACACGGTGTGGTTGGCCCAGTGCTCGATGTCGAGGTGCAGGAACCGCTCGATGCCGTGGATCTGGTGCCCGTGGCGCTCCGCGCGGGCCCGCCCGGAGGTGCCGTTCCCGTCCCCGGCGGCGGCGAGCCGGATCTGCTGGTAGACGAAGTAGACCAGCCGCATCGCGACCAGTTCGAGGAAGAGGTTGGGGCGGGTCAGCACCCGGCCCAGCGAGGGGGCCAGCGGGACCTGCCGGAGACGGGCCGGGACCGGTTCGGCGTAGTCGGTCGGGACCGGGCGGGCGAACTCCGGGGCGGTGCGGGACAGGAACGGGACGACCATGGCCGCGGCCAGGGCGGCGAACAGGATCGTGTTGTCGCGCACCGGCACGAAGAGCGACTGGTTCGGCAGCATCGCCTTGGCGGGCAGCGTCATCACGAGGACCACCACGACCGGCCACACGGTCCGGTCGGCGGCGCGCCGCCCGGCCCGGCCGACCACCGCGAGCAGCACCCACAGCAGCTGGTGCTGCCAGGCCGTCGGCGACACCGCGATCACCGCGCAGCCGGTGATCGCGACCGCGAGCAGCAGCTGCCCGTCGCGGGCGTAACGCACCGCCCGGCGCAGCGCGACGACGGCCACGGTCGCGCCGAGCCCGAGGAACACCACGATCTCCAGCGGGCCGCTCAGCCCGAACCGCAGCAGGGCACCGTGCAGCGACTGGTTGGCGAGCGCGTCCGCCTCGCCGCCGAGGCCGGTGCCGGCGATGTGGTGGATCCAGTAGGTGTACGAGTCGTGCGGCAGCGCCGCCCAGGCCAGCACCGTGCAGACGGCGAAGGTCGCGCCGGTGGTGACGGCGGCCCGGCGGCGGCCGGTGAACCACAGCAGCGGGGCGAAGAGCAGCAGGGCCGGCTGGAGGGCGGCGGCCAGCCCGACGCACACTCCGCTGTCGCGCTGTCCGCGGGCGGCGAAGCAGCCCAGCAGCACCAGCAGGACCGGGATGATGCTGGTCTGGCCGAGCCAGAGGGTGTTGCGGACGGGCAGCGAGAGCAGCAGCAGGCTGATCGCGACCGGCGCGGCCAGCAGCGAGGTGCGGCGGTTCACCGGCTGGGGCAGCGCGCGGGCGGCGACCAGCCCGAGGGCGACCACCAGCAGCAGCGTGCCGAAGGTCCAGCCCCAGCCGAGGGCCTGCTCGGCGGCTCTGGTGAGCGGCTTGAGCACCAGCCCGCCGAAGGGGGTGCCGGTGAACTGCGTCGAGTCGTACAGGGAACCCTTGACGTGCAGGACGCCGTCGGGGCCGACCCAGGTCTCCAGGTCCGTCAGCCGTTCACCGCTCGGCGTGCCGAGGACGGCGGCCAGCTGCCGTGCGACGAGGATCGCGGCCACCGCCCACAGGCCGAGCCGGGCCATTCTGAACCGTGCTCCGGCCTCCGCCCTGCCGAAAGCCTCCCCCGCTCGTCCACCGTGCTTCACGTCCGCCACGCCTCGCCGGCCTCCCGCCCCGTTACGCACACCCGCTGATGCGCTCGATCGCTCCGAGAACCCTACGAGGCTCTCAGCACCCCTGGACAGAGACGCAGGCAACCCCCGTGTCACCTGACGTCCCTCCGCCTTTTGTCCGGAAGACGACAGCGCCCCGGGGGTCTGGTTGACACCACGGAGCGCGACAAGGGTCACACTGCGCAACACGCATACCTGCGCGGGAGCGGGCAGACGTCCCTGCACAGAGCGCGTTTGGCCGCACTGTGCAGGTAAGCGCGTACGCGACGTAACACCCCCAAGTGCTCCTATCGTCGCTTTTCGTCCCGTCCGCCGCCGTACGGGCCGCGTCCCTGTCCCCCACGAAAGGTAGGCGAGCCCCGTTTTGGCGACCGCCGCAGCAGTCACTCCGTCCCTCCAGGCCCCCGGTCCCCGTACCGCCACCGCACCCGCCCCGACCGTCACCGACCCCGCGCTGGTGAAGCGCGCCGTGAAGGCGGCCGCGCTCGGCAACGCCATGGAGTGGTTCGACTTCGGCGTCTACAGCTACATCGCGGTGACGCTGGGCAAGGTCTTCTTCCCGTCCGGCAACCCGACCGCCCAGCTGCTGTCCACGTTCGGCGCCTTCGCGGCGGCCTTTCTGGTCCGCCCGCTGGGCGGCATGGTCTTCGGCCCGCTCGGCGACCGCGTGGGCCGCCAGAAGGTCCTCGCCCTCACCATGATCATGATGGCGGCGGGCACCTTCGCGATCGGCCTGATCCCCTCCTACGCGGCGATCGGCGTCGGCGCCCCGCTCCTGCTCCTCGCCGCCCGCCTGGTCCAGGGCTTCTCCACCGGCGGCGAGTACGCGGGCGCGTCCACGTTCATCGCCGAGTACGCGCCGGACAAGAAGCGCGGCTTCTTCGGCAGCTGGCTGGAGTTCGGCACGCTGGCCGGCTACATCGGCGGCGCCGGCCTGGTGACCCTGATGACGGCCCTGCTGTCCTCGGACGACCTGACCTCCTGGGGCTGGCGCATCCCCTTCCTGATCGCGGGCCCGATGGGCATCATCGGCCTCTACCTGCGGATGCGCCTGGAGGAGACCCCGGCGTTCGCGGCGGAGGTCGAGAAGGCGGAGTCGTCCCGCCCGAAGGTCCCCCTCCGCGAGATGATCACCGGCCAGTGGCGGGCGCTGCTCCTCTGCATGGCCCTGGTCCTGGTCTTCAACGTCACCGACTACATGCTGCTGTCGTACATGCCCAGCTACCTGACGAGCGAGCTGAAGTACGACGAGACGCACGGCCTGCTGGTCGTCCTCGGCGTGATGACGCTGATGATGATCGTCCAGCCGTTCGCCGGGGCCCTGACCGACCGGGTCGGCCGCCGCCCGGTGATCGCGGCGGGCTGCGCCGGGTTCCTGCTCCTCTCTGTCCCCGCCCTGCTCCTGATCCGCCAGGGGAGCCTGCTCGCGGTCGCCCTCGGCATGGGCGCCCTGGGTCTGCTCCTGGTCTGCTTCACGGCAGCGATGCCGGCCGCCCTCCCGGCCCTCTTCCCCACCCGGGTCCGCTACGGCTCCCTGTCGATCGGCTTCAACATCTCGGTCTCCCTCTTCGGCGGCACGACCCCCCTGGCGGTGACGGCCCTGATCGGAGCGACCGGAAACCTGATGATGCCCGCCTACTACATGATGGCCGCAGCGATAGTGGGCGGCTTCGCCGCCTGGCGCATGACAGAAACAGCAGGCAAGCCCCTACCGGGCTCGGCCCCTTCGATAGAAGCCTCCGCTTGATAGAAGCCCCCCGCCAAAAGCGCCCCTTCAGGGGCGCTGGGGGTACCCCCGGCCGAAGGCTGGGGGAGGAACTGCGCGACAGGCCCCCACCGGCCCGCACCCGGCGAAACAGGCCCAGCCACCACCCGGGGGGCGCAGGGAACTGCGCAAATCCCCCACTCGCCTGCACGTTCGAACGATCGGCCCCGTCCGCCCGTACCGTCGGTAGACAGACGGTGGCTGTCCGGAACGGCCCAGGAACCACGCACTCCGCCCTACCGTCTGCAGTCCTGATCGACGGTAGGGCGGAGGGCATCGGTTCATGATCGGCCAGCGGCGACCCCGCCGACGCACACGTCTCCTCGCGGTCCTCCTCATCCTCACCGGCATCCAGTTCGGCGGGCTCGCCGCCCCCGCGTTCGCCTGCGCCTACGGCGCCCTCGTCCCCGACGCCGCCCGGCGGGTCACCGTCGGCCGCGAGGAATCCGTACTGCGCTGGGACGGCACCCGCGAACAGATCGTGATGCGTCTGACGGTCGGCGGCGACACCGACCGCGCCGCCTGGATCATGCCCGTCCCGCACCGCGCCACCGTCGCCCTCGCCGACCCGGCCCTCTTCGACCAGCTGCACACCCTCACCGCCCCGGTGCACCGCACCCGCTCCCACTTCTGGCCCGGGGACGGCGACTGGCCCCTCACCACCGGCGGCGACACCACCGGCGGCCCGCCCGGCGCCGGCGTCGGCGCCGGGCCCCGCGTCGGCGTGGTCGCGCGCCAGCGGCTCGGCCCGTTCGACGTGGCCCAGCTGACCGCCACCGACTCCGGCGCCCTGGACGGCTGGCTGCGCAGCAACGGCTTCCCCTTCCCGTCCCGCCTGGACGCCGCGCTGCAGCCCTACGTCGCGGACCACTGGGAGTATGTCGCGGTCAGACTCGCCCCGCAGACCGCGGGCACCGCGCTGCACGGCGCCCTCGACCCGCTCCACCTCGCCTTCGCCAGCGACCGCCCGGTCTACCCGATGCGGCTGTCCCGGCTCGCGGCCACCCCGCAGTCACTCGGCCTGTACGTCCTCGCCGCGCACCGCATGGAGCCGCGCTCGGCGATCGGCGGCGACCGCCCGCGGGTCGTCTACGCCGGCCGGCTCGGCCGCCCGTCCGGCGACCTGCGCGAGCTGGCCGCGGGCACCCCGTACCTGACGGCGATCGGCCAGGAGTTCCCGTACCCGTCCCGGATCTCCGCCGACCTGGTGCTGCGGCGGGCGGCCGCGGACACCCCGTTCCAGCAGGTCGTCTACGAGGACCGGCTGCGCCAGGTGGCCGGGATCCCGGCCTGGCTGCTGACAGCCGGCACCGCGCTGCTGCTGGTCGTCACCACCGCCTCGCTCGCGGCCGTACGCCGCACCCGCCACCCGGCCCCACCGCCCCCACCGGCGCAGCCCCCCGGCACCTCCGGCGCGGCCGCCGGCCGGACCACCGACGCCCCCTGCGCCGATCGGCTGAGTTCCGTACGGCACCGGGGCGGTGGATCACCGGCGCGCCCGTCGCCTCAGTAGTGCTATCCAGGTAGCTGTCACTGGACAGCCATCTGCATAGGCGAAAGGCAGCGGACGCATGAGCGGCTCTCAGCTCTGGGACGACGTCGACTTCTACTTCACCAGCCACCTGTCACCGGACGACGAGTCGCTCCAGGCGGCCCTGCGGGAGAGTGAGGCGAATGATCTCCCGCACGTCAACGTCACTGCCAACCAGGGCAAACTCCTCCAGCTCCTGGCCCAGATCCAGGACGCCCGGAACATCCTGGAGATCGGCACCCTCGGCGGTTACAGCACCATCTGGCTGGCCCGCGCCCTGCCCGCCGACGGGAGGCTGATCTCGCTGGAGTACAGCGCCCGGCACGCCGAGATCGCGGTCCGCAACATCGCCCGCGCGGGCCTGGAGAAGCTGGTCGAGGTGCGGGTGGGGCCCGCCCTGGAGTCCCTGCCCAAGCTCGCCGACGAGAACCCGGCCCCCTTCGACCTGGTCTTCATCGACGCCGACAAGGCCAACAACCCGCACTACGTCGAGTGGGCGCTCCGGCTCACCCGCACCGGCAGCCTGATCATCGTCGACAACGTGGTGCGCGGCGGCCGGGTCGTCGAAGCCGAGAGTGCCGAGCCGGACGTGGTCGGCACCCGCGCCGCGATCGAGCTGATCGCGGCGCACCCGAGGCTGACCGGTACGGCGATCCAGACCGTCGGCAGCAAGGGCTACGACGGCTTCGCGCTGGCGCGGGTCCTCGACTGACCGGGCTCAACCCTCCTGGTAGAACCCCACGTTGACGCTGCGCGGGGCGGTGCGGTCCCGGATGACGATCTCGCCGGAACCGCCCCGGGGCAGCGTGACCGTGCCGCCGTACGCGATGGCCTGGGCGTACTCGCCGACGGTGAGCAGCACCTCGGAGGACGGTTCGGCCTGCGAGCCGCGCAGCCAGGTGACCTGCCAGCCGCCCTCGGGCCCGCACAGGAACTCCAGGTGCACGCGGGAGACGAACAGCCAGTCGTCGGGGGTCGCGAGCCGGCAGGCGGCGGCGTCGCGGCCCACCCGCAGCACGGCGCCGGGGTCGCTGGGCGCGTCGGCCATGAGCATTCCGGCCGTCTCGCCCGCTTCTCCGGACACGGAGGCCATGGTGAGTTCGAGCACGTGCGTTCCCCCTGCGCGGTTCCGGAATCCTTCGTGGATCTCCGGCGCATGATAAAACGCCCGGCCGGGCCGCGTCCGGCACAATGGAGTCATGACCGAGCGAAAGCCACCCGGGGTGCCGTTCGAGTCCTGGGTCGACAAGCAGATCCAGGACGCCCAGCGGCGCGGCGAGTTCGATCAACTGCCGGGCACGGGCGAGCCGTTGCCCGCCGCCCTGGAGACGTCGTACGACGAACTGTGGTGGATCAAGCGGAAGATGGCCCGGGAGGGCCTGGCGGTGCTGCCGCCGACGCTCGCCCTGCGCAAGGAGGCCGAGGACGCGCTGGCGGCCGCCTGGGCGGCGCCCTCCGAGCGGATCGTCCGCAAGATCATCACGGACGTCAACGTCAAGATCCGCGACATGATGTTCAAGCCGCCACCCGGGCCCCCGCTGGGCAAGAAGCCGTACGACGTCGAGGCGGTCGTACGCGAGTGGCGGGAGCGCCGGACGGCGGCCGGGGCCGGGGCGGACCGGGACCCGGAGCCGGACCCGCACGGGTGACCGGCCCGGGGACCCGGGTGACTCACATGTGCAGCAGCCGGTCCGCCAGTTCGCGGTAGTCGCGCAGGGCCAGCCGGAGCTGCTCGGTGTCGGCGCTGCCGGGGCGGTTCGCCTCGGCCGACTGCCAGCTGCCGCGCAGGGTGCGGCGGCGCCTGTCGATGGCGTCGGTGAAGCGGGCGGTGATCTCCTCGACGGCCCGGTCGGCCTCCTCGACGGCCGCCCGCGGCTCGTCGACGAAACCGGTGACCGCGTGCTGGAGACGGCGCTCCAGCTGTCCGCACTCCTCGCGGGGCATCAGCTGCCCACCGCCGCGGCCCGCGTCCGTCTCGGGCCCCGGGCCGTCACCGGCGTCCCTCTCGTGCCCCGGGCCGTCACCGGCCACCAGCACCGCCTGCCCGGGCGCACCCCGGTCGTCCCGGTCGTCCAGGTCGTCCCGGTCGTCCATGCGTCGGGGTTCCTCCTGCCCCGGGGTGACGCCGCTCACCGAGGCGTCGCCCCAGTCGGTCGTCCCCTGCTCTCGTCCCGGGGGCATCGCGGTACCGCCGGGATACACGTCGCCGCCGACGGGGCGGCGGCCCGATCCGGTCCTGGCGTCGGTCATGGGTCAACTCTCCTTCGGGCGGCTCTGGTCGGCGGACCAGGGCAGGTGTCCGCCGGTGTCGGTGTCGGCACCGACACCGGCGCGGTGCCGGCCGTGTTCGCGGGACGACGGGGCGACCAGGTCGTCGAAGAGCGAACGGGCCTCGAGCATGGCCGTCCGCATCTCCTCGGTACCGGCCTGGCCCAGCGGGGAACCGCCCACGGGAGCCAGGGCGGCGCGGTGGATGCGGCGGTAGCCGTCGACGTGGTCCGCGTGGTGCACGGACAGGGCGTCGACCTGGTCGTCGTACTGGGCCTCGGCCGGGAAGCCCCGGGCGGCCGCCACCTCGGCGAGCAGCCGGTCGATCTCGGTCACGGACTCCCGGGGCGAGTCGACGAAGTGCTCCTGCGCGGTGGTCCAGCGGGCCGCGTAGCGTTCGCGTTCCGCCGGGTCCAGCTCGCGCTCGTGCAGTGCGCCGTGGCGCTGCACCCGCTCGGCGAGTTCCCGCTCGGCCGCCTTGGTGTCGCCGCCGTGCTGGGCCACCGTCCGCTCGTACTCGGGCCCGAAGCGCCGCTTCAGACCCTGCGGGCCGCTGCCCCTGGCGCGCACGGCCAGGAGGGCCGCGACGACGAACACGGCGGCCGCGATCACGATCGCGATGATCAAGCCTGTGGACATGGTTGCCTTCCGGTGTCTCGGCCCGACGGGCCGTCTCCCTCACCGGGTGACCCGCGCACCGGCCCGCAAACAGCCCGGCCGGACGGAGCCGTCCCGCGGCCGCCGATATCCGGTTGCGCAGACCACCCCGGTCCGCCGGAGACTACGGCCCATGACCTCCTGGACGATCACCCCGGAACGCCCGGACTCCCCCGCCGCGCTCGCCCTGTGGCGGGCGTACTACACGGAGGTCAGCGACCGCTGGTACCTGCGCCACGAAGGCCACCGCACCGACCCGGCCGAGCTGGACCGGGAGATCGCCGCCCGTCCGGGCACCGAACTGGCCCCGCCCACCGGGCGGTTGCTGGTCGCGCGGTACGACGGTGAGCCGGCCGGCAGCGCCGGCGTACGGCTCCTGGAACCGGCCACCGCGGAACTCACCCGGGTCTTCGTGCACGAGGGGCTGCGCGGCAGGGGCGGCGCCGCGCTCCTCGTCACGGTGGCCGAGGACGCGGCCCGTGCCCTCGGGGCCCGGCGGATCGTCCTGGACACCCGCACCGACCTGGTGGAGGCCCGCGCCCTGTACGCGCGGCTCGGCTACACGGAGACCGCGCGGCACAACGACGACGTCTACGCCGAGCACTGGTTCCGCAAGGAGCTCGTCAGCTGACCCGCCCCGCCGCGGGGCTCTGCGGCTGCTCGCGTTCGGTGCCGCACAGTTCGTCGGTCAGCTCCCGCACCAGGCGGTCCAGGTCGGTGGGCCGGTCCGGGCGCCACCAGTCGCCGAGGAGGTCGGCGAGGGACTCCTCACGGGCCCCGGCGAGCCGGTCGGCGACCTCGCGGCCCTGCCCGGTGAGGGTCAGGTCGAGGCCCAGGCGGTCCACGAGGCGCCGCTCCTCCAGCTGCCGGGCGCCCGCCAGGACGACGTTCATCGGGACGGGGCCGCGCTCGGCGAGCCGCCCCGGCTCCACCGAGCCGTACTTCCGGATCCGCAGCAGCAGCCAGCCCGAGGCGGGCAGCAGGTCGGCGTACCCGGCGCGTGCGTTGATCTTCCGGTAGACCTCCCGGCGCCCCTCCCGGGTGCCGAGCAGGGACAGGGCACGGGAGCACTCGTCGTACGAGGACCGCTGGACCGGGTTGGGCGGGATGGTCTCGGACGCGTCCGGCGCGGTGACCGAGCCGCGCAGCCGGTCCTCCTTGAGGAACCAGGCGAGGACGAAGCCGAGGGCGGCGACCGGAGCGGCGTACAGGAAGACGTCGGTGATGGAGGACGCGTACGCGTGCAGGGCCGCCGGGCGCAGCGCGGGCGGCAGGGCGGCGATGCCCCGCGGGTCGGCCTTGAGGGCGGACGGGGTGGCGCCGGGCGGGAGGTGGACGCCCCGGAAGGCGTCGGCGAGCTTGTCGGCGAGCCGGCTCGCGAAGACGGAACCGAAGACGGCGACGCCGAAGGAGGCCCCGATGGAGCGGAAGAAGGTCGCACCGGAGGTGGCGACGCCGAGGTCCTCGTAGGAGACGGAGTTCTGGACTATCAGCACCAGCACCTGCATGACCAGTCCGAGGCCCAGTCCGAAGACGAAGAAGTAGCCGCTCATCTCGGCGGTCGAGCTGTGCTCGTCGAGGCGGTGGAGCAGCAGTAGCCCGATGGTCGTCACGCCGGTGCCAGCGACCGGGAACACCTTCCAGCGCCCCGTACGGCTGACGATCTGCCCGGAGATCGTGGACGACAGCAGCAGGCCGGCCACCATCGGCAGCATGTACACGCCCGACAGGGTCGGTGAGATGCCCTGCACCACCTGGAGGAAGGTCGGCAGGTAGGTCATCGCGCCGAACATCGCGAACCCGACGATGAAGCTGATCACGGCCGCGAGGGTGAAGGTGCGGATGCCGAAGAGCTTCAGCGGGAGCACGGGTTCGGCGGCCCGCCGCTCGGCGGCGACGAAGGTGGCGGCGAGCACCACCCCGACCACCACGAGCCCGATGATCTGCGCCGACCCCCACGCCCACGTCGTCCCGCCCAGTGAGGCCACCAGCACCAGGCAGGTGGCGACGGCGGCGATCAGGCAGGTGCCGAGGTAGTCGATGACGTGGTGGGCGGTCCGGCGCGGGATGTGCAGCGCGGCGGCGATCACCGCGAGCGCGACGACGCCGACGGGCAGGTTGACGTAGAACACCCAGCGCCAGCTGAGATGCTCGGTGAGCACCCCGCCGAGCAGCGGTCCGAGCACGCTGGCCGCACCGAAGACGGCACCGAACAGCCCTTGGTACCGACCCCGTTCGCGCGGCGGCACGATGTCCCCGACGATCGCCATCGACAGCACCAGCAGCCCGCCGCCGCCCAGCCCCTGCAGGGCACGGAAGCCGATCAGCTCCCCCATGTTCCGGGCCGTCCCGCACAGCGCCGACCCGACGAGGAAGATCAGGATCGCGAGCTGGAAGAGCCGCTTGCGGCCGTACTGGTCGCCGAGCTTGCCCCACAGCGGGGTGGCGGCGGTGGAGGCCAGGAGGTAGGCGGTGACCACCCACGACAGGTGCTCGAGCCCTCCGAGGTCGCTGACGATGGTCGGCAGCGCCGTCGACACGATCGTCTGGTCCAGCGCGGCCAGCAGCAGCCCGAGCAGCAGCGCGCCGATCGGGACCAGCACGTTGCCGGGTACGCGCTCGGCTTCCTTCGCCTGGGTGTGCGTCGTTTCCAGGGCCATGGAGACCTCCCGGGGCTTTCGGCCATCTTCCATCGTGGACGGTGTCACCCGGTATGGCCCGTCGAGTCCTTTTCGGTGCCGTTGAGACGAGGGGTTCCGAGGAACGTACGTGTGGGTGCTCTGCATAATCTGTGGAGTTCGTGAGGGGAGGGACGAGCGCCGTGACGGACACGACGGGCAGCGGGGGCCACCAGTGCCCGGAGTGCGGGACGCCGAAGAGCGCGGACGGCTCCCCCTCCTGCGACTGCAACCGGCGGACCGCCGACGCGTTGCGCGACGCGCGTACGGCCGAACAGGCGGCGGCGGAGGACTTCGACCCGCTGCGGATACGGCCGTACATCGACATAGAGCGCGCCGGCGGCGCGGAGACCGAAGCGGTCCGGGCGGTGGGGGAGCCGACGATCCCGTTGCCCGCGGTGACGGGGCCGGCGCCCGAGCCGGTCTCCGGCGTCGAGCCGCCGGACGCCCCCGAGGAACCTCGCCGGCGTTCCCGGCGGACCCTGCTGCTGGCCGTCGCCGGAGCGGTGGTGGCGGTCCTCGCCGCGGCGGGGTTCGTGAGCGGCCTCTTCGCCCGGCTGACGCCGGAGCGGGACGGGGCGGCGCCGCAGGACGTACGGGAGAGCGTCCCGGACGTGCCGCCGAGCACGGCGTCGCCTTCGGTCGCGGCGCCGACGACGTCGCGCCCTTCGGAGTCGGCGTCCGCGTCGGCATCGGCGAGCCCGAGCCGCTCCGCGGCGGCGTCGAGCGCGCCGCCCTCGCCGACCGACGCCCGCTCGGCCACGCCCACCCGGTCGACGCCGACGGCCACCGCGTCCGCCACCGCGCAGCCCTCCTCACCCGCGGTCCTCCGCCCCGGCGACAGCGGCGCGCAGGTCACGGAACTCCAGCTCCGGCTGAAGCAGGTGGGCCTCTACTCGGGGGACGCCGACGGCCACTACGACAGCAAGACCGAGAGCGCGGTGCGCACGTACCAGCTGACGCGGGGGATCCTGACCGACGAGTCGGGGGTGTACGGGGCGGCTACCCGGGCGGCACTGGAGTCGGAGACGACGAAGCCGTAGGAGGGGCGGGCCGACGGGGGGTGTTGCCGGGCGGGCGGTGAGTGGTGCTGGTCGGGACGGTTGGGGCGGTGGGTTGCGGTGGGGGTGTCACTGCGGGTGCGTGGGGGCTCGTCGCGCATTTCCCCGCACCCCTGACCGGGCACTGACCCCGCCGCTTCTCCTCAGCCGCGGGCTGCGGTGGCGGTGAGACTGCGCGTGCGTGGGGGCTCATCGCGCCGTTCCCCGCACCCCTGACGGGTGCTGGGGCGGCACGGGTGGGCGCGGGGGGCGCCCGGCCGGCGCCGGTGAGCGTCCCTACCCCCGGCGTCAGCCCCCGTTCGCGGTCACCCGGAGGGAGCCGTCCGCCGCCGTCTCGACCCGTACCTGTGTCAGGTCCGGCACCACCACGTCCGGCCCGTGCACCCCGGCCCGCGGGCCGACGCCGACGACGCGCATCCCGGCCGCCCGGCCCGCCGCGATTCCCGCGCCCGAGTCCTCGAACACCACGCAGTCCGCCGGAGCGACCCCCAACTCCGCCGCCCCCTTCAGAAAGCCCTCGGGATCGGGCTTGCTGGCGCCCACCGACTCCGCGGTCACCCGCACCGCCGGCAGCGGCAGCCCGGCGGCGGCCATCCGCACCGTGGACAGCGCCACGTCCGCCGAGGTCACCAGCGCGTGCGGCAGGCCCTGGAGGGAGGCGAGGAAGGCCGCGGCGCCCGGGACCTCCACCACGCCCTCCACGTCGGCCGTCTCCTCCGCCAGCATGCGCGCGTTGTCCGCGAGGTTCTGCTTCATCGGCCGGTCCGGCAGCAGCACGGCCATGGACGCATGCCCCTGGCGCCCGTGCACCACCTTCATGACCTCGTCGCCGTCCAGCCCGTGCCGCTCGGACCAGCGCCGCCAGATGCGCTCGACGACGGCGTCGGAGTTGACGAGGGTGCCGTCCATGTCGAGCAGGAGGGCGCGGGCGGTGAGGACGGTGGCCGTCATCGGGCAGCTCCTAGTGCACAGGCCGAAAGCAGGCCGGGAAGAACAAGGCGGCCCCGCCCGCCGGTCAGGGAAAACGGGCGGGAGCCACTTTGTTTCTCCACGGTACAAAACAGAACCCGGATCCCGCCACCACCTTCGCCGACCGTTCACCGAGTCTTCAGCTCACGATCCGACCCGCTCAGCCCGCGATCGCCTCCCACAGGCTCCACACGCCCAGCGCCAGCATCAGCACCGCCGCGATCTGCGTGATCAGCCGCAGCGGCACCTTCTTCATCAGCGCCTTGCCGCCGACGATGCCGAGGCCGGCCACCGCCCACAGGCCGAGCACGGCGCCGAGGCCGACGGAGAGCGGGTCGTCGTAGCGCGCCGCGAGGTTCGCCGTCATGATCTGCGTGAGGTCGCCGAACTCGGCGACCAGGATGAGGGTGAACCCGGTACCCGCGACCTTCCAGAAGGACTGGTCGGCCGGCTTGCGGATCTCCTCGTCCTCCTCGTCCTTCTTCAGCAGCAGCACGGCCGCACCGCCGAGGAAGAGCACGCCGGTCAGCGCGTGCACGATCTGCTGCGGGAGCAGGGTCAGGACGCTGCCGGCCGCAACGGCGAGCACGACGTGCAGAAGGAAGGCCGCGGCGACACCGGCGAAGACGTAGGACGCCCGGTAGCGCGTGCCCAGGACGAGACCGGCGAGCGCGGTCTTGTCGGGCAGCTCGGCGAGGAAGATGACGCCGAAGACGATCGCCGTCACGGTGATGCTGATCAAGGGTCCTCAATCGGTCGGGCCACCCCACCGAGAGCACCGCACTTCGCAGACCACAGCCTCGGCATGGCAGCACACACGGTCACCCGTGCCGTACGGCACGGGTGTGCACTGCTTGCCGAAGGTCTCGCTGGCGGCCCCGTGACCGAGATGGCCGAGGTCCGCCTCCGGGCGCCGGCTCAGACGGGCTGAGCAGTATGTCGACGGTCCGGCGAAGAGCTACTCCCCTTCAACGCCGTCAAGAGTACGTGACCGGGCCATCGATCCCAAGGCCGGGAGTCCCGCCTGTGAGTCACGTCGCACATCTTGTCGTGTCATGAACGCGTCATTAGTTTCTTACCGAACGCTCACCCGCCGGCAACACGGCGACGCGAGCATTCCCTCGCTCGCGCTCCAACACCCCACCCCCACCAGGGAGTTCGCATGCCGAAATTCTACGCGCGTCGACGAGTCAGCAAACTCGCGGCTCTTACCGCACTCATAGCCTCTGCCGCCCTCTTCAACTCGCCGAGCGCCTCCGCCGCCCTCCCCACCCCGGTCAGCGCCGCCACCGCACGCACCTACCTCGCCTCACTCACCGTCGCCACCGAGAACCGCACCGGTTACGCCCGCGACCTCTTCCCCACCTGGGACACCATCAGCGGCACCTGCAACACCCGTGAGTGGATCCTCAAGCGCGACGGCACGAACGTCGTCACCGACTCCGCCTGCACCGCCACCAGCGGCTCCTGGTACTCCCCCTACGACGGCGCCACCTGGACCGCCGCCTCCGACGTCGACATCGACCACCTGGTCCCGCTCGCCGAGGCCTGGGACTCCGGGGCGAGCAAGTGGACCACCGCCCAGCGCGAGGCGCTCGCCAACGACGTCACCCGCCCCCAGCTCCTCGCCGTCACGGACAACGTCAACCAGTCCAAGGGCGACAAGGACCCGGCCGAGTGGATGCCCTCGCTCACGTCCTACCGCTGCACCTACGTCCGCGCCTGGGTCCAGGTGAAGTACTACTACAACCTCTCGGTCGACTCCGCCGAGAAGAGCGCGCTCACCAGCTACCTCTCCGCCTGCTGAGCGCCGGAACCTCCCCGCGGGCCTCCGTCGTTCCGTACCGTACGGGGCGACGACCGAGGCAGGCCGAAGGGGCTCACAGCGCCCCGTAGGCGAGCCGAAAGAGGAAAAGGGGGGGGGACTGTGGCCGGACTGCGCCTGGGACCGCTGCTGAGGTACACCGACGGCTCGTCGGCGACCGTCTGGGTCGAGGCGAGCCGTCCGGGTACCGCCGAGGTGCGCTGCTCGGACGGCGCCGGCGGCACCGCGCACACCTTCCAGGTGGCCGGCCACCACTACGCCCTCGTCCCGGTCACCGGACTGACGCCGGGCACCTCACCGTCGTACGACGTCCTGCTCGACGGCACCCGCGTGTGGCCGCCGCCCGGCTCCCCCTTCCCGCCCTCGGTGATCCGCACCCCGGCCGCGGGCGAGCCCCTGCACGTCGTCTTCGGCTCCTGCCGCTGGGCCGCGCCGCCCGCCGACGGCCGGGACCCGGTCGGTCCGGACGCCCTCGACGGCCTCGCCGCCCGCATCGCCGCCGGCGGCGAACGGCCCGACGTGCTCCTGCTGCTGGGCGACCAGGTGTACGCCGACGAGACCTCGGCGGCCACCCGGCGCTGGCTGGCCGCCCGCCGCGACCTCGCGGACCCGCCCGGCGCCGAGGTCGCCGACTACGAGGAGTACACCCGCCTCTACCACGAGTCCTGGCTCGACCCCGAGGTGCGCTGGCTGCTCTCCACCGTGCCCAGTTGCATGATCTTCGACGACCACGACCTGATCGACGACTGGAACACCTCCGCGGCCTGGCTGGCCGACCTGCGCGCCACGCCCTGGTGGCAGGAGCGGCTGCTGAGCGGGCTGATGTCGTACTGGGTCCACCAGCACCTGGGCAACCTCTCCCCCGCCGAGCTCGCCGCCGACCCGCTGTACACCGCCGTGTGCGACGCACCCGACGGCACCGACGAGTTGCGCGCCTTCGCCGCCGGGGCCGACGCCGATCCGGCCTCCGTACGGTGGAGTTACCGGCGTGACTTCGGGCGGGTGCGGGTGCTGATGGTGGACACCCGGGCGGCACGGGTCCTGGACGAGACGAACCGCGCCATGCTCGACCCCGGCGAGGCCGAGTGGCTGCGCGAACAGGCCCTGACCGGCCGGGAGTCGTACGACCATCTCCTCGTCGGCACCTCGCTGCCCTGGCTGCTGCCGCCCCTGATACACGACCTCGAGACCTGGGACGCGGCACTGTGCCGGGGCCAACGGGGCACCCGCTGGGCCCGGTTCGGGGAACGCCTGCGCCGCGCCGCCGACCTGGAGCACTGGGCGGCCTTCCCCGCCTCCTTCGCCGAACTGGCCGGCCTGTTCGCCCGGACCGGCTCCGGCCCCGAGGCACCCGCCTCCGTCTGCGTGCTCTCCGGAGACGTCCACCACGCCTACGTGGCCGAGCCCGCATGGCCCGCCGGGACCGCACCGAAATCCCGTGTGCTGCAGCTCACCTGCTCCCCCGTCCACAACTCCGTGCCGCCGACGATCCGGGTCGGCTTCCGGGTCGGCTGGAGTGCCCCGGCCCGGCTCCTCGGGCGCCTGCTGCTACGGCACGGGCGGTGCGCACGGCCTCCGGTGACCTGGCGGAAGAAGGGCGGCCCGTGGTTCGGCAACCAGCTCATGACGCTGACGCTGCACGGCCGTTCGGCCCGGCTGCGGCTGGAGCGGGCCCGCCGGAACGGGACCCTGGAGACCGTGACGGAGTCCGTCCTCACCACCCGATGACGTCCGCCAGCCGCACGGCACGCGCCGGCTGCCGTATGACGCCGCATGGCACCCGCATGACCGTTCCCCGATATCCCTTTGCCGAACATACGAGCCCCCCGTGACACTCCTGTCACACCCCCCGCGTACGCTGTATGGCTGTCGTCGGGGGGCACAACAGGACAATCGCGGGGGAACCGTCGTGTGGGAGAGCATGGGATCACTGGAGGCCGGGCCATGGATATACGCCATGGTGGCCCTCTCCGTGCTGCTTGACGTGTTCCTGCCGGTCCTGCCGAGCGGAGTACTGGTCATCACCGCGGCCACGGCAGCGGCGGCGGGCACCGGCGCGTCGGCCGATCAAGTCCCGCCGCACGCCCTGCCCGACATCCTGGCGCTCACCCTCTGCGCGGCCACCGCATCGGTCCTCGGCGACCTGTTCGCCTACCGGCTGGCCCGGCGCGGCGGGGCCCGCCTGGACCGCGCGATCGCCCGCTCCCGGCGCCTGACCAACGCGCAGGAACGTCTCGGCGAGGCCCTCTCCCGGGGCGGCGGCGCGCTGGTGGTCCTGGCCCGTTTCGCCCCGGCCGGCCGCTCGATCGTCTCCCTCGGCGCCGGCGCGACCCACCGCAGCGTCCGCGACTTCCTCCCCTGGTCCGCCCTGGCAGGCCTGACCTGGGCGATCTACAGCGTCGCCCTCGGCTGGCTGGGCGCCCAGTGGCTGGGCGCGACCTGGATGGCGACGGCGGTATCGGTGGCGGCGCTGTTCGGCGCGGGCGCCGGGGCCGGGTACCTGATGCGAAGACGCCGCCCCGCCTAGTACGCACCGCCCACAGCCGCGGCCACCCCTGTCGATTCAGCAACCGCGGACACTCACGCCCCCGCCTCAGCCCCCACCCACGGTGCCCGGCGCAGCCGCCTGACCCCGCACCTCCAGTCCCCCCAACAACGCAGCGGTGGCCTCCGCGACGGCGTCCACCGCCCGCTCGAACACCTCCCGGTTGTGCGCGGCCGGCGCCCGGAACCCGGACACCTTCCGCACGTACTGCAACGCGGCAGCACGGATCTCCTCCTCGGTGGCCTCCTCGGCCAGCTGAGGCGGACGCAGGGTCTTGATACTCCGGCACATGTCCCCAGTCTCCCGCAGACCGCCTCCCTCCTGCGAGGATCTTCCAGAGGCGGCCACCGCTCCCGGGGCCGACCGACGAGAGGACACCTCCATGCCGAACAACCCGGACGCCCCGGACACCCCCACCGCCCCCGGTCCCCGTCTCACCGTCGCCGTCCTCGGCCCCGGCGGCGTCGGCGGCCTGCTCGCCGCCCTGCTCTCCCGCTCCGGCCATCGCGTTCTCTGCCTCGCGGGCGAGGAGACGGCACGCACCCTCCGCACCACGGGAATCCAGGTCCGCAGCACCCGCTTCGGCGACTTCACGGCCCCCGTCGACGCCGGCACGGCCCTCCGCGAACCCGTCGACGCCTGCCTGATCACCGTCAAGGCCACCGCCCTGGACGCGGCCCTCACCCGGATCCCGCCCGAGGCCCTCGGCGACGGCCTCCTCGTCCCGTTCCTGAACGGCGTGGAACACCCCGCGCTGCTGCGCGCCCGCTACGCCCCCGACCGCGTGGCCCCCGCGGTGATCCGCGTCGAGTCGACCCGCACCGCCCACGGCCTGATCGAACACACCAGCCCCTTCGCGGAGATCGACCTGACCGGCGCCAAGGCCCCACGCCCCCGTCTGGACGCCCTGGCCGAAGCCCTCACCGCCGCCGGCCCGGTCACCCACGTCCTGGACGACGAAGCCACCGCCCTCTGGGCCAAGATGGCCTTCCTCGCACCGTTCGCCCTCCTCACCACCCGCTACGCCCTCCCCCTCGGCGAGGCCCGCACCCGCCACCGCGAGGAACTGGCCTCCCTCGTGGCGGAGACCGCGGCCGTCAGCCGCGCCTGCGGCGTCCCCGCCGACCCGGCGCAGGCCCTGGCCCGGTACGACGCCTTCCCGCCCGCCGCCAAGTCCTCGATGCAACGCGACGCGGAGGCCGGCCGCCCGCTCGAACTCGACGCGATCGGGGGCGCGCTGCTGCGCGCCGCGGACCGGCACGGCGTACCCGTGCCGGTGACGGCCCGCATCGTCAGGGAGTTGCGCGAGGCCGGACGCTAACGGCCGTTCCGCCCGGGGGTGCGGGCCGCGGCGACGAAGGCGGCCATCTTCTCGCGGCTCTTGACCCCCGGCGCGGTCTCCACACTGCTGGAGACGTCCACGCCGTACGGCCCGAACTCCTCGATGACACCGGCGACGTTGTGCTCGTCGAGGCCGCCGGCGATCACCACCTTCCCCGGTACCTCGCCGACCCAGTCCGGGATGTCCGCGAACACGCCGCTGCCCGCGCTGGCGTCGTAGAAGAAGTACCGGAGCGCCTCCGGCTTCTCCGGCGGCGCGCCGGAGGCGAGGGCGAGGTTCGGGATGTCGGCCGGCTCATAGATCTGGACGACGTCGAAGTGGCCGGCGACGGCGGCCGTCTCGGCGTGCGTCAGGGCCACGGCGAAGACGGGGATCCGTCCCCGGGCGTATCCGGCCAGCGCCACGGCCCGCTCGGGCGGGCAGTACCGCTTGCTCTTCGGCGTCACGACGATCCCGACAGCGTCGTACCCCAGCTCGACGGCCCAGTCGATCTGCTCCTCCCGGGTGAGCCCGCACACCTTCACGAACGCCGGCTGCCGCTGCCCGCTCATCCTGTCCCTGCTCCGTTCTCCCGCCCGGCGGGAACACGCTCCTGCCCCCAGCTTCTCAGCCCGCGGGCCGGGCCGTTGTCAGTGCCGGCTGCCAGGATCACCGGCATGACGCAGACGAGCGAGGACTGGCGGCCGTTCCTGGTCCGGTGGAGCCAGGAGTGGGCGGACGCGCAGGGCGGCGACGCGACGGAGCGTGACGAAGAACCCCTGCGGACACGCTGGCTGGGATTCCCGCCCGCACCGGAGGAGCGCATCCGCGAGCTGGAGGAGCGGCTCGGGCACCGGCTGCCGCCGTCGTACCGGTCCTTCCTCGCGGTGACCGACGGCTGGCGGCACGCGGGCGGATTCCTCTGGGTGCTCGCCGGCACCGGCCAGGCCCGCTGGCACGAGGACGCGGCGGGCCTGTCCGAGTACTTCCCGGGAGAACTGGACGACGGCCCCGCCCCCGAGGACCAACTCCTCGCCGGAATGTGGGGGCGGGCACTGCAACTGGACGTGGAGTCGGACGCCCTCTACGTCCTGCTCGACCCGGGCGACGTGGACGGGGCGGGCGAGTGGGCCGTGTACACGTGGGCCCCCTGGCACGCCGAACCCCCGACGCGGTACGGGTCGTTCCGGGTGTTCATGGCGGCGATGTACCGCGAGTTCCACCACCTCCAGGTGAGCCGCTCGGAGCGACAGGGATCGGTGTTCGTCAACGCGACGACCCGGGCCCTGGACGCCTCCGTGGCGGCCGCACGGCTGGACGCGCTCGCCGGAAGGTACGAGCAGGCCGCGGCAGCGCTGGCGGAGGCGGTCGCCTTCGGCAGGCCACGCGCGCGAGGACTGCACGACCAGATCCGCCGACTGCTCGGGGAGACGTACCTGGTGTCCTTCCGCGGCCTGGCGGCCGACCCGGTGTACGCCCCGGAGATCGTGCCCGTGCTGGCGGCCGAGCACGTCCGCATGCGCCGGGACGGGGGTCTGGCGGCCCATGACCTGCCCGGCGCCGCCGACGCGGTGCGCGCGACGGCGGACGAGGTCCTCGGGCAGATACGGGAGGGCACCTACCGCTACACCGCCGAAGGCCCCTTCGGCCGGGCCGTCGAGGAGGCCCGGGAACTGGCCCGCTGGGGCGAGACGGACGCGGCCTGGCACACCCTGCGCGCCGCCCTGCCCGACTGGCGGCCGCTGAGCCCCGAGCACCTCGCCCCGCTCGGCCTGTGCGCCGACCCGCTCCTCGGCCCCCTGATCACACCCGACCGCGGCCGCGAACTCCTCGCCACACCCCGTGCCGGACAGCCGGGTGCCACCCCGCCGCCCACCGCCGACCTGGACCCCCCGGGCCTGGCCTGGCTGGCCGACGAGACCCCCGGCACCTTCCTGACCTCCTACCGCTTCCTCCTCCTGGAAGGCGTGGCCCCGCTCGCACTGCCCTCCCTCATAGCTCCCGACGCCGACACCGACGGACCCACCGCCCTCAACGCCCCGGCGGCGCCGGGGGACGCCCGGATGCGTTTCCGTGCCGCAGACACCGTCCCGCCGTGGGCGGACACGGCACTGGCCGCCGTCGGCCGGGCGGGCACCGGCTGGAGCTTCGCGTTCGAAGGGCGGCCGGGCGGGGGCTTCGACGAGCGGCGCCTGGTCTCCCCTGGCCTGGCCGCCTCCCGGGACACCCGCGCGGTCACGGTGTGGAGCCGGCCGTCGCGCGACCACCACCCGGGCGTCTTCTACCTCTCCGTGGCCGAGAACGGCGAGGAGCGGTACGGCCTCACCGCCGTCGGCACCACGACCGAACACCGGGGTCCCGTCCCGGAGGCCCTCCGCTTCCCACTCGACGGCCCCGACGAGCACCGGCGGCACGAGCGCCGCGTCCTGGAGGCCCTCGCCACCGAGTTCGGCGTCCGCCTGCCCCGGTTCGCACTCGCCGAGGGCCGCCTGCACACCCTCCGCACCCGCCCCTGGAACCGCGCCCCGGGCCCGGGCGAGTCCTACCTGACCGTCCGCCTCGTGCCGTACCGGCCGTAGCGGAGCCTCGTGCCACCCTGCGCTACACGTGCCGGGTGCGGACCGGGGTCGGACGCGTCCACGGTATGAGCGCCGGAACGCGGGCGCGGTAGGCCTGGTACGAGGCCCCGAACCGGCCGGCCATCAGCGCGTCCTCGGTCCGTACCCGGCTCAGCAGCCACGGGGCGGTGACCGCCAGGACGGCTGTCCAGACGCCGAAACCGCAGGCCAGCATGGCGCCGACGACCAGTCCGAGCAGGCCGGTGTATATGGGGTGGCGAACCAGCCCGTAGGGCCCGTCGGTGCGCAGTTCGTGGTGCTCCTGGACCGTCGGGACGCTGGCCCACATCGTGCCCAGGACCCAGCGGGCCCACAGCAGCAGAGCGGTGGCGGCGACGGCGAGGAGGGCGCCGAGGAGCGCGAGTCCCGGCTGCCAGTACTGCAGACGGTGCCAGAACCCGGCGGTGTGCCCGACCAGCCAGGAGAACAGCCAGGCCCCCGCGACCAGCAGTACCCGGCGGGGCAGCGTACGGCGCAGTCCCCGCACCCAACCGCGCGCACCGGCCGGGCTCTTCATTCCGAAATAGACGGCACCCGCGATCCAGGCCACGACGAAGACCAGGACGCAGACACCGGTGAGAGCGACAAGTCCCGAGTGCAGTGATCCCATGCCCCAAGGCTCCTCCGGCACCCGGCCCTTCACCACCACCCACGGGTCGATGGAGAGAACCTCCACCCACCGGTCGGGTCCCGGTCCGGTCTCGTTCTGAGGGCGGAGCCGGCGGAGTCCGCGGCTCCGGGAGACGCTTCCGCGGTGGACGGCGGAATCAGACGGTACGCGAAGTGGGTCGGGGACGCGGTCGCGGCGGTGGCCATGGTGGTGTTCGAGGCGGTCGCGCTGTTCGGAGTCCTGGCCGTTCTGACACTCGGCACGTCGGGGGCGGCCTGGGTCCCCCGGTCGTGCCTGGGAGGTCTCGCCCTGTGTGCGGGGATCATCGCGGCGGCGGCGTGGAGCGCGCGGATGTGGGTCACGGCTGCGCTGCAGGGGGCGGTCGCCGGGGTCTGCCTGGTGGCGGTGATCGATCTCTGGGGCGGCGGGTGACGACGCGGACCGGCGGCACCGCGCGTCGAACACATGAACCCCACGAACAAACTCGCCACCTAAAATCGAACAGGCGTACCATTGCCGCGTGGCTGCGACCTATGACTTTCCGAGTGACCTCCTCGCCGGTCAGGAGGAGCTGCATCAGGTCCGGGCCGAGCTGTCGGCCCTGCTGAAGCGGCTCCCCTGGTCGGTCGAGCCGCTGGACGGATTCAGTGACGAGGGCGGCTGGCGCAAGGTGGAGCGCCCCGCCTCCCCGGGCTGGACCGAGGACGAACAGGCCGAGGTGGAGAAGCTGCGCCGTCGCGAGCACGAACTCGCGGTGTTCGTCAGCGGCCACCGCTTCTGGGCGGAGGTCACCGCACCGGACCGCATGGACGCCCGGAGCCGGCTCAAGCACGCGCACGAGACGGATTGAACACACGAGAGGCCCCGGCCGCTCGGCCGGGGTCGTCTGTTCACGTGGGCGCGGACGGCGTCGAACCGCCGGCCTCCTGCCCGCAGGAGCAAACGAGCCGCGCCGACTCGCACTAGTGGCCGGATCGGCGAGAACGGGAGACGGGGAACCGCTGCCGGATCCTTGACGGCGCCTGCGACGCTCGCGAACAGCAGCGCACGGGCACCTGGATCGCAGTCGGGTACGCGAAGTCGACGGGTGGCGTGCGAGGCCCCTGACGTCGGCCGACTTCGTTCAGGTCGCGCCGGCGTCGCTCTCGCGGCCGGATACGGGCCGCCCGAGCTGCCCGCGGCCGACCAGCCCACGCGGTGCCACACAGGCAGAGCGGCGGCAGGCCGATGCCCACGCCGAGGAGGGCGACTTCCGGTTCGGCGGCGGCACCCGCAACCAGGCAGGGGATGTGCGGCCGCAACGACACCTCGAAGACATCGCCCCTCAGGCGGAGCGCACGGCTTCAGCCCGGCGTATACGACTCGGCATCCCGTACGTGAGTGGCTGCGGCTACCTCCCGAGGCGGCGGATCCGGCTGACGCTGTGGCGGTACGGTGTGCGACAGTCGATCGCCCATTCCGCGACCGCGGACCAACAAGGGGGTTCCATGAAACACCGCCGCCCGCGCCACCGCCGCCAAGTGATAGCCAGAGCGGCCGGCACGGCGAGTGCGCTGGCCGTCGCCCTGGGTGCGGGGATGACGCCGGCGATGGCCGCCGGGAACACCGCCGCCAAGCCGGCGGCCAACGGGTTCTCGCCCGACCAGACCGACCAGACCGACCAGACCACGCCTTGGGCGCCCACGAACGACGAGGCGGTGCTCCAGAAGTCCCTCAGCACCAAGACCCTCAGCGCCCAGACTCTCGCAGCCGGCCGCGCCAACGCGACCGGTCTCCAGCTCACCATGCCCGCGCCGGCGGGGAAGTACAGCGTCGGCATGGTCGGCCTGCACCTCGTCGACAAGTCCCGTACGGATCCTTACGTTTCCGGCAGCAAGCCTCGCGAGCTGATGGTCTCGCTCTGGTACCCGGCCACCAACACGTCCGGGCACTACCAGGCGCCCTGGATGCCGTCGATCTCCGGCGCCCACTTCCTCGCCACCCGTGGCCTGTCGCCGCAGCAGGTGACCCTGCCGAAGACCGCGGGACATGTCCTCGCCCCGGTGAACACCAAGCTCGGCAAGCTGCCCGTCCTGCTGTACTCGACCGGCCTGCACTCGGACCGCGCGATGGGCACCGCCCTCGCCCAGGACCTCGCCAGCCGCGGCTACCTTGTCGTCACCGTCGATCACACCCACGACGCCAACGAGGTGCAGTTCCCGGGCAACCGGCTCGAGGTCAACACGATGCCGGCGGGCGCCCATTCCTCCGACACCCTGAAGGTGCGCGCGGCCGACATCAAGTTCGTCATCAACCAGCTCGGCACGCTCAGCAAGGGCGGCAACCCCGACGCCGGCAAGGCCACGCTCCCCGCCGGGCTGACGAAGTCGGTGGACATGTCCCGCATCGGGATGTTCGGCTGGTCACTGGGCGGCGCGGCGGTCGCCACCTCCATGCAGCTCGACAGCCGTATCGCCGCCGGTGCCAACCTGGACGGGCAGTTCTTCGGGTCGGCTCAGAACAAGGACCTCAAGCGCCCCTTCATGCTCTTCAGCTCCGGCAGCCACAACCGCAACAACGACTCGTCGTGGCGCACGATGTGGTCGCACCTCAAGGGTTACCGGGTCGACATCAAGCTCAAGGGCTCGGCGCACCTGTCCTTCAGCGACAACGAGTGGATGGTGCCCCAGCAGGCGCGCCTGCTCGGCATCTCCCAGTCGCAGCTCCAGCAGCAGTACGGCACGATCGACCCGACCCGGGCGGTCAGGGTCCAGAGCGTCTATCTCGCGGCCTTCTTCGACCAGGAGCTGAGCAAGAAGCACAGCACCCTGCTCGACGGGCCCTCCACGAAGTACCCGGAGATCTCCTTCGTCCGCTGACCGGACGACCGACCGGAGAGGTGAGGGGCGGGTCCTGTTCGTGGGTCCGCCCTTCGTCCTGTCGGGGGTGGTCGCCCACCGCGGGCCGGCCTTCTCCCCATGGCCAGTTCACACGTACGACACTGGCATGATTATGTGACGGTTATGTGATGGCGTGAGGCTAGAGTGTTTGCGACGTCAAACATTCGAACGCTTGGCGCCAGTTGAGGAAGGATCCGCTGCCCTGCCCTCCGCCCCCCGGGCGCCGCGCCGACACCGTGTCCGCCGCCGCGCCGATATGCCGATACTTGGCGGGGTGCGCCCGCCGATAGCCGCTCTCGTCGGACTGCTGCTGGTGGTCGCCGTCGTGACCGTGATCGGTCTCGACGGCATCCACGCGACGCGAGTGCCGCAGGCCGTGCTGAACGGGGAGCAGCAGATCGCCGCGGACACCGCGCTGTCGATGCGCACCGCGATCGACGTCGAGGCGAACTCGGTGCACCGTACGGCGAACACGTACCCCGCGACGAGCGCGTCGACCCCCACGACCACGCTCAAGGCGCTGACCTCCGCCAGGAAGGCGGTCGTCGGCAGCGCGCTGATCGACGCGCGCACCGGCAAACTGCTGGCGGCCGGCGGCAAGTCGGTGCCGCTGGCCGGGGTGGACGTCGCCAGGACGGCGTCCGGGCACGGTGTGCTCCGGCCCCGCCTGGTGACCTCGAACGGCACCCGGGAGCTGCTGTACTTCGCCAAGGTCACGGTGCCCGCGCAGCAGGACGACGCCAACCAGGACCAGCTGGTGAACCGGGCCGACCGGCAGTGGCTGCTCGTGGTCTCCGAGGTGCTCCCCGCTCTCACGACGTACGGCGACGGACGCGCCGCCGCAGTGCTCGACGCGAACGGCACCGCACTCGCCACCACGACCCGCGGCACGGCGGTGCCGGCCGCCGCCGACAGCGGGCTGCCCGCGACGGCGGCCCGTGCGGCGAAGGCAGGGCCTGACACCGACGGCTCGGGAAGCCTGCTGGGCGCCGCCACGGGCAGCCGGCGCACGGTGGCCGGCTGGGCCCAGGTCGCCTCGGCGACCGGTCCGGGCAGCACCGACGACCTCGGTCTCGTGGTGTTCACCTCCCGCGCGGTGCCCGTCACGACCGCCGCCACCGACTACCTGCCCTTCGCCCTCAAGGCCGCGGGGGCACTGGCCGGGGTCGCGCTGCTGCTCGGGCTGGCGCTGCACTTCTTGGTGCAGCGGCCGCTGCTGCGGCTGTATCTGTCCGCCGGCCGGCTGGCCCGGGGCGCGACCGAGGACGGGACGGCCGCGCTGGAGGAGCTGTACCGACCGGTTCCGGTGCACGGCTTCGGGGAACTGGCCCGCATCGGGCGGGCACTGGAGTCACTGCGCCGGCAACTGCTCGGCGAGAGCGGCCCCGAGGAGATCCCGGCCCGGCGCGGACCGGGCTACCGGGCGCTGGCCGTGGTCGGCGTCGTGGTGGTGGCCTGCTGGGCGGTGCCGATGATCTCCGTGCTGAACCGGGCGGACGTCGCGACCGCCGTTCCCGCTCCGGTCCTCGCCGACCAGCAGGCGCGCACCGAGATCGCGACGAACCGGATCCGGCAGTCCCTCGACCAGTCGTACACCGACCTGACCGAGACGGCCGCACGGCTGCCGGGCACGAGCCGGGCGGACCAGGCCAAGGCCCTGCGGCACGCCCTCGCCGGCCACCGGTCGTACCGCTCGCTGTATCTCCTGGACCGCTCGGGCGGCATCACGCTGAGGGTGGGCGAGACGCCACTGCGCACCCTCGTCCACGTGCCCCGGGGCGGCGGGATCACCACCGTCAACACCTCGGGCCGGATCCCGGCGATCGCCGCCTACGCCCAGGTCCGGGCCGTCACGGGCAAGACCCCGGCGGCCGGCGTGGTGCTGTTCGGCGAGATCGACGTGAAGGCTCTCAACTCCCTTCTGGCCAGGCCGAAGCTGGGCAGCGTCTGGGTGACGGACCGCAACCACAAGGTGCTGGCGGCGAGTGTGGGCTACCGCGCCTTCCAGGCGCTGCCCGACTCCGGCCTGACCCGCCTCGCCCGCTCCACCCAGGGCGCCCCCGGCACACCGGGCACCGCGACCTCGGCGGTGCTCCGCACGTCCTCCGGCCCGTCCGTCGACGCTGCCGCACCGCTGGCGCAAAGCGGTCCGACGGCCCAGCTCGGCTGGCACGTGGTGACCGCCGAACCCGCGGCAGCGCTCCAGATCCCCGCGATGCAGGCCCAGCAGCGCACCATGCTCGCCGGGATCCTCGGCCTCACCTTGGGCGCACTCTGCCTGGGCTGGCTCCACGTCCTGGTGATCCGGCCACTGCGCTCGGTCGCCGTGCTCGTCGCACGGCTCGCCGGCGGAGACCGCCGTACCGTGCTGCACCCGGTCAACCACGACGAGATCGGCTCGGTCACCCGCAGCCTGGAGCTGATCCGCCAGGCTCTGGCGGAACAGGACCGGGCAGCGAGATCCGGCCATGCCGCCGGGCCCTACCGGCCCCTGCGCGAGAACACCCTCCAGCGGTAGAAGGACGGAATCGGCATGCTCTTCCTCTATGTCATAGTCCTGCTCTGCTGCGCCGGACTGTGGATCGCTGGAATCCTCGAACAGCAGCGGCACTTCGCCTCGCTGGAGCAGATACCCACGCGGGTGCTGGTCAACGGCATCCGCGGCAAGAGTTCGATCACCCGGCTATGCGCGGGCGCCCTGCGCGGCGGTGGTCTGGTCACGGTGGCCAAGACCACCGGAACCGCGGCCCGGTTCATCCATCCGGATGCCACCGAGGAACCGATCTACCGCAAGTTCGGGCTGTCCAACATCGTCGAGCAGATCGGCATCGTGCGCCGGGCGGCGACCTACCGGCCGGACGCGCTGGTGATCGAGTGCATGGCGGTGATGCCCGCGCTGCAGGAGATCAACCAGGAGAAGCTGATCCGTTCCACGATCGGCGTGCTGTGCAACGTCCGCGAGGACCATCTGGAGGAGATGGGGCCGACGCTGGACGACGTCGCCCGCTCGCTCTCCCGCTCCATGCCGGTGGGCGGGGTGTGCGTGACGGCGGAGAAGGACCGTTTCCACATCCTCCAGGAGGAGGCCGACGCCCGTAACTGCAGGCTGGTCTACGCCGACCCGGAGATGGTCACCGACGAAGAGCTGCGTGGCTTCAGCTGGTTCACCTTCAAGGAGAACGTGGCGATCGCGCTCACCGTCGCCGAGTTGCTCGGCGTGGAGCGGCACACCGCGATGCAGGGCATGTGGGACGCGCCGCCCGACCCGGGCGTGCTGTCGGTGGAGCGCTACATCACCCCCGGCGGGGGGCGGCTGCGGTTCGCCAACGTCTTCGCGGCCAACGACCCCGAGTCGACGCTGATGAACGTCAAGCAGCTGGAGGACCTGGGCGCGATCAGGCGGCCGGTCAACGCGGTCATCAACTGCCGCCCGGACCGGGTGGAGCGCAACGGCCAGATGGGCGCGATCGTCCCCGACCTCGGCGCCGAGACGGTGTTCCTGATCGGCCACCCGACCAAGAGCGCCCGCGACGCGATTCCGGCCGACTTCGCCGGGCGGGTGGTGGATCTCGGCGGCGACCGCCGGGACCCCGAGGAGGTGACCGCAGCGATCCTCGCCGAACTCGGCCCGGCCGCCTCCCTGGTGGCGATCGGCAACATCCACGGCCAGGGCGAGCTGTTCCTGGAATGTCTCGCCGAGCTGCCGCTGGACGAGTCGGAGGAGCTGCTCAACGCCGTTCCGGGCGGCGACGGACTGGACCAGGAGACCATGCAGATCGCGCTGGTCCGGCCCCAGATCGCGACGGCCCGGCCGCCGGAGTCGGAGCCGTACAGCTGGGTGGCGCCGCTGGAGACCCCGACGATGGCCTTCCACTTCCCGGAACAGCGCGAACTCGCCCGCCGGGTCGCCGCCCGCGAGGGCCGGCCCGACGGCCGGAACGCCACAGACGACTCGCGCCACCCGTACGATCCGTCCCAGTCCACGAGGAACCCGTGATCCCCGCCAATCTCAACGCACAGACCGCCGCGCTCGGGATCGCCCTCGGGCTGGTCTTCTCGCTCGTCTGCTATCTGACCACCAATCTCTCCCCCGGTGGGATGATCACCCCGGGCTGGATCGCCCTCACGCTCGTCACCGACGTGCAGATGGCCGGGCTGATGGTCGGTGTGGCGGGGCTGACGTACTTCATGACGAAGCTGCTGCAGCGCACGGTGATTCTCTACGGAAAGCGGCTGTTCGCGGCCGTGGTGCTGTGCGCGGTGCTGATACAGACCACCGTGATGCTCGCCCTCAGTCACGAGTTCCCGCTGCTTTATACGTCACAGACCCTTGGTTTCATCGTGCCCGGCCTGGTCTCCTACCAGATGGTCCGTCAGCCGCTGGCGCCCACGCTCATCTCGACCACCGCGGTGACACTGGCCACCTACGTGGTGCTGGTCTCCGGTCTGCTGATCGGCGTCCTGCCCACCGCCTGACCCGGCCCCCGCCCTCTCACCTCGTGCTTCAGGAGGATCGTCCATGCATTCCCAACACGCAGGCAAACGCAGCCAACCGAACCGCCGCGCCCTGCTCGGGACGATCGCGGGCGTCGCGGCCGCCGGGGTGGCGGGCGCGTTCGCCTGGGACCGCCTCGGGCAGGACAGCGGTGACGCCTCGGCCGACGACGGCACCGGCACCGGCCCGAGCTCCCGGCCCACCGGGGCCCACACCTTCGAGCGGCTGACCGCCCCCGACCGCACCGTGGCCCGCTCCGCCGACGGCGGCACGCTCGCCACGTTCACCGACGGAGCGCGTACGGCCGTACTCACCGGGCCCGCCCGCACCTTCAGCGAGCCGCGGACCACCGAGGCCAAGGTGACCACGGACGCCTGGGTGCGGGTGCTGCCGCACGCGTGGCAGCAGGGCATGGAGAAGTCCGCCTGGTTTAGGGGCTGGTTCCCCAAGGCTCTCGCCGACACCAGCCCGGACGTCTTCGCGGTGGCGTTCCAGTACAGCAGCGCCGGGGCACGCGACAAGCGCAACGCCGACGGTGTGCGCTACGCGGGCACCGCGCACTTCGGCCCGCGCAATTCCAAGGTCAGCAACCCGCTGGACTTCGCCTACTACGACGAACAGTCCGACTTCTTCGACTATCTGGGCGTGCCCTGGGACTTCCCGGACGGCACCCGGGTGCAGCCGGAGCAGGCCCGCTACGGCTGCGTCGACTGCTCCGGCTTCCAGCGACTGGTGTGGGGCTACCGCATGGGCATCCCCCTGCACAACACCAACACCAAGGGCGTCGGCCTGCCGCGCCGCGCCTACGCCATCGCCGCCTACGGCCCCGGCCGCCTGATCATCCCCCAGACCGACGAGCGGCCCACCGATCTGGGCGTCCTGCAACCCGGCGATCTGGTCTTCTTCGCCATCATCAAGGACCGCCCGAACTTCATCGACCACGTCGGCTTCTACATGGGCCTCGACGACCAGGGCCGCCACCGCTTCTACTCCAGCCGCTCCGCCGCCAACGGCCCGACCATGGGCGACCTGTCGGGCCACGCGCTGCTGGACGGCACCGACTTCTACGCCCGCGGCTTCCGGGCGGCCCGCCGCCTGTGATCCCGCCGCCCGCGCCCCGGCCTGTGCACCGCTGCCTCACCTGACCTGCCGATCCGAGGACCCCCACTGCCATGACCGCCATCCCCGCCGTCCGGCCCACCGGAGCGCACCGAGGCCGCCGGGCGGCGAACCGACGCCCCGGCCGGCCGGAAGACGCCCCGCGCTGGGAGCGCCCGGCGCTCGCCGCGGTGCTGGTCGTCGCCACCGTGCTGTACTCCTGGGGCATCGGGCACGCCGCGCTCCACCCCTTCTACGGGGCGGCGATACGGTCGATGTCCAGCGGCTGGCGCGCCTTCTTCTTCGGCGGGCTCGACGCCAGCGGTGCGATCAGCATCGACAAGCTGCCCGGCGCCTTCTGGCCCGACGCGGTCTCCGTCTGGCTCTTCGGCCCGCACACCTGGGCGGCCGCGCTTCCGCAGGTCGTCGAGGGCGTCCTCACCGTATGGCTGCTGCACCGGATCGTACGGGCCTGGGCCGGTCCGTTCGCCGCGCTGACCGCCGCGCTGGTGCTCACCCTCACCCCGGTCACGGTGGTCCTCGCCCGGGCCACCATCCCGGACACCGCGCTGACCCTGCTCCTGGTGGCGGCCGCCGGGGCGCTGCAGAAGGCGGTGCGCACCGAACGGCTGCTGCCGCTGATCACCTGCGGTGTCTGGGTGGGGCTCGCGTTCCAGACGAAGATGCTGCAGGCGTGGCTGGTGCTGCCGGTCTTCGCCGCCGTGTACCAACTGGCCGCGCCCGGCACCGCGGTGAGGCGGGCGCTGCGCGTCCTGCTGGGGGGTGCGGTCGCGCTGGCGGTCTCCTGTCTCTGGGCGCTGATCGCGTGGGCGACGCCGGCCGGCAGCCGCCCGTACCTCGACGGGACGACCGACAACAATCCGTTCGCCCTGGTCTTCGGCTACAACGGCCTGAGCCGCTTCAGCAGCGACTCCACCGCGTTCGGCGCCGTCGCCGGCACCGCCACCAGCCGCACCACCGGCAACACCGGCTGGGACATGCTGATCAACAACACGGTCGGCCCGCAGGTCGCCTGGTTCCTGCCGCTCGCCGTGCTGGCCGCGGTCCTGGGCGTCGTCTGGCGCAGCGGGCAACCGCGAACCGACCTGCTCCGCGCGGGATTCCTGCTGTGGGGCGGCTGGCTGGCGGTGCACGCCGTGGTGTTCAGCGCCTCCAACGGCAACCACGCCTACTACACGGCCGTCATCGCCCCGGCGCTCGCCGCACTGGCCGGCGGCGGCCTCGCGCTCTTCCGGTCGGAGTACGAGTCGGCGTACGAGCCGGAGCAGGGACCGGACCACGAGCCGGAGCACGGGCCGAACCACCAGCCGGAGCAGGGGGCGGACCACGAGCCGGAGCGCGAGCCGGTGCCCTGGTCGCCGTACCTGTCGGCGCACGAATCGGAGCCATGGTCACCGCAGGTGGCCGTGGACGAATCCGAGCACGGGCCGGCGCGCGCATGGGGCGGCCGGCGGCACATGGCACTGCCGGCGGCGATCGCGCTGACGGCGGCATGGGCGCTGGTGCTCGACTGGCCGACCCGGTTCGTCTCCTGGCTGCTGCCGGTCGCCGTGATGCTCGCCCTGTGCGGTGTGGTGGGCCTGTGGAGCCGCGGGCCGCGCACCTCCCCACGGATGATCCACGCGGCCCTCGCCGCCGGGATCGGGGCCACTTTGGTGGTACCGGCCGGCTGGGCCGTCTCCAGCCTCGACCCGCTCTACGCGGGCGCCGCGGCCTCGCCGATGACCGGTCCGGTCGGCAACTCGTACTACCAGCACCAGCACCGCGCCCCGCGGAGAATAGGGCTCGACCAGCCCAGCACCCGCGACACCGCCCTGCTCGACTACCTCTCCGCGCACCGCAACGGCGAGAAGTACCTGCTCGCCACCCAGGCCGCCTACACCGCGGAGCCCCTGCTGCGCGCGAAGTCCGAACCCATCCTCGTCATGGGCGGCTTCACCGGCGACACCCCCTTCCCCACCGCCCAGCAGTTCGGCAGCCTCGTCGCCGACCACCAGGTGCGCTATGCGCTGCTCACCACCCAGCGTCCCACCAGTGCCACCACTACCTGGGTGAAGTCGCACTGCAAGCGCATCCGGCCCACCGCCTACGGCCGCCGCGCCGACGGCAGCTTCAGCCTCTACGACTGCAGCCCCCGGAAGTAGGACGAGGCCCCCGGGCAGAGGGACCGCGGACACGTCGACGGCCCCCGGTGATCACACCGGGGGCCGTCGACGTGCTACCCGCTTCTGGTGGGCGCGGACGGTTTCGAACCGCCGACATCCTGCTTGTAAGGCAGGCGCTCTACCCCTGAGCTACGCACCCGAGACGAGTCGACAGCCTACATCGTTCAGGACTCTGCCCCGCAATTGCGTTCTCCGGACCGGGCGGCACGCCTCGCCGGAAAAACCGAAGTGATCGAGCGAACCGCGAACTGACCGGCCCGTGTGTTCGTCTGTCACGGGTGGGAGAATGATTCCACCGCCTGAGCACAGGGCGTACCGCGGCACGGGAGAGGGATGTGACGGCGACAACGGCGACACCCGGGCAGTCGTATGCGCCTCCCCCGCCACCCCGGCACGGTGCCCCCGCCGCTCTCCGGGACGCCGTCGCCCTCATGAGTCTGCCGCTGGTGGCCGCTCTCGTGCTGCCCGCGGCGTTCGCCGGCGGCGGGACCCGGCGGTGGTTCGGGGGGCGGGCCGAGAGTCAGCGGGCCGAGGCCCAGGCCGCGAAGGACGCCGCCGCTTCCGCCTTCTACGAGCTGGACACCGCTCAGCGGGATCTGCGGATCTCCATAGAGACCATCTCCGCCGTCGACGACTCGCCGGCCGCCCGTCGTGCCGTCTCCGACTTCGAGGCGCTGGGGCGGCGGATCGACGACGTGAGCGATCGGTACATCCAGGCCATCGACGCCTACGACCTGGACCGGGACGACCTGGAGGCCGCCGCCGCGTCGCGGGCCCGGGGGGAGATCACCCGCGCCAAGGACGAGCTCGTCGGGGTCAAGCGGGAGCTGGACCGGTTCGGGGAGTCGCTCGGGCCGCTGCTCGGCAAGGCCGAGACGCAGCTGGCACGGCTCGCACCCGCCGTGGAGCGGGCCCGGCAGGCGCTGCTGGCGGCCAGCAACGCGCTGGACGCCGTACGGAAGACACAGCTGCGGGCCGATGACCTCGCGGCTCGGCTGGCCGCTCTCTCTCCCGAGCTGACCAAGCTCAATCAGGGGGCCGGGCAGCACGGTGCGCAGGCCACGCTGGAGCGGGCCGGGCGGGTGCAGCGGGAGGCCGAGGCGATCCGGGTCGAGGCGGAGCGGCTGCCGGAGAAGGCCGCCGAGATCGACCACCGGCTGGTGAGCCTGCGGACGCGCGCGCAGGCGCTGACCACCCGGGCCGGGCAGGTCGACCCGGTCCTCAGCGAGCTGCGGCGGCGGTTCTCGGCGGCCTGCTGGCAGGATCTTCAGCAGGTGCCCGAGCAGGCCGTGGCGAACGTGCGGCAGGCCGAACTCAAACTCACGGAGGCGCAGGCCGCGCGGGACGCGCAGAAGTGGGCCGAGGCCACCTCGCTGCTGGCGACCGTGCGGGCGCTGCTGAACAGCACCGACGAGGCCGTGTCGGCGGCCGGTGACCGGCTGGGCAGGCTGAACGGTGTGCAGAAGGATCCGCAGCAGGAGGTCGAGCGGACCCGGTTCGCGATCCGGGACGCGCAGCGGCTCGCGATGTCGGGGCGGACCAGTCCCGATCCGCGGCACGCGCGTCCGCTGGACGACGCGGTGGCGCGGCTGGACCGGGCGGTGGGGTCGCTGCAGGGGCGGCACCCGGACTACTGGCACTTCCTGACGGAGACGGAAGCGGTACGGGAGTCGGTCGCGCAGGTGGTCGCGCGGATCCGGGAGGACCGGGGCACCGGCGGTCACTGAGGCGTTTGCCGAAGAGCCGTCGCGGGCGGATATTGGGTAGGGTCCCGCAGTCGACACCAGGAGGCGGAGATGGCCTCACACGTCACGCACCCGGGGACGCGGCGGAAGAAGATCGACTTCGACGAGGCGCTGCCCGTCGACCACCGCCTGAACAGGGTCTACCGGATCGGGGCGGGCCTGATGGGCCTGTTCCTGCTGGCCTTCGGCATCCTCGGGCTCACCCGCCACATCGGTTACTTCGACACCGGCGGGAACACCGCGCTGGGTCTGAACACGAACGGCGCGCTGAGCGTGCTGTCGATCTGTGTCGGGCTGCTGCTCTTCGTCGGCATGGTGGTCGGCGGGAACTTCGCGTCCACACTGAACATGGTGCTCGGCGTGCTGTTCATCCTGAACGGCTTCCTGTTCCTCGGTCTGCTCGACACCGACTCGGACTTCCTGGCCTTCAAGATCCAGAACGTCCTGTTCAGCTTCATCGTGGGCCTGGTACTGATGGTGTTCGGGATGTACGGCAGGGTCAGCACGAACCTGCCGCACGACAACCCGTACTGGCGGGCCCGCCACCCCGAGGCGGAGCAGCGGGCCGGATCAGAGGCTCAGGCGCAGTAGAACCGAGGAGCGACCGCGTCGACGGCAGTCCTTGGCGCTGAGGTCTCCGGCCATGTCGTTGATGTGGCGCGTGTAGGCGCTCGCGCTCTCGCGAATCCAAGAGGGCGAGTCCGAGGAACGACGGTATTTCCCGGCCCGCCTCACATGGCTTGACACGCCCTCCGCATCACTGCCGCTAGCCTGTCCCTCATGCCCCGCTACGAGTACCGCTGCCGCACCTGCGGCGACACTTTCGAACTGTCCCGCCCCATGGCCGAGTCATCGGCTCCGGCAGCATGCCCGGAGGGGCATCAAGACACGGTAAAGCTCTTGTCGACGGTGGCGGTGGGGGGCACGGCCTCCGCGTCCGCCGCCGGCTCCGGCGCCCCCGCCGGCTCCGGTGGGGGCTGTTGCGGCGGCGGTTGCTGCGGCTAGCTCCCGGCACGGACCGCCTTCAGGAATTCCCGCAGGATCCGCTCACCGGCCAGCACCCCTCGCTCCGGCAGCGCGGCAATGGCCGGCCCGGTCCATCCGGCGTCGGCCAACTCCCCGTGCCCCGGCCGCCAGCCGCGGTCCGCGGCCAGCAGCAGGTCGGCGTCCAGCAGGGAGTCACCGGCGGCCAGCGTCAGCTCGGCCCCGGTCCGGCGCGCGACCTCCCGCATGGCCGCGCTCTTCGTCAGCGGCTTCGGCACGGCGTAGATCTTCCGCCCCTGCAACGACACCGTCCAGCCGCGGTTCTCCGCCCACACCGCGAGGCTCTTCACCCACTCCTCGGGCAGCAGCTCCCGCTCCACGACCAGGTAGGCGAACAGGTCCTCGGCGACCCGCTGCTTGCGCAGCCACACCGGGTCGGCGTGCTCCGCCAGGTACGCCCGCACCTCGTCGAGCGGCGCGCACTCGTCGGACAGCCGCGCCAGCACCCGCCGGTGCCAGTCCCCGTCGGACACCCCGTCGACCAGCAGATGCCCGCCGTTGGCGCAGATGGCGTACCTCGGCGCGGGCCCCGGCAGGTTGATCCGCTCGTACTGCTTGCGGGTCCGGGTGGTCGTCGGCACGAAGACGGCCGCGTCCCCCAGCTCGGTCAGCAGCCGCGCGGCCGTCTCCGTCAGGTACGACAGCGGCCTGGCCTCGTGCACCTCGACGCAGAGCAGCCGGGGCGCCCGCGCGTCCGGCATGGTCAGCGCGAGGGCGCCCGCCGAGTAGATGAGCGTACGGTCGAGGTCGCTCGCGACGATCACCGCCATCAGACGTTCACCGCCCGGCCGTCGGCGCCGGTCGCCCCGCGCGTGTACCTGGGGTGGATCAGCCCGACACAGGTGTACGGCAGTTCGCCGACCTCCTCCACCGGCACCCCTCTCTGCTCCGCGAGCAGCCGCACGTGGTCGAGGTCGGCGCCCGCCCCGGCCCGCGCCAGGATCTTCCAGGGCACCCGGCGCAGCAGCACCCGGGTGGTCTCGCCGACGCCCGGCTTGACCAGGTTCACGTCGTGGATGCCGTACTCCTCGCTGATCCGCTCGACGGCCGCCCAGCCCTCCCAGGTCGGCGTGCGGTCGGCGACGGCCAGTTCCTTCACGGCCGCGTCCACCGCGTCCACGACCTCCGCGAACCGCGCCGCGACCGCGTCGATGAAGGCCACCGACACGTCGGCCCCGGCCAGCTCGCGGTAGAACTTCGCGCCGTGGAAGTCGTCGGGGCCCACCAGGTCGGCCCGCAGCACGGTCCGCGAGATCAGCCCGGAGACGGTGGAGTTGAGGCACGCAGAGGGGATCAGGAAGTCCTCCCGGGTGCCGTACGTCCGCACGCACGACCCGGGGTCGGCGAGCACCGCGATCTCCGGGTCGAAACCGGAGACACCCGAGCGCTGCTCGAACTCCGCGACGGCGTCCGCGAGTTCCCGGGTGATCGCGCCCTTGCCCGTCCAGCCGTCCACGAACACGACGTCCCGCGGGTCGTGGTGGGCGGCCAGCCAGCGCAGCGCGTTCGCGTCGATGCCGCGGCCGCGCACGATCGACACCGCGTAGTGCGGCAGGTCGAGGCCGTACCGGAACCGCGCCCAGCGGCGCATCAGCACGCCCACCGGGGTACCGGCCCGCGCCAGCGACACCAGCACCGGCCGCGGTGACCGCTCGGCCAGCACGGTCTCGGTGACCACACCGACCGCCTCCGCGAGCCGCGCCGCCGAGGTCTCAAGGGCGGCGTGGAAGAGCGCCTGGTACTGGTCGCTCGGCTGGTACTCCACCGGCAGCGACTCGGCGTAGTGCGCGCCGCCGCTCTGGATCGCCTCCTCGCGCTCCTCGGTCGGCGCCTCCAGCGTGACGTCCGAGAGGTCCTGGAGCAGCCAGCCGACGTCCTCCGCCGGGTACGAGGAGAAGGCGGGGCCGCGGAGGGGCTCGGGCAGCATGGCGGGGCTCTCTTCGGTCAGCGCGGGGACGTACGACGGTACAACCGCGAGCAGGACGTGCGGGGCATGCGCGCCGAGCCGGTCCAGCAGGCCGCCGGGCGCGTGCAGTTCGGGGGTGTCGCCGGCCGAGTCGACGAACAGGACGACGGCGTCGAACCCGGCGCCGGCGACGTTGTACGCGTAGCGCTCGCCCGGGCCGTCGGCGGGGTTGTCGTGGGCCGGGAAGACGAGGCGGCTGCGGATGGCGTAACCGGGGTCGTCGACGGCCAGGACCGGCGAGCGGGTGGTGGTGGAGTACCGCACCTCGGCGGCGACCAGGGCCTCCAGCTCGCGGGCGATTCTGAGGGGGGCGTACATCAGCTCCTCGAAGCCGAGGGTGAGCACGCGGCGGGCGTCGGGGGGGAGCGCTTCGGCCACGCGGGCCGCCATCAACGGGAGGGCCGATTCGAGGCGCATCCGGTGGGCCGGGGTGAAGCCGTGCCGTCCACCGTCGGGGAGGCCGTGCGGCCAGTGCAGGTCGACGCGGGTGAGGTGGAGGTGGGGGGTGGTGCGGTCGCCGGTCGGCTGCGGACCGGTGGGGGCTTGTCGCGCCCACGCGGCGGCAGCCGCAGATTCAACACAGCCCCGCGCCCCGGGGTGGGCGGACTTGAAGTCGGCTTCAAGGGCAACGCCCTCAAGGGGCGCGGGGAACTGCGCGGCCGGCCGCGACGCTGGAGCGGACGACGAAGCACCCGGCGCGGCACTCTCTTCGTACCGCGCCACCAGCTCCTGTCCCTTTTCCAGCACCCCCTCCGGCAGGAGTACTGTCCCCGACGCCGCCGCCACCAGGTCCACCCTGGCGCCGATCTCCTCGGCGAACGCCGTCAGTCGCCCCGCGTCCGCCGCCGACCGCATATCCACCAGAGCCACCACGACGTAACGTTTCCGCGGATAACGGACGTGCAGGTCGCGGATCGTGTTCAGGACCGTGTTGCCGGTGGAGAACTCGTCGTCGACGAGGACCAGGGGGCCGTCGCCGGAGAGCAGGGCGGGGTCCTCGGGGAGCAGCAGGTGCGAGGTGGCGTGCGAGTGGGACTCCTCGAAGCCGCCCGCGGGGGCGACCCCGGCGACCGGCCGGCGCGTGGAGTGGAGATACGGGGCGAGGCCCATTCCGTCGGCCACCGAATGCCCGAGGCCCGTGGCCGTCTCGGCGTACCCCAGGACGACCGCCTGCCCGGCCTGCGACTCACCGAGCAGGTCACGCACCCGCCGGCCGAGCGCGAAGCCATGCCCGTACACCATGGACGGCGACTGCGGTACGTGCTTGCCGAGCACGTTGGAGACCAGGAGGTGGGCCCGTCGGGGGTTGCGGCGCAGGGCGAGGCCGAGGAGGGCCGTCAGGCCGTCGTCGCCCACGAGCTCGACGCCGAGCCGCTCGGCGACCCAGCTGCCGGACCAGACCCCGTTGTTCGCTGCGATGTTCATGGGTTCCCTGTGTCGTCCCGTAGCGTCCGTCAACCCGGTATCCCGGCGGCGAGCAGCTCCACGAAGCCGACGTCCTCGTTGGCCACGCCGAACACCTCGGCGCGGAGCATGGTCCGCTCGGCCCAGGCGCGGTGCGGCTTCACCTCGTTCATCTTGTTCGTGTAGGCCGAGCGAAGTACACCCCCGCCGCCGCGTTCCGGCCGCAGGATGTCCTGGGCGTCGGAGAACTCCTCGTGACTGACGACGGACAGCGCGTGCACGGGGATGACGTGGGACGGGTGGATGCAGGTCTTGCCGAGCAGCCCGTTGGCCTGGTCGAGGGAGATCTCCCTCAGCAGGCCGTCCATGGCGTGCTCGATGAGCCGGTTGCGCAGTTCCACGGCCTGCTCCTCCAGGAAGGGGCTGGTCCGCAACATCGGCTTGAACATGCGTTCGGGGACCCGGAAGTACTCCCAGACCGGCCCGGTCACCGTGAACCCGGTGCCGTCGGCCCGGCCCAGCATGTTGACCACGTCGGCGATGACGGAGGCGATGATCTGCACGTCGTAGGCGGTCATGTCGGGGGCGCGGCGCAGCCCGTACGACGAGCAGAAGTCGGTCACGCCGAGGCGCAGCGCCAGCACCTTGTCGCGGTACTTGTCGACGGCGCGGGCGATGCCCTCCAGGGCGTCCACGCGCGTCTCCCGGTACATCAGCTCGGGCGTCTCGAGGACCGGCATGCCGAAAAGGCGGCGCCCGCTGCTGAGTGCGGCGCCGTCCAGGGCCTGGAGGAAGGGGATGCCGCGCTCCTCGGTGAACTTCGGGAACACGAATCCGGACAGCAGCGACACGCTCGCGCCCAGCCGCCGTACCAGGTCGGAGATCTGCTCGGGCTCCCGCACCCGGATGAAGAGCAGCGGCAGCTCCACGCCCGCCCGCTCCCGCTCGGCAAGGTCGGCGAACTGCCGGACCAGGTTCTCCTCGCCCGCCGGCACGTCCTCGTCGCCGATGGAGTCCTCCAGGCACAGCACCATCGAGACCACGCCCAACGCCGCCTGCTTGACGATGTCGTCGGCGAGCCGCGGCCGGGTGGCCGGGCTGTACAGCGTGGCGCCCAGGGCCGCGGAGAGCAGCCGGGCCGGGGAGTCGGCGGTGAACTCGCACGGCTCCTGGTGGAAGAGGCGCTGCCGCACCTCAGGTGCGATGTGCCCGAAATGACGCATAAAACTCCCCCGTGGCATGGGCCGAGCCTGTGGAATTGGTAAAGGGTGGCCGGTAATAGTACGTACAAAGCCATGTCCGGGGTTCCCGCCGGGCATGAATTTCAGGTAACCCGCCTGTGTCGGTCGCGAGGCCCCCCGCGTTGTCGTGACCAGGACGGAGAGGGCAGGATGACCGCATGACGCACGCGATGCTGAAGGGGTCGAACGTCCCGCTGGAAGCCACCACGGTCCGGGCCGTGCTGCGCTGGACGCCCGGGCAGGGGGTTCCGGACGTGGATGCCTCGGCGCTGCTCCTCGGCCCCGACGGACGTGTGCGCTCCGACGAGGACTTCGTCTTCTACAACCAGCCCCGGCACCCCTCCGGGAAGGTCTGGCGACTCGGCAAGAAGCGGGTCGCCGAGGGCCTCACCGACACGATCCAGACAGATCTCCCCGGTGTCGAGCCCAACGTCGGCCGAATCCTCCTGGTCGCATCCGCGGACGGCGTCCCGTTCGAACACGTACCCGCCCTGCGCATCCTGCTGTACGACGCCTCGGCGCCCGATGCAGAACCGCTGGCCCACTTCGACATCAAGCCGGAGACCGGCGCCGAGACGGCCCTGATCTGCGGCGAGCTGTACCGCAGGGGCGAGGGCTGGAAGTTCCGCGCGCTCGGCGAGGGCTACAGCAACGGCCTGAAGGGCCTGGCCACGGACTTCGGCATCTCGGTCGACGAGTCCGAGCCGATGGAGGAGCCCCTGACGTCCCTCCCGCTCCCGCCCGAGCAGCCGACGTCGGTCCCCGCCCAGCCGGCGTACGGCTACCCCCAGCCGGCCACCTACGCCTACCCGCAGCCCGCCTACACCCAGCAACAGCCCCAGTCGGGCTACGGCTATCCCCCACCGGCCCCGGTTCCGGTGGCGACGGTCCCGAACACGGACTTCCGGCTGCCTCCGCAGGGGCCGCAATTCATCGGGCGCTAGCTGGATGTTTTTCAGGGGTGCGAGGAACTGCGCGAGCAACCACGAACCACCCGCACTCGCGCACTCACCGCACACCCCACCCCCGTACGCGAACTACCGCTCCGCCGTCTTGTAACCCCGCCCCCACTGCAGCCCCCACCCGTACAACCGGTCCAGCTCCCCCTGGAACCCGTACACGAACTTCACCTCACGCCGGACGACCAGCTCGCCCTTCACGTTCTCGATCATCACCACCGCGCACGACCGGGCCTGCGGATGCCGTTCGTCGAGGCCTATCTCGATCCGCGGCCCGTTGCTCGGGTACAGCGTGACGACCGCGTGGGTGCGGTCGAAGGCCGGCGTCTGGTCGTAGATGTAGACGAACACCAGCAGCCGTTTGATGTCGTCCCGGTGGTCGAGGTTGACGTACATCGTCTCGCCGGACGCGGAACCGAACCGGTCGTCGCCGCTCAGCTTGACGTACGGCGGTGCGTTCACGTCCCCGAGCAGGCCGCCGAGCGGCTGGACGACCCCCTTCGTCCCGTCGGCCAGCTCGTACAGCGCCCCGAGGTCGAGGTCGACGTTGACCATGCTCTGCCCGTGCCCGATCACCTCCGGCGGCCTGAGCGCCTTGAAGGGGTGCCGCAGCAGACTCGTGCGCTGCTCGCCGTCGAAGTCGGACGTCCGCATCCGCCAGCTCAGGTTGATCCGCAGGTTGCCGGTGGCCGCGCCCTGCTTGGTGAGCGACACCTGCTGGTGCCGCCTGGTGAGCTCGATGGAGTTGGACGCGGCGCTGCCCGAGTCGAACTCGGCCGCCCTGCCGCCCAGCAGCCCGTCGAAGAAACCCATTCCCGCCCCCAGTAACTCCTGAAAACGCCTGGGGGCGGCCGACCGGTCGGCCGCCCCCATCAGAGCGTTCCTCGTCGAGGAGGGCGTCACACCCTCCGTTTTCGGCCCGGCGAGCCGCTTCAGACCCCCGAGGAGACCTCAGCCTTGTCGTCCGACCCGGCGTTTCCCTCGGCTTCCGCGAGCCGCTGGTTGCGCCGTACGGAGGACCAGAACGACCAGCCGATCAGGACGACGCCGACGAGGCCGGTGATGACCTCGTTGATCTCGTACTGGATGGTGACCATCAGGATCACGGCCAGCGCGCCGATGGCGTAGTGGGCGCCGTGCTCCAGGTAGACGTAGTCGTCCAGGGTGCCCTGGCGGACCAGGTACACGGTGAGCGAGCGGACGTACATCGCGCCGATGCCGAGGCCGAGGGCCATGAGCACGATGTCGTTGGTGATGGCGAAGGCGCCGATCACGCCGTCGAAGGAGAAGGACGCGTCCAGGACCTCCAGGTAGAGGAACATGAAGAACGCGGCCTGGCCGGCCAGCTGGACCGCCGACTTCTTCTTGCCGCTGCGCTCGGCCTCTTCCTCCTCCTCGTGCTCGCGCTCCTCCTCGGCCTCGAGGCGGTCCTCGAAGAAGCCGGAGAGGCCGCCGACGATCATGTAGGTGATCAGGCCGGCGATGCCGGCGATCAGGACCGTCTGCGCCTTGTCGACGTGGCCGCCGCCGTGCTGGTGGGCGTGGGTGGCGAAGGTGAAGGAGGTGATCAGCAGGACGATCAGGGCGATGCAGACCGACAGCATGTCGACCTTGCCGAGCTTGGCGAGCGGGCGCTCGATCCAGCGGAGCCACTGGATGTCCCGGTCCTCGAAGATGAAGTCCAGGAAGATCATCAGCAGGAACATGCCACCGAAGGCGGCGATCGCCGGGTGGGCGTCGGTCACCAGTTCCTGGTAGCGGTCCTTGTTGTTGAGCGCGAGGTCGACGGCCTCGATGGGGCCCATCTTGGCGGTGATCGCGACGATGACGACCGGGAAGACCAGCCGCATGCCGAAGACCGCGATGAGGACGCCGACCGTGAGGAAGATCTTCTGCCAGAAGGCGTTCATCTTCTTCAGGATCCCGGCGTTGACGACCGCGTTGTCGAACGACAGGGAGATCTCCAGGACGGCGAGGATCGCGACGATGCCGAAGGCCTCCCACCCCCCGTAGAAGACCGCGGCGACCAGGCCGAGCGCGGTGATCGCGAACGACCAGCCGAAGGTTTTCAGAAGCACTGGCTACCCAATCTTGTGTGTACGGGTCTCGCTCGCGCCGTACTCGGCTTTACCTACTGTTGACCACGAAGTGTAGAGGGCGCCGGTGTCCTACGGGTGGGTCGGGCCCTACATCCGGACTGTGCGGTGCTATGAGACGTTCACACCGAAGTCGAGCGCGATGCCGCGCAGACCGGAGGCGTAGCCCTGGCCGACGGCACGGAACTTCCATTCGCCCTGGTAGCGGTAGAGCTCGCCGAAGATCATGGCCGTCTCGGTGGAGGCGTCCTCGGACAGGTCGTAGCGGGCGAGCTCCTGGCCGTCGGCCTGGTTGACGACCCGGATGAAGGCGTTGGAGACCTGGCCGAAGGTCTGGCCACGCTCGTCGGCCATGTGGATCGAGACCGGGAAGACGATCTTGTCGCAGGTGTCCGGCACCTTGGGCAGGTCGACCAGAATCGATTCGTCGTCGCCCTCGCCCTCACCGGTGAGGTTGTCGCCGGTGTGCTCCACGGAGCCCTCCGGGCTCTTGAGCTGGTTGTAGAAGACGAACCACTCGTCGCCGAGAACCCGCCCGCCCTGGCACAGCAACGCGCTGGCGTCCAGGTCGAAGGGGGCGCCGGTGGTGGAGCGGGCGTCCCAGCCGAGTCCGATCATGACGTTGGTGAGGTTCGGTGCGGCCTTCGAGAGGGAGACATTGCCTCCCTTGGCGAGCGTGACGCCCATGGTGATGGTCCTCCCCTAGCGGTGTTTCTCCGGTTGTCCTGCGCGTCCGGCGCCGACCGTAAACGGTGCGGCGCCGGACAGAGCGGACTTTCGAACGCCCCGGGGGCGCTCACTGGCTCAGACGTTGACGCCGAAGTC
>NZ_JAEKKT010000308.1 GCF_019510245.1 Streptomyces sp. | reverse complement strand
CACAAGGCCACCGGCGAGGTGTTCCAGCAGGCGGTCGACGCGATGACGTCGCTCAACCGGGAGGCCTCCGAGCAGGCCCTCGCGGCCGGCGCGCGCGCGGCCACCGACGTGACCGGATTCGGCCTGCTGGGCCACCTGCTGAAGCTGGCGAGGGCATCGGACGTGACGGCTGTCATCGACGCCGCAGCCGTGCCTTTCCTCGACGGCGCAAGGGAAGCGCTGCACGACGGCTTCGTCAGCGGCGGCACCCGGCGCAACCTCGACTGGGTGCGGCCGCACCTCAGCAGCGACCTCGACGAGGACGTCCTGCTGCTCCTCGCCGACGCCCAGACGAGCGGTGGGCTGCTCGTCGCCGGGGAGCTGCCGGGACATCCCGTCATCGGTCACCTGCAGCCTCGGACCGACCACCTGGTCCAGGTGCGCTGACCGGGTGACGCGCGGCGTGCGCTCCTTGCGTTGGTGCGAAGGACGACTACTTTCGGAGAGGTGCTGCTGCAGGGACTGGTCCACGCGGCCGCGGCCCTGCTCATCCTGGCCGGGGCGCAGAAGGTGCACGATCCGCTGCCGCTCGTGAGGGCCGCCCGCTCGGTCGGGCTGCGGTTCCACTGGCAGCTCGTCCGGGCCGTCGCCGCGGCCGAGGTCGGAGTGGGACTCGCGGCCCTCGTCGACGGCGCCCGGTGGACCGCGCTGCTGGTGGCGGCGTCGTACGCCGTCTTCACCGGCTTCGTGGTGGCGGCCCGGCTGCGCGGCGGGGTGCTGGCCAGCTGCGGCTGCTTCGGCAAGGCCGACGTCCCCGCGACCAGGACGCACGCGCTGGTCACCGGGGCCGTCGCGCTCGGCGCCCTGACCGGAGCACCTGGCGCCCTCCCGCTGACCGCCGCGGCCGTCGTCACCACGGCCGCCGTCGCGGTCACGGCGTACCTCGTCCTCGCGGTGCTCCCGCTGGTCCAGGTCCGATGACCGCGGTCGTCGTCGCGCTCGGGCTCGCCGTGCTGCTGCTCGCCGTGCTCGTCGCGGGGCTGCTGCGCAGTCACGCCGAGATCCTCAAGGCGCTTCACGAGCTGGGCGCCGGGCTCGAGCTCGACAAGAGCCGGGCCGAGCCGGTGCCGGTCACGGTCGAGGGGGTGACCGCTCCCCGTCGCACCGGCGCCCTCAACGTGCCCGACTCGGTCTCCGGGGAGACGCTGGACGGCGAGGTGCTCGCCCTGTCGCTCCTCGGGCAGGACACCATGATCGCCTTCCTCTCCAGCGGGTGCACGACCTGTCAGGAGTTCTGGAAGGCCTTCCGGCAGGACCCGCCGCTGCCGCCCGGCGCGCGGCTCGTCGTGGTGACCCGAGGTCCGGACGACGAGAGCCCGTCGGCGCTCGCGCAGCGCCGGCCGGCAGAGGTACCGCTGCTGATGTCGGAGGAGACGTGGGAGGCGTTCGGCGTCCCCGGCTCCCCCTACTTCGTGTACGTCGACGGCTCGGGCGAGCTGGTCGGCGAGGGATCCGGTGCGAGCTGGCAGCAGGTGCTCGACCTGATGGCGCAGTCGCGGGCGGACGCCCTGGCGCGCCGGCGGGGCAACGGCGGCGTGCGCGAGGCCCGGGACGACGCGGCGCTGCGCGACGCCGGCATCGTCCCCGACCACCCGTCCCTGTGGGAGTCGGCATGAGCGCGCTGCTCGTCGGCCTCACCGTGGCCACCGTCGCGGCGCTGCGCGCGACCTGGTCGCCTTGAGGTGAGTCGATGCTCACCAGCATCAACCCGCTCGGGCAGCGGGCTCGCTCCCAGAGGTGGACGGTGACCGTCCTGCTCTACACGGTCGCCTCGGTCGTCGGCGGCATGACCACCGGGCTCGTGCTCGGTGCGCTCGGCGAGGTGCTGCCGGTACCGACCTGGGCAGTCGCGGTGCTGGTGCTGCTGGCCGCGCTGCTGGACCTGGTCGGGCGGGTCCCCACCGGGCGACGCCAGGTCGACGAGGACTGGCTGACGCGTTACCGCGCCTGGGTCTACGCCACCGGGTTCGGCTGGCAGCTCGGGACGGGCGTGGTCACCATCGTGACGTCGGCGGCGACCTACGCGTGGCTGGCGGTGCTGGTGCTGCTCGGGCTGCCCGCAGCGGTCGTGGTGGGCGGCGCCTTCGGCCTCGTGCGGGCGCTGCCGCTGCTGGCCGGCCGCACCGCCGACACCCCGGAGCGGCTGCGCGACCTGGCCCGCCGGCTGGACAGCGGTCGTGGCTGGGCGCAGCGGCTGACGCCCGCAGCGCTCGTCGTCGGCGGTCTGGGGCTGCTGGCATGAAGCTGCACGGGTTCTCCCTCGCCGTCCCTCCCGGCTGGCAGGCCGCGGCCCGCCGGCAGCCGGTGGACGTGCCGGGGCGCCCCGGCAACCTCGTGGTGCACGCCGCGACCATCGCGCTGCCCCGCTCGCGGGGCGACTTCGGCTCCGACGTGGCGCCGCTGCTCGGGGTGGACGACGTGTTCTGCAGCCTGTTCGAGTACGACGCGGCGTCGACCCGCGAGGCGTTGTTCGCCGACCGCGGGCTGCCCGTGGTGCGACCGTCCGACTTCCAGGTCGGGGCACTGCAGCGGCCCCGTCCCGGGCAGAGCGGTGCCCAGTTCTTCTTCAGCGAGGCCGGCCGGGCGTTCTGCCTGTTCGCCATCCTCGGCAGCCACGGCAGGCGGCACCCGGGTGCCGTGAAGGTGAACGCGCTGGTGCGAGGGATGAGGATCCAGTGACGACGGCACAGGCCCTCGCGGAGCTGCAGCGACCGTCTGCCCCGACCTGGTCGCAGCGCCTCACCGACGGGGTCGTCGACTGGCTCGCCAAGCACACCACCCGGCGCGGCTTCCTCGTCCGCAGCGCGGTCGTCGGCAGCGCGCTGGCGGTGGACACCGCCGGGTTCGCGCTCAAGCCGCAGACGGCGTACGCCTCTGTCTGTGGGCCGGGCGCCACGTGCAGCAGCGGCTGGACGGTGTTCTGCGCGACCGTGAACAACGGCACCAACACCTGCCCGCCCGGCTCGATCGCCGCCGGCTGGTGGAAGGCCGACGGCGCCTCGCTGTGCGGCGGCCGAGCCCGCTACATCGTGGACTGCAACGCGCTCTGCAGCCGGTGCTCGACGCGCAGCGGCCGCCCCGGCATCTGCTCCTCCAGGTGCTGGTCGTGCGGCTGCCACTGCGGCCCGGGCGGCCAGTGCGACCAGCGCCGGGTGTGCTGCAACGCCTTCCGCTACGGGCAGTGCAACCAGCAGGTCTCGCAGGTCGGCAGCGTCGTGTGCCGGGTGGTCTCCTGCGTGCCGCCGTGGAAGTTCCTCAACTGCAGCACGGCCAGCGCGACCGACAACGCCACCCGCGACCACAGCTCACCGGCGCTCCCCGGCCCGTGGAGCGCGATCCGCGGCCGCTACTTCACCCTGGGCGAGAGCGGCAGCGCGCTCGGTGCCTCGCGCTACGCGGAGTTCGCGGTGCCTCGCGGCCGCGCGCAGCGCTACGTCCGGGGCCGGATGTCCTACACCTCGTCGCGCGGGGCGCACTACACGACCGGTGCCATCACAGCGCGGCACGAGCGGCTGGGCTACGAGGCCGGCGTGCTCGGGTTCCCCGTCGCCGACCCGATCTCCCTCGGCGCCGGGTGGGCCAGCCGGTTCGAGCACGGCCGGGTCTCGTGGCACCCCACGCTGGCCGCCTACGAGACGCTCGGGGCCATCGCGGTGCTGTACGAGAAGGTCGGCGGCGAGCGCGGGACCCTCGGCTGGCCGACTGCCACCCCGCGCAGCGCCCCCGACGGCACCGGGCGGTACAGCAGCTTCCAGCGGGGCCGGATCTCTTGGCACCCCAGCACCGGCGCGCACTGGCTCGGCTCCGCCCTCACGGCCCGGTACGGCCAGCTCGGCGCCGAGGGCGGTCGGCTCGGCTACCCGACCGTCGACGAGACCGGCGTCGCCGGCTCCCGGACCGCCCGGTTCCAGAAGGGCCGGATCGTGCACCTCGTGTCCGGCGCGAACGTCGAGGTGTACGACGTGATCGACGCCGCCTACGCCCGCGCCGGCGGCGAGGCCGGTGTCCTCGGGCTGCCCGTCGCGAACGAGCAGCCGGCCGGCGCGGGACGGGCGCAGCAGTTCGCGACCGGCCGCATCAGCGCCGTCGACGGAGCCGCCTACTGGACCCGCGGGCCGATCGCGGAGAGGTACGTGGAGATGGGCGCCGAGACGGGGAGGTTCGGGTTCCCGACGGCGGACGAGACCACCGCCTCCGGGGTGCGGACCAGCGTCTTCGAGCACGGGTCCATCAGCTACGACGAGGCGACCGGCGAGGTCACCCTCGGGCGATGACCTCGGGCGCCAGCTGGTGGGCCAGCCAGGGGCTGAGGTCGTCGGCCGGGAGCGCTCGGGACAGCAGCCAGCCCTGCGCCCGGTCGCAGCCCATCACCGACAGCCGCTTCCACGTCGCGTCGTCCTCGACGCCCTCGGCGACGACCCTCATGCCGAGCCCGCGTGCGAGGTCGATCACGGAGCACACGATGGCGTGGTCACGGGTGTCGGCCACCATCCGGCTGACGAAGCTGCGGTCGATCTTGATCTCCGACACCGGGAGCTGGCGCAGCTGCACCAGCGAGGACCAGCCGGTCCCGAAGTCGTCCAGGCTGAGCGAGACGCCCAGCGCGTCGAGCCGGGTGAGGGTCTGCCGGGCGCGCGCGCTGTCGGAGAACAGCGAGCCCTCCGTCACCTCGAGCTGCAGGCAGCTCGCCGGTACGCCGTAGCGGGCGAGCCCGCGGCTGACCTGGTCCACGAGCTGGTCGCCGGCGAGGTCCTTGACCGTGACGTTGACGGCCAGGTCGAGCTCCCAGCCCAGCGCGCGCCACGCCGCGATCTGCCGGAGCCCGGTGTCCAGCACCCAGGCCGTCAGCGGGACGATGAGGCCGCTGCGCTCGGCCAGCGGGATGAAGTCGTCCGGCGGGATGAGGCCGCGCTGCGGGTGCCGCCAGCGCACCAGGCCCTCGACGCCGACCACCCGACCGTCGTGCAGGTCGGCCTTCGGCTGGTAGTGCAGCTCGAGCTCGTCGTTCTCCAGCGCCCGGCGGAGCTCCCCGAGCAGCGCCAGCCGGGTGGGGCTGTTGTGGTCGCGGGTGGCGTCGTAGACCTCCACCTGACCCGACTCCTTGGACAGGTACATCGCGACGTCGGCGTGCTGCAGCAGCACGTCCAGCGTCGTCCCGTGCTCCGGGCTGGCGGCGATGCCCGCGCTGGCGGCCACGTCGACCAGCAGCCCGTCGAGGACGAACGGCTCGGCGAGGTCGGCCCGTGCCCGCTCCGCGGCCCGCGAGGCGATGTCGGTGTCGGCGCCCGGGAGCAGCAGCGCGAACTCGTCGCCGCCGAGCCGCGCGACGGTGTCGCCGGGCCGCAAGGACCTCGACAGCCGCCCGGCCACCGCGACCAGGAGCTGGTCCCCGACGTGGTGGCCCAGGGTGTCGTTGACCTCCTTGAAGCGGTCCAGGTCGAGCAGCACCAGGGCGACCTCTCCCGACTGCACCGCGAGAGCGGTGTTGGTGCCGAGCAGCTTGCGGTTCGCCAGGCCGGTGAGGTCGTCGGCGAGGGAACGGGCCTCGGTGCGCTGCGCGACCATGCCGAACGCGTAGACGGCGGCGAGAGTCGGCGCGAGCAGCGGCACGAAGCCGGGGCCGGCCTGCAGGGCGAGCACGACGAGCGGCGCGAAGGCCAGCAGCGCGCCGGTCGT
>NZ_JAEKKT010000528.1 GCF_019510245.1 Streptomyces sp. | reverse complement strand
ACTACCAGGCGGGTCAGCAGGTCGTGAAGGACAGCCTGAAGACCGTCACCACCGACTGGACCTTCGGGCCCGACTGGACCGCGATGTTCACCGAGATGCAGGCCGGCTGGGCCAAGGTGGTCAGCAAGGAGCAGACGGTGACCCAGCTCCTCGCCCACATGCAGGAGTGGACGGTCAACGACCTGAAGTCCCGCGGCATCGGCGTCAAGGGCTAGAGGCTTAGGGCTGCTACTGATGATTCGCTCTCTGCGCTGGAAGGGTGCCGCCTTCACGGTGCCCTTCCAGCTCGGCTTCGTCTTCCTGTACCTGCTGCCGATCGGGTACGCCGTCTACCAGTCGCTGTACCGGTCGCAGTCCTCCGGACTGGGGCTCGGTGGCACGACCGACGAGTTCTCCGGTCTGGACAACTACCAACAGGGGCTGACCGACTCGGCGTTCATGGGCTCCGTGCTGCGGGTGGTGCTGTTCGCCTGCGTGCAGATCCCGATCATGCTGCTGGTCAGTCTCGTCCTCGCCCTGTTCCTGGACGCGCTCAGCTCCCGGATGGCCGGCCGGTTCCGGATCCTGCTGCTGGTGCCGTACATGATCCCCGGTGTGGTCGCCGCGATCGTGTGGCTGAACCTCTACAGCCCGGACGTGGGCCCGCTCACCCCGCTCGGCGAGATCTTCGGGTTCTCCTGGAACTTCTTCGCGCCGTCGATGGTGTGGCCGTCCATCGGCAACCTGCTGACCTGGCACGGCATCGGCTACAACATGGTCATCATCTACTCGGCACTCCAGGGTGTGCCCCGCGACCTGTTCGAGGCGGCGCGGCTCGACGGGGCCTCCGAGCTGCGGATCGCCCGCAGCATCAAGATCCCGTTCGTGCGGGGGGCGTTGGTGCTGACGGGGATGCTCTCCATCATCCAGATGCTCCAGATCTTCAACGAGCCCGCGCTCTTCCGGAACGTCACCCCGCAGACGGTCAGCGACTCCTTCACCCCGATCATGATCATCTACAACCAGGCGTTCAACGCCGGCAACTACCACTACGCGGCGGCCCTTTCGGTGCTGCTGGCCCTGATCCTCGGCGTCGCCTCCTTCCTGTTCTACCGGTTCACCTCGAAGGAGGCCGACTGATGACCCTCATCGAGGAGCCCACGAGGACCACGCCCGTCCGGCGGCTCAACAAGCCCGATGCTGCGGCCCGTTCGCGAGGCGGGCAGCGGTTTCTGCTCGTCGGGCTGTCGCTGGCGAGCGTGTACAGCCTCTTTCCGGTGTGGTGGCTGGTCGTCGCCGCCACCAAGGACCGCACCGGGCTCTACCAGTCCAACGGACTGTGGTTCTCCGGCTGGCATCTGTGGGACAACCTGCATCAGCTGTTCACCTACGAGCACGGCATCTTCCTGCGCTGGACGGCGAATTCCTTTC
>NZ_JAEKKT010000527.1 GCF_019510245.1 Streptomyces sp. | reverse complement strand
GAGGGGGCCGAGCTGATACAGGCCCGCGAGCAGGAAGGTCACCGCGCCGATCCAGCGCCCGGCGGTCGGATGGTCGTCCACCAGGCCGCCGGTGAGGGCCAGGGCCGCGTAGGCGAGCAGTCCGAAGGCGGTCCACACCAGCAGATAGCCGCCCACGAACTCGACGGTGCGCGCGGTCCGCGTCCAGCCGGAGGACTGCCGGCCGATGCCCCGCACCCAGGTGATGGCCACCGGCGCCATGGACGGCAGCATCATGGCCGCCATCATCGTCACCCACAGCAGCAGGAAGACCGGCAGCGCCATCCCCATCGTGCCGGGCTCGACCCCCATGTCCCGGGCCTGCCCGACCGTCAGCGCCCAGGCGGGCACCGCGATGAGAAGGATCAGGAACCAGGCGGTCGCGAGATCCCGCGTCGGCAACAGGCCTCCGCCCGCTCCGGTCGGCGCGGGCGACCGGGTGGACGCGAAGGCGGAAGTCCGGATGTGACGCATGGGCGTGTACTCCTGGCGGCTGATTCCAGGACAGCACGCATGCCTGTGCGACGCGACCCGAGGCCCGCGACCCTACGCCGGAACCGGCGTCGCCCCCTCGTAGGAGCGGCCGATCGCGGCGCTCGTGGAACACCGCGGCCGTCTTTCCCTCGACCCGTTCCTGCCCAGCCACATCAGCCACGGCCTCAGAGGGCTGGCGGCGGGTTTCCCCCTGGCGGTGTACCTGTTCGTCGGCTGGGAGAACTCGGCCGCGCTGGCCGAGGAGACGGAGAATCCGCGGCGCGACGTCGGCCGCGCGGTGTTCTCCTCCATCGCGATCATGACGGTGAGCTACGTTCTGTTCGCCTACGCCACGGTGACCGGCTTCGGCTACGACGTCACCAGGCTCGGGGCCTCCCCGATCCCCTTCGTCGAGGTGGCCCAGCACACCCTCGGCGCACTGGCGTTCCTCACCTATCTGGGCGGTCTGACCTCCACGCTCGGCGTGCTGATCGCCGGCATCAACTCCCAGGCCCGCCTGGTGTTCAACGCCGGGCGCGAGGGACTGCTTCCGTCCTTCTTCGGCTACGTGCACCCCATCCGCCGCACACCGAACAACGCGATCATCACCTTCGCCGCCATCTCGCTGCTGATCATCGGCGGCTGGGGCCTGGGCCACCTGCTGGGATCCGCCGGCGGCTCGATGGACCCGGTGGTCTTCTTCACCGAGTCCATCGACCCTCGGCGCCATCCTGATCCTGCTGGTCTACCTGGCGTCCAACATCGCCCTGCCGCTGTACTACCGCAGGTACCGGCCGCAGGAGTTCCGGGTGGTCCGGCACCTGGTGCTGCCCGCGCTCGGCACCCTGGCCATCCTGGTCCCGCTGTACTACCTCGCCAAGCCGGGCCAGCCCGCTCCGTACAACTGGTTCCCCTACGCGGCGCT
>NZ_JAEKKT010000057.1 GCF_019510245.1 Streptomyces sp. | reverse complement strand
CCCCACTCGATGCGGCTCTGCGGTCGGTACCGCGGCCACCCGTTCCGGCGGCATCCCCCGCGGCCCGGCGGCCCGCGCCGCGGGATGTCGTGGTGGCCGTACTCGTCGGCGTTCCGCCGCCGCCCCGGCGGCGCCGGCCGGACCGGCTGCCGGGCCTGGGGCCGCTCTGCTCCGGCGGCGCCGCCGGCTGGGGGATCTCGATGACGACGGGCACGCCGGAGGGCTCGCGGGCGCCGGTGATCGTGGCCAGTTCCGTGTCGCTCGACGTGATACGGGCCGACCGGGGGCGGATGCCCGCGTCCGACATGAGCCGGGTGACGTCTCGCTTCTGCTCGGGCAGGACCAGCGTGACCACGCTGCCGGAGCCCCCGGCGCGCGCCGTACGGCCGCCCCGGTGGACGTAGTCCTTGTGGTCGCTCGGAGGATCGACGTTCACGACGAGGTCGAGGTCGTCGATGTGTATGCCCCGGGCCGCGACGTTCGTCGCCACCAGGGCGGTGACCTGGCCGTTCTTGAACTGTTCCAGCGTGCGGTTGCGCTGCGGCTGGGAGCGGCCGCCGTGCAGCGCCGCCGCGCGGACGCCGACGGCCAGGAGGCGCTTGGCGAGCCGGTCGGCGGATCTCTTGGTGTCGAGGAAGAGGATGACCCGGCCGTCGCGGGCCGCGATGCGCGTGGTGACGGCCTTCTTGTCGGTCTCGTCCTGGACGTGCAGCACGTGGTGCTCCATGGTGGTGACCGCCCCCGCGGACGGGTCCACGGAGTGCACCACGGGGTCGGTCAGGAACCGCTGCACCAGCCGGTCGATGTTGCGGTCCAGGGTGGCCGAGAAGAGCAGCCGCTGTCCGTCGGGCCGTACCTGCTGGATCAGCTTGGTGATCTGCGGCAGGAAGCCCATGTCGGTCATCTGGTCGGCCTCGTCCAGCACCGTGATGCGGACGTCGCCGAGTACGCAGTTCCCGCGTTCCACGAGGTCGTTGAGCCGGCCCGGACTCGCGACGACCACCTCGGCGCCGCGCCGGAGGGTGGCGGCCTGCTTGGTGATCGACAGTCCGCCGACCACCGTGGCCACCCGGAGGTTCACCGCCGTCGCGTAGGGGGTCAGCGCGTCCGTCACCTGCTGGGCGAGCTCACGGGTGGGCACCAGCACGAGCGCGAGGGGCGCCGTGGGCCGCGCGCGCAGTCCCGCCGTACGGGCGAGGAGCGCCAGCCCGAACGCGAGGGTCTTGCCGGAGCCGGTGCGTCCCCGTCCCAGCAGGTCACGGCCGGCGAGCGAGTTGGGCAGCGTCGCGGCCTGGATGGGGAAAGGGGTGGTCACGCCCTGCGCGGTCAGGGTCTTCAGCAGCGCCGCGGGCATGTCCAGGGCGGCGAAGTCCGCGACGGCGGGAAGCCCGGGTGTCGTGTTCTCCGGCAGCCGGAACTCACGCGCCGACGCCGCGGACGGCGGGGACGCCGCGGAGGACGTGGACGACGGGGTGCGCCTGTTCGGCTTCTGGGGCCTGCGGGACATGCGGCAGTCTGCCTTCCTGGACAGCACAAACCGGGGTCCGCACCTTGACGATACGGACCCCGGCGAGTGGACGACGCGTGGACCACGCGTCCGGCGATCAGGCGGGGACGATGTTCTCCGCCTGCGGGCCCTTCTGGCCCTGCGTGACGTCGAAGGAGACCCGCTGGCCCTCCTGGAGCTCACGGAAGCCCTGGGACTGGATGTTCGAGTAGTGGGCGAACACGTCCGGGCCGCCGCCGTCCTGCTGGATGAAGCCGAAACCCTTTTCGGCGTTGAACCACTTCACGGTTCCCTGTGCCATGACCTTCTCCGATCTGTAGGCAGAGGCCCCATCCGGAGATGCCGGTAAAACAACTAATGCGCCTGCAGGAGAAACATTCCCGTCAGGCGCACATAGGTTCATGGGTACCACAACTGCAACGCCACAACCGTAGCACAGCCTCAGACCCGGTCCGGAGCCCGCGCGGCCTCGGGCTGTCCGAGGCGCTCCGCGGCGGTCCACCGGGGCAGCATCACCAGCACCGTGCCCAGCGCCAGCCCCGCGGCAGGCAGGACGGGGAACCGGCCGTCCGGCGCGAAGCCCCGCACCGCGAAGCGGCCCAGGGCGGTGACGTCCAGGGCCAGCCCGGCCCACAGCGGCCACGCACGGCGCAGGCCGGCGTCGGGCACCGTCCGCCCGTAGAGCACGCCCAGCCCGCGTTCCAGCGGCCGCAGTGCGGACACGACGCAGGCCAGGACGGCGCCGAGCACCAGCAGCCAGGGCACGCGCAGCCCCCACCACGCCGCCGACCCGAGTGCCGGCTCGGGCGCGAGGCCGGTCAGGTAGAACGCGGCGGCGGCGATCAGCACCGGCAGCATGTGCCACAGATACAGCGTCATGCTGGCCGCGCCCACGGGGCGGACCACCCGCCACACCCGCTCGCGGTCCAGCAGCCGCCGCAGCGGCGGCGCGGCGAGAAGGCTCACGCCGACCTGGGCGACCACCCACGCCAGCATCGCGGCGGACGGCGGATTCGTGTTGCTGGGACTCTGCCCGGTCACCAGGATCAGGCTGACCGGGAACGGCCCGAGGGCCACCAGCGCCGCGAAGGCCAGCCCGCCGCCCGCCGCCATCCCGAGCGGCACGAGCCGACGGCCGGTCAGCAGACCGTCCCGCCAGCAGAAGCCCAGCTGATAGGCGACACCCCACACCAGCACGTAGTTCAGCAGTCCGACGTAGGGCGCGTGCACGCTCACCACGAGGGCGTCGGCCACCAGGGCGACCGCCCCCAGTACCGGCGCAACGCCCGCTCCCCACCGCAGGTGCGCCGCGTACAGCGCCGGTGTCAGGGCACTGAGCAGCAGATACACCGGCAGGAACCAGAACTGCATCGCCATCGCCCATCCGACCAGCGCCAGCGTGTCCGCGTCGACGCCGACCGCCGAGCAGATGCCGACGGCGAGCAGCACCGCACCGCTGTAGACGGCCACCGGCAGCAGCAGCCGCAGCGCCCGCCGCCCCAGCCACCCCGCGGGTGTACCGCCGGCCGCCCGGGCCCGCGCCCAGGAACCGCCCCCGGCATGGCCCCCGGCGAGGAAGAACAGCGGCATGATCTGGAACCCGAGGGTCAGCCATTGGGTCCGGGGCACGGCCGCCAGCAGCTCCGGGGCGATGATCCGCCCGTCGGGCTCCCGGACCAGGGCGGTGATCAGCCAGTGGCCGAGCACGACGAGCACGATCGCCCACGCGCGCAGGAAGTCGACGTACCGGTCTCTGCTCATGGCCGTCATGATCCCGGGGACCCGTCGCCGGTCGTGGCGGAAAGCCCTGGCCGCAATCCAACCGTGCCCGGTACGACACCGTCCGCGCGGCCCCGGAGCCGGTCGCGGAGGGGACCCTCCGACGCCGCGCCGTAATTCGGTGGCGGCGCGGTGCACGTACCTTCTAGGGTCGGTTCAGTTCAGCGGTGGCAGAGGGCTGCCGTGGCCGACTCGGCTTGGTTGGGGAGGTGTTGACCGATGGCTGTCGTTGCGATGTGCGCTGCCCGCGACCAGAAGTTCATCCATTCCACCTCCGCGGCCACCGGCTGACCTCTCGGCTTCCCCGGGGCCGCCCTGTGAAGGGTCACCCTTGACTTCCAGCTCTGCTGTTTTCTCCGCGCTCGCTCCCTACGGCTGGGACGAGACCTGGGCGAAGGAGTTCGCCCCCCACGACGCCGAAGGACTGCTCGCCGGACGGGTCGTCCGGGTCGACCGCGGGCAGTGCGACGTCGTCACCGCCGGCGGGCCGCTGCGCGCCGACACCGCGTTCGTCACCCCGCACGATCCGATGCGCGTCGTGTGCACCGGCGACTGGGTCGCCGTGGAACCCGGCGGCAACCCCCGTTACGTACGCGCGTGCCTGCCGCGCCGCACCGCCTTCGTGCGCTCCACCTCCTCCAAGCGGTCCGAGGGCCAGATCCTCGCCGCCAACGTCGACCACGCCGTCGTCGCGGTCTCCCTCGCCGTCGAGCTCGACCTCGGCCGCGTCGAACGGTTCCTGGCGCTGGCCTGGGAGTCCGGGGCGCAGCCGGTCGTGGTCCTCACCAAGGCCGACCTGGTCCCGGACCCGGCGACCCTCGCGCACCTCGTCCAGGACGTGGAGACGACGGCCCCGGGCGTGCCGGTGCTGACGGTCAGCGCGCACGCGGGCGACGGTCTGGACGTGCTGGTCGCCCTCGTCGGCTCCGGCACGTCGGTGCTGCTCGGCCAGTCCGGCGCCGGCAAGTCCACCCTCGCCAACGCGCTCCTCGGCGAGGACGTGATGGACGTCCGGGCCGCCCGGGACGTCGACGGCAAGGGCCGCCACACCACCACCACCCGCAACCTCCTCGCGCTCCCCGGCGGGGGCGTGCTGATCGACACGCCCGGACTGCGCGGCGTGGGGCTGTACGACGCCGAGACCGGCGTCGGGCAGGTGTTCGCCGAGATCGAGGAACTGGCGGAGGGCTGCCGGTTCTCCGACTGCGGACACGAGAGCGAGCCGGGATGCGCGGTGCGCTCCGCGGTGGAGGCCGGGGAACTGCCCGTACGCAGGCTGGAGAGCTACCGCAAGCTGACGCGGGAGAACCAGTGGATCGTCGCGAAGACCGACGCGCGGCTCCGGGCCGAGATGAAGAAGGACTGGAAGAAGCGGGGCGCGGAGGGGAAGGCGGCGATGGAGGCGAAGCGGGGGCGGTGGCGGTAGGGGACTGACCGCGGGACCGTGGGGGCCGGCCGCGAGCCCGGTTCCCCACGCCCGTCCCGGAGCGCGTCCCCGCCGGTGGGGCACCACGTCCGAATCCCGCCAGCCCCACCCTCCGCCATCACCCACACTTGAAGACGTGATGGACGAGGACACCAGGTACGAGGCGGTCCGCAGCCGGGACGCCCGGTTCGACGGCGCGTTCTTCTTCGCCGTCCGGACCACCGGCATCTACTGCCGGCCCAGCTGCCCCGCCGTCACCCCGAAGCGGCGCAACGTGCGCTTCTTCCCCACCGCGGCCGCCGCGCAGGGCTCCGGGTTCCGGGCCTGCCGCCGGTGCCGCCCGGACGCGGTCCCCGGTTCCGCCGAGTGGAACGTCCGTGCCGACGTCGTCGGCCGCGCCGTACGGCTGATCGGCGACGGCGTGGTGGACCGCGAGGGCGTCGCCGGGCTCGCCGACCGGCTCGGCTACAGCGCACGCCAGGTGCAGCGGCAGCTCACCGCCGAACTGGGCGCCGGCCCCGTCGCCCTCGCCCGGGCCCAGCGGGCGCACACCGCGCGCACGCTGCTCCAGACCACCGGACTGCCGATCACGGAGATCGCGTTCGCGAGCGGCTTCGCCAGCGTCCGGCAGTTCAACGACACCGTCCGCGCCGTGTACGCCACCACCCCGAGCGGGCTGCGCGAGGCCGCGCCGGGCGGCCGGGGCGCACGGCGCGGCTCCCCGGCCGCCGGGATCCCGCTGCGGCTCGCCCACCGCGGCCCGTACCAGGCCGGCCCCGTCTTCGACCTGCTGGAGCGCGAGGCGGTGCCCGGCGTGGAGGAGGTCACCGGCACCCCCGGCACGCGTACCTACCGCCGTACCCTGCGGCTGCCGTACGGCCATGCCGCCGTCGCCGTCGAGGAGCGGACCGGCACGACCCGTGCGACCGGAACGGGCCTCGGCGCCCACCCCGGCGGCTGGCTCGAAGCGCGGCTGCGCCTCACCGACCCGCGCGACCTGACCACCGCCGTACAGCGGCTGCGCCGGCTGTTCGACCTCGACGCCGACCCGTACGCCGTCGACGAGCGGCTCGCCGAGGACCCGCGGCTCGCTCCGCTGGTCGCCGCCCGGCCGGGGCTGCGCTCGCCCGGCGCCGCGGACCCGGCCGAGGCCGCCGTGCGGGCCCTCGTCGGCACCGCGGGCGCCGAGCGGCTGGTACGGCGGTACGGCAAGGCGCTGGACGCCCCGTGCGGCGGACCCACCCGCCTCTTCCCCGAGCCCGCGGTGCTCGCGGCAGCGGAACCCGGCGGCAGCCTCGGCGCGCTCGCCGCGGCGCTCGCCGACGGGACGCTGCGGCTGGACCCGGGCGCCGACCGGGACGAGGCGGAGGCGGCGCTGCGGGCCCTGCCCGGGATGGACCCGGCGACCGTCGCCACCGTCCGCGTCCGCGCCCTCGCCGACCCCGACGTGGCGCTGCCCGGTCCGCCCGGGCTCGACGTACCGGACGAGTGGCGGCCCTGGCGGTCGTACGCAGTCCGGCATCTGCTGGTCGAAGGAGAACCGAGGACCTGATGGACGTCACGTACTGGACACGGCTCGCTTCGCCGGTCGGGGAGTTGCTGCTCACCGCCGATGTCACCGGGGCACTGACCTCCCTGTCCGTCCCCGGGCAGAAGGGCGGCCGGAGCGTCGGGACGGGGTGGCTGTCCGATCCCGGTCCGTTCCGGGCCGCCGAGGAGCAGCTCGCCGCCTACTTCGCCGGTGAACTCACCGAGTTCCGGTTGGAGTTGAGCGCGCAGGGGACGGAGTTCCGGGAGCGCGTGTGGACCGCGCTCGACAGCGTTCCCTACGGGGTGACGACCACGTACGGCGAGATCGCCGCGCGGATCGGGGCGTCCCGGATGGCGGTCCGGGCGGTCGGCGGGGCGATCGGCGCCAACCCGCTGCTGATCGTGCGGCCTTGCCATCGGGTGATCGGGGCGGACGGGACGATGACCGGGTACGCGGGGGGAGTCGACCGGAAGGTGCGGTTGCTGACGCTGGAGGGAGCGGTGGGCCGAGCAGCGCCTCGCCCGTAGTCGCAGAACAACCGTCACCGCCCCTCCCGGCGCTCCGCCACCCGGGTGGTCTCGTGGTCGAGTCGCTGGTCAGGGCACCACCCGTATGTCACCTTCCCCTCCAGTAGGCCTCGGAAGGGCAGGTGGGGATGGGCAAGGTCGGGCGCGTGCTCCTGGTGGCGTTGCTGACGGTGATGGGGGTGAGCGGGCGGGCCGGTGCCGACCCGGAGCCCGCGCTCTGGGCGGGGAGCTGGGAGGCCGCGCCCTCCGGTACCGAACCGGCGTTGCCCGGCGCCGCGTACCGCAACGTCGTTCACCTGAGCGTCGGCGGCAGCGAGGTGCGGGTGCGGGTCAGCAACCGGCTGGGCAGCGCCCCGCTCCGCCTCGGGGCCGTCACCGTCGCCCTGCGGCAGGGCTACGGCCCGGCCGCCGTACCCGGCTCGATGCGCGCCGCCACCTTCGCGGGCGCCGGCACCGCCGTCGTACCCGCCGGGCAGGACCTGGTCAGCGACCCGGTGCCGCTCGCCGTCCCGGCCGCCGCCGACCTGCTGGTCAGCGTCGAGACCCCGGGCGACTCCGGGCCCGCCACCTACCACCGGGTCGCCCTCCAGACCAGCTACCTCGCCGAGGACGGCACCGGGCGGGCCGACGACGAGGACGGCGGCGCCTACACCCGCACCACCGGCCACTGGTACTACGTCACCGGCGTCGACGTGCAGGCCGTGACCCGCGGCACCGTGGTCGCCCTCGGCGACTCCCTCACCGACGGCAACGGCACCAGCATGGACGCCAACCACCGCTGGCCCGACCGCCTCGCGGAGCGGCTGCGGTCCTTCCGGGTCGGCGTCCTCAACGCCGGTGTCTCCGGCAACCGGCTGCTCCTCGACGGCACCGGGGGACCGGCGGCCCTCAGGCGCCTGGACGCCGACGGGCTCGACCGCAGTGGGGTCCGGACCCTGGTCGTCCTCGAAGGCATCAACGACATCAAGGGCACCCCGGAGACCACGGACCCCGCCGAGCTCGTACAGGCCTACCGGACCGTCGTGGCCCGCGCCCACGAGCGGGGGATCCGCGTGGTGGGCGCGACCCTCACCCCGTACGAGGGGTACAGCGCGTACACCGCCGCCCGCGAGGCCGTACGGCAGCGGGTGAACGCGCTGATCCGCACCGGACACGTCTTCGACGCGTACGTCGACTTCGACGCCGTCGTACGGGATCCGCAGCAGCCCGGCCGCATCCTGCCCGCCTACGACCCCGGCGACCACCTGCACTTCAACGACACCGGCACGCGCGCCCTGGCCGACGCCGTCCCGCTCGCCGACCTGCTCTGACTCCTCAGCCGGCCCAGATCACCGCGGTCAGCCAGCCGGCCGCGACGAGCAGGCAGCCGAGCAGCTCGGCCAGGACACTCGAGCCGCCCGCGCTCATCGCGGTGCGCAGGGCGGCCCGCGCCTCGGCACGGCGGCCGAGACGGAGCCGTTCGTGCAGGTAGATCCCGGCCATGAAACCGGGGATCGCGCCGAGGACGGGGAGCAGGACGAAGCCGAGGACGGCGCCCGCTCCGGCGTACACGGCCATCCGAGGGGTGGCACCGCTCGCCCGGAGCCGCCGCGGGGGCAGGGCCCAGCGGACCACCAGCGCCACCAGCAGCACCAGGGTCGCCCCGACCAGGACCGTCCAGGCCACCGGGCGCGGGTCGTACAGCGCCCACCACAGCACCGCGGCCCACACCAGTCCCGTCCCCGGCACCCCGGGCACCAGCACCCCGCACAGGCCGAGCACCAGCACCAGCCCGACCAGCAGGAGTTCCCCTGCTCCCATCTGCCCAGAGTGCCGGACGGCGACAGGACGCGCAGGTCAGTTGAGCAGGGCGCCGCGCGACCCCGGGCGGTGCCGCCACCCGGCGGTCCGGGCGGCCATGGGACCGTGCCGCCAGTCCGTGCCGCTCCAGTCGGCGCAGCGCGCGCTCGGTGTCCGGTTCCGCGAGCGCCGGACGCCGTGCCGGGCCGGGCAGGTCGGCGGCGCCCGCGGGCACCAGTGCCCGGTAGGCCGACTCGTCCTGTTCGCCCAGCCCCAGCGCTGCCGGCATCGACCCGCGTCCCTCCCTCGAACCCCGGTGGCCTGGCGGGACCCGGCCACGGCGCAAACCCGCCGCGGCACATCATCGCCGTACCTCGGGTCACTCTGCCAAGATCACGTCACCGCAGCACCTTCGCACGGGAAACCGACGCGCCGTCCACAGCTGACCACCAGGAAGACCCGTCAGAATCTGGCCTTCCGGCCGGCGGTGCGGCGTTCGGCGGTGCGAACGGTGACCGGCCCCATGACGCGCGTACGCGTAGGGGATCTGGGGCCGGTCACTCCGGTGTCGCCGGGTGGTTCTCCCGTGGGGGGTGGGACCACCCGGCGACTCACACGTGTCAGCCCCGGCACCCCCGGCACTCCGGTCGCCTCTTGTCACCCCCTGCCGGTCGCGCCTCGTCCGTGTCGTCCACGCCGTCCGTCCCGTGCGTGTCGCCGATTCCCTTTCCTCGTACGGGTGTCCAGGAGGTCCCTCGTCACGCCGTTCGAGACGGGGTCGCGTGCGGGATTTTCCTGATGCCCCGTTTTCATCCGGCCCCCGCGGTGGACAATTAGGGGCATGAGCCAGCCAGGGGGTAGGCCCGCCCGTCATGAGGACGACTGGTGGGGGCAGTTGTACGACGACTCCACCGAGGACACCGGACCCACGGCCGCACCCGATTCCCTGGACGACCGCTTCGCCTCGGCGAAGAAGACGGTGGGGGGACGGCGGGGCGTCACCGCGGAACCGGGCGACGAGCCGCCACCGCCGACCGTGCCGGCCCAGCGGACGCCCGCCGTCCCCGCCGCCCCGGCCGAGGACGTCAGGGCCGCGGCGAAGCCCTGGCCGTGGGACGAGGAGGACCAGGAGCCGCTGGAGGCGGACGACGACCCGGCGGACCTCCACCCCGCCACCCGGCTCGACCCGACCGGCCCGCCCTCGTATGCCGCCCCGGAGTTGCCCGGGTCCCCGGAGTTCCCGGAGTCCCCAGGTTTCCCGGAGGCATCGTCCGCCCTGGCCGTCCCGGCCGCCGCCTCGGCCTCCTCCGTCGACTACGTCGGCTCCGGACCGCCCACCTACGACGCCGAGCCCACCGCCCTGCCCGCCGCCGACCCCGACGAACTCGACGACCTGGTCGCCGACACCGTCCTGGAGGGCGCCCGGTACGGCGCCTGCACCCTGCGGGCCGTCTCGCAGCGCGGCGACTCCGCCCGGTACCGGGGCGAACCGCGCCGCGACGCACTGCTCACCGCCCGCTTCGGGGCCGGCGAACAGGCCCTGGTCCTGGTCGCGATGGCCACCGGCGCCCGGGCCACCCCCGGCGCGCACCGGGCCGCCGCCGAGCTGTGCGAGTGGATCGCCCGGGCCGTGGGCCGCAGCCACCAGCGGCTCACCGAGGACATCCAGGCCGCCCGGCGCGGCGACCTCAAGTCCGGACTGCACCGGCTCACCGACCGCAGCCTCGGCAAGCTCCGCGCCAGCGCCGCCCAACAGGGCATCGCCCCCGAGGAGTACGCCGCCAGCCTGCGCTGCCTCCTGCTCCCCGCCCACTCCCAGTGCCGTACCCGCGTCTTCTTCGGGGTCGGCGAGGGCGGCCTGTTCCGGCTGCGGGGCGGCGAGTGGCAGGACATCGAACCGCGCGTCGACACGGACACCCCCGGTGAACCCGTGCTCGGCTTCGGCTCGCTGCCCGCCGAGACCCCGGCCGGCGACCGGCTCACCATGGACCTCGGCATCCCGACCCCGCCGAGCCCCTACGAACCGGCCCCCGAGCCGCCCCGCGACCCGTTCCTGTTCCGGGCCTCGGTAGCCCGCCCGGGTGACGCCCTCGTGATGTGCACGGGCGGCCTCGCCGATCCGCTGCGCGGCGAGCCCGCACTCTGCGCCTACCTGGCCCGACGCTGGTCCGGCCGCACCCCGCCGGGCCTCGCCGCGTTCCTCGCGGACGCCCAGGTCCGGGTCAAGGGGTACGCCGACGACCGCACGGCGGCGGCCGTCTGGGAGGCGTGAGCGCGTCCTGTGTGGATACATGGAAGGGCATCGCGGGGGGAAGCCGGAGATCCGCGCAGCCGAAGGGTGCCCGACCGCCATGGCCAAGCAGAACGTCGCCGAACAGTTCGTCGACATCCTCGTCCGCGCCGGAGTACGCCGCCTCTACGGCGTGGTCGGCGACAGCCTCAACCCGGTCGTCGACGCCGTCCGCCGCAACTCCGCCATCGACTGGATCCACGTCCGCCACGAGGAGACCGCCGCCTTCGCGGCCGGCGCCGAGGCCCAGATCACCGGCACGCTGGCGGCCTGCGCCGGCTCCTGCGGCCCGGGCAACCTGCACCTCATCAACGGCCTGTACGACGCCCACCGCTCGATGGCCCCCGTCCTCGCCCTCGCCTCGCACATCCCCTCCAGCGAGATCGGCCTCGGCTACTTCCAGGAGACCCACCCCGACCGGCTCTTCCAGGAGTGCAGCCACTACAGCGAACTGATCTCCAGCCCGCAGCAGATGCCCCGGCTGCTGCAGACCGCCATCCAGCACGCGGTCGGCCGCAGCGGGGTGAGCGTGGTGAGCCTGCCCGGTGACATCGCCGACCGGCCCGCCCCGGAGCAGTCCGCCTCGGCGGCCATCGTCACCTCCCGGCCCACCGTCCGTCCCGGCGACGCCGAACTGGACAAGCTGGTCGCGATGATCGACGCGGCGGACAAGGTGACCCTGTTCTGCGGCAGCGGCACGGCGGGCGCCCACGCGGAGGTCATGGAGCTGGCGGAGAAGGTCAAGTCCCCGGTCGGCCACGCCCTGCGCGGCAAGGAGTGGATCCAGTACGACAACCCGTACGACGTCGGCATGAGCGGGCTGCTCGGCTACGGTGCCGCCTACGAGGCCACCCACGAGTGCGACCTGCTGATCCTGCTCGGCACCGACTTCCCGTACAACGCCTTCCTCCCCGACGACGTGCAGATCGTCCAGGTCGACGTCCGCCCCGAGGTGCTGGGCCGCCGCTCCCGCCTGGACCTCGCGGTGTGGGGCGACGTGCGCGAGACCCTGCGCTGCCTGGTGCCCCGGGTGCGCGCGAAGGAGAACCGGCGGTTCCTCGACCGGATGCTGAAGAAACACGCGGACGCGCTGGAGGGGGTGGTGAAGGCGTACACGAGGAAGGTCGAGAAGCACGTCCCGATCCACCCGGAGTACGTGGCCTCGGTCCTCGACGAACTCGCCGACGACGACGCCGTGTTCACCGTCGACACCGGCATGTGCAACGTGTGGGCGGCCCGCTACATCTCGCCCAACGGCCGCCGCCGGGTGATCGGTTCGTTCTCGCACGGCTCGATGGCCAACGCGCTGCCGATGGCCATCGGCGCCCAGTTCACCGACCGGCGGCGGCAGGTCGTGTCGATGTCCGGGGACGGCGGATTCGCCATGCTGATGGGCGACTTCCTGACCCTCGTCCAGTACGACCTGCCGGTGAAGGTGGTCCTGTTCAACAACTCGGCGCTGAGCATGGTCGAGTTGGAGATGCTGGTCGGAGGGCTGCCCGCGTACGGCACCGCCAACACCAACCCCGACTTCGCCGCCGTGGCGCTGGCCTGCGGTGCCTACGGGGTGCGGGTCGAGAAGCCCAAGCAGCTCGCGGGCGCGCTGAAGGCCGCCTTCAAGCACAAGGGACCGGCCCTGGTCGACGTGGTCACCGACCCCAACGCGCTGTCCATCCCGCCGAAGATCAAGGCGGAGATGGTCACCGGCTTCGCGCTCTCCGCGTCCAAGATGGTCCTCGACGGCGGTGTCGGCCGGATGGTGCAGATGGCCCGCTCCAACCTGCGCAACGTGCCGCGGCCGTAGCTCAGCCTTCGGTCGGCACCCACTGGCGGACGCCGTCGACGAAGCCGTACCAGTAGTGCGGCAGGCCCTTGATGGAGCTGGTGCGGAACGGCCGGCCGTGGTCGTCGATCCGGACCGTGCCGCTGCGGCCCTGTGACGACCAGTCGAGTTCGAGGTACCAGCGGCAGTCGCAGCCCGCGGTGCTCGCCTTGACGCGCAGCACCTCGGGGTCCGTGGCGGAGACCCGGTAGGGCAGGTGCATGGTGGAGACGGTCTGCCCGTCGGGGCCCTCACCGGCCACCGGGCGGGCGATGGGGCGGTCCTTGTCCAGGTTCACGTCGAAGTAGCGCGGGGTGAGCCCGCCGCCGCAGCCGTCCGCCATGGAGTAGGCGATGCCGGGCGCGGGAGCCGTACGGCCGACGACGCGCACCCGCAGGGCCTCCAGGACGACGGCGGTGGACGAACGGCCCTGCACGGACACGTCCACGATGGTGTCGCCGCCGTGGATCGCGCCCTGGGTGGCCGCCCAGGTGCCGGCGTCCTGCGGGGCGGGCGGCGGCGGGACCTGGGCCGGCTGCTTGTCGATGACGTAGTCGTGGTCGCAGCCCAGCTCCCACAGCTGCGAGTTCGCGGTCCAGGTGAGGGGAACGGCGGTCGAAACCGGGGTGCCGGGCGTGCTGCCGGAGGGGGAGGAGGTCCTGGCACCGCCCGCCGCGGACGCGGACGAGGAAGAGGGCGGGGACGACGGGGTCGCGGAGGCGGAGTTCGGCCCCGGTCCGGTGGCGCCGCTGCCGTGGCGCTCGGCGTCACCGGCGGCGGTCGTGGCGGAGGAGGCCGGGTCCCGGGCCGCGCTGCCCCCGGCCTGCCGGTCGCCGGGGAGGGCGGCCAGGGTGCCCAGCGTCGCCAGGAGGACGGTGGCCACGGCCGAGGCGACCAGCGTGCGACGCCGTCGGTACCAGGGGCGGGCGACGAGGGCCGCTTCCGCCAGGGGTTCGGCGGCGGCCCCGGGGATCTCCGCCGGTTCGCCGGCACCGGCCGGTGCCGGGGCGTCGGCCGCCTGGCCGGTGCTCCGCGGGGTCTCCGCGTTCTCCGCGTTCTCCGCAGGCGTCGCGCTCTCCACGGCGCGCGGTCGCTGGCGTGCCGCCACCGCGCGCAGCCAGCGCTCGTGGAGTTCGAGCCGCTCCTGCGGTGTCGCCCCGCAGAACGCGGCCAGGCGTTCCACCGGGGCGAAGTCCAGTGGTACCGCCTCGCCCGCGCAGTAGCGGTGCAGGGTGGAGGTGTTCATGTTCAGCCGACGGGCCAGGGAGCCGTAGCTCCGGTCCGTACGGTCCTTCAACTGCCGCAGCAGCGCAGCGAACTCCTCGACGTCGTCGCGCACGGGCGTCCTCCCCCGGTCCTCGCCATCCCAGGCACTCATATACCTGCACGTCAACGGGGCTGGGATGGTTCCAGGGCGGGGAAACGGGCGGCGGTCGTTGCGGTCCGCGCCGGTGACGGCCGATGCTCTTGGTGTCGCACCGAGCAGGGCCGGACCGACCAGCCGGCCGCTTCGGCGGCAGCCCACACCCATGCACCGACCCACGGGGGAACACCCATGCCCAAGCGCACCCGAGCAGGCGCGCTCACCGCACTCGCCGGCGCCGCACTCGTCGCCGGTACCGCGCTCGCCGCTCCGGCGGCGGCCGCACCCAAGGCGCCCGGCTTCCTCACGGCGGCCGACCTGCCGCCGCGGGCCGGCACGTCCTGGACGGCCGGCAAGGTCACCGCCGGCATTCCGGAGGAGGTCAAGCAGGACATCTGCATCGGCGTCGGGCTCGGCGGCGGCCAGGACTCCTGGTACCGGAAGTTCCGGACCGACCTCGACACGAGTGCCCGTCAGGTCAGCGCCGAGCTGCCCAGCGTCCGCCTGGCGAAGGGCCGGTTCGCGAAGCTCGACGAGGACATCGTGTCCTGCGCGGACCGGATCGAGATGGCGGACCCGCAGATGCGGGCCACGTTCCAGGACCACGGCACCCTCCCGGTCGGGGACGGCGCCCATGTCTACGCCCTGCGCACCGTGACCGCCTGGGGCACCAGTGACATCCGGCTGATCTCCATCGGCCGGGAGGGGCGCACCGTCACGGTCGTGGACTGGGGGCAGCTCGGCGGCTTCGTGGACGCGCCCGTGAAGGCCTTCAAGAAGACCACCAGCACGGCCGTGCGCAAGCTCCACTGACGCACGGTCACCAGGTCCGGGGCCGGCCTCTCCCTCGGGGGAGGGGAGGGCGGCCCCGGACGCAGGACTCCAAGTCACCAAGACACCAAGTCACCAAGACACGAAGTCACCAAGACACGAAGACAGAGAAAACGGGGAACAGACATGAGCAGCAAGACCCGCGCCGTCCTCACCGCCGGCGTCCTCGCCGTGGCCCTCGGCCTCGGCGCCACCGCCCAGGCCTCGGCCGGCGCACCGCGCACCGTCAGTGGCAGCCCGGCCGACAACATCACCCGCATCGCCGACTTCTACGGCGCCTACATCGACGCGGAGAGCGACCCGGACGGCAGCGGCCATCTGTCCACCGCGCTGCGGGCGTACTACATCGCCCCGACCTACCTGAAGAAGCTGAAGGCCTGGGAGAACCGCGAGCACGCGGACGGGGTGCTGCGGGCCCAGAACACCCCGCTCAAGTGGAAGGTCACGGAGAACGGCACCAGGAAGTACACGGAGGCCGTCATCACGCTCTACTGGAGCCGCAACACCACCACGAAGGTGGTCGTCGACATGACCCGGGACACCCACAAGATCGTCAACATCGGCACCAAGGGCCTCGGGAGCAAGTAGCCGGAAGGACAGGTTTCGGCCAGGTTCACCGGCGCCGTGGACCGGGGGAATCAGCTCGGCGGGTTGTGTGAGGGGCTGGTTCGCGCCGGGTCCACGGCACCGGTGGCGCGTACGGGACGGTCCGGGCCGCGGTGTACGCGCGGGGGCGGACCCGGGACTTGGCCGAACACCCGGTCGTCATCGGCGTGACATGACTGGCCCGTGCCCGAGCGGGCATGGATCCCCGTGAACGTGTTCGATCAGGAGGGGATCCGGCAAACAGCGTGCGGGCGGGGGTCATGAACAGTCAGGCACGAGGGGGCGGTCCCGTGGCCATCGGGGCCTCCTCGGCGAAGACCGCGGGGGAAGAGACTGACACGACGGAACGGGGCAACCCGTCGCAGCTCAGGCGCCGGCTGGGACGGTCGGACCTGCGGGCGGTGCCCGAGACGCGCAGGGAACTGCGGGAACTGCTGCGGCACTGGGGGCGGCCCGGCCGCTCCGAGATAGCGGAACTGCTCACCAGCGAACTCGTCACCAACGCGCTCGTCCACACCGACCGGGAGGCGGTGCTGACGGCCGTCGTGGCACCGGGCCAACTGCGGGTGGAAGTAAGGGACTTCGTGGCCCGCAAGCCGCGGATGTGCGCCCCCGGCACCGACGACGGCACACACGGCCGGGGCCTGGTGCTGGTCGACGCCTTCGCCGACGCGTGGGGCGTCCAGGCACACGAGGTCGGCAAGTCGGTGTGGTTCGAACTGGACGCGGAGGCCGCCTAGCCGGCGCCTCGTACCCAACGGGACGGGGGCGTGACCGTCGTGGTCACGCCCCCGTCCCGAGGTGCTGTGCGGCAGCGGTCGGTCAGCCGAACTGCTGCTCGAGGTCCTTGAGCTTGCGCTCCAGGGAGTCGAGGCGCGGCAGCGCCATTGTGTCGTCCTCCGCGGTCAGGTCGACGGTGATCGGGTCAGACCCTTTGCGGACGGGCTGAAGGGAGGGCCGCTGGCGTACGGGCAGCTGCTCCGGCGCTATGGCAGGCTCCGCAGTGGGCTGAGGAGCGCGCTCGACCTGGTGCACCTCGTCCTGCCGGCCGGTGCGTCCGACGAAGCCGCGGTGGCCGCGGCTTATGGCCTTGAGCTGGGCCCGCTCCAGACGGTCCTGCTCGCGGCGGCGCAGCCGGTTCGCCTCCTTCTGGCGCTTGTCCTCGCGCACCTCGTCGACCGCCTCGTCCAGGCTGCGCACACCCTCGAGGAGCATCAGCGACCAGGCCCTGTAGGTCTCGCGGGGAGCGCGCAGCCAGCGGACGATGCGGATCTGCGGCAGCGGGCGCGGCACCAGGCCCTGCTCACGCAGGGCGGCCTTGCGGGTCTGCTTCAGCGCGCGGTCGAAGAGGACGGCCGCGGACAGCGACATGCCGGCGAAGAACTGCGGGGCGCCGGCGTGGCCCCCGCCCCTGGGAGCGTGCACCCAGTTGAACCAGGCGGACGCGCCCGCGAACGTCCACACGAGGATCCGGGAGCCGAGCGCCGCGTCACCGTGGCTGGCCTCGCGCACCGCGAGGACGGAGCAGAACATCGCGGCGCCGTCGAGGCCGAACGGCACCAGGTACTCCCAGCCGCCGGAGAGGTTGAGGTTCTGCTGGCCGAAGCCGACCAGTCCGTGGAAGGAGAGGGCGGCGGACACCGCCGCACAGCAGAACAGGAGCACGTAGGCGGCGGTGGCGTAGATGGCCTCCTTGCGCCGGCGCCGCTCCTCGCTGCGCTCCCACGAGTCGTCCTTCGCGTGCTCCCCGCCGGACCGCTTGGAGCGCGTCAGCACCGCCACCGCGACCAGCATGCCCAGGAGCAGTACGGCGCCGGGAAGCAGCCAGTTCAGCGATATGTCGGTCAGTCTCATCTAGGGGTCCCTTGCATTGGGATAGGGCGTATCGCCCGCCATGGTGGCCCAATCCCACTGGCCCTCAGGGGGTTTCGGGGCAAGAGGCCGCCAAGGAAGTGCAAGGGGATGCCCCAGGCGGCATTCTGCTCGAACTGCCGCATGAGGGGCGGGAGTTGAGTTCGAGTAAGACTACCCATACGGGTGGTTCCTCGGAAAGTTCCTGCGGCAAGTGGGGAAGTTGTGAATTTCCTGTCCGCGCAGGGGTGGTCTTGCCACCGGCGATCTTAGTGGATGCCGGGGGGTGCTGTGTCCCGGGGGTGGGTGCTGCGGGCGCCCTGAAGGGGACTCAGGCCGCCGCGGCCGCCGTGAGTTTGGCGATCCGCTCGTCGTCGCAGGTGCGCGGGCAGGTGGCGCAGGTGTCCTCGGGGCGCAGCGTGTAGTACATGCAGCAGCTCGCCCGGTCCCGGGTCGGCAGCGGCTCACCGGCCGGCCCGGACAGCACCCGGAAGGCGGCGGAGCCGACGTACGGCCTGGTCGCACCCGGGAGCAGCTGTTCGAGTTCGCGTACGGCCCGTGTCTCGTCCCCGAGCAGTCCGGCGACGTACCAGAGCCCCTCGACGACCTCGTCCGTCGCCATGCCCCACAGCGCGCGCCCGCGCCGCCGCATCCGCGGCCCGAAGCCGCCCAGGACCGGCTCCAGATGGTCGGCGACGGCCGCCCGCACCTCGGCCCGCAGCGCCTCCTCGCCGGCCACGACGACCGCACCGGGCAGCGTCGCCGCAGGGTCGCCCGGCAGGCAGGCGAAGGAGGCGATGCGTACGGCCATCCGGCCCGCCGTGCGGTCGTACGACACCCCGGTCGCGGGGAGGCGGGGGACCCGGCGGTCCAGGAACCAGGGGAGGGTGATCAGGAGGCAGGCGGCCCAGCCGTAGCGGTGCAGGCCGAAGGTGGCGACCACGTCGGGGCGGGCCGGCTTCCCCTCGTCCCGCAGGATCTGGTCCTCGTCCCAGGCCAGGAAGGCGTCCAGGCCGGGGCCGCCGGCCGCCAGTTCGGCGGCGCCGATCCAGCCCCCGCCCCGGGGCGCCGGGTCGCCCGGTCCCAGCTCCGTGACCGCCAGATCCGGGCAGGCCTCGGTGAGGCGCGCGTAGGCGGCGGAGACGGGGGAGGGCATGGGCTACCACCGATCGGATGCGGACCGACTGCCAGATAAGTAAGCCTTACCTTACCCATTCGTTCGGAAATTTGAACCAGCGCCTTGTGCGCCTAAGGTGCTTGACGGACAAGTAACAACCCGCCGTTAATGACCCAAGTGCCGACGAGCCGGAGGAGGACCTGTGAACCAGCGCGCGCACCCGGCTCCCGCCGAGACGGCCAGGGTGCCGGCGCAGTCGCGGTCCGGGAAGTCGGCGCGGGAGGCGCCCGGTTTCCCCGCCGGTCCGTCGGACGCCCGGGGTGAGCACACCCACGGCGAGCGGCCGGTCCCGCAGCCCCGGCCCGCCGTGCAGCGGGCGTCCGTGCGCGGGCAGATCCTCGACGCGCTGCGTACCGCCCTGGTCGGCGGCGAGCTGGCGCCCGGCGAGGTGTACTCGGCACCGGCGCTGGGGGAGCGGTTCGGGGTCTCCGCGACGCCGGTGCGCGAGGCCATGCAGCAGCTCGCCCAGGAGGGCGCGGTCGAGGTCGTGCCCAACCGCGGGTTCCGGGTCGTCGAGCGGGGCGCCCGCGAGCTCGCGGAACTGGCCGAGATACGGGCGCTGATCGAGGTGCCGGTCATGATGCGGCTGGCGCGCAGCGTGCCGGCCGAGCGGTGGGCCGCGTTTCGGCCGCTGGCCGAGGAGTCGGTGCGGGCGGCGGCGACGGGGTGCCGGGCGACGTACGCGGAGGCCGACCGGGCGTTCCACCGGGCCGTGCTGGGCCTCGCGGGCAACGAGCAGCTGGTGCAGATCGCGGAGGACCTGCACCGGCGGGCGGTTCCGCTGCGCGGGGCGCGCGCCGACCTGATGGCGGACGCGGCGGAGCACGCGGCGTTGCTGGAGGCGTTGATCTCGGGGGAGCTGGACGCGGTGCGGACGCTGGTGGCCGGGCATTTCGCCGACGCGGGCTGAAGCTGGTGGCCGGGCATTTCGCCGACGCGGGCTGAAGCTGGTGGCCGGGCATTTCGCCGACGCGGG
>NZ_JAEKKT010000307.1 GCF_019510245.1 Streptomyces sp. | reverse complement strand
GGGGGAGAGGTGAGTCCGTCCGCTTCCTAAGCCCGATGATCTGCAGCGGTGCGGCGGGCAGAGACCAGACAGAAGCACCGTCCAGGGGTGACGATCCCGGCGTCCGCGTCCTTCGCATCTCCGCGGTCGTTGGCTGGCGCTGTACACCTTCCTCGGCCACGGTCTTCTGCTGGTCAACCGTGCCGCAGCCCCGCCTCACCCCGGCGGAGCGCACCTCGACCAGGAGGTCGACCACGGCATGGTCGGCCCTGTGGCGGACCGCATGAGTCCCAGTGGATGATGGATGCTCCGCGTGATGATGCAACCTCCGCGACGAGGCATCGACCTAGTCGTGTCCCCCGTCGGGACGTCTTGGCACCGGATGGACGCTCTGGTTCTTCCGAAACGCGCCGAACGCTTTGGCAGAACTCGGGCTCCCGGCTTCGTGACAGTCCATCCAGGTAGCCGGCGGCAGCTAGTAGACGGTCAGCCATAATCGGGCGGCGATCAGCTCGCGCATGGTGCGACTGACGTGCGTGCAAGGCGCCTCAGTGTGAGTAACGGCAGGTGTTGTGGTGGGCGATGTCCAGGACGAAGCGCTCGGGGTGGTGTAGCTGCTTCGTCGTGTAGGAGGGCTTGGTGTCGAACGCGGCCCCGAAGGTGACGACGCCCTCGAAGTCGCCGGTCAGTGCGAAGCCCTTGAGTTTCGGCAGATTCAGCTTGATCAGGCGCGGGCCTTTGTAGGCGTTCCTGCCCGCGTTGTTGTGGGCTGCGGCTGGGGAGAGCTTGATCTCCAGGAAGTGCTTCCCGGCCAGCGGGACCTTCTGCCCCGAGCTGTCGTAGCGGAGTTCCTTGACACGCGTGACGGTGGTCGGCGGCAGTTTGCCCTTCACATCGATGACGACCCGGTCGAAGGAGCAGTGACCGGCGATCCTGGCGTTGACGACCAGACTCGTGGACGGTGCCGGGGACGTGGCGGCGGCAGAGGCCGACGCCGCGGTGCCGGCCAGCAGGAGTGCGCTCGCGGTGATGGCCATGAGGCGATGGCGGGTGTACATGACGCCCCCTTATGAGACGTCGGGGACAGGTGGTCACAGTATGAGACATATGTGAGGGTCATACGGTTGCACGCTTTGGTGATTGATTCTCATGTACTGAAGTACGACCGCCGACCTCGATGATCGCCGGCATAGCCGCGGTCGGCACAGACCCGGGTGATCTGCGGCTGGGTGAGGCGCAGCCGCCAGAACACGTCGCGGGCAGCGTCGCGGTCCAACCCTTCCAGGACGGCGCGCACATCCTGGGGCTTGTGCGGCATCGCCACCAGTACGAGAAAACCGCCACTTCCTATGAAGCGGTGGTCAAACTCGAGTCAATCCTGTTCTGGGAAAGATCTGTTTTCGTAGACGATCCCTACAGGACCGGCGCGGAGCAGGATCCCGCCGCACAGGCCCCGGACGCCCTGGCCACGCTCGTCGTCGTCACCCTTCTGCAGGGGGCGGGACCGCGCGGGTGAGTCGCTACGGCCTGCAGCCGCCGGCGAGCGGTCGTCGTCCTGCCCGCCGGAGAGCCAGCCCATGGCGGGTGTTGCGGGGCCCTGTGGTGGGGCCGGTTATGCCCATTCGGCTCCGTCATTGGCGAGTAAAGCCGGCCGGGCGTGAGGATCACTGGGTGGTGGGTACGGAAGTCCGGTGGCTTCGTGGGGTTGTCGAATCCCGGCTCTGCACGAGTGCCGGTGGAGAAGTGCGAGACGTGATGCTGTCGTCGCCGCTGATCATGTCCGTGCTGTGACCGTATGTGGCCGTCATGTCGCCCGCGCGAGGAGCCCGGCGGGTTCGGGGGGAGAAAGTTTGGCCGGCGGGGCAGTCGAACCTCCTTCCGCGCCCGTCTTTACAGGGGAACGAGGGAGGGCGCATTGAACGCCGACGAGGAACGCCAGTTCCGCGAGTTCGTGGCGGCACGGTCGAGATCGCTGCTGCACACGGCCTATCTGCTCACCGGGGACTGGGAGCAGGGCCGGGACCTGCTCCAGACCGCGCTTGCGGCCACCGCTCGGCGCTGGTCGAAGCTGCGCGACCGGGAGCAGCCGGAGATCTATGTGCGCCGGGCGCTCTACCACGCCCAGGTGGACCGCTTCCGACTGCTCAGCTGGGGACGGGAGACGGTCACCGACACCCTGCCGGACCAGCCGTCCGCGCAGGCCGCCGACTGGGCCGACACGGTGGTCCAGCGGCAGGACATCATGGCCGCGCTGCGGCGGCTGCCCAAGCGCCAGCGTGCGGTGGTCGTGCTGCGCTACTTCGAGGACCGGCCGGACGCGGAGATAGCTGCGATTCTGGGTGTCGCCCAGGGGACGGTCCGCAGCCAGACCCACAAGGCCCTCGTTTCTCTCCGTACCGCCTTGGCCGAGGCGGGGCAGTCGGCCGCCTCCTCCACCGCCTCCGGAAGGGGCGTCGTCGCATGAACGACTCGACCGAACACACGCTGCACGAAACGTCGTTGCACGACGCCCTGCACGCCCAGGTCCGGGGGAGCGGCGGTGACGCCGCCGGTGCCCATCTGGTCGGCCTGGCCGACGGCGCGTTGCGGATCGCCCGGCGGCGGCAGCGGCTGGCCCGTGCCGGTGTCGGCATCGTTGCCGCCGTCGCGGTCGCCACCGCCTGGATGGCCGTCGCGGACGGCGCGACCCTGCGCGCCCACGTGGGTCAGCCCGCCGCAGGGGCCGACACCACGAACACCGGGAAGGCGGCCCTGATCTCCTTCCTGCCGGTCACCTCGTCCAACGAGCACGCCTGCGCCCAGGGCAGCGGCGGCTACCCCGTGCCCGCGAGCGCGAGTCACCCGGAGTTCTGCGTCCGGGCCGACCGGGCCAGAGGCATGACCGACGTCCAGGCCGCCTCCGCGAAGGCCGACAAGAGCGGTGCCGACGGCACCTGGCGGGTCGAGGTGACCCTCGACTCCGCCGGCCGGACCCGTTTCGCCGCGCTCACCGGCTCCATCGCGTCGGCCCCGGCCCCGCGCAATGAAATCGCCATCGTCATCGACGGCAAGCTCTGGGGCATCCCCTTCGTGAACTCGTCGATCACCGGCGGCCGTATTGAGATCGTCGGGCCCTACATCGGAGACCTCACCGGCGCCATCGCCCACGACCTCGCCCACCGGTTGGACCCGAACTGACAGCCGGTGCAGGTCACTGAGTCACCGGAGCGGGTCAACACGGGCCCGTCCCCGCCCTGCGCATCGGCCTGCCGGCGCCCAGAACGGGACGCCGAGGAGTGAATCCGAGCAGCGGGAGTGCCTCGGTCGGGAGGTACTTCACGCGCTCGTCGTGATGCCGGCCGCCCGGCCCGTAGTCCCGGCTGAACCAGCGGTCGCCGAGGCCCGGGGAGACCGGCTGCCCGCTCGCGAAGAGGACGAGCGAAGCGCGCAGTATGCCGAATCCTCAGTGGTGGTAAGAGGAACAGCTTCTCGATCATGCAACGGTCGTACGCCGAACGGCGATCACGCCTGGCTTTCGGCTTTGCCGTGTTGGTGGTGTCCGTGATCGTGGTGATGGCAGGCTCAGGCCATCTCCGGCTTGGTGAAGCGGAATTCCGGGCCATGCTTGGGCGGTCGGCCGTTGACGGCGTGCGTTCGCGTGGCTTCGGCGGTCGCATCACGCGGTCGGAGCGGACGCGGCCGACCATCTCGACGGGGAGGTCGCGCAGGACCCAGGCCAGGCGGGTGACGTCGTAACCGGCATCGCTCACGATCACGATGTCCGGGTTCCCGGTCTGCCACTGGCCAGCGGCGATGAGCCGTTCAACGACTCCTCGGAGCTGGCCGGCGGTGACCGCGGTCGCGTCGTCCGTTGGGCCGAGCCGGACCGCGTCCAGGATCGGGGTCCAGGACGTGGCGCCGGGCTCCGGCACGGCCGCGAAGGAGTAGGGCCGGCCCGGTATGAAATGCGACGCCGTCTTCGCCCGGCCGTAGAGGCGGAAGAACAGGCGTTCCGCCGAGCACGGCGCGTCCAAGTGAAGCCATGGCGACCCGTCGGCCGCTGGGACCAGACGCCCACCGTCGAATCGCGGCAGCGGCAGGCCGGCCGGCACCGTCCGCAGCCTGTCGACGTCGAGCCGGCTGTCGTTCAAGCCGCTCTACATCGCTCCGTGCCCACGCCGATGCTCGGGCAACAACGTCAAGCCAACGGGACTTCACCGCACCGTCCTCACACAGCACCGCGTCCACCAACTCGACCAAGGCGTCACGCCGAGCGGTCAGACACGCCGCGAACTCCACCCCGGAAACGTGACGCTTCCCTCCGAACAGCATCAGGCAGCAAACTCACCCCCACGGCCTTCGTCTCGGTCATGTGCACCTTGGTCGGAGCACATGATCAGACGAGGGCCGCCCCCAGTCCGGCACATCGAAATGCGAGCGAATCCGTTCGAGACGCCGTTCGAGACCGTGGCACCATGTACCGCATGACGACGAACCGAAAGGTCCATGCCGCGTAGACGGCCAGCACAGATCCGTGCCAGAGCCCCCGGCAGCCACCGGACCGCGGGTGCAAGCCCAGTCATCGACGGCCTGTCTTCACGTGCACTGTCCGAGATCATCCGTCTCGAGCACACCCGCAACTATGTGCAGCCAGGCGAGGTCAGCGCGGCTGTGGGCCTCTGGAAGGACTACGCTCACCAGCCCGAGCGCGCACTGTGGCACGACTACGAATGGGGCAGCGTGCACTGGTACTGCTGCGGCAACCCTTTCGAAGCCCGAGCCCTCCTCGACACCGTGATGCAGGCCATATCGCCACGAAGCGCCCGTGAACTTCGAAAGATCGTCAACCGGTCAGACGCCGTCTGGAACCTTCCGTCCCCGCCCTACGACGCGGCCGGAAGATAGAGAGCAATGTTGCTTTTGATCCTCGGGCTTGGTGAGGAATCGGGTCACCCGTGGGCGTGGCGAGGTCACCCACGGGATGTTCTCACCTGGTGAGCTGGGAGGCGCGATGCCGCTGCGTGATGTGGACGCCGGTCATGCTGTCAGACGCCAGAGGGACGTGGTCTCGGCGCTTCGGGCTGTGTGGAGTGGGTCGGTGGTGTCCTTGGAGCGTGGGTGCCGGGGCTTGGTGTCGATCTTGTCCACGACGCGGAGGTGTGCTGTCTGGATGGCGTCGAGCAGTTGCTGACGTGTCCGGAGGCCGAGGTGCTCTGCCAGGTCGGACAGGATGAGCCAGCCCTCGCCACCTGGCCGGAGGTGGGCAGACAGTCCGGTGAGGAAGCCGTGGAGCATGGTGCTGTCCGGGTCGTAGACGCCTTGCTCGATGAGGCTGGTCGGCCGGGTGGGGAGCCAGGGCGGGTTACACACGATGAGGTCGGCGCGGCCTTCGGGAAACAGGCCGGGACCCGACACCTCGATACGGTCCGTCAGGGCGAGCCGGTGGGCGTTCTCCCTGGCGCAGGCCAGGGCGCGTGGGCTGATGTCGGTGGCCACGACGCGGTTGATTCCGCGGCGGGCCAGGACCGCAGCGAGGACACCGGTTCCCGTGCCGAGATCGAACGCCGTACTGGTATGGGGATAGTTCAGGGCCGCCGGTGGCAGCGGCGTATGGGCGACCAGGTCGACGTACTCGCCTCTGACTGGAGCGAACACGCCGTAGTGCGTAGTGGGGGTGGATGCGAGTGCCGAGCGCCGGCACGTCGACCCCTTTCAAGCGCCACTGGTGAGCGCCGATCACTCCCAGCAGTTCCCGCAGAGCGACCACCGTGGGCCCCTTCGGAGGGCCATAGGCTTCCAGACACGCCTGACGGACGTCGGGAGCCCGACGCAACGCCAGGGTGTAGTCATCGTCGAGCAGCACCAGGAGCTTTCCGAGTACACGGGCACGGTGACTGCTGCTGCGTCGGTGCAGGTGGAAGGATTCGCTCAGGTAAGCGCTGGAGCTGGGGATTTTGCGGTCGATGCGGCGGCCCATCGCCTGCAGCAGTTGCCGGGCGTTGTGGAAGTCGCCTTGCCAGAGCAGGGCCGTTCCCTCACACGCCTGGCGGTAGGCGGTGTTGGCCTTCATCCGGTCGTCGGCGACGACGGTGCGCCGTGGAACGGGGGCGGCGTTCTCGGAATGCCAGCGGGCGGACTGTTGAGCTGTGCCTGTGGTCCAGTGGATGGTGGACACCGCGTACTCCTCGTGATTCGAACGTGCAGGGGCACGAAGAGCACTTCGACGAGGAGCAGGCTGAACCCACGCCTGTCCATCGGACAGACGTGTGCGTTGAGGCAGGTGGCCGTTACCGCTCTCGCGTCGAAGCGCGAGAGCGGACGTCCCAGACAACCATGCCGAGCATCAGGGTCAGCCCTTTCGGAGGAGTGGCAGCAGGCTCGCACAGTGCTGCCCGGCTTCCAAACACACCGGTTACTGATCTCTGTGGGTTGTTGTCGGGCGCTGATCCCTGCGGTAGGTCGGTCGTATGCGGTACGCGCAAGGCGGCGGGTTGACCGCCGAGCGGTGAGAGGCTCGTGAGCGGATTCGGGATGAGGCGGGTGAGCGGTTCGCCCGCGGCGACATGACTCGATAATCGCGAGGGGTTTGGGGGTGAGTGAGCGGTCGCCACGGTTCCGGCGACAGCGCTTGCCTGGCTGCTGATCGTCACGGCGGACGACACGCTCAAGGATCCCGGCGAGGACCCGTGCTCCATGCACTACGGAGGCGTCGGCGGCTCGGAGGCGTTTCCCCCACAGGCGTACTGCCGCTACGAGGGCGGCAGCACCCACGACCTCGCGACCGGCATCCAGCGCGTGTTCTGGGTCTGCTTCGCCATCAGTCTGGCGCTGCTGTCGATCGGCCTGTGGCAGGCTGTACGTCACCCGGGAACGCTGGTGCGTTCTTGCGGCTCGCCCTGACCGTAGCCGGCGTCGGCGGGAGTCAGGACCGGTCCGCATCGTCACCTGGGCCGTCCTCGGTGCAGCCGCCGTACTGCTCGCCCGGGCCCACGCCGAGATCCGTCCCGTGCCGCGGGTACGCCGGCCAGAGGCGCAACTCCCGCGGCCGGGTGCCGGGGTAGGCGGCCTCTGCGTCGTCCTCATCACCGACGCCCACTACGACCCGCTCGAACGCGCCCGCTGGTCGGCGCGGGTGTGCGAGAGCGGTGAACACCCTGGAAGCGGACCTGGTCTGCCACACCGGCGACATCCCGGACGGCACGGCCGAATGCCGCCGCGCCCAGGCCGTCCTGCCGGCAACCGTGCGACCACCCGAGCCCGTGTACACGCATCGGCAACCATGAGGACTGCAGCGAAGCCGAGGGCTGGATGGACTTGATGGACGAAGTGGGCCGGCAGCCGCTGCGCAACCGCCACCTGCTGCTCGAACGCGGAGGCCACACACTCGTCGTCGCCGGCGCGGACGACGTCACCGCCGACTCCTCCGGCCTGGCGGGCCACTGCGCCCATTTCGCCGGAGCGCTGGACGGCGCCGACCCCGCACTGCCCGTCCTGCTCCTGGCGCACCAGCCCGAGTTCATCGACCGGGCGGCAGCCGCAGGCATCGACCTCCAGCTCTCCGGGCACACCGACGGCGGCCAGATCTGGCCATTGCACGACCGCGTCCGTCTCGATCAGCCCTTGCCGGGTTCAGCCACCACGGACCCCGCACCCTCCTCCGCACCACGGCCGACGCCTCCGCCGGGAGCGGTCCACAGGTCGAAGGACCGCGACATGGGACGAAGCCCAGGCCGACGCGTCTCGCACAGGGGACGATCCGAGCATCATGAGCCTGGCAGCTGGTACCGGGCGGCAACGACCAGGCAGAACCGTCCGTTCCGGGTGCCGCCCATGGACAGACGCGCCCGTCCTTGCGCCCCAGCACCGAAGTGCCTCACTGCCGCACCGAAGTGACGCAGAACCAGAACGCTTGAGCACCAGGAGTACGCGGGGAGCGGCGTCGGGCTGCCGGGCCCGTCACGCGTTCCGCGTCTTACGCGTTGCGGGAGGACCGGAATCGAATCGGTTCCGCGCAAGCGCTTCGACGAGATGGTACGGCCGGTGCGGAGCGGGGGCAATGGTGTGCCGCACGCCGAAGTACGCGTCCAAGGGCGGGGCGGGACCGTCTCATCGGCCGGTGCGGTGCGCACTGACCCCTCGTCAACCGCTGTTCGGCGGCCGCGCCCCAGGTCAGTGGCATTTCGGGGGGTGGCTGAGCGATCGCGGTCCGGCTCGGCGCGACGCGCCGAGCCGCGTCGGCGTGAGGGCGCACCGCGGCTCGTCCACTGTCACGGCCGGATCTGCTCGAGCGGGCCGGTCGACGAGGATCCGGGGAGATCGGCGATCGAACCGATTCGGAATCCAGGCCGGACGAAGGAGGTCGTGGCCCTTGACAGCACTGCGGAATCGGGAGCACCGTCTCCCCCCGAAACCTCTCTGCAATCCCACTGAAAGATCTGCACCTTCAAGCGCTACCGCATTTGTCAGCGCCACCAGCACAGAACCCGACTGGGTTCCGCCGGCACGGTAGGGAGATCGGATGGGAACGACAGGTACGAGACACCACGTGCTGTTCGGGGGTGGCGTCCAACGACTGCTCGCTGCGGTACGGCGCCGCGGAAGGCCGGGAAATGAGTGGGACCAGGCATCTGTCCGATCGTGGGAGCGCTCCCGCAGTTCTCGGCCGAAAACATTCGCCCGGGCGGGGGCCGCGGCCGTGCTCGCCGTCGGCGCGCTGGCCGGTGCCACGGCCACGACGGGGACGGCCCGGGCCGCCACGTCCGGACCGTGCGATCTGTACGCGGCAGGAGGAACGCCCTGTGTGGCGGCCCACAGTACGACGCGGGCGTTGTACGCCTCGTACAACGGGCCCCTCTACCAGGTCCGGCGTGCCTCGGACAACACGACCCGCGACGTCGGCGTCCTGAGCGCCGGCGGCACCGCCGACGCCGCCTCGCAGGACTCGTTCTGCGCGGGGACGACCTGCCTGATCTCGATCATCTACGACCAGTCGGGTCGCGGCAACCATCTCACCCAGGCGCCCGGTGGCGGTGCCGCGGGCGGTCCCGACAACCTCGCGAACGCGACGGCAGCGCCCACCATGGTGGGCGGTCACAAGGCCTACGGCGTCTTCGTGGCACCCGGTACGGGATACCGCAACAACCACACCAACGGCATCGCGACCGCGGACAACCCCGAGGGCATGTACGCGATCTTCGACGGCACGCACTACAACGGCGGCTGCTGCTTCGACTACGGCAATGCCGAGACGGACAGCAACGACGACGGCAACGGCACCATGGAGGCCATCTACTTCGGCAACATCAAGGTCTGGGGCTACGGTGCGGGCAACGGCCCCTGGATCATGGCCGATCTGGAGAACGGCCTGTTCTCCGGGGTGAACCAGCACTACAACGCGAACGACCCGACCATCAACTACCGGTACACGACCGCCATCGTCAAAGGCGGCCCGAACCACTGGGCGATCCGCGGCGGCAACGCGCAGTCGGGCAGCCTGTCCACGTTCTACGACGGTCCGCGGCCCAACGTCGCGGGCTACAACCCGATGCGGAAGCAGGGCGCCATCATCCTGGGCATCGGCGGTGACAACAGCAAGGGCGCCCAAGGCACCTTCTACGAGGGCGTGATGACCTCCGGCTACCCCTCGGACGCCACCGAGAACGCGGTCCAGGCCAACATCACCGCGGCCGGCTACAGCAACACGACCGGCGGGACGGGCACCGGCGCGCTGCACGCGGTGGGCGCGGGCAAGTGCCTGGACGTGCCGAACTCGTCCACCGCGGCCGGGACGCAGCTGCAGATCTGGGACTGCGGCGGCGGCACCAACCAGAGCTGGACCCGCACCTCCTCCGACCAGTTGACCGTGTACAGCGGCAACAGCCAGCTGTGTCTGGACGCGTACAACAACCAGACCACCGCCGGCACCAAGGTGGTGACCTGGCC
>NZ_JAEKKT010000526.1 GCF_019510245.1 Streptomyces sp. | reverse complement strand
GTCGCCTACCTCTTCTTCGGCGGCATCGGCCTCGTGCAGCTGCCGCTCACCTCCAAGCTGCTCGAGCGGTACAACCCCCGGTGGGTGCTCTTCACCGGCCTTGTCCTCATCGGCGCCAGCGGGCTGTGGTTCGCCGGCGTTCCGACGAGCGATCGGACAATCACCGCCATCGTCGGGCCGCTGATCCTCGCCGGCGTCGGTTCGGCACTCGCCTTCGCCGCCATCAGCGCGGTCGCGGTCAACACGCTGCCCAATCACCTCGCAGGCATGGCCAGTGGTGCCACGAGCACGTTCCGGGACCTCGGGTTCGCCCTCGGCCCCGCGATCATGGGCGCTGTCGCGCTGAGCCAGGCCGCCAAGGAGATCTCCCGGAACCTGGCCGACAATCCGACCCTGAGCAAGGCCTACGCGGCTTTCCAGGCCGCTCCCGCCCATGCTCCCGCGGAACAGAAGCCGCAGCTGGAGGCGGCGGTGCACGCCGTGGGCTCGGGCCCGCTCGGTGCCAACTCGGTGCCGGGCAGCATCACCTCGCCGGACGGTCACGTCATCCCCTTCAACCCGCTCAAGGACGTCGCTTTCCACGCTCTCAGCAGCAGTTACTCCCTGGCGTTCGTGCTCGGCGGCGTGGCCGCTCTGGTGGCGGCGGCGCTCACCCTCGTGGGCGGTCCCGGTGGCGTGGACCAGGCTCATCTCGACGACGACCCGCACACCCTCGACGGCTGACCGCCCGACGAGCACGCCGGCGCCGGGACCACCGGAGTGTCCGCCGCGACTCCGCGAAAGCGGTGGTCGCGGCGGGCCATGGCGTAACAGGGACAACGATCAACAGACACACTCGGACAGGAGTCGCACGATGACCACGACCCACCCGGCGACGAGCAGGAACGACGTCCGCACGCCGGCCACGGTCGCCGAGGCGGAGGACGCGTGGCTCGTCGCGATCACCAAAGGTGACGAGGAACAGCGTCAACTCATGCTCCCCGACTGCGTGATCGTCCACGGCCCGGTCGGGAACATCCATGAACGCGAGCGTTTCCTCGGCTACAACGCGTCCATGGGAGCCACCGTCGAGGCCGAGACCAGCGAGGTGACCTGTCGGGAGCGGGGCGGACGAGCCATCGTGACGTGCTTCCAGAGGATGCGCATCCGGCGCCTTCCCGACTTGCCGCCGTTCCTGGTCCAGGCCGTGGCCACCCGGGTGTGGTTCTCGACCGACGAGGGATGGCGCCTCGGTCACATGCAGCTGTCCCGGCGGCAACCGTCGGCATGACGCGCATGACACGCATGACGTGCCGGTTTCCCCGCACTGCGAGAGGTCACTGGGTGCGGATCGGGATGCCCGGCCGCCAGCCCAGACTCCGGGACAACCCCAGTCCGCTCGCGACCAGCGAGGGAACGGCCGCCTGCAATTTGATGGAG
>NZ_JAEKKT010000306.1 GCF_019510245.1 Streptomyces sp. | reverse complement strand
CAACCGTGGCCACCCCCACCACCGGCGCTCCCGCTCGCGCCCAGGAGCCCGACGGCTTCCTCGACCGCCTGCGCGCCGCCCGCGCTGCCCGGGCGCGTGCCCGCGCTGCGGAGGGCAAGAACGGCCCCGACAAGGTCGTCCTCGTCCTGACGGCGACGCTCGCGGCGCTGTTCCTCGTCTTCGGCCTCGTCGTCGCCTGGGTCAGCTCCGGCCCCGGCGGCACCCGTGTGCCGCTGAGCACGGTCGACCAGCTCGCCCAGGGCCACCGGGTGGAGAAGGCGGTCTACCTCAACGAGGACAACCAGTTCGTCCTCACGCTCCGCTCCGCGGACGAGGCGACGACGCTGCTGGGCGGCAAGGCCACCTTCCCGACCAAGATCGCGGGCGTGCCGGACGGCGACGCGACGGTGCGCGTCGAGGTGCCGAGCAGCGGCCTGGCGACGCAGGACGTGCAGAAGACCCTGTCGGCCAGCGGCGCGACCGTGACCGTGGACGCGCAGACCGGCAAGCAGCGCGGGCGGCAGCTCTACCAGTTCCTGCTGCCGATCCTCATCCTGGCCAACATCTTCGCGATCATCTTCCTCGGCAAGGGCAGCGGCAGCAGCGCGATCGGGGACGTCACGAACTTCGGTCGCGTCGAGGACGGCGGCCGCACCGGCGCCTCCACCGTCACGTTCGCCGACGTGGGCGGCGCGGACGAGGCGGTCATCGAGCTCGCTGAGGTCCGCGACTACCTGAAGGACCCGGCCAAGTACAAGGCGCTGGGCGCGGCCCCGCCGAAGGGCGTGCTGCTGTTCGGCCCTCCCGGGACCGGCAAGACGCTGCTCGCGAAGGCTGTCGCCGGCGAGGCGGGGGTGCCGTTCTTCAGCGTCGCCGGCGCCGAGTTCGTCGAGTCCCTCGTGGGAGTCGGCGCGGCCCGCATCCGTGACCTGTTCAAGCGGGTGAACGCGGTCGCCCCGGCCATCGTGTTCATCGACGAGCTCGACGCCGCCGGCCGCAAGCGCGGCTCCGGTGGCGGCGGGGGCGGCTCCGACGAGCGCGAGCAGACCCTCAACCAGCTGCTCGTGGAGATGGACGGCTTCGAGGTCAGCACCGGCGTGGTCGTCATCGCCGCGACCAACCGCCCCGACATCCTCGACCCCGCCCTGATGCGGCCGGGCCGCTTCGACCGGCACATCACGGTGGAGCGCCCGGACGCCGAGGGCCGCGAGCGGATCCTCACGATCCACGCCCGCAAGAAGCCGCTCGCGCCCGACGTCGACCTGGCCCGGCTGGCCGCGCGCTGCCCCGGCTTCACCGGCGCCGACCTCGCCTCGGTGGTCAACGAGGCCGCGCTGCTCACCATCCGCCGCAAGGGCTCCACCATCGGCATGAAGGACCTGGAGGAGGCGGTCGTCCGCGTCCTCGAGGGCCCGCAGCGCCGTGGCCGGGTGCTCACCGCCGACGAGCGGCTCCGCGCCGCGTACCACGAGATCGGCCACGTCGTCGTCGCCGCCACCCTCGGCCGGCACGAGGACATCCACCGCGTCACCGTGCTGGCCCGTGGCCGGACCGTGGCGGCCGCCTCCTTCGGCGACACCGAGGCCACCCTGCTCACCCGCAGCAGCCTGCACAACCAGCTCGTCGCCACCCTCGGCGGCGTCGCGGCCGAGGAGCTCGTCCTGGGCGAGGGCTCCACCGGTGCCGAGCAGGACCTCGAGCACGCGACGGACCTGGCCCGCGACATGGTCACCAAGTACGGCATGAGCGACGAGGTCGGCCCGGTCCGCATGCAGGTCAAGGCCGGCGAGGGCTTCCTCGGCGACGACTCGCAGCTGGTCGAGCTCTCCGACGAGACCCGCCGCGAGGTCGAGGACGCGATCCGGAAGCTCATCGAGGACGCCCGCGACGAGGCCAAGGCCATCCTGCGGGCGCACCGTCGCGAGCTGGACTCGCTGGCCGCCCGGCTCGACGCCGAGGAGACCCTGGAGGGCGAGGTCCTCGAGCAGGCGCTCGCGCCGCTCATGAAGGCGATCGCCACCCCGCCCGCCGACGCGACGACGGGACGACCGGCACGCCGTAGGGCGTCCGCCGTCACCACCGTCACCAAGCCCGCGCGAGCCACCAAGGCGCCCGCGGCCACCAAGCCGGCCAACAAGGCGGCAGCGGCCGGCACCTCGCGCACGACGAGGAAGTAGCCGTGCGCCGACCTCGCCTGAGGTCAGCGCTGCTCGTCGCCGCCGTCCTCTCGGCGGGCCTGCCGACGATCGCGCTGGCCAACGCCCCTGCCCTGCACTGCCGGGGCATCACCCGGAGCGGCTCCTGGGAGAAGATCGGCGTCGACACCTTCAAGCCGGTCCAGGGGCTGTCCTCCCCCGACACCGTCAGCGCCTTCGCGGTCGACGAGACCCGGCCGCAGTCGCTGGCGGTCAGCAACGGCGTGCGCGTGCAGACCTCGAGCGACCACGGCTGCGACTGGTCGGACTCGCTCGCGCTGTCCTTCGCCCCCAGCGGCAGCCAGCCCTTCGCAGGCGCTGGCGCGCGGATCGTCTCGCTCGCGCTGCTGGGCAGCACCCACGTGGCGGCCGTCCAGGAAGGCACCGGCGCGGCCAGCCGCCCGCACGTGATGGTCGGCACCGGCGACAGCTGGGCCGCGGCCGACAGCGGGCTGCCGGCCCAGGGCACGCCCAAGCTGCTGCGCGCCGCCAACGACGGCCGCACGCTCTACCTCACGATCAGCCCGACCGGCAGCGGCGGCGAGACCGGCTCGACCACCGGGCTGCCCGGGCTCCCCGGCGGCGGTGGCCTCGACGGCGAGACCGGCCTGCTCTACGCCAGCACCGACAGGGGCCACACCTGGTCGCTCCGCACCACGACGAACGCCCTGCCGACCGGCGGCACCGGGTTCACCGCGCTCGACATCGACTCGTCCGACAGCAACCGGCTCTACGGCATCGTCAGCGGACACCTCGCGGTGTCCCGTGACGGCGGTGGCTCCTTCACGGTGAGCCCCGAGAGCGACTTCACCGCGCTGACGGCGATGCAGCCGCAGACCTTGGCGGCGTTCCGGTCCAGCGGCCAGCTCGTGTACAGCCAGAACGGCGGGGTCACCACGAAGGCCTTCCGGGCGCCGGGTGGTGTCACCGGGGTCGCCTTCCGCGATGGCGACTCCCAGCTCATGGTGCAGCTCGGCAGCGCGCTGGTGCTGCTCTCGCCCTTCCAGGACTTCTTCAGCTCGGCCCACGCTCCGGGGCCGCCGCGCGCCGGGACGCTCAGCGGTGACCGCAGCGGCCAGTCCAGCTTCCACGCCGTCAGCGGGCACAGCGTGCTGCGCTACGTCGACCCGGTGCCGAAGGGCGTGGACATCCCACCCGTGGCGGCCGGCGACACCTCGGTGCTCCCGCCGAACCCGGGCAGGGTGGTGCCGCCCGTGCAGAGCATCAGCCTCCCCGTCGGCACCACCGGGGCTGTGCCCTTCCGGCTCGACCTGCCGAAGAACGACACCCCGGTGGACCTGTTCTTCCTGGTGGACGACTCGAACTCGATGTCGACCTACATCGACCAGCTCAAGGCCAACATCATGCGGATCGTCGGTTCGCTGACGAGCCAGAAGGTCGACCTCCGGGTGGGTGTCGGCACCCTCGGCACCGGGTCGCAGGACAACGAGAAGCCGTACCCGCTGACCTACGTCGACCCGGCCAACCCGGCGAAGCCGTACAACCGCCCGGTCATCTACCGCCGGCTCCGCGCGGTCGGCCCGGTGAACGCCGACCTGCAGGCCGCGGTCGACAACATCCACATCGAGACGATGATCAACCCGTACTTCGGTGGCGGGTCGCACGAGGGCCAGCTGCTCGCTCTCAGCCAGGTCGCCAAGGGCGGGGGGATCACGACCCAGGCGGCCTGGAACAACGTTCCGGCAGGTCAGGACGCCCACTGGCGCCCCAGCCAGTCGACGCGCCGGATCGTCATCCTCGCGTCCGACGAGGCCTTCGAGGCGCCCTTCCCGCAGAAGCACAACGCCGACTACAAGCCGTACTTCGACCAGGCCCTCCGCGACCTCAACGACAGACGGGTTCAGGTCATCGGGATGGGTGTGGGCGGCGAGTCCATGGACGACCTGCGGCACGTCGCGCGCGGCACGCACTCCTTCGCGCCTCCCGGCGGCATCTACTGCGGGATCGACCCGCTGACGGACGAGCCGGAGAACATCCGGCCCGGGCAGCCACTCGCCTGCAACGCCAGCGACCACGTGTCGGACGCGATCATCCGGGTGCTCAGCAGCCTCGTCGACCGCCAGTCCGTGTCGCTCGTGCCGCTGACGAAGACCCCCGTGCTCGGCGGCCTGCAGAGCCGGACGCTCACCGGCCTCAACGTGAAGAAGCCGAACGCCGCACCGTTCAGCGTCGCGGTGAGCTGCGTGAACGTGAAGCCCGGCCGCTACTCCGGCGACGTGGCAGCGGTGCTGCGCGGCTACAAGGTCGGTCAGGCCCGCGTGAACGTCACCTGCGTCCAGGCCGCGGCCGCCGTCCCGCCGAGGCCGATCCCCCCGGCGCCGGGTGCCCCGCCGCCGCCCGCGAACCCGCCGGCCCCGGCCGTCGTGCCCGTGGTCCCGCCGGCTCCCGCCCCTGCCGTGCAGGCGCAGGTCCAGGTCCAGACCCAGGTCCAGGTGAACCCGATGTCGGCCGGTGCGCTCCAGGAGCAGCAGGAGCTGCAGCTGGCGCTCGCGCTGAACGGGACGCTGAAGGACGACGACCCGGCTTTCAACCCGGGCGCCCAGCTGGCCATGGTCGACCGCCGCAAGCGGGAGCAGGTGCAGGCGATGTACCTGCTGGCCTTCGCCATGACCACCTGCGCGGGCCTGGGACTGGCGCGGCTGCGTAGCAGACCCGAGGTGCAGGTGCGGCGCGCTTCCTGACGGCGTGACCTTTGCCACGAGTGTGCAGAAACCTGCAGCACGCACGTTTTGGACGGCCTAGCCTTCTCCGAGTGACCGAAACAGGAAGGGTCTACGGAGGCCGCTCCGAGGACCAGCGCCGCTCCGACCGCCGCAGCCGGCTGCTGGGCGCGGGTCTCGAGCTGTTCGGCACGGTGGGCTGGCAGGGGGCGACGATCGAGCGGCTGTGCTCGGCGGCAGCCGTGGCCACCCGCTCGTTCTACGAGGAGTTCTCCAGCCGTGAGGACCTGCTGAAGGCCGTCTACGAGCAGGTGATGAACGGCGTCCTCGAGACCGTGCTGCCGGTGGTGCAGGCGGCAGAGGGGACGCTCGAGGAGCGCATCCGCACCGGCCTCACCGGCTACGTCGGGTACCTGACGGAGGACCCGCGGCGGGCGAAGGTCGCCAACCGCGAGATCCGGGTCGCGGGTGTCCTCGAGAGCGACCGGCACGCGATGGTGATCCGGTTCGCGGAGGTGATCCGCTCGGTGGCGGACCTGGACAGCGGGGCGAAGGGGCGGCTGCTGGGCGTCGCGCTGGCCGGGGCCGTCAGCGAGGTGCTCGTCGACTGGGTCTCCCACCCCGAGCCGCGGCCGTCCACGGAGCCCATCGTCGACACCCTGGTGAAGGTCTACGTCGGCGCCATCACACGCGGCGAGGCTTAGCGGCGCGACGGCAGGGGGTAGGACAAGTCCGACCGCCACTGTCAGGGAGACTCCGTCTGTGCCCCCCATCGCTCGACCCTGGCCCGGATCGCCGTACCCGCTCGGCGCCACGTACGACGGCAGCGGGACCAACTTCGCGCTGTTCAGCGAGGTCGCCGAGATGGTCGAGCTCTGCCTGTTCGACGCGGACG
>NZ_JAEKKT010000056.1 GCF_019510245.1 Streptomyces sp. | reverse complement strand
GCGCCTGACAAGCAGGTCCCCAGCGTCCTGCTGATTGACGGGCTCGGACACGCCAAGTGGCCACGACGTCGGCCGGACGTGCCCCGATTTTCCCCCACTCGGGGCGAGGACCGCAGGACCTCCGGCTTCCTGATTGAGATGTGCGCTCCGGTCGCTTTTTACGGAGATGACAGCGGGGTGTTCCTCGGGTCGACGGCATGCTGTTCGGAGCGAGGAGGGGCGAGTGGGCGAGCGACGGGCCCGGGTCTGGGCCGGTATCGACGCGGGCAAGGGGCATCACTGGGCGGCGGCGGTCGATGAGAGCCCGATACTCGGCGCCGAGTTCGTCGTCGCCGCAGGCGACCTCACGGCCTGCGCCGACGCCAGCCACCTGGCCTCGGCGGCCGGCCTGGTGCCAGTGCCTCGCGACTCCGGACGCCGCACCGGCAACCTTCACCGCCCCAAGCGCTACAGCCGCCGCCTGCGCCGGGTGTTCTACATGTCCGCGCAGACCAGCATCATCCGCGAGGGGCTCAACCGGGACTTCTACCTCAAGAAGCGTGGCGAGGGCGGCAAGCACGTCCAGGCCGTCATCGCTCCGGCACGGCGACGGACCAGCGTGCTGTGGGCGCTTCTGCGTGACGATCGGGTGTTCACCCCCGCCCCACCGGTCACGCAGGCGGCTTGACTTCGTCATTGAGACTCCTTGGGTCACAGCGCGCCGGCGGCGCGGAAGATGTGGACGAACGCGTTGACGCTGGCGGGGCCCTGGAAGGCGACGTACTCGGTGAGCACCAGGCTCTGATTCCACTTCTGTTTGTACGCGAGCTGGGTGGCGGCGGGGTACACGTCCTTGCCGTTCTCCCACAAGAAGTGCATAAACCACCGGAAGGCCGCGCTGCTGCCCGGCATCTCCACCTTCTCGTCCAGGGTGGTGAAGGGCGTGAATCCGAAGTGCAGCCAGGGGACCTGCTCCTGGAGGAAGGCGTCGATGGCGGTCTTGTTGATTGCTTCCATCAACCCTGGCGACAGATCGGGCCGCCGTCGGCTCAGGTCGTGCATCCAGCCGGGCCGGGTGCCGTAGACCGGCGAGTAGAGGATATAGCCGGCCGGTGCGCCGTCGATCAGGCCGAGGAACAACCGGCGGTACCGCTGCGCGGGCCCGCCGCACTGGCCGACCAGGTACTCCAGTTGCTTGGCGCCCTCGCCCTTCAGCGGCAGCCACATCCGGTCGATGCCGACGATCGCTTCACGCCATTCCTCGTAGTCCGCCTCGATCACGGTGAGTCCGTTGCGGAAGGCCCGCGAGATCTTGTTCCGAAGCTGCATGAACCGAGTGCCGGACAGCGTGAACGTGGTGAGGTCGACCGCGTACGAGGAGCCGATCTGATTCACCGTGAAGCCCCGCTCGGCGTAGATCCGGGCGTCTCGCTCCTGCAGCTGGACGGAGACCACCTGGTATCCCCGGTCCGCCGCGAACAGCAGAAATCCGTCGAGTAGTTCGCGATAGCACTCGTCGGGCGCGAACGGGCCGCCGAACTGTACCAGATAGGGCCCGGCCGGACGATAGACGATCACTCCGTCGCGGCCCGGAAGGGTGAAGTAAGAATTCCCCTGACTGACCGCGAGGAATGAGCTTGGATTGTTGGACTCCGCGTGATCGCGGATGGCGTTGTACACAAAATCGAAGGAGGCTGCTTCGTCGCTTATGACGCTCTCGATCATACCATCAACCTCGCTCTGGAATGTTCGGGGTGCCGTATTCTGATACCAGCCGGAGGGTGGCGACTATGGCATGCGCCCGCACACTCCGCAAGTGCCTCGAAAACGGGTAGCGAAATGTCAGTGCGGCGTCAACGAGTGGTCAGCGGGGACTCCGGTCAGACCGATGTCAGCGCAGGATCAGGGGCCCTCTGCCAGGATCTCGGACGTCGAAAGGCCACTTGGCGCAAGAGAGAAGGATCGTGGCAGTGCGTGAAATCTCCAGCGGCCCTGATCAGGTGACGAAAGGGCGTGCCAAACCCCTGCTCAGTTACCACTCTTATGTCGGAGGAAAAGATATTGAGGGTATGGGTTGGGTTTATACGGTCAGCTCCAAGTCCCTCCTTGAGGACGTGTTCACCAGCGTGAGTCTCAAGCGCGCGCTGGAGCAGGATCCCGACCCGCGCTCCGCCGCGGCACAGCACTCCTACGTGGTGGGCCGCTGCGGGGTGATCGGTATGCCCGACGTCGTCGCGGCCACCGAGGCCGCGGCCGCCGCCGTGGACGCCTGGTCCAGCACTCCGCTCGCCGATCGGCTGCGGCTCGGCGCCCGGTTCCGGGACAAGCTCATCGAGCACCGGGACACCATCCTGGAGATCATGGTCGCCGAGGCCCACCCGGTCACGCTGGCCCGCTGGGAGCTGACCTGCCTCATCCAGGCGTACAGCGAGGAGAGCCTGGCCTGGTACGAGCAGCAGATGCACGCCGAGCGCGAGTTCCTCGGCCGCAGACTCGTCGTACGCCGGCAGGCGGACGGGGTGGTCGCCATCAACCCGCCGCAGAACGCCCCGGTGCCCAACTCGGGTCTTGCGGTTCTGCCGTTGATGGCCGGCAACGCCGTGATCGTCCGGGCCCCGCGCAGCATCGCCCTGAGCACGCTCTATATCCTGCGCGAGCTGGCGGTACCGCTCCTGGAGGAGATGCAGGCCCCGCCCGGCACCCTGAACATTGTCTGCGGCACCCCGCAGAAGATCATCGACCACTGGCTGGACGACCCGCGGGTCAACGACATCATGTACTTCGGCGCCAGCGAAGCCGGGCTGAGGTTCGAGCAGGAGTGCGTCGCCCGCGGCAAGAAGCCGATCCTCGAACTCGCGGGCAACGACAGCCTGGTGGTATGGAAGGACGCCGACATCTCCGCCGCCGTGGAGGCGATCTGCGAGGCCTTCTACGGGTCCGGCCAGATCTGCATGGTGCCCAACTGCGTGATCGTGCACCCCGAGATCGCCGACGAACTCATTGGCCGGCTCAAGTCCGCCGCCGAGGCCATCATCCCGGGATACCCCGACGACCCCGACGTTCTGCTGTCGCCGGTCCGGCGCAGTGAGCGGTTCTTCGCGTTGCTGCGCCAGGCCCTCGACCGGGGCGGCCGGCTCGTCTGCGGAGGCCGGCGGGTGGAACTCGACGGCACGCCTTCCCAGGCCGGCCAGTTCCTCCAACCGACCGTCGTACGGGTCGACGGGATGGCCGAGTCGGCGGCCTTCGACATGGTGCGCCAGGAGACGTTCTTCCCCCTGCTGCCCGTCGTCGTCCCGGCCCCGACCGCCGACGCCACCCTGCTCGAGGACGTCATCGACTTCGTCAACGGCAACGACTACGGGCTGCGCAACTCGCTCTGGGCCCGCTCCGCCGACGTCATCGACCGCTTCGTCACTCGGGTGCGCAACGCGGGCCTGCTCAAGGTCAACGACTCCCACATCGGTTTCCTGCCCGTCGTCCCCACCCACGGCGGGACGGGGCTGACCGGCGGCGCGTTCGGTGAGGGCAACTACCCCATGCTCAAGACCTCCCACGTGCAGGGGGTGAGCCTCGGCAAGGGGATCTCACCGCGCGTGGCCATGTTCGAAAACTGACGGACACCCGAGTCAGGAGTCCCTGATGCGCTCCCTCGACCTGGCCCGCGCGGCCTGCGAACGCCACCACCCCGGCCTGCTCAAGGCCCTCGCGGAGGAACCGCTCACGACCCGTGAGGCGGCCGGCAGCCCCGTGATCGACATCTTCCGGGCACACGGCGGCCCCGCCCTGCTCGTGCCCACCCGGTACGGCGGCCTCGGCGTCCACGCCCTGGAAGCCGTGCAGGTCACCCGGGCCATCGGTGCCCTGTCGCCGTCCCTCGCGGCAGGCGCCACCATGCACAACTTCACCGTGGCCATGCTCTTCCAACTGGCCGAACGGCTCGGCGCGGCGACAGCCGAGCAGACCGAGGTGCTGTACCGCATCGCACCGGAGCGGATGCTTCTTGCCTCGGGGTGGGCGGAGGGTCGTACGGAACAGAACATCCTCGCCCCCACGGTCGTCGCCACCCCGACCGAGGGCGGCTTTCTGGTCAACGGTGCGAAGAAACCGTGCAGTCTGTCGGGCTCGATGGATCTGCTCACCGCGAGCGCCTTCCTCCCCGACGAGAACGGCAACCCCCAGCTGGTCATCCTGCTCGTGCCCGCGAAGGCCCCGGGCGTTTCCCTGCACCCGTTCTGGGGGACCGGTGTCCTCGCCGCCGCGCAGAGCGACGAGGTGCGGCTGGAGGACGTCTTCGTCCCGGAGCACCAGGTGATCCGGTCGACCCCGGAGGATCCGGGCCGCCTCGACGACCTGCAGACCGCCGCGTTCGTCTGGTTCGAACTGCTCGTCACCTCCGCCTACGTCGGGGTCGCCGCCACGCTGACCGAACGCGTCCTGGAGCGGCGCCGTGGCAGCGTGAGTGACCGCGCCGCACTCGCCGTCCAGCTGGAGTCGGCCGTCGCGCTGACCGAGGGCATGGCACGGGCCGTCGACGACGGTGCCGCCGGCGACGACGCGGTGGCCGCCGTCCTCGTCACCCGGTTCGCCGTCCAGAAGGCGCTGGCCGCAGTGAGTGACCTGGCCGTCGAACTCCTGGGCGGTATCGCCTTCATCGAGTCGCCGGACATCGCCTACCTCTCCTCGGCCGTGCGGCCCCTCGCCTTCCACCCACCGTCCCGTACCAGCACCACAGAGGCGCTGGTCGAGTACTTCGCCGGCGGCCCCCTACTGCTCTCCTGAGCCGCTTTCGCCACCGTCCCCCATCAGTCCACGTGCCAGCAGCCCGAGGAGGGCGAGTATGACCACCTATGTGGAGGCCGACCGCACGGTCGACACGGAGGCCGAGATCCTGGGCCTGTACCGCAAGCACTTGAGCAAGGGCCGCGCCACCGTCGCCGAGCTGTTCGGCAGCCACATGGAGGTCGAGTCGTCCGGTGCCAGGCTGCGCACCAGCGACGGCAAGGAGTACCTCAACTGCAGCGGCTACGGCGTCTTCGTCATGGGCGCCCGGCACCCCCGGGTGATGGAGCTGGTCCGCAGGCAGCTCGAGACCCACCCCATCGCTACCCGCATCCTGCTGGAGCCGACGGTCGGCCGGGCTGCCGAGGCCCTGTCCTCCGTCGTCCCCGCCCATCTCAACCGCATCCACTTCGCGCTCTCCGGTGCCGAGGCCGTCGAGACCGGCCTCAAACTGGCCCGTGCCAACGGCAAGAAGCGCCTGGTCTCCATGCGGATGGGCTACCACGGGAAGACCCTCGGTGCGCTGTCGGCCACCGCCAAGGAGGTCTACCAGAAGCCGTTCCGGCCGCTGCTCGCCGATGTCACGCACATCCCCTTCGGCGACCTGGAGGCACTGGAGGAGGTGCTCAGCGCGCACCCGGGCGAGACCGCGGTGATCGTCGAGCCGGTACAGGGCGAGGGCGGGGTCATCCTGCCGCCCGCCGGCTACCTGCCGGGCGTCGAACGCCTGGTGCGCACGTACGACGGCTTCCTCATCCTCGACGAGGTGCAGACCGGCATGGGTCGGCTCGGTGAGTGGTGGGGCGCGGACCTGTACGGAGTCAGCCCGGACGTCCTGCTCGCCGGCAAGGCGCTCGGCGGCGGGGTGATGCCGGTGTCGGCGGCGCTCGCCAGCCGCAAGACCTTTGCTCCCTTCGACAAGGATCCCTATCTGCACACCGGCACCTTCACCGGCGCCCCCGTCCTGATGGCCGCGGTGCAGGGCGCGATCGAGGTGGTCAAGGAGGAGCGGCTGGTCAGCAGGGCCGCCGAGCTCGGCGGCCGGTTGCTGCCCGAGCTGTCCCGGATCGCGCACGAGAACCTGCCCGGCCTGGTGAAGGAGGTGCGCGGCCAGGGCCTGTTGATCGGCATCGAGATGGTGGAGGCGGGACTGGCCGGAGAACTGCTGATCGAGCTGTTCAACCACGGTGTCGTAGGCAACCACTCCATGAACGGCAGCGCGGTCGCCAGGTTCACCCCGCCCGCCATCCTGACCGACGCCGACGTCACCTTCCTGCTCGAAGCGTTCGACAAGGCCACGCGCGACCTCCTCGCTGAGCGCGCCCGGATGCCGGAAGGCGGTCGGTAGAGATGCGGAAGGTCATTCTGGACGCGGTGATCCACGGCACGGACCCGGGCACCGTCTTCGAGAACGTCGTGCAGTTCAAGCGCTATCCCGAACTCTCACCCCACGTACAGGCCACCGAGGTCACCGAGACCCGGCCGAGCGCCACCGGGGCCTCCAGTTGGGAGCTGCTGTTCCGCAGTGGGCTGCTCCAGTGGTCGGAGACCGAGCGGTTCCTCAAGGACGACCTGCGCATCGAGTTCGAGCAGACCGACGGTGACTTCGAGACCTTCCACGGCCACTGGACGCTGAGCCCGGACGGCGCCGACACGGTCCTGCACTTCGAGTGCGACTTCGACTTCGGCATCGAGAGTCTCGAAGGAATCCTCGACCCGATCGCCGAGCGCGTGATCAAGGAGACCGTGGCGTGGGCCGTGGTCGGGCTGCACGACTCGGTCCGCCTGGAGGGCGACCTGGAGCTTCTGCCGACCGCGACCGCCGACCGCTGACCACCCGCCCGTGAGCTGAGGAGCCGAGCCATGGACATGGCCAACCCGTTCGAGACCCCCACCACCTACCGACTGCACCGCGCCGAGTACCTCGTCGGGCTCGCGGTGACCATCGGGCTGTTCGTCGCCCACATCGGGGAGGTGCGCTGGATACCGGCCGTCATCCTCTTCGTCTACATCGACCTGATCGGCTACATCCCGGGGGCCGTCGCCTATCGGCGCAGCCCGGGCCAGCGGGTCGCCAAGGGTTACTACATCGCCTACAACACCATGCACAGCCTGATCACGCAGACCGTGGTCGCCGGGATCTGGATGCTGGTGTACAAGCCCGAGTGGGCCCTTCTGGTCCTTCCGATCCACCTGTTCGCCGACCGGGGCGTGTTCGGGAACTTCCTCAAGCCCTTCGCGCTGGGCTTCGAGCCGGAGCCCAACCCGGCCTATACCCGGCTCGCGGCCGAACTGTACCGCCGCCGCGGCGCGCACGAGACGGCCGGGGCGGGCGTCACCGCGGCCCGCACATGAGCGGCCGCCGGACGGCGGGCTCCGACGCGGGGTCGACCGACGAAGGGTTGGGCGCCGCACTCCGGTTGACCACCGGCGTCACCGTTCTGACAGCCCGCGCCGACGGCCGGGTGCACGGATCCACAGTCAGTGCCGCCGGACTGGTCTCCCGCAACCCGCCGGTCGTCGCGGCCGGCCTGCGTCCGGACTCCGCCCTGCTCGAACTGGCCTACGGTTCGGGCCGGTTCGCCGTGAACGTGCTGTCCGGCCGCCAAGCCCTGCTCGCCGACTGGTTCGCCGACCCCGAACGGCCCCTCGGTGCTGCTCAGTTCGAGCCGCTGGGCTGGGCGCCGGACCCGGAGACCGGTCTTCCGTTGCTGGGCCACGCGCTCGCCCACCTGATCTGCCGGGTCTCGGGTCGGTTCACGGTCGGCGACCACGAACTGCTGCTCGGCACGGTGGAATCGGGTCGGCACGGCAGCGGCACCCCGCTGATCAGCTTCGAGGGCGCGCTGCACGGCGCGGAGTTCCACGAGGTCCCGCGGCGGCGCGGACGGCGCGGCGTGACCGGTGCCCTCGCCGTCGCGCTGGACTGACCGCCGTCCGGCGCCCCGCCCCTGTCCCGTCCGACCCCGACATATGACGAGAGGAACCGACATGACCAGCAATGTTCCCGCCGAGACCGGCTGGGACACGGCGCCGGGACTGCTCGACGGCGCGATGAACCTCAACCTCACGCCCCAGCAGTGCGATCTGGCGTACTGGCTCGGCGGGGTCGCCCAGGGCACCCTCGTCGGCCGGGCCGTCACCGGGCACACCGCTGAGGAGCCCACCCCCGCCCACATGCGTGAGGGCGGGCCGTTGCGCGACGCGCTCATCATGGAGCTGGGCTGCCGGTCGGTCGCCGAGACCGAGGCGACGAAGGTGCTCGCCCACTACGTGGCTGGCGCCCCCGACACCGCGGGCCTGGAGTTCTTCGCCACCCAACTCCTGGACGAGGCCAGGCACGCCATGGTTTTCCGCAATCACCTTCTCGAACTCGGCGTACCGGCAGCCGAGTTGGAGGCCACGGTGGCGAAGGTCTCCACCGACTACACCCGCGAGGTCGTCGATCCGATCCTGGACTTCGCGCTGCGCGCCGTGCGGGACGAGCAGGACTTCGCCGGGGGGGTCGCCGTGTTCACCATCGTCATCGAGGGTGTGCTGGCCCCTGCCGCCGAGCTCAGCGAACGCAAGTGGAACGTCCTGGACCCAGCCGCCGGGGCCATCGCCCGCGGCGCCTCCATCGACGAGATCCGCCACCTTTCGGTCGGCAGCACCATCGTCCGCGATCACCTACTGCGGCACCCCGACTACCGCCCGCGGCTGATGGACATCCTGGAACGCGGCCGCACGCTCTGGGAGCGGATCCCGGACCGCAAGTACGTCCTGGAGCGGGAGGAACTCTTCCAGGAGGGCATGCGGCAGCATGCCGAACTCATCGCGGACTACGAGGTGTTCCCCGGCCGTCGGCTCCTCGACACCACACCGGGGGAGCGCTACGACCTCGCCGAGCGGTGGACCGACGAGATGGCCGAAAGCCGCTTCGCGTACATGGGCCTCGATCCCGCCGTCATGCGGATCGGCTGAGCGGGCCGCCATGACCGGTGACCGGTACATCCCGACGTGTGTGATCAGCGGACTCGGCGCCTGGCTGCCGCCGCGTGTGGTCACCAACGACGAACTCACCGCCCACCTCGACACCTCGGACAGCTGGATCCGGGAGCGCACCGGCATCGCGGCCCGCCGACGCAGCGCGCCAGGTGTGTCCACCGGCGACCTCGCCGTCGCGGCCGGCGAGCTGGCCCTCAAGGCCGCGGGCGGGGGGCCGGTGGACGCGGTCGTCCTCGGCACCACGACCCCGGACCGGCTCTGCCCCGGGACGGCACCCGAGGTCGCCTCCCGGCTCGGGCTCACCGGAGCCGCCGCGTTCGACGTGTCCGCCGTGTGCACCAGCTTCCTGTACGGCCTTGCCACCGCGGCCGGGCTCATCGCCACCGGCACCGCCGAGAGCGTCCTGTTGATCGGGGCCGAGACCTACTCGACGATCCTGGACCCCGACGACCGTACGACATCGGTGATCTTCGGCGACGGCGCCGGCGCGATGGTGCTGAGGGCCGGCCGCCCCATGGAGCCCGGAGCCGTCGGCCCGGTGCTGCTCGGCAGCGACGGCAGCCAGAGCGACCTCATCCAGATCCCGGCCGGCGGCTCCCGGCAGCGCTCCACGGGCGCCGCCGCCCCTCGGCAGGACCACTACTTCCGGATGAATGGTTCCGACACCTACCGCAACGCCGTGCTGCGCACCACCGCCGTCGCGCAGGCGGCCCTGGAACGGCGGGGCTGGAGCCCCGACCAGGTCGACCGGTTCGCCGCCCACCAGGCCAACGCCCGGATCGTGGACGCGGTCTGCGCCTCACCTGGGGCGCCACCACGGTCCTGTGGCCCGACGTGCCGGCCCTGACCGGCTGAGATCCGAACCCGACAACACGGCCCTGGGGAGGACCACGTGTACGAAGACGTCAAGAAGATGCTGATCACGTCCTTCAACGTCATGGAGGAGGACTTCCACGACGGCGCCAGTCTCACCGACCTCGGCCTGGACTCGCTCGACCTCGTCGAGCTGGCCATGCAGCTGGAGACGCTCGGCGCCAAGGTCACCGACGACGAACTTGCCGACGCACCGAGCCTCGAAGCCGTCGTCGCCCTGCTGGAGAACCGCAGTCAGGGAGCAACCCATGCGTAGCACCTCGCCCCCGTCCGCCCCGCCCTCCGAGGGCGGGCAGCTCTCGCTCAGCCTCACCACACCGAAGATCGTCTTCCTGATCATCGCCGCCGCAGCCCCGCTCGCCGCCATGGTCTGCACTGTGCCGCTCGCCTTCGCCCTCGGCAACGGACCGGGCGTACCCGCGATGTTCGTGTTCGCGGGACTGACCCTGATGTGCTTCTGCGTCGGCTACGCCGCGATCAGCCGCCGCGTCGTCAACGCCGGAGGCTTCTACACCTACATCTCCTGCGGTCTGGGCCGGCCACCCGCCGTCGGCGGCGGTCTCATCGCGGTGGTGGCGTACAACACCGCCTCCGTGGGACTGCTCGGCGCCTTCGCCTACTTCGCGCAGCTCGTCGCGGCCTCGCACGGGCTCGACCTGCCCTGGGAGGTGTGGGCGGGAGCCGGACTCGTGGTGGTCGCCGTGCTCGGCTACCGGCAGATCGACCTGAGTGCCCGGGTGCTCGCCGTCGCCATGTGCTGTGAGGTGGGCATCCTGTTGCTGCTCGCCGTGGCGGTGCTGGTCCGGGACGGCGGCTCGGCGCTGCCGGCCACCTCGTTCGCGCCGCACACCCTCGCCGGGGCCGGTACCGGCGTGTCGATGATGTTCGCGTTCATCTCCTTCATCGGGATCGAGTCCGCGGCCCTCTACGGCGAGGAGGCGCACGACCCGGAGCGCAGCGTCTCCCGGGCCACCTACATCGCCGTCTCCCTCATCGCGCTCTTCTACGGCTTCATCAGCTGGATCGCCGTCGGCGCGGTCGGTGCGGCCGACGTCCAGCGGGTGGCCACCCACCAACTCGGCGACCTCTTCTTCAACCTGAGCGACGACTACCTGACGACCGCGCTCACCACCGTCATGCAGATCCTGCTGTGCCTGAGCCTGTTCGCGGGCTGGCTGGCCCTGCACAACGCCGCCAACCGCTACATGTTCGTGCTCGGCCGGGAGCGGGTGCTGCCCGGCTTCCTCGGCGCCGTCCACCCCAGACTCGCCTCCCCCTACCGGGCGAGCCTCGTCCAGACCGTGTTCAGCCTCGTGACCGCCGCGGTGTTCGCGATCGCGGGCCTCGACCCGTACCTCGGGCTCACCACGAGCATGCTAGGCCTCGGCACGCTGGGAATCGTCTTCCTCCAGGCGGTGGCCTGTCTGTCCGTCATCGGCTACTTCCGGCGCAGGCCCGACCGCCACTGGTGGCGCACCCTGGTCGCGCCCGGACTCGGCTTCGCCGGCCTCGTCGTCGCCACCACCCTGGTCGTGACCAACTTCGACACCATGACCGGCACGGACAACCCCGTCGTCGGTTCGCTGCCCTGGCTGATTCTCGCAGGCGCCGTGCTCGGGCCCGCGTACGCACTGTGGATCCGTGCCGCCCACCCCGAACGCTATGCGCGCCTGGCCGGCGTGGCCACCCGGGGCGAGAGCACACCCCGCGGCCGCCAGGTCGGCGAGGCCGTGCCGGCCGGGGGCCGGCCATGACCGCGGACCTCGAAGGGCTGGCCTGCGCCGACGCCATGACCTGGGGCATACGGGACTTCGTGGCCCTGCTCAACGAGGCCGTTCGGCTCCGGCTCGCCGCCCCCGCGACCCGTACCGCACCCACCACCGCCTGGCGGCACCCGGCCCTGGCGGCCGCCGCCCACCCCCGGCAGGGAAGGACAGGATGAGCACCGGTCAGGACCCAGCGACCATCACGGCCCGGCTGCGGCGGCACGCCCTGGAGCGGCCCCGGCACACCGCGGTCGTCTGCGAGGGCCGCGAGACGACGTACGAACGCCTGCACCGGGAGAGCAACCGCACCGCGCACGCCCTGCGCGCCGCGGGGCTCACCGCGGGCTCGCGGGTCGCCTATCTCGGACGCGAGTCGGAGCACTACTACGACATCGTGCTGGGTGTGATCAAGGCCGGGCTCGTGATGGTCCCCATCAACTGGCGGCTCACCGCGCACGAGGTCGACCACGTCATGCGCGACTCCGGAGCCCGGCTGCTCTTCGTGGAACGGCGGTTCCTGCCCGTTGCCGAGCGGCTGCTGCCCGAACTGCCGGGCCTGGAACGCATCGTGGTGACGGACGACGGCGACGACCGCGGTGCCGGACTGCACGCGTGGAAGGACGGCCGCCCCGACACCGACACCGGTCTCGGCGCCCGCACGGACGACGCCGTCCTGCAGATGTACACCAGCGGTACGACGGGCCTGCCCAAGGGCGTGGTACTCGCCCACCGTACCTACTTCACCTTCCAGGAGAACATGGCGGCGTCCGGCCTGGACTGGATCGACTGGCTGCCCGAGGACATCCACCTGATCTCCTTCCCCGGGCTGCACTCCGGCGGTATGGCCTGGTTCATGTTCGGTCTGGCGGCCGGCTCCACCAACGTCGTCATGCCGATGTTCGTCCCGGAGGAAGCGGTCCGGCTCATCCGGGAGCACCGGGTCACCACCACCTTCTGCGCGCCCGCGATGCTGCAGATGATGCTGGACGAACCGGGTGCGAACCGCGCGGCGTTCGCCTCGCTGCGCAAGGTCACCTACGGCGGCGCGCCGATGCCGGCCGATCTGATGCGTCGCTGCGTCGACGAGTTCGGCTGCGAACTGGCCCAGATGTACGCCTCGGCGGAGACCGGCTCCGTGGTCACCTGCCTCACCCCGGCCGAGCACCGCCCGGGCGGCCCGAAGGCCGGCTCTGCCGGACGGGCCTGCCCGGGCAACGAGGTGCGCATCCAGGACGGTGAGGGCAGGCTCCTGCCGAGGGGGGAAATCGGCCAGATCTGGGTCCGCAGTCCCGCGCACTTCGTGGAGTACTGGGGCAACCCCGAGGCCACCCGGCTGGCCCTGCGCGACGGCTGGCTGGCCATGCCGGATGCCGGCTACGTCGACGAGGACGGGTACCTCTACGTCTGCGACCGGATCAACGACATGATCATCGTCGCTGGGCAGAACATCTACCCGGTCGAGGTGGAGAACGCCATCAGGGCCGCGAGCCCCGCCGTCGCCGACGTCGCCGTGATCGGCGTGACCGACGAACGCTGGGGTGAACTGGCCAAGGCCGTGGTGGTGCTGCACCCCGGGCAGCGGATGACCGGACGTGAGCTCATGGTGGCCCTGCGCGGCCGGATCGCCGACTTCAAGATCCCGACCCGGTACGAGTTCACCGACAGCCTGCCCCGCAATCCCACCGGCAAGGTGCTGCGCCGCGAGCTGCGGGACCCCATCCGGCCGGATCTCGCCGCCGACCGGGCCTGACGGGATCTCCCTGACGGGGTGCCGTACCGGGCGATCGGGTACGGCACCCGGTGGCAGGAAACTGATCACACGGTGGTCGTGCGACGGCTGAGCGTCTACCGTGACAAGGCCGGGGCGTCGCCACGGCGGCGAGCGGGACGGGGAGTGGAGTACACGCATGGCCGTGTCCGAGCGGGGTACGCCGTCACAGGTGGGCTCGTTGCTGCGGGAGTGGCGTGAGCGCCGTCGCCTGAGCCAGGTGGACCTCGCCAACCAGGCGGGCGTGTCGGCCCGGCACATCAGCTTCCTGGAGACCGGGCGGGCCAAGCCCAGCCGGGCCATGGTCCTGCGCCTCGCCGAGCAGCTCGACGTCCCCATGCGCGACCGCAACCCCCTGCTGCTGGCCGCCGGTTACGCCCCCGCCTACGAGCAGAAGACCCTCGCCGACCCGGCCATGGGCCCGGTGCTGGACGCCGTCAGACAGGTGCTGCGCGGCCATGACCCCAACCCCGCGCTGGTCGTCGACGGCGAGTGGAACCTCGTCGAGGCCAACCGGGGCTTCGCGCTGTTCACCGAGGGCTGCGCGCCCGAACTGCTCGAACCCCCGATCAACGTGCTGCGGCTGGTCCTGCATCCCAAGGGCATGGCCCCCGGCGTCGCCAACCTCGGCGTGTGGCGGGCCAAGCTGCTGGGCCGGCTGCGCCGACGCGCCGCCTCCGACCCCCGGCTGCGGCCGCTCTACGAGGAACTCCTGGAGTACCCCTGCGACCAGGAGGAGCCCGAGGTCGACCTGCCCGTCGCGGGCGACATCTGCATCCCGTTCCAACTGCGCCGCGGCGATCAGGTGCTGTCCTTCTTCGGCACCCTCGCCACCTTCGGCACGCCGCGTGACATCACCGTGGCCGAGCTGATCATCGAGTCGTTCTTCCCGGCCGACGCGATCACCGCGGAGGCGGTCCGCGCATACGTTTCCACAACCGGCGCCGGAAACTTCTCGTAACCCGTTCTCCCTGGTCAGTCCGGGTAAGTAGGCCGTTCCTACCTCAGAAGTAATTGAGCTTCCTACCTCCGGACGGGACAGTTGGCCTCACCGCACACCCAGGTCGGCAGGACCGGTTGCTTCGGCCTGCCCTGATCAGGAGCTTCCCTCCATGACCACTTCCGCCACCTCTGCCACGTCCCCGGGCGGATCAACGCAAGCCAAGGCGGCCTCGACAGGGCCCCATCCGCTCACCCTGCCCATCGTCCTGGTCGGTGTCTTCCTGAGCGGCCTGGACTTCTTCATCGTCAACGTGGCGATCCCCGCGATCCAGGCGGACCTGCACGCCACCGAGGCGCAGATCCAGCTGATCGTCGCGAGCTACGCCCTGGTATACGGCGTCGGCATGATCACCGGCGGACGGCTCGGCGACCTCTTCGGCCGCCGTCGGCTGTTCGTGATCGCCCTGATCTCCTTCACCCTGGCCTCCGCGGCCTGCGGCCTCGCGCCCAACACCGGCGCGCTGCTGGCATTCCGCGTGGTGCAGGGTGCCGGAGCGGCCTTGATGGCACCCCAGGTCCTCGCCATCTTCTCCACCGTGTACGAGGGACCGGCCCGCGCCCGTGCCATCAACTGGTACGGCGCGATCTCCGGCTTCGCCGCGGTCTTCGGCCAGCTCATCGGCGGTCTGCTCATCAAGTTCGACCTTTTCGGGATGGGCTGGCGCGCCTGCTTCCTCATCAACCTGCCGATCGGTCTGGCAGCCGCGGCGATGGCCCTCAAGTACGTGCCCGAATCCAAGGCACCGGGCCGCCCGAAGCTGGACCTGGTCGGCATGGTCCTGGTGACGGTGGCGCTGACCGCGGTCTGCCTGCCGCTGATCGAGGGCCGGCAGCAGGGCTGGCCCGTCTGGGCCTGGATCCTGCTGGTGGGCTCGATCCCGCTGTTCACCGTCTTCGCCGTGCAGCAGAACCGGCTGCGCGCGCACGGCGGCTCGCCCTCCGTCGACCTCTCCCTCTTCAAGGAACGCGCCTTCACCGCCGGCCTGTTCGCCCAGCTGACCTTCTTCGCCAGCATGGCCTCGTACTTCCTGGTGCTCGCCCTCTACCTGCAGAAGGGCCGGCTCCTGGAACCCCTCGACTCGGGCCTGGTCTTCGGGGCCCTGGGAATCGGCTACATCATCACCTCCATGTCGGCCCGCAAGGTCGCCGCCCGCTTCGGCCCGCAGACCATCGCCGTGGGCTGCGTCATCCGGCTCGTCGGCATGGGCCTGCAGATCTGGGCCGTCGGCTCCATCGGGGTCCACGGAAACATCGGCTGGCTCATCCCCGGCCTGTTCCTCGACGGCGCCGGCATGGGGCTGGCCATCGCGCCGCTCGCCTCGACCGTGCTCGCCCGGGTCCCGGCACACCACGCCGGCTCCGCCTCCGGAGTGCTGACCACCGGACTTCAGGTCGGCAACGGCGTCGGTGTGGCCCTCATCGGCCTCGTCTTCTACAACGTGCTCGGCGACGCCCCGGTGCCGGCGGACTTCTCCGACGCGTTCCGCGCATGCCTCTACTACATCGTGGCGATCACCGTGCTCCTCGCCCTGATCGTGCAGGCACTGCCCAAGAACCCCGCCGCCGCGCCCAAGTGACGACACCGACGCCGGCCGTCCCGAGTACCGACGGAAGTAAGGAAGAAAGAACCATGACCGACCTGAACGACTTCGCGGCCCGCTACATCGCGATGTGGAACGAGCCCGACACCGAACTGCGCCGCAAGGCCATCGGTGAACTGTTCGCCCCGGACGCCGCGCACTACACCCCCGCCCAGGAGGTGCACGGCCACGACGAACTGCAGGAGCGTGTCACGACGGCCTACGAGAAGTGGGTGAAGCCGGGGGTGTTCGCCTTCCGCGTCGTCCCCAACGCGAACGGCCACCACGACTCCGTGCGGTTCAACTGGGAGATGTACCGCGTCGCGGACGGTTCGACAGACTCCCGCGGATTCGACTTCATGACCCTGAACGAGCAGGGCCTGATCGTCACCGACTACCAGTTCGTCGACTGACCCTCCCAGGTCCCGCCGGACGCGGTCGTGCGGCCGGACATCCCCCGACGGCGGACACGGGTCCACGACGGCCGGAACCCGGGAGTACCGAGGGGCCACGACATTCATGTCGTGGCCCCTTTCCCCTGCCTCTGGAAAAGCCTCCCTCGGTGCGCGGACGCAAATAAGGAGAGCTAGTCAGGAAGCCGTCAGGGACGGGTAATTAAGCCTTGCCATAGTGAAGCGAGACAGCCGTATCCGCGGAGAGGCAGGAATCGATGACGGGACGCAACGCGCTGGTCGAACGCTGGATCGACATGTGGCTGGAGCCCGATGACGCGGTACGCCGGAAAACGGTCGAGGAGCTTTTCGCGCCGCAGGCCGTCTATTCGATGTTCAACCTCGATCCTTTCGTCGGCCACGACGCCATATACAGGCAGGTGACCCTGGCCCACCACATCTATGTGCCGCGCGGCTACACCTTCCGGTCGCAGAACAACGCCACCGGACACCACAACCTGATCCGGTTCGGCTGGGTGATGCTCTTCGGGGAGTCCGGCGAGACCGACATGATCGGCAGCGACGTGCTGGTCCTGGACGAGGCCGGCCGCATCACTGCCGACTACCAGTTCCACGACAAGCTCTCCTCCGTTCCCTACGGCGAACTCCCGTACGCGGACGAGCTGGTCCCCGGGCTCTTCACCCCCGACGAGGTCGCCGCGTACCGCAAGGTCTTCGACCGCTTTCGCGCCACTCCGCCGCGGATCTGACACCGAAGCAGGAGACTCCCCGTGGATCCACTGAGCGAAGCCGTACTGGCCGGCGCGGACGGCGACCGGCTCGCCCGCGAGCCGCTGCCCGACGCCTACCTGGCCGCCCATCTGCGTGTCGAGGATGTGGGAATGTTCGCGGGCACCGCGGACAAGGACGTACGCAAGTCCCTGCACCTGGGCCGGGTGCCCATGCCCGAACTCGCGCCCGACGAGGTGCTGATCGCCGTCATGGCCTCCTCGGTCAACTACAACACGGTCTGGTCCGCGATGTTCGAGCCGGTGCCGACCTTCGAGTTCCTGCACCGGTACGGCCGCCAGGGCGGTTTCGCGGCCCGGCACGACCTGCCCCAGCACGTCATCGGCTCGGACGCCGCCGGCGTGGTCGTCAGGACCGGGGCCGGCGTGCGGCGCTGGCAGGCCGGCGACCGCGTCGTCGTCAGCCCGGTCCACGTCGACGACCAGGAAGCGGCCACCCACGCCGACGCCATGCTCGGCACCGAACAGCGCGTGTGGGGCTTCGAGACCAACTTCGGCGCGCTGGCCCACTACACGGTGGCCCGCGCCAGCCAGCTGCTGCCCAAACCGGCACACCTGACCTGGGAAGAGGCGGCGTCCGTCCCGCTGTGCGCAGGCACCGCCTACCGGATGCTGGTCAGCGAGCGCGGGGCCCGCATCAAACAGGGCGACATCGTGCTGATCTGGGGTGCGGCCGGCGGGCTCGGCGCCTACGCCGTCCAGCTGGTGAAGAACGGCGGCGGCATCCCCGTCGGCGTCGTCGGCTCGCCGGAGAAGGCCCGGCTGCTCGAACTCCTCGGCTGCGACGTGGTCCTGGACCGCTCGGAACTCGGGCTCGACGGCGCCGCGACGGCCGATCCGGCCCGCACCGTCGAACTGGGCAAGCGGCTGGGCCGTGCCATCCGGGCAGCGGTGGGGGAGGACCCGCACGTCGTCTTCGACTACGTGGGCCGCTCCACTTTCGGCCTGTCCGTGTTCGTGGTACGGCGCGGCGGCACCGTCGTCACCTGCGGATCCAGCACCGGGTACCACCACGAGTTCGACAACCGCTACCTGTGGATGAACCTCAAGCGCATCCTCGGGAGCCACGCCGCCAACCTCCAGGAACTCGCCGAACTCAACCGGCTCGTGCGGCTCGGCCGGATCCGCCCCGCCCTCTCCCGCACCTACCCCCTCGCCGAGGTCGGCGAGGCGGCCCGGCTCGTGCAGACCAACGGCCATGTGGGCAAGGTCGGCGTCCTCGCCCTCGCCCCCGAACCCGGGCTCGGCGTCACCGACCCCGCACTGCGCGACCGCCTCGGTGCCATCGCCCCGCTCGCCGCGGAGCCGGCGTGACCTCCCGCGGCGAGCGGCCCCGCACCGGCATCCTCGGGACCGGCTCGTACCTCCCCAAGGAGGAGGTGAGCAACGCGGAGATCGCCGCACTGACAGGGGCCGACGAGGAGTGGATCGAGAGCAGGACGGAGATCCGGTCGCGTCGTTTCGCCGCCCCCGACGAGGCCACCTCGGATCTCGCGGCGAAGGCCGGCGCCGCGGCCCTGGCCCGGGCCGGCCTCACCGCCGACGACATCGACCACCTGATAGTCGCCACCTCCACGGGCGACTCGCCCCAGCCGCCTACCAGCAGCCTGGTCCAGGACCTGCTCGGCGCCCGCCGGGCCGCGTGCCTCGACGTCAACGTCGTGTGCAGCGGCTTCGTCTACGCGCTGGTGCTCGCCCACGGGCTGATGAGCCTGCGCCCCGGCACCCGAGCCCTCGTGATCGGCGCCGACGTCTACTCCCGCATCCTCGACTTCGGGGATCGCCGCACCGCCGTGCTGTTCGGCGACGGCGCCGGCGCCGCCGTCCTCGGGCCGGTCGCGGCGCCGTACGGGCTGATCGACTTCACCCTGGCCGGCCGCGGCGACCAGCACAGGCTCATCCGGGTGGAGGCCGGCGGCAGCCGGGCGCCCGCCTCGCACGAGACCGTGGACGCCGGCGGCCACTACTTCCGTATGGACGGCCGCGCCGTACGGGACTTCGCGATGCGGGAGGTCCCGCCGGCGCTCACCGCGCTCGCCGTGCGGTCCGGCGTCCGGCTCGACGAGATCCATCACTTCGTGCCGCACCAGGCCAACGGCGTGATGCTGCGCCGGCTGACCGACCTGCTGGGGATTCCGCACGACCGCACCCACCGCACACTGGAGAGCTACGGCAACGTCGGCAGCGCCTCCGTACCGGTCGCCCTGGACAGCGCGTACCGCTCGGGTGCCCTGCGCTCGGGCGACCTGGTCCTGCTGGCCGGCTTCGGAGGTGGCATGGCGCTCGGTGCGGCGATGCTGCGGTGGGGGGCGGGAGCGGCGTGGCACCGATGACACCTGGAGAAGGGCGGACGGCTGTGACGGGCGACGCGCAGGACACGACCGGTCCCGCATCACCGGTGCCGCCGCGGGTCGGTGTCGTGGGCGCCGGGGCGATGGGCTCCGGCATCGCGGAGGTGGCGGCCAGGGCCGGACTCGACGTCCGGGTCGCCGTACGCTCCGAGGACTCCCTGCGGTCCGGCCGGCGCCGCCTGCTGCGCTCGGTCGACCGTGCGATGGCCAAGGGCAGGCTCACGGAGACGGATCGGGACGCGCTGCTGGCGCGGACCGAGTTCGCCGTCGGCCTCGACGCCCTGGCCGACCGCGACTTGGTGGTCGAGGCGGTGCGCGAGCACGAGGCCGACAAGACCGAGGTGTTCGCGGCCCTGGACAAGACGGTGCTGGCCGAGGACGCGATCCTTGCCTCCAACACCTCCTCGCTGCCCATCGTCCGGCTGGCCCTGGCCACCACCCGCCCCGGCCGGGTGGTCGGCCTGCACTTCTTCAGCCCGGTTCCGGCGATGCCGCTGGTCGAGCTGGTCGGGTCGCCCTTCTCGGACGAGGACGCGCTGGCCCGGGCCGGGAACTTCGTCACCGACGTCCTCGGCAAACGCGCCCTGCGCTGTCCGGACCGCACCGGGTTCGTGGTGAACTCCCTACTCATCCCGTACCTGCTGGCGGCCATCCGGATGGTGGAGCAGGGCGTGGCACCCGCGGCCGCCGTCGACGAGGGGATGATCCTGGGCTGCTCGCATCCTGTGGGCCCGCTCAGGCTCGCCGATCTCATCGGGCTCGACGTGGTCGCCCAGATCGCCGTGGCACTGCACGAGGAGTACGGCGAGCCCCAGTACGCCCCGCCGGCCCTGCTCTCGCGGATGGTGGCCGGCGGGCTGCTCGGAAGGAAGACCGGCCGGGGCTTTTACGCCCACGCCTGACCGTCGGTCGAACGAGGGGGCCCGGTACGCCTGTACCGGGCCCCCTCGTTCGACCGCGCCCCCGTGCCGGGGTGGGCTCGGCTCCGCTCAGGCCTCGTGCCGGAGCAGCAGGTGCGCCAGGTCCGCGGCGATGACGGCGGCCTCCGCGGCCTCGGCGAGGAAGAAGTGGTCGCCCGGCAGCACGCGCGCGCCCAGGAAGCCGCGGGTGCGCGTCGACCACGAACCCAGCGCGTCCGGTTCCATCAGCGGGTCCGCCGCGCCGCCGTAGGCCACGAGCGGGGCGGTGACGACGGCTTCGTCGTCGACGTACCCGGCGCACACCGCGATGTCGGCGCGGATAGCGGGCAGGGCGAGCGCCAGCCACTGCGGGGCGGCGTCCAGCAGATCGGCGGGCAGAGCGCGGAGCTTAGCCAGCTCCCGCACCAGTACCTCGTCCGACGGCCCGCCCGCCGCGCCCTCGACCGGCGTCCGAAAGCCCTTCGGCGCCCACCCCGCCACCGCCGTGACCGTGGGCCCCGGCAGCCCGGCGCGCTCCAGTTCCACCGTCAGGCGGTAGGCGAGAAGTGCGCCCATGGAGTGCCCGAAGAACGCGAAGGGACGGCCGTCGTCCTCCGCCGCCACGATCTCCGTCAACGTCTCCAGCAGCTCGTCCAGCCGGACGAAGGCGGGCTCGCCGAGCCGGTCCTGGCGGCCCGGGAGCTGCACACTCTGCACAGCGACGGCGGAGGGGAAGAGAGCGGGCCACGCGTGGTACATGGACGCGCCGCCGCCGGCGCAGTGGAACAGCAACAGCCGCAGCCGCGCGTCGGCCGGGGCCGACTCCGGTTGCAGCCACGTACCGGGCTGCCAGGACATGGACCTCACCTCGTCTGCGTCTTTTCGGGCGTGTCTTCTCGTACGTGGACGCCCGGACCGCCGTGCGGCGGTCCGGGCGTCGTGGGCCGATGCGGAGGGACCGTCCTAGCCCACCGGCTCCGGCACGAGCCAGCGGTCGAGGAACTCCGCCAGGAGCTGCACGGACGGGTTCTGCAGGATCGACGCGGCGGGCAGCTCGGTGCCGAGCACCCCCTCCAGCCGAAGCCGCAGCTGAGTGGCGAGCAGGGAGTTGAGGCCGAGCTGGATGAAGCGGGTGTGCCGCCCCAGTGACTCCAGCTCGTCGACGCTCAGCACATCGGCGAGCTGCCGCAGCACCAGCTCTTCGAGGGACCGCAGCCGGCCCAGCCGGGGCGAGGCGATCAGCTCGGCCACCCCGGCGGCGTCGAGCCGTTCGCCGTCGGCGACCGCTATCGGCTCGGGCAGCCGGGCGAACGCCAGCCCCTCCAGGGAGAACACCGGCTGCTCGCCCTCCAGCAGCACCAGGTCGGCGGTGAACTCCGCGTCCTCCCGGTCGGCGGGCCCAGTGCGCAGGACGGCCCGCAGTACCGCCGCCTTCGGCTTCTTGAACAGCCGGAACCCGCCCGCCCGCACGGCGACGAAGCCCGTCGACCCGTCGACGACCACGGCCAGCAGATGCGTCGCGGCGTCCATCAGGACCGGCGGAAGGTGCTCCACCGCGTCCGCGGGCAACCCGTCGACCTCGCCGACCACGATGTCTGCCGCGACCCGCCCGGCCCACCGCAACCGGCGGAACCGGGGCCCGTAGTCCAGTCCGAGCCCGCGGTAGACGTCGTACACCGCTTCGGCGGTCATCCGATCCCCGGGCTCGGCCCCGGCGATCCCCGTCCACCAGGTCCGTGGTGCCCGCCGGCTCAGCCGGGCCGTGACGAGACGGCGGGCGCCGTCCGCCGTGACCCCGGCGATCTCCATCGTGCCGTCGGGCTGCAGCCAGGTGCGCAGTTCGACCGCCTCGTCCCCGGGCAGGAACAGCGTCTCGTGGAACACCAGGTCCTCGACGGTCCCGCCGGTCTCGCCGAAGACGGCGTCCTGCAGGGCCAACAGCGTCTCCAGATAACCCGCCACCGGGAGGAACGGTCGCTCGCCCGCTCTGTGTTCAGCCAGGTAGACCGGGTGACGGGCGCTGACGAGGGTCGAGTACCCACGCGTCCCCTCGGCCGCGAGCGCCTCCCCGATAGCCGTTTCGGCGCCGAGCAGGGGATGGGTGACCGGCCGGCCACCGAGTCCGGTGACCTGCCGATGCCGGGTGGCACCATTGGGCAGCCAGTAGCGCTTGCGGTCGAACACGTAGTGCGGCACCTCCGTACGGCCGCGCTCGCGCCCGGCGTGCACGGCCTGCCAGTCCACCGAGCGGCCGGACAGGTACAGCTCGACCAGAGCCTGACGGACTGTGGAGCCGTCCGTGTCCTGCGGGTGCGCGCTGACCAGCCAGGCGTGCTCCTGGGCGGCCACGCACTGGGCGGCGGGGGTGGTGAGCGAGCTGGACGGTCCGATCTCGATGAACACGTGCCGACCGCGCTTTTCGATGGTGCGCATCCCGCCGGCGAAGTCTAGCGGCTCGCACAGGTGACGGATCCAGTAGTCGGGCGTCGACAGCTCGGCCGGCCGGGCCACTTTACCGGTGACGTTGGAGACCAGCGTGAACGACGGCTCCCGGAACGTAACCTTCGCCAGCACCTCCCGCAGCGGTTCGGCGATCTCGGTCATCAGGGGGGAGTGCGAGGCGACCGGCACATTCAGCCGCGTGACCTGGAACCCGCGGGCACGCAGGTCCGTGACGGCGCGGCCGAGGGAGTCCGCGCGTCCCGAGAGCACACACTGGCCGGGCGAGTTCACCGCACCGATCACGAGATCCCGGTACGGCTCGATCAGCGGCCGGACCTCGGCGGCGGCGGCTGCCACCGCGGCCATGCCACCGGGCACCGAGAGCGTCTCCAGGAGCCGGCCGCGGGCCGCCATCAGAGCCACGCCGTCCTCGACGTCGAACAGGCCCGCCACACAGGCCGCGATGACCTCACCGGTGCTGTGACCGATCATCACGTTCGGCCGTACGCCCCAGGACAGCCACAGCCGGGCGAGCGCGTACTCGAAGGTGAACATCGCGGGCTGGTTGTAGCGCAGGTCGTGGAAGCGTTCGGGGTCGGGCACCCTGCCGAGCAGCAGGTCCCGGACGGACCGGCCGATCAGCGGCCGGAACAGCGTGTCGCACCGGTCGACGTGCTCCCGGAAGACGGGGAACTGCTCGTACAGCACCCGGCCCATTCCGGCTTCCTGGGCCCCGGAACCCGAGAACAGGAACGCTGTCCTGCGCAGGCCGCCGGGGTCCGCCGTGTCCGCGGGGCCGGCCAGTTCCCGCTCGATGAGCGCCGTGAGAGCGGCTCGGTCCCGCACCAGTCCGGCCACGCGATGCTCGAAGTGGGCACGGCCCACGTTGCCGGTGTAGCAGACGTCCGCGATGTCCGCGTCCGGGTGTTCGGCCAGGAACTCCCGGTAGCACAGCAGTTGCAGGCGCAGCGCCCGCTTTGTCTTGGCCGACACCGTGAAGAAGTGTGCGGACGCCTGCGAGTCTTCGGCCGGGTGTGCGGGCGCGCGCGGGGGCGGTGCCTGCTCCAGTACGACCGAACCGATCGCGCCCGCGAAACCGAAGCCGTTGACCACGGCGCGCCGGACCGGGGCGTCCCAGGGCCGCCCGCCCCTGGCGAGCTCGACCGGGTAGGTGTCCCAGGGGATGCGCCGCGAGGGCGTGTCGACCAGGTGCGGGAAGAATACGCCGGCCCGCATCTGCAGCACCGTCTTGATCACCCCGCCGACACCGGCAGCGGGTTCCATGTGGCCTATGTTGGCCTTCAGCGACCCCACGATCACGGGAGCGTCCTTGGTGTGGGACTCGGCGAACACTCCGTTGACAGAGCCCATCTCGATCGGGTCGCCGAGTGCCGTGCCGGTGCCGTGCGCCTCGACGTACTGGATGTCGGAGGGGGTGAGACGGGCGTCAGCGATCGCCGCCCGGACGACGGCCTCCTGCGCGACGCCGTTGGGTGCGGTCAAACCCGCACTCTCGCCGTCCTGGCCGATCGCCGTGCCGCGGATCAGTGCCAGGACGGTGTCGCCGTCCCGCCGCGCGTCCGACAGCCGTTTCAGCACGAGCACGCCGCAGCCCTCCGCGCGGGCGTAGCCGTCGGCCGCGTCGTCGAAGGTCTTGCAGTGCCCGTCCTCGGCGAACACTCCGGCGTGCGAGAACATCACCCAGATCTTCGGGTGGTGCAGGCAGTTGACCGCGCCGGCCAGCGCGATGTCACTCTCGTGCCGGCGCAGCCCCTGCACCGCGAGGTGCAGCGCGGTCAGCGACGAGGCGCACGCCGTGTCTGTGCTCAGGCTCGGCCCTCGCCAGCCGAGGAAGTAGGAGAGCCGGCCGGAGAGTGGGTAGATGGTGATGCCGTTGGAGAGCGCCGGATCCAGGTCCTCGTACGGTACCGAGTCCAGCTCGAAGGCGTAGTCGATGGAACTCGCCCCGATGTACACACCGCCGTTGCCGTGCCGCAGACGCTGCGGGTCCAGGTTGGCGTTCTCCAGTGCCTGCCACGCGGTCTCCAGGAGCAGGCGCTGTTGGGGGTCGATGTAATCCGCTTCTTTCGGGGCAATGTTGAAGAAACCCGGATCAAACTGATCTATCCCGGTCAGGAAGCCCGCCGACGGGGTGCGGATTCGGCCGGACGAGGTCTCGTCCTCCGGTAGGAAATCGGTCAGGTTCCAGCGGTCGTCCGGCAGCGGGACGATCCCCGAGCGGCCTTCGCGCAGAAACTCCTCGAACCCGTCCAGGGTGTTGTTCTCGCCGGGGAAGCGCAGCCCGACGCCCACGATGGCGACGGGTTCGCTCTTCTCCATGAGCAGGCGGCGGATCATGCGCTCATGCTGCTCCGACGGAGGGCGGTTGACGTCTTTGTCCCGGTCCGGCGAAATCTCCTGTGGCATGGTCATGGTTCCCTTCTGCGGTGTGGCGTGCACGGCACCGGCAAAGGTCGTGGAACCCGGTCGGACAGCGACCGATTCGGGCTCAGCCCTGATACAGGTCGTCGAGTGCGGCATCCCACAGCGCCTGTTCCGCGGACCGCGCGCCGTCCGGTTCGGCCGCGGGCGCGGTGGTGAACAGGTCGGCGAACACATCGGTTTCGAGATGATCGAGCAACTGCTCCACAGTCGGCCTGTTGAACAGCAGGTTCGTGCTGATCGGTCGACCGAGCACGCCCTCCAGCCGCTGCTTAGCCTCGGTGATCCGCAACGACGTGAAACCGAGTTCAAAATAACTGACCTCTGGCGGGAGTTCCTCGTCGTCGGGCATCAGCAGGGTCGCCTTGAATTCGGTCACGACCAGGGTTTCCAGCGCGTCCCGGCGCTCTGACGCCGGAAGGTCGAGAATCTCTCGTACGGCATGGGTGACGTTGCCGTCGAGCGAGCCTCTTGCCACAGTCATGGCGCCCTCCGAGTTGACGAAATATAAATCACGAAGCGGTATTGAAGCGAACCGAGAAGCAATTCAAGCAGTGCACGGCTGACCCTGTGCTGACGGCGGCCTGATATCTGGCGATGGACGCTTTTCCGCCATGCCCAGGGCAGGCCGACACTCTCACCTATCTGCGAGGTAATGGACAGAACGACATGGGCTCTGACACGCTTCGCGACGGTGCGACGCAGAACACACCCGTATGGCGACAACTGTGATGCAGGGGGATCCGCAGTGGACTGCAGTCGTCTCGACGGCGCCTACCGGGCGTTGCTGCACGCCGCCCGTTCCGTTCTCGCCGGAGGCAGCGGCCGTGATCCGCACGGGGCGATGTCCTGGACCCTGTGTCATATTGCCCTCTACGACCAGATCCTGGTCGCGGCGGCACGGGAGATCGCCTGCGGTGGGACCTCGGTGGTAGTGGAGAGCGGTCCCGAGATGTGCCCCGACGTCATCGGTGCGTTGATCGCCCAACGCACACCGAAGGACCTGGTCGACCTTGTCGACTGCACAGCCCTGAACCTGCTGAGCGCCCTTGAGTCGATCCCCGACGAACGCGCCGACACGGCCGTCCGTGTCCGGCTGGCGACCCGGACCGGTGCCTACGCGTTCGACGACTGGCTCATCTGGCGTGACCTCATCGCTGAACGCGCGAACGAACAGCTCTCGCGGCACGCACGATTCATCTCGCTTCTCGCCGAATTGGCCGGCGCCGAAGAAGCCGACAGACCGACCAACTGCCGTGCGGGGCACGCGCACGCGCAGGTGCGTTTTCTCGAACCCTGCCCCCACGGATCGGACGACGACGATGCTTGAGTTCTTTCTTCTGGGCCCTCTGGAAGTCAGTGCGGCCGACCTGACTCATCCCGTTCGCGGGATGGCTCAGCAGATCCTGCTGCTCGCACTGCTCCTGTCCCCGGCTGGCCTGGTGACCTCGGAAGCCCTCAAGTACGAGCTGTGGGGCGACTCCTGGCCAGAGAACTCCGAGAACTCCCTGCACGCCCATGTGAGCCGGCTGCGCCGACAGCTCAGGGAGCTGGAACCGGACCGCGACATACCGCGCCTTCTTAGTGAACACACCAGTTATCAGCTGCTGTTCAGGGACGAGGAAGTCGACGGCTGGCGCTTTCGCGCGACCGTGTGGGAACTGCAGAAGCGAGCGGACGAAATGCCGCCTGAGCTCATCGCCGCTTCGGTGCGCTCGGCCCTGGCCGACTGGCGCGGGCCCGTCTTCGGCGGCACGGTCGGCGGCTCCATCTGCCGCGTGGGCGGCCGGGCTCTGGAGCAACTGCGCTACGAGGCGCTGGAGTTGCTTTTCCGCGCGGAACTGCGCTGCGGCAACCACGCACGGATCGTCCCCGAGCTGGTCCCTCTGGTGACCACGTACACGCCGTTCCTGCAGCGGTTCAGCGAACAGCTGATGATCGCCCTCTACCGCTCGGGCCGGCAGGTGGAGGCTCTCCAGGCGTACCAGCAGGTGAAGAACATCCTGGTCGCCCATGGTGACGCGCCTGGCGACCGGCTGCGGAAGTGCGAGCAGGCCGTGCTGACCCAGAACTCCGTCCTGGTCTCCGCGTCCGCGGCACTGCATGCGGCCTGACCCCGCCCCCGGCCGTACCCATCGGATCCGCCGCCATCCGACCCGCACCACAAACGGCCTCGGCCCGTCCTGGACGGGCCGAGGCCGTTTCGCCGCCCGCGCCGCGGCGCTCACAGCCGGATCCGACGGGCCTTCGGCCCGTCGGATCGTCGGCCTGCTACGAGCCGGCCGTCGGCTTCAGGACGGAGCGTTCCGTGAGATACCGGCGCAACGCGCTGGGCACGACGACCGCCCCGTCGGCCTGCTGGTGGTTCTCCAGCAATGCGACGATCGTGCGCGGTACGGCACACAGCGTCCCGTTCAGTGTGGCCGCCGGCCTCTTCGCCGACGTGCCGCGGACCCGCACTCCCAGCCGACGGGCCTGAAACTCCGTGCAGTTCGAGGCGGAGGTGAGTTCCCGGTACCGTCCCTGGCTCGGGATCCACGCCTCGATGTCGAACTTGCGCGCCGCCGACGCGCCGAGATCGCCCGCCGCCACGTCGATGACCCGGTAGGGCAGTTCGAGAGCATCGAGGAACTCCTTCTGCCAGTCCACGAGCCGTCGGTGCTCCGCCTCGGCCTGCTCGGGAAGGGCGAACGAGAACATCTCGACCTTGTCGAACTGATGGACACGGAAGATGCCCTGCGTGTCCCTGCCGTAGGCCCCCGCCTCACGCCGGAAGCACGAGGAGAAGCCTGCGTAGCGCAGCGGTAACCGTTCCTCGTCCAGGACCTCTTGCATGTGAAACGCGGCCAGCGGGACCTCCGACGTGCCGACCAGATAGAAGTCATCCTGTTCCAGCCGGAAGACGTCGTCCGCGGCCTGGCCGAGGAAGCCAGTACCCGCCATGGCCGCGGGCCGTACCAGGGTGGGGGTGATCATCGGGGTGAACCCCGCCGCGCAGGCGCGCTCGACGGCCATGGTGACCAGCGCCAGTTCCAACAGTGCCCCGACTCCGGTGAGGTAGTGGAAGCGGGAGCCGGAGACCTTCGCGGCCCGCTCGACGTCGATCGCGCCCAGCAGCCGCCCCAGCGTCATGTGATCGCGCGGTGCGAAGCCCTCGGCTGTGAAGTCCCGCGGAGTCCCGTGCTGTTCGAGGACGACGAAGTCCTCTTCGCCGCCGGTCGGAGCGTCACGGGACACCACATTGGACAGCCGGTTGAGAAGGCGACGGGTCTCCCGGTCGGCCGTGCGCTGGTCGGCCTCGGCGGCCTTGACCTCCGAGGCGAGCTCTGCCGCGCATACCAGCAGCGGCGCTCGCCCCTCGTTACGGGCCACCGCGACCTCCTTGCTCAACTCCTTCTGCCGACGGCGCAGTTCGTCGAACCGCCGACCGGTCACTCTGCGTGCCTCGTCCGCCGCCAGCACGGCGTCCACGATGTCGGGATCCTCGCCGCGTGCGCGCTGAGATTGCCGCACCAATTCTGGATCGTTACGGATCAGTTGAAGATCAATCATATTCTGAAGTTTATCTTCGCGGGCATTCCAGGGGAATACGGGAAACCGGCGGGCGGACCTACTCGCGGCACTCCAGACCTGTCAGGAGAACGTCAGTGCCCGGTAAGGTCGGGCTGTCAGTATTTATCTCGGAAGGCAACGGAGCAGGGGCAAGAGGCTCCGGGCCGACCGGGAGAGGTATCCGAAGTGGCCTAACGGGTCCCGGATTTCTTCGGGAGGGTCTTCATTGCCCGCGCAGGTTCGAATCCTGCCCTCTCCGCTCACGTAATTCGTCCACGTGAGAGGCGCTCGCCGGTGACGCATCAGACACTGCGGCTCGATCGGGTGATCATCCGGTTCGCGGGGGACTCGGGTGACGGTATGCAGCTCACCGGTGACCGGTTCACGTCGGAGACCGCGTCCTTCGGCAACGATCTGTCGACCCTGCCGAACTTCCCCGCCGAGATCCGGGCCC